>JAKSVU010000038.1 GCA_024413465.1 Alphaproteobacteria bacterium
AAAGAAAGAACTGTACATCATGTCGCCGATATTTTGTGCGAAAGTGTGCGTAGGAATGTTTTTCTCGTTTTTTTTATCCTCTTCCGTTTGCATAAAAAGAACATTTGATTTAGGAATGTCTGACAGAACGAATGGAGAGTGGGTGATAAGGAATATGTTTAGAAAGTTATTAGAGTTGATTTTCATTCCTTCAAGTATTGACTTTAATTTTTTTAGAAATTGTCTTTGATATTCTGGGTGTAGGCAAATCTCTAGTTCGTCAAAAATAAGGTTAAAATAATTGTATTTGGGTCTATCCGTTGTGATAGACATTATATTTATTATGTGGTAAATATGGATAGATATTGTTTGGAGAAGTTGTGTTTCTCCAGAACTCAATTTAGAATATTCAATATCATTTGTTTTTGATGCTATAGTATCTTTAGTTATTTCTTTTTTTGAAAGAATTAAATCGTAGGGAAATATAGGTGGGGGGAGGCAGTCGTCAATTTTTTCTAAGGGAGATGAATGCTCGTAAGAAAATGGTGATTTTTTAATTTTGTTGATTTTCTGTCTGATGGATTCAATGTCTATTTCGTTATTTATGTTTTCATTGTCTAAAACAAAAAAATTGACAGTTTGTCTTATTTTCTTTGTAATATGCGACTTGTCGTTTTTTATTTTTTCGAAGAGTTGGGGTAATTTGTCGTCAGATTTTTTTAAAAAGAGAATGCAAATAAGGGCTTCGCGATATTCTTTATAAGAGTCGTAATTGAATACTAGTTTTATAATTTTTCTTCTTAGATAATTTAACGCTGTATAATTTTTTGCGTTGTAATCCTTAAGAAAATGTTTGCTGATTTCAATCATTAAAGAGTCGTTTACTAAATTATTTGGCCAAAGAAGGTCAAAATTATTTTGTTGTATTGCCGTTTTGAAAAAATCAATCTGTTTTTCTCTTGCAATGATTGTACAATTTTGCATAAATTCTGAAAGCCAGTCGGATTCAAATGTATAAGAATTTATAAACGGAAGAGGATCTCCTTGTAAATATTTCTTTCCTCTTTCAATGAAATCAATGTTTGTGCTAGAATAATCAAGTGTGGTTGCGTTTAATCTAATTTTTTTAAATTTGTAAGGAGGCAAATACGTGTTCTTTTCTAGTTCGGCCCATATGAACAATAAAGTATTTCTATTGTTTGATAGTCTATTTTCTTCTTCTAAATCAATGGATCCGTTTTTGCGATACGGATTTAGCACAATTGACCTAACATAGCCATCATTTCTATGAAAAATTGGGTCTATCCAACTTCGGTTTGAACTATGAATGTCTCCTCGATCTTTATTATATACATAGGTATTCTGTATATAGTTGCTGGATAAAAAAGAATGCATCGCATAATTGCTTGCTATTGTAAAAAAGAAGTTCTTTGCAATTTCACAAATTTCAGGATTGGTTCGACCTAGGAATTTTTTGTCCTTATTATTTGTTGGAGAAGGAACTTTGTCTAATTCAAAATAGTTTTGTTCTGAGAATGAAAAATTTTCTTCTATACAGCAAATATCACCATCATTTTTTAGAACATATTCGGTATTGTGTTGGAAAAGAGTGAAATAAAGGGTGCAATGTAAATTTTGGACAAAAAATAAATTTTCTGCTCCAGGTCTTTTGTTTCCTCTTTCGAACATGTAGCAGAAATTATTAATGGCCATGTACATTAGGTCCATCAGGGTACTTTTGCCGCTTCCATTCTTCCCGACAATGGCTTGAATGTTTATGTTTTCTCCGAAGAAATTGTCTGGTAAAAAACGATGAGTGTTTGGAACTAAACAACCATTTTCTTCTTTATAGAAATCGTTAAAAAGAAATCTTTTGTTAACAGGTGTATCGTCTGTTGTTAGAGACGCGAAATCGTCGTCAGATAGTAGATTCTTATAAATGGATTTATTTTCTTTCCATTGAGATTTTGTTGCGGTAATTTCAAGACAATTGATGCTGAACATATTGGATTTATAGCCTTTTCATTGGGTTAAAATACTGATCAATTTCGTCTTTTGGTAAACATTTTTTGCCGGAAACATCGGCTTTCATCGCAATTAATAATTGCGTGATATATCGGCATTCTTCTTCGTACCAATCTTCGCCATTATCACTAGCTGATTTATCAACGCTTTTTACAAAAGAAACCCAGGCTTTTAGTACACTTTTATTTCCGTAAAGGAACAATTTCGTCCGAAGTTGAAGTAACTTTTTCTTTTGTTGACATTTAGATGGATCTTCGTTATCTAATATGCCTTCTATATGTCCATCAATAAAATCATCTAAAAAATCTGAATAGATTTTCCGAGCTTCGTTTTGCCGTTGTTCATTTCTTTGACGTTGCGTTTGTAATTTAAAAACGATGATACTTGTGATGGCTGCTATAATTGGACTAATTATATACGGGAACAAAGAACTTAAATTTTGCAGCATAGTTATGATTATTTTTACAGTAACTTGTAAATAGAATATTTATCAAATACTGCTTTAATTTGAATGTCGTTAAGGCAATTTTTTGAGTCATTGTTGTGAACTCCAAGTCCTTCTTCCAATGGGGATAATCGGTCTAAATAATCTTCACCGATGTTACTATGGGTAAATGATTTGCATATTGGAGTTCCTTGGAGCCTAGCCATTGCATTAAACCATACATCATCTGCTGTGGGGCAAATTGATAAGAAAACATCCTCGTTGAAGACTTCTTTGTGCAAAGAGTTTGGCGGGTATAAAACTCCACCAACGCCGGTGAAAAAATTCAATGAAGAAATCGCTGTATCGTTTCCTAGATTCCACTTCCAGTTAAGGTAACTGTCTAATTTTCCGTTATTTAGTTTTTTGATTTGGTGAATCCTATTTGCGCAGATACATTTGGTATCCTTTAAGTGGGACCTGATTAGGTTTTCTACAAGGTCGTATTTGTAAATAATGTCATCGTCAATTGTGATTATATTGGCGTTAGGATATTTTTTTAAAGCGTAGATCAATTTTGTGTAAGATTTTATATCCTTGCAAAATTCTATTTCAAGTCCACGATTTTGCTGATTTTGTAAAGAAACCGGTAATTTTTCTTTTTTTAAGGTTTCCTCATCAAGCCAGAGTATGATTTTATTTGGCTTTACGCTACCTTGCATTATTGATTCAATTGCGAGATAGACATCGTGAATCCGTTTTCCGTAGCTAGTCAGAGAGACGATAACCTCGTTATCGCAAATTTTTTCTGTGGAAATACCATTTTCTTTCGAACTTAAGCTTTGTTTTGTTAAATCGTAAGCCGTGTATTCAAAGATATTGCTGATCTTTTTTTGCAGCTCGGAATTCTTTGAATCAATGATACTTGCTATGGTATCAAAAGGATGGATGAGGGCGTTTATGTATCTTAGAATGTTCATGGAATCATATCCCTTTACCGTAAGAATTAGATTGATGCAAAATATTCGTATAAATCGTAATGTAAGCAAAGATTGTGCAATTGAACATCATTTTGTCCGTTCGCAACATTTGTAATCCCGAGTGCATTGTCTTGCACGTATTCTATTCTCCATAAGACGGAATCAAAATTATGAATTTGTCCGGTTAGGCCGCATTCAGACCAGTCTTTGGTAATAACTTCAACTTGAGTGCCTTTCTTGATAGCCATGATTTTGAACCATAAATCATCTGCAGTAGGTGCTAGTTTTAGATAAACGGTCTCATCGAATACATCTTCGTGAAGGCTGTGGGGGGGGTATAGGCAGCCAAATGCTCCATATTGAAGATATAAAGGAGATGATGTTGGATGATTGTGTCTAGGAACTTGCCATGATGTGTAGGATGTGAATTTTTTTTCTTTTTTGTTGAATTTCATCTCCTTTACTTGGCCGCAAATTATATTGTTCGGATTCTTTTGGTGTTCATTAATGATTTTTTCAATGTGGTCTATGGGATAAATAAAATCGTCATCAACGTTTATGATTGACGCTTCAGGATAATCTTTGAGGGCATAAACTAGTTTCGTATAGCTACGCTTATCTTCTACAAAACGAACTGAAAGACCTCTTTTTTGTTGTTTTTTTATTATTTCTGGAATCGTCTCTAATGAAAATTCCTTTTTAGAAAGATAAAGTACAACATGATTTGCTTTTAATGTCTGTTGAAACAGACTCTCTATAGTCAAAAAAACAGATTGTACACGCTTTCCGTATGATGTTAAGGAAATGACTATTTCTTCATTTCCATACTTGTTTGGAGTTGTTCCATTTTCATTTGAGTGGAAAGCAAGAAGTTCGTATCGTTGCCTAACTAGTGCGTAGTTAAGATTTAACTCAACATCATGGATTGATTTCTCTAATTTTTCGTAATTTTGGGTTGGGTGGATTACATAGTTGAGCAGCTCTTTTATCCAAATATAAATTTTGTGCATGCGCTACCTTGTGTACAAATAATTAGCCATTAAATCATTAGTTTCAATTATCTTGTACTTATATCCATTTTCTTCTAAGATACAATTGACATCTTTAAAGAGTGTATGCCGAATTTCAATCATTAAGGATGGGTGGTTTTTGACAAGAGTATTTCTCATGCCTTTTACAACTTCTAACTCGAATCCCTCCACATCGATTTTTATGAAGGCAATTTCATCTTGAATATGTAAATCATCTAATGAGCTAATATTAATATTACCACAAGAATCGCTTTTTAGAGATGTTGATCCGATATTTTCTTTTGAGTAATAGGAAATAGAGGCTACATCAGTTTTTGCACCTAGTGCAAAATTATTCAATTCTGTTTTGGATGTCAAATTGTTAATTTCGATATTTTTTTTGAGAATGCGGAACGTGTCTTTGATCGGCTCAAAGCAAATGACTTTTGAAGCGTTGCATTCTAAAAGAAAAAACAGAGTGTGGTTACCGATGTTAGCTCCGATATCTAGAATGCATTTTTGGGAAATTTTGGATATCAGTGGTCCATTTTCTGGATTGAAAATAATGTCCTTTAGGTATGAGAATTCGTAATAATTTTTTTCAGAAATAATTTTTTTTTGAATGTAATCTTTTTTATAGTAGGGAAGATAAAAGGCTGGCTTTAAATTGTTGTGTCTAAAGATAAAACCATTTTTTTTCATTTTCAAATCAAACAAAAATTGTTTGAATGTGGGAATTATCTTGTTCCAAGGAAAAATGGAATAAACATTGATGATAAAGCGATTGCGTTGAAGCTTTTTTCGAATACTGTGGATCATGTTTTAAGGAACCTGTAAAAAAACTTTGCTAGGAGTGTATGCTAAACTGCATTTTTTGGGCCAAGATAGGAATGGCTTTTGGTGAGCTTCATCAACGAAATTTACTTCAAATG
>JAKSVU010000039.1 GCA_024413465.1 Alphaproteobacteria bacterium
TTGATTTTTATTTTCGTCCATAATTAATACCTCCGGGGTTATCTAAACAAATGTGTTCGTTAAAAATGATACCAAAACAAAAAGTTTTGTAAATAATTTTGTATTTATATTTATTTTTATAATGCGATTAGGCACTATTTATTCCCAATTTTTGTTAAATCGATTTTAAAAATAGATTTATGATTATCTGTGAAATTTTTGCGATATCTAGGAACATAAATTAGTTTGTTTTCTTTATTGTAAATTCCTGGCCATATCTTTCTAAGATGAACTGGCATTTTCCAATCAATAAATTGTCTTCTAACTTCAACAAAATAATCTTTGATTTTTACTCTGTCTTTTGGATTTACATTTTTAACAATTAAAGGAAAATCTTCATCTTTAATTCCTCGATCTTCAGCACCCATCGAGAAATCAATTTCAATAAAGTTGTTCTTTGCTTTTCTATCAACCACAAGTTCATATTGATAAAATTGTTCGCAATCTACAATTTCTACATCATCATAAAATTTTGACAAAATGACGTGATCTGTAATTTTGAATGAAATATTTGCGTTGGTTGCGAAAGTTTTTTGAATCTCTTCAACAAATTTTGCGCTTAAATCCCTGTGTTCATTGTGTTTTGACATATAAAAATCGATAAATCTAACAACGTTTTCATAGCTCATTTTTGCAAATTTTTGATATGAAATTTTAGGGACAAATTTTTCAGTATTTTTTTGCTTATTTTTGATTTCAGAAATGATATTTTTTCGTTCTTCTTTTGTTAATTTTTCAACAACACCATGACGAATCTTGTTTCTGGAGTAATGATCGGTTAAATTTGACTCATCAATTGAGTATGGAATTTTGTTTGCAATATCGTACTCCAAAAGTTCTTGTTTAGTGTAATCCAAAAGTGGTCTAATTACCTTGACCGATAAAATCTCAATTTCCTTGCAAATTCCCCAATATTTCACTAGGTTTTTGCGGTTTTTTTGCATTAAATAGGTCTCAATTAAATCGTCTTCTTGATGGGCTACAAGTACCCCTTCAGCACCATACTTTTCAACAACTTTTTTGAAGAATTTATAACGTGTTTCTCGAGCCCATTCTTGGAAGTTTCCAGATACCTTTAAATTTGCTGTATCCAATACCTCAATTTCTATATTATTTTTATTACAAAATTGAGTTAAAGAAGCTTGTTCAAAATTAGACACATTTCTCTTGTGATAATTAACATGAGCAACAACAATTTTTATATTATTTTTTAGGGACAAAGAAAGAAGGGCCATTGAGTCTGGTCCAAAGGAGCATGCGACTACATATTTTTTGTTCTTATCAATGTTTAATTTTAGTTCCTTATTCATTTTTATCCTTCTTATTATATTTTTTATACAATGCGACAATGCATTCAATGATTGTTTCGAGATCTTTTATCCAATTATCAACCTTCTTCAACCTAATTTTTAAGACTTTGTTCAAGTAAGTAACAGAAATCTTTCCAAGGTATGGCGATAACATCTCAAAAAGTGCTGATCCAATACCAGAAATTGATGAAAATTTGTCTGACAAAACTATCTCAATATCATTAGCATATTCATTAACATTTTCAAACTCTTCATTGTTCATTAAAATGTCAATTCTTCTCTTGTTAATTAGCATCATTACCTCGTGTGGAATTTTGCCATAAATATTGCGGATTTTGGCCTTTATTCCCTGTAATTCCTGGATATTTTGTGCATTTTCAAGTTCTTGATAGAGCTCGACTTTATCTTCTTTAATCATGTACTCATCAGGGATATAAGCATCGATTTTAAATAGCTTAACTGGCTTAGGTGGTTCGTATGCTTTTCCGGTCTTTTTCTCTTCAATAACTTCATTCAAAAGTTTGAGGTATAATTCCAATCCAACAGAGTCAATAAAACCAGCTTGTTCAGGACCCAAAATGTCTCCTGCGCCACGAATCATAAGGTCTCTTTGCGCAATTTTATAGCCAGAGCCTAATTGTGCAAAGTCTTGAATGGCTTTTAATCTCTTTTGGGCTGTTTTGTTTATGTTTTTCTGCTCGCTGTAGAATAAATAGGCATAAGCAATACGATTTCCGCGCCCAACTCTACCTTTAATTTGGTAAAGCTGAGATAAACCAAAGCGATCAGCGTTCTCAACAATGATTAAATTGGCGTTTGGAATATCAATTCCGTTTTCAATAATTGATGTAGCAACTAATACATTTATTTCACCAGAATAGAATCTCATCATAACGTCTTCAATCTCGTCTTTTGACATCTGCCCGTGAACAACTCCAACGTTTGCTGATGGTATTTGCCTTTGAATTTTGTTTGCTACTAAATGAATCGAAGAAACAACGTTATGTATGTAAAAAACCTGGCCTTTTCGCGTTAATTCTCGCTCAATTAGCTCTCTGCACACGCCTTCATTAAATGGTGTAACATAGGTTTGAATTGATGATCTATTCTCTGGTGGAGTGTTAATTTGTGACACTGGTCTAACACCAATTAAAGATAATTGTAATGTTCTAGGAATAGGAGTTGCAGAGAGTGATAAAACATCAATATTTGATTTCATTTCTTTAATGCGTTCTTTTTGCTCAACACCAAATCTTTGTTCTTCATCAACAATGAGTAAACCAAGGTCTTTGAATGAAAAATCTTTGCTTAATAACCTGTGTGTGCCAATTACTAAGTGTATTTTTCCTTCCTTTATATCCTTAATATATTCTTTTTGTTGTTTTTCAGACACGAGTCTAGAAATAATGGCAATGTTAACGCCAAAATTTCTAAATCTTTCGCATGCAAGTTCATAATGTTGTCTTGCAAGTAAAGTTGTTGGGCACAAAATAGCTACTTGTTTACCAGAAGAAATTGCTTTAAAGACTGCTCTAAATGCGACTTCGGTTTTACCGAAACCAACATCACCACAAAGAAGTCTGTCCATAACATCATCAGATTCCATGTCTTTTTTAATGTCTGCAACAGCTTGTTCTTGATCATATGTTAATTGATAAGGGAATTCTTTTTCAAATGCTTCTTGAAT
Organism: Alphaproteobacteria bacterium; assembly: GCA_024413465.1. Classification (GTDB taxonomy): domain Bacteria; phylum Pseudomonadota; class Alphaproteobacteria; order CAAGCB01; family CAG-977; genus UBA2903. The sequence goes on from JAKSVU010000039.1 coordinate 3,037, forward strand.
TTCATCATCAGGCATAAAGGCAAAGCCTTTACCATGTGCTCTTTCGCTATATAAAGCATACAATCTATCAGCTAACTCATTAATTCGAGTTTTAATTTTTGATTTGGTCTTTTCCCATTCGTCAGAATTAAGACTTGATAATTTAGGCTCTGCACCTTCTCTACCAGAATATTTACGTAGTAATCTAAATTGAGTAAGAGGAATAAATAATACACTTGTTCCTGAATATTGAACTTTAATAAAGTCTCTATGAATTCCATCTACTTCAATTGTTTCGATATCAATAAACTTACCAATTCCGTAATATTCATGAACAACAAAGTCTCCAGGACGTAATTCTTCATAATTTCTTAAGATTGTTGCTTCCTTAAATCTATTCAAGAATCTAGATGATCTATTTTGGTATCCAAACAGTTCTTTTGAGGATACAAAAACAATTTTTTCATCAGGTAATTCGAAACCTTCCTCAAGCGAGAAAATAGTGACTCCAATTTTCTTGGTTGGAATCTCTAAACCATTCAATGCATCATAAGAAATTCTTTCTGATTTAAGAAATTCAACAACTGTTTCGTATTGTTGTTTGTTTGACAAAGCAAGTACGATTTTTTGAGCTGTTGAAAGGTACTGATTTAAGATTAAAGATAGGTTGGACGAATTAGCTTTTGAAAAGATGATTGGATTTGTTTTAAACTCAATTTGTCCAGGATTTTCACGGAAATTACTGGAGAAAACGAGGTGTTTTTCAAATTTTAGTACGTCTTTAACATCATTGTATAATTCAAGATGAGTAATCAATTTTCCATCATCGTTTAATGAAGAAAAATAGCTTTTTGCTTCCTTAGTTAAAAACTCGATTGTGGTGTCAAATTGGTTCTTGTTTGAGATGAAAGTTAGATCTGCTTTGAAGTAATCACAAATAGAGTTAGTGAAATGTTTTACGTACCTTGTGTACTTATACAAATGAGGGTGATAAACACGACTTTGAATGCGTTCAAAATCCAAGTTTGCATTTTGTTGTAGATAGGAGCCTAATTCAGGAATTAAATTCTTCTTATCTTTCTCAATTTGGGCATCTAAATTCTTTTTAAATTCTTCAATTTCTAAATCTGTAAATAAAACATCGTTTGCAGGTTCAAATTTGATAGAATCAATTTCCTTAAATGTTGTTTGCTTTGAAACGTCGAAATATGAAATTGATTCAATGGTGTCACCAAAGAATTCAATTCTAATTGGATTATCCTGTGAAACAGGATAGATATCTAAAATATCACCGCGTGATGCAAACTGTAGTGTTTGATCAATTTTATTTACTTGTTCATAGCCTGCTTGGACCAATCTTTTTTTCGTTTCAGCAAGGTTATATTCTTTTCCTTTTTCAAAGAAAAAAGTGTTTGATAAAAAATCACTAACTGTTGGTAGTGGTGTAATTAACGCTGAAGCATGGGTGACAATAATTTTTGGTTTATCTTCAAGAGCTTTGGTTAAGACAAAAAGTCTTTGAGCAAGCAATTCCTTTGATGAAGTTAGGCTTTCGTTTCTTAACATATCATCAACCGGGAATAGATAAACATTATCTTCGCCGATTAGAGAAGCAATGTTGTCAGAAACCTTTTGAGCGGTGTAGAGATTTGATGTTAATAATAGGTATTTCCCGGGTTTTTTGTGGAAAACTCCTGCAAAAAGCAAAGAAATTCCAATAGAGTCATCAACGACAAAATCCCCACTTTTCGTTAAGAGGTGGGTAGCGGCTTCAGTGTTAGAAATCAGATTTAAGAGTTCATCATTCAACTATTACCACCTCCATTAAATTTTGACATTGCGTTTTGAAAATCGTTTATCAAAAATTCGCGTATAGCTTTTGTTGCGCGATCTATAGCAGAATCTATTTTTGCCTTGTCTTCTCCGGTAGGTTCACCTAAAACGTGTTTGATTGGATCATATTTTGGTTCACCAATACCAACACGAATACGTTTAATATTTTCGGTTGCCAAACATTTGATGATATTTTCCATACCTTTTTGGCCGCCACTAGAACCACTTGCTCTCAATCTAAGTTGTCCTGGCGCAATTGCCATATCATCATAGATGATTACAATGTCTTCTCTATGAATTTTGAAGAATTTAACAATATCATAAACTGCTGTTCCAGATAAATTCATCATAGTTAATGGTTTAAACAAAATAATGTCTTCACCTTCGTATTTGAATCTTCCGTAAACACCTCTAAAATCTTCTTTATCAATGTCAACTGAAGTTGCATCTGCAAAGGCATCAATAACACGAAAACCGCAATTGTGACGAGTCATTG
>JAKSVU010000004.1 GCA_024413465.1 Alphaproteobacteria bacterium
TCGACTGATAGTCTCGATAAGCAATTGTTTGCTCGCTTCGCTCGTCCCTTCGGGACCGCCTATCGGTGTCATGAACTTCGTTTATCCCCTTCGAAGTGGCAGTAAATAATAATTCTACGAACATGTGGGAATAAAATTTATGTCCTCTCCCTACAGAGTGAGGGAAAATAAGGAAAATTGTTATTGAAAATCAAAGGGATATTTTGTTGTTACATAAAGGTCGTTAAAAAATACTTACGAACATAAAGATATATTCTTTTTGAACAAATAACTTGCTAAATAGTTACCAAATTATTAACAAAGTTCTTGAAAAGATGCGAGAAAAGTAGTATTGCGATAATGTATTTTAGTGTCTTTTTGAAAGATAAGTTAATGGCGTGTGTTGTTCAAAAATTTGGTGGGACATCTGTTGCTGATCCGAATCGCATCAAAAATGTCGCAACAAAAGTAAAGAAAGAATATGACAGAGGCAATCAAGTTGTCGTTGTCGTTTCTGCTATGAGTGGTGTAACAAATCAATTGGTTCAATATTGTAAGGATATTGATGAAAATTATAACTTGCAAGAATATGATACGGTTGTTTCCACAGGGGAACAGGTTACAATTGGTTTGTTGGCAATGGCTTTACAATCAATAGGAGTTCCATCTAGATCTTTTACAGGGTGGCAGATTCCGTTGTTGACGGATCAAGCTGCTTCAAAGGCACGAATTCACACAATTGAAACTGAAAAATTAAGAGAATGTCTTGATAATGGAATAGTTCCAGTTGTTGCCGGTTTTCAGGGAATTGATGAAAATGGCAGAATAACGACATTAGGTCGTGGGGGATCAGATACTTCTGCAGTGGCTGTTGCAGCTGCGTTAAAAGCTGATCGTTGCGATATTTATACGGACGTTGATGGTGTTTATACAACAGATCCTCGATTGGTGAAAAATGCCCGTAGATTAGACCAAGTAACTTACGAAGAAATGTTAGAAATGGCTTCTTTGGGAGCAAAAGTATTACAAACTAGATCCGTTGAATTGGCGATGAAATATCAAGTCAATTTGAGGGTGTTATCAAGTTTTGAAGAAAATCCAATTGGAACAATTATTTGTGATGAGGAAAGTATCGTGGAAAAAGAAGTTATTAGTGGCATTACGTATAGTAGAGATGAATCAAAAATTACTTTGGTTGCTGTGAAAGATGAACCAGGGATTTCTGCTTGTGTTTTCGATTTATTGGCAGAAGCAAATATTTGTGTTGATATGATTATTCAAACGGAATCTGTAAACAGAAAAAGTACGGATATTACTTTTACTGTTCCTGAAAGTGATTTGAATGGTGCTTTGAGCGTTTTGGCAAAGCATAAAGAAGAAATAGGTTATACAGATATTATTTCTGATTCTAATTGCGTAAAAGTTTCTTTGATTGGTGTTGGAATGAGAACTCATACCGGTATTGCAAGAAAGATGTTTAGAGCTTTGAGTGATAAAGGAATTAACGTTCAAACAATTTCAACTTCAGAAATTAAGATTAGTGTTTTGATTGCTGATGAATATGCAGAATTAGCAGTTCGTGCATTACATGCTGCTTTCGAATTGGATGTAAAACAAGTTTAATTATCATCATAAATGGGGAAATGCCATGACAACTTTGGTAGAAGAACAAAAGAAAATTGGTGATTTACTGAAAAAAACGCGTGAAGCTAAAAAGAAAAAAATAGCTGACATTGCAACGACTTTGTGCATTAAAGAGCGTTTTTTGGAAGCGTTGGAATCTGGTAATTTTAAAGATTTACCTGGTGAACCATACGTAAAGGGATTTATTCGTAGTTATTCTATGTATCTTGGTTTGGATTGCGATAAGATTTTTATTGCAGCTGAAGAAGCTTTAGACCAATCCGATGGAAAACCAGAGGAAAAAAAGCCTGAAGTTAAAAAAGATCCTATGCAAGAAGTTCAGAAGGAAATGCAAAAGGAAGCTAAAAAACTTGAGGAACAAAGAGAAACTCAAAATGAATTAGCTACAATCATTGAAGATGATAAAGCAAGACCTTATTTGTGGATTGTGATTGCCATTTTGACAATTTTAGTTATCGGATTGATGTTTATTCCAAAGAAAACGGATATTGCTCAAACAATTACAGATGACAAAGTTGTTTTGGAAAACGTGATTCAAACAGAAGAATCATATACTTTAGAAGATGAACAGGTGAATAAAAATAATGTTGTTACAGAAGAAAAATTGCCACCAGTTCCTCCTAAAAAACCAGAAGTTGCTGAAGAAGTTCCTTCCGTTGAATCATCAGCTTATTCAGGATCAGGTGTGATTGAACAACAAAACGTTGTTGAACAATCTGTTGGTGTAGAAGAGCAAGAATCAGAAGAAGTTTACGTTCCAAAGATTTATGGTTTTACTAAAAATCCTCGTATTGTTGCAGTTGCTTTGGAAAAAGTTTGGATTGAAATTAGAAAACAATTGCCAGAATTTGAAGAAGACGTTGAAGATGAAAATGGAAATCCAGTTCATAAGTTCGAAATTTTATTTTCAAAAGAGTTGAATGCTGGCGATAAATATAATGTTTCTAATGTTGAAAACTTGTTCTTAAGAACAGGAAATGCAGGTGGTATTAATTTATTCTTGGATGGCAATTTATTAAAACAAATTGGACCAAGAGGAAGTATTAGAACGATTTCTTTGAATCCTGAAGAATTATCTAAAAAAATAGAAGGTGCTGAATAATGTATCAATTTAATATCAAACGTCGTAAAAGTAGACGTGTGTATGTTGGCTCTGTTGCAGTTGGAGATGGAGCACCAATTTCCGTTCAATCTATGACAAATACACCAACTAAAGACGTTGAATCTACTGTTCAACAGATTTTAGGTTTGGAAGCTGTTGGGGCTGATATTGTTCGTGTTTCATGTCCTGATGAGGAATCTACTGCAGGATTGCGAGAAATTGTTAAACAAGTTCACGTTCCTATTGTTGCAGATATTCATTTTCATTATAAAAGAGCTATTGAAGCTGCGGAAGCTGGAGCAGCTTGTTTGAGAATTAATCCAGGTAATATTGGTTCTGCAGATCGCGTTCGTGAAGTTATTAAGGCTGCAAAAGATCACAATTGCTCGATGAGAATTGGTGTAAATGGTGGATCCTTGGATAAAGCTTTGTTGGAAAAATACGGTGAACCATGTCCAGAGGCAATGGTAGAATCTGCTTTACAGCATGCAAAGATTTTGGAAGATAATGACTTCTTCAATTTTAAAATTTCTGTAAAATCTTCTGATACGTTAATGACAATGGAAGCTTATCGTCAATTGGCTGAACAATGTGATTATCCATTACATTTGGGTGTTACAGAAGCAGGTGGTTTGCGCGCAGGAACAGTAAAATCGTCTTTGGGAATTGGTTCTTTGTTAATGCAGGGTATCGGTGATACGTTGCGTGTTTCTTTGACGGCTGACGTGCGTGAAGAAATCAAAGTTGGTTTTGAAATTTTAAGAACGCTAGGATTGCGTTATCATGGTATTCGTTTCGTTTCTTGTCCAACTTGTGCTCGTCGTGGAATTGACGTTGAAAAAACGGTAAAGGAATTGGAACAAAGACTTGAACATATATCAGAACCATTAAAAATCGCTGTTATGGGATGTGTTGTTAATGGACCAGGTGAAGCTAAAGGTGCTGATATTGGTGTTTGTGGTGGTGGTAACGGCAAAGCTTTGTTGTTTATCAAAGGTGTACAACAAGAACCAATTGATGCCAATAATGCTGCAGATATTGTTGCACAGTTAGCTGAAAAGATGGTGGAGAAAAAATAATGACAATTCAGCCTGCTAGAGGAACTCGAGATATCTATGGTCGAGATTTGGATGCTTTTTTGTTTGTGGAACAAACTGCACGCGAAATGGCAAAAAAATATGGGTTTTCTGGAATTCAAACACCAATTTTTGAATCAACAGAGGTGTTTTGTCGTGGTGTAGGTGAAACGTCAGATATCGTTTCAAAAGAAATGTACACGTTTAATGATCGTGGTGGAGAAAGTTTTACATTACGTCCAGAAGGAACAGCTGGTGTTGTTCGTTCTTTTATTTCTGAAGGAATGGAACAAAACGTACCTGTTAAATTATTTTATGCTGGTCCAATGTTCCGTTATGAACGTCCTCAAAAAGGGCGTTATCGTCAGTTGCATCAATTTGGTGTTGAAGTTTTAGGGGCTGCATCTGCACAAGCCGATATCGATATTTTATGTTTGGCTTGGGATTTATTAGGTGCTTTGGGATTACAAAAATATGTTCGTTTAGAGTTGAATACATTAGGTGATGTCGAATCTAGAGATGCATACAGAACTGCATTGGTTGATTATTTTTCTCAATTTAAAGATCAACTTTCTGAAGATAGTCAAATTCGTTTGGAAAAAAATCCATTACGTATTTTAGATTCCAAAGATGAAAACGATAAAAAGTTAATCGAAAATGCTCCAAAAATGACGGATTATTTAACACCAGAGGCAAAGCAGTTCTTTGATGAAGTTCAAGCAGGATTAAATGCTTTGGAAATTCCTTTTGTTGTTAATCCAAAATTAGTTCGTGGTTTAGATTATTATCGCCATACTGTTTTTGAATTTATTACGGATAATTTAGGAGCTCAGGGAACAGTTTTAGCTGGTGGTCGTTATGATGGATTAGTTCAACAATTGGGGGGCTCTGCTCAACCTGGTATAGGTTTTGGAGCTGGAATTGATAGGTTATCAATCTTGGTTCAAGAATTGGGGTTGATTCCTAATGAGGCTCGGGCAATAGCTTTGATACCTGTTGGAAATGAATGCATTTTGCCTATGATGAAAATTGCTCATAGTTTGCGCAAAAGTGGATACATTGTCGAAATGGCATACAGTGGAAATATGTCAAAAAGAATGAAAAAGGCAAATAAAATAAATGCTTGTTGTGCAATAATGATGGGAACAGATGAAATGGAAAAAGGGGTTGTTACTGTTCGTAATTTAGACAGTGGTGATCAAGTTGAAGTTTCATTGTTAGATTTGGATCAATCTTTGAATGAATACAGGAAGTTTCAATAATGGCTTTTGAAGAAAAATTAAATACCATTTTAGCTCGTAGTGAAGAATTAGAAGCATTGCTAGGTAGTGGTGAGGCTGATGCTGATACTTTTGTCAAATTGTCAAAAGAATTGGCTGGGTTAAAAGACGTTGTAGAAGCAATTAAAGAATATAAAACTGCAATTAAGCAAATTGAAGACGATCAGGCAATGATTGATGATCCAGAAATGGATGCAGAATTAAAAGCGATGGCAAAAGATGAATTGTATGAAATAAAAAACAATTTACCTGCTATTGAAAAAAATTTAAAAATTTTGTTATTGCCTAAAAATGCAGTAGATGAAAAGAACGCAATTTTGGAAGTGAGAGCAGGAACAGGTGGTGAAGAGGCTGCTTTGTTTGCTGCTGAATTGTTCAGAATGTATGAACATTTTGCTGCAGAACAAGGTTGGAAATTCGAAATGTTATCTGTCAATGATACTGGATTGGGTGGATATAAAGAAGCAACGGCAAGTGTCATTGGTAAAAACGTTTTTGAGAAATTAAAATTTGAATCTGGTGTTCATCGTGTTCAACGTGTTCCTGAAACAGAATCTGCAGGTCGTGTTCATACCTCAGCGGCAACAGTGGCTGTTTTGCCTGAAGCAGAGGAAGTCGATTTTAAAATTGATGAAAAAGATTTGAAAATTGATGTTTATCGTGCTTCCGGTGCTGGTGGTCAACACGTTAATAAAACAGAATCAGCCGTTCGTATTACCCATATTCCATCTGGTTTTGTTGTTGCTTGCCAAGATGAACGTTCTCAATTTAAAAATAAAGATCGCGCAATGCGTATTTTACGTTCTAGGTTATTTGATTTTCAACAACAGAAATTGGATGCAGAACGCTCTGTTGATAGAAAAAATCAAGTTGGTTCTGGGGACAGGTCTGAACGTATCAGAACATATAATTTTCCACAAGGGCGTGTCACAGATCATCGTATCAATTTAACTCTATATAAAATTGATGAAGTGATGAATGGAACAGCTTTGGGTGAAATTGTTGATGCTTTGATAGAGGATAATCAATTAACAAGATTGTCTGAATTGGAATAAAAAAAATCCCCTGTTTTTCAGGGGATTTTTTGTATATGTTTATTTTTTCTTTGCATAGTGAAAAATGCTGTATGCGAGAATAAATAGCATAAATAAGCTTCCTACAATTCCCACGTTATATTTTGAAAAATCAAGTAGGTTTTGCCAATTTAACACCATCACACCTGCTAATAAAATTCCCATAAGTCCTTCACCAGCAATCATTCCAGAACAATATAAAATACCTGTTGAATTTTCTTCAGTTTTATATTTTCTGTCTATAAAATAGCGAATAATACCGCCAATCATTATTGTCGATGATATATTGAATGGAAGATAAAATCCGATAGCAAATGGCAAAACAGGTATTCTTAAAATTTCAACACAAATTGCTAAGCTGGCACCAATAAAAATTAAATTCCAAGGTAAATTACCACTCATAACTCCTTCAATAACCATTTTCATTAAAGTTGCTTGAGGAGCTGAAAGATTTTCAGAACCGAACCCCCAAGCTTTATTGAGTAAAAGTATTACGAAACCAATTGTTAAAGCTGAACAGATAACACCAAGAATTTCTCCAATTTGTTGTTTTTTAGGGGTGGCTCCAAGAAGGTAGCCTGTTTTTAAATCTTGAGAGGTATCTCCAGCCATAGCAGAAACAATGCAAACGATAGAACCAATTGAAATAGCTGAAAGCATTCCGGAAATTCCAACATGGCCAGACATTTTAAGTAAAATCGTTGATATAAGTAAAGCCGCAATCGACATTCCTGAAACAGGATTGTTCGATGATCCAATTAAGCCAACAATTCGAGAGGAAACTGTCGCAAAAACAAAACCAAAAGCAACAATTAGTAGTGATCCTAATGTTCCTACGGGAATAGATGGGGTAAAAAGAATTGCAAGGATACATCCAACGATCGCATAAGCTAAAAATTTGAAAGATAAATCTTGATTTGTTCGATCGTTATTTTGATCGGATGAAGATTTAACGCTTTTAATCGATTGAATAAAAGTATTGATGATTAAAGGAAGAGATTTAAATAGACTAATTAGTCCTCCTGTAACTAAAGCTCCTGCCCCAATATAGCGAATATATGTTGACCAAATCATTTTTGGATTAAAGTTAGAAATAGTCATTTCTGGTGAAAAAATCGTAATTAATGGGATGGCAAAAAACCAAGCAAGAAAACCACCAGCAAATAAATATGAACTAATTTTTATCCCACAAATATAACCGACACCTAAGAATGAGGGAGATACTTCAAAGGATAATAGTGTTTGTAGTGATTTTAAAGGAATGTGAATTAAGTCTGGAATTAATTTTAATCCACCTGTTATCATTTTTACGATTGCAGAAAAGCCCATACCTAAAAAAACTATTTTAGATGCAGCGCCCTTACGTTCACCAGATAACAGAACTTCTGCACAAGCAGTTCCTTCTGGATATGGTAAGGTATTATGTTCCTTTACAATTAATGCTTTACGTAAAGGAATCATAAATAAAACACCAAGAACTCCCCCAAGTAAAGCAAGGGAAATAATTGTTAACATGCTTGGTAAATCACATTTTCCTTCATTTGCCCATAAAAAGAGAACAGGGACTGTAAAAATGATTCCTGCAGCAAGAGATTCACCGGCAGATCCTATTGTTTGAACAAGATTGCTTTCTAAAATCGCATTTTTTCTTTTTAAAAATTTAAATGTTCCCATTGCAATAACTGCAGCTGGAATTGATGCTGAAACTGTCATTCCTGCTCGTAAACCAAGATATGCGTTCGCGGCTCCAAATACGATAGCTAATAAACATCCTGCAAGGACAGATGTCCAAGTAAATTCAGGAACATTTGAATTCGCAGAAATGTAAGGGGTAAATTCTTTTGTCGTCATAATCTGATTTCCTTATTTTGTGATATGGTGTATTTTATAGAAAAATTTTTTATTGAATAGTTTTTTATCATATTTTACGGTGTAAAAATTTAGGATCTGTTTATGAAGATTATTGATAAAATGCAACAGATCGTTGCTTTGTTTGAAAAAGAACATATTGAAGAAGCTCGGGTTGATGCGCGAGAACTGATTGCTTTTGGTATAGGATGTTCTCCCATTTTTATCAAAATGAATCCTCAATTAGATATAGATTTTGAAACTGAAAAGAAAATAGATGAATTCGTTCAACGAAGATTAGCTTTTGAACCTGTGTCAAAAATTAAAGGTAGTCGCGGTTTTTGGAATTTAGATTTTAAGGTAACAAAAGATGTACTTGATCCTCGTCCCGATTCGGAAATAAATATAGAGAGTGTTTTAAAATATAAAAAAGACAAATTAGAAGCATTAAAAATACTTGATATTGGTACAGGAAGTGGTTGCTTAGCATTATCTTTACTAGGTGAGTACGTTTATGCAGAGGCAACGGGGATAGATAAAAGTATTGAAGCTTTAAAGATCGCAGAGGAAAATGCTAAAATTAACAAATTGTCAGATCGTTTTAAAGTGCTTTGTGTTGACTGGAATAATCCGGATTGGGTTTCCCATCTGCAACCTAAATATGACGTAATAATTTCAAATCCCCCCTATATTAAAAATGATGAAATTTTACAAAAAGAAGTTGTTTTATATGATCCAGCAATAGCTCTTTTTGGTGGAAAAGATGGTTTGGATCCATACAGAATAATCAGCAAATCTTTATCAAATTTATTAAATAAAAAAGGTTTAGCAGTTTTCGAATTTGGTCAAGGTCAAGAATTCGAAGTTCGAAAAATATTAGAAAATTCTGATTTAGAATTTTTAGATTATGGGGTTGATTTAGGAGGAATTATTCGTTGTATCATTTTACAAAAAAAATGAAAAATAACTTGCAAATGATAGTAAAGAATGTATTTTAACCTTGTTTTCGGAAATATTGGGTTATTTCCAGTCGAATGAGAAAATTCGAGAGATATAGTTTCAAATATAAAGAGTTTTATTTATGGGTATGAATTCCAAAAATCGGATGCGTAATCGCAATCACTTTAATAATAATCGTCGTTTTAATAATAATATTCCAAATAAAAATACAGTATATGAAAGTCAAGGTCCCGTTGGAAAAATGCGTGGAACAGCTTTTCAATTAATGGATAAATATACACAAGCTGCAAAAGATTATCGTTCATCTGATCGTGTTCTCTGTGAAATTTGTTTGCAATATGCAGAACATTATATGCGCATAAATGCATTGGCTACTGCTGCAGAACAAAGAATGCGCGAAGAACGTGAAATGGAAAATGAAAATGTTGAAATTATTTCTGAAGGAAATGAAGAAATTTCAGAAAATGATGAGAATGTAGAAGAAGTTGAAGTAGAAACTGAAACAGAAGCTGAAGATGTTCCATCAGAAGTTATGGAAGAGGAAACTGTTTGTGCTAATGATGAAAATGAAGAAGATAGTCCAGTCGAAATAGTTTCTGAATTAGATTTATCTGTTCCTGTTGAAGAAATGAATAAAAAAGAACCAAAAAGAAAAACTTTAACTTTGAAAAAAAATCCAGAGGAAAACGGTGAAAAGATGAAAAGACGGGGACGTCGTCCTGCAAAGGATAAACAGGAATAAATTAAGTCCCGACCTTGTAATTGTAAAAAAGCGTCCTATATACTTAGTAATGGTAAAATATAGGACGTTTTTATTATGAATATGGAAAAATTAACAGATAGAAGTCGTGGTTTTATTCAATCAGCTAAGAGTTTAGCAGAACAGAATAGTCATCAATTTTTAAGTCCTGAACATTTGTTGCAGGTTTTTATGCAAGATGAAGAGGGAATGTGCTTTGGATTGATTAGCCGAGCAGGTGGAAATGCAAAACAGATTTTGAATGATGTTCAAGGAGCTGTTGCTAAATTACCTCAGGTTTCAGGTCAAAATATCGAGTGTTATGCAAATCAGCAATTTGGTAAAATTTTACAAATGGCTGAAGATTTAGCTAAAAAAGCTGGTGATGAATTTATTACTGTTGAAAAAATATTATTAGCAATGGTGATGGTGCCAAATACTGTCGTTGCAGATATTTTGAAAAAGGGAAATCTTTCTGCTGTTAATTTGAATAAAGTGATTGAAGAATTAAGACAAGGAAGAACTGCAGATAGTGCTGGTGCTGAAAATAAATACAATGCTTTGAAAAAATATACCATTGATTTTACAGAACGGGCAGAAAAGGGAAAAATAGATCCTGTGATTGGCAGAGATGAAGAAATTCGTAGAACAATTCAGGTTTTATCAAGAAGAATAAAAAATAATCCTATCTTAATAGGTGAACCAGGTGTTGGAAAAACAGCTGTTATTGAAGGTTTGGCGTTAAGAATAATAAATGGAGATGTTCCTGAAAGTTTAAAAAATAAAAAACTTTTAGCTTTGGATTTAGGAGCCTTGATTGCAGGGGCAAAATATCGTGGTGAATTTGAGGAACGATTAAAAGCTGTTTTACAAGAAATAAGCCAAGCTGAAGGAAAAATAATTCTGTTTATTGATGAAATGCACACCATTGTTGGAGCTGGAGCAAGTGAAGGATCTACAGATGCGTCTAATTTAATGAAGCCTGCTTTGGCTCGTGGTGAATTACATTGTGTCGGTGCGACTACATTAAATGAATATCGAAAATATATTGAAAAAGATGCTGCCTTAGCAAGACGTTTTCAGTCTGTTTTTGTTGGGGAACCGAGTGTTGTTGAAACAATATCGATTTTACGAGGTATTAAAGAAAAGTATGAATTACATCATGGTGTAAAAATTTCAGATTCTGCCCTAGTAAGTGCAGCAACGCTATCAGATAGATATATTTCTGACAGATTTTTACCAGATAAAGCAATTGATTTGGTTGATGAGGCTGCTAGTCGATTAAGAATGGAGATAGATTCTAAACCTGAAGAATTAGATGAAATTGATCGTCGTTTGATTATGTTGAAAATTGAGCGGGAAGCTTTGAAAAAAGAAAAAGATGAAGCTAGTAAAGAACGACTTGAAAAAATTGAAAGTGAAGTTTGTGATTTAGAACAAAAATCCAAATCAATGACAGAAAAGTGGAGATTAGGTAAAAATGCCTTGGCGAATGCTGCTAATTTGCGTTCTGAATTGGATGCCAAAAAGATTGAAGTAGATAAGGCAATGCGTGAAGGTCGCTATGAATATGCCGGAGAATTGAGTTATAAGGTTATTCCTGAATTAACAAAACAATTACAATATGCAGAAGAAATGGCTTCGGATAGCAAAGCTGATGAAATGAAAAATGTTACAAGCGAAATGATTGCAAGTGTCGTTTCTCGGTGGACCGGAATTCCTGTGGATAAAATGTTACAGGGAGAACAAGAAAAACTTGTTTTAATGGAGACTGAAATAGGGAAAAGAATCATTGGACAGGAAGATGCTGTGGTAGCTGTTTGTAATGCTGTTCGAAGATCTCGTTCTGGATTGCAAGATCCGAATAAGCCGATAGGATCATTTTTATTCCTAGGACCAACAGGAGTCGGAAAGACCGAATTGGCAAAAGCTTTAGCAGAATTTTTATTTAATGATGAAAAAGCTTTGTTACGAATTGATATGTCTGAATATATGGAAAAATATGCGGTATCAAGATTGATAGGGGCTCCTCCTGGATATGTTGGATACGACCAAGGTGGCGTCTTGACAGAAGCGGTTCGTCGTCGTCCATATCAAGTTATTTTATTTGATGAAGTTGAAAAAGCTCATCCGGATGTATTCAACGTCTTATTACAAGTTTTGGATGATGGTCGCTTGACAGATGGGCAAGGTCATACGGTTGATTTTAAAAATACACTTTTAATTTTGACTTCTAATTTAGGGGCAGAAATTTTAGCAAATTCAAAAGATGAAATAATTTCAGATGAAGTTAAGAAAGCTGTTCATGAAATTGTTCGTCAATCTTTCAAACCAGAATTTTTAAATAGATTGGATGAAATACTTATCTTCAAAAGATTAAGTAAATCTGATATGTCTGGTATTGTTAATATTCAGTTGGATAGATTGAAAAAGAGATTGAGTGAAAAACGAATTGAAATATCGTTAACAGATAAAGCATTAAATTGGTTCGTTGAAAATGGGTATGAACCTGTTTATGGAGCTCGTCCATTAAAACGATTGATTCAACGTGAATTAGAAAATTCTTTGGCGATGGAATTATTAAAAGGGGATATTTTAGAAGGGCAAATAATCAAAATTGATGCTGTAGATGACAAAATAATGATATCCGTATAGATTTATTTTTCATTTTTATCCAAATTTTGATATACTTTCTGAAGTTTATTCAAATTAGGATTGAGAAGAATGAATAAGGCCATAGTTTTAATTTCTTTAATTTGTTTTTTCGCTATTCCAAGCGCAAAGGCACAGTTTTTTCAAGATGAACTTAATCCAGCTTTTTCAAAAGCTTATAAGAAGACAGGTGCTGACATAAAAAAAGAAAATGAAGAAGCAAAGACGAAAAAGTATTACAAAACAAATTTTAAAAGAAGAAGATATGAAGGCCCTTCTTACAAGGAAGCTAAGGAATTAGCAGAACGTCAAGTCTATGAAAAGATAAAAGAATATTTTCCTGTTGGTAATTTTACATTTAAAGTTGGGGATTTTTCGTATGAAGCCTCTTCTGACGTAGTTACCTTGTCAGAATTAGTTGCTGTTCCTAAAAAAGGGACAAAAGAAGAGGGAAAGATTCCTTATTTTTTCAAAATTGATCAAGCTAGATTGATAGGTTTTAATTTAGGCGAATTTTTGGGAATGCCTGTAAGTGAACAGGGCGTTATAGAATTACGAAAAATTGATTTACCAAAATATAATGATTACTTTGTGCAAGTTGGAAAGACGGAAATTGGTCAGGTTCGCTTGGATGGAGCAGGTTTGGATTTTATCAAAAAAGGAAAAGCCGAATTTAAAGAAATTCGTGTTAATGGCTTGTCAACGCAATCTATTATTGACCAAATTTTGCTAGGAAATATTGTTCGTGCTAAAAAATTTGAAACTAAATTAGCAATTTTTTCAGATGCAACTTTGTCAACGGAAATCATTAATTCAATTAAGGCTCAAAATTTAAAAGGATTAACTTTTGCAGTAGCTGCTGTAAATGGTTCTCAATATACTTCAATGGATGCAATCAATTTAGTTTTTACCTCGTACAGTGCTAGAGTATTAGATGTGGAAAAAATAGCTGCTGTAAAACAAGAAATGGATATGAAAAAAGAAAAGGCTGATTTATCAAAAGAAAGATTGCAAATTTTGAAAATGGAAAAACAGAAGAAGCTTGAAAATTTAAAAAAGGAAGCTTTAAATTAGATGGGTGACCAACAACAAGATACAGAAAATAAGGATGTTTATAGTGCCTTAACTAATAGGCCTGTCCGTAAGGTTGTTGATGATTCAGATACAACAACGTATGTTGCTGGTGTAAAAATAACTGATACTTTGACGGAACGTAAGCGCAAATTTAATGGGTGGGAAAATGATCCAGATGCCCAGATGGTTGTTCGTTCGTTGCAAATTGGTGAACAAGCTAAATTTTCAGGATCAGATTTTTCAGAAGTTGATTTTTCAGGGGCTAATTTATCTGGTGTAAATTTTTCTGGAGCTGATTTAAAAAATGCTAATTTGGCAGGAGTTGATTTACGAAATGCTAATTTAGCAGGTGCTGATTTAAGAGGTGTAAATCTTGAAGAAGCTGATTTGACAGGTGCTGATTTAACAGGGGCTATTTTAGATGGTGCTTATCTAAAAAATGCTATTATTGCTGGAGCAAAATTAGCAAAGGTTGCATTAAACGAATTAGAAAAAATGCAGCAACTACAACAACAAGCTGAAGATGGTCTGCTTGATTTAAGAAAAGTTCCTTTAAAATATTTGGATTTAAGAAAGCTTGATTTACGCGGTGTAGATTTGACTGGAGTTGATTTATCAGGTGTAAGTCTTGTTGGTGTGAATTTATCTGGTGCTAAAATAGATCAACAATACATTGATGGGACATATTTGTTTAAAGAAGGGGCAAACAGAAAAGTTGAAATTAAAAAAGGAAACGTTGCTGGATTGGATTTAACTTCTGCTAATATAGTTAAATCAAAGATGGCTGACGTTGAAATTTTGAGAAAAAAAAGACAGGCTCAAGTTCAAGCTGATGCGGAAAAAATGGAACAAGAATTAAAACAATCCGGCACCGAACAAAAATCTGTTGAAAAAATACTCAATCCAGAAGAAGTTGTAGAGGCTCAAAGAGCTGCAATGATGGCTTTGAACCCTAATTTTGGTTCAGAGAAAGAACAAACACCAGTTGAAAAGAAAAATGAAAATGTACCTGTTGAAATTTCCGCAGAAAATATGTTAGACCAAAGTTTGGCAATTTTGAAAGCTAGACGCCAACAACAACCATCAGAAGAAGAATTAAAGGCTAGAATTAAGGATGTTGTTTTAGAAAATACATCATTGAAAAGTGGTGCAAAATCACTTGTTACGCGACGTCCTCGAAAAAAAGAAGAGTTACCTGCAAGTGAATTTGATTTTCCTATTTTATATCCACTTGAAAAAGAAGTGGAAAAGAAGAGTGTTGAAAAGTCACTCACTCAAGAAGTGAGAAACGTTGTTTCAAACGTTTTTCATAAAATTATTCCAGTAAGATCATCAAAACGCGTTCGTGTAAAACAGCGTCAAAGACAAAGGACTTGATGAACATGAATTTGCTTGAGATTATTACAGATAAGTATCCGATGTTCCCGAAACGGGATGACTATGCTTATTTTGAGTATTTTCAAGGCGTTGATTATATTACAAAGGGAATAGCTTTAAGTTTTATTCTTTCCTTTTTGTCTTTATTTGTAGCATATCCGATGGCCTATTTAGTTTCGCAGGGATTTGCTGCAGAGGCATGGATTAAAACTGACCAATTTTATCAATATCTACTTTATCATCCATTATATATTTTTGAACGCTATTATCGATGGATATTAATTATTGGAAAAAATCCGTGGCAAAGTTTTTCAATGTGGTTGCCAGCTTTACCTTTTTTCGAATTTATTTTTGGTGTCATTTATACAATTAAATCTAATCCATATTATTTTGCAAGCCAAGAGTTAGGTGCAGGTCGTTTTGCTGATGATAATGATATTAAAAGAATGGGATTAGATCATGGTTTTACCTTTGTTATTGGAAATTACGAAGATAAAAAGTTGTTGAAGATGAATAATTATATGTCTGCTTTGATAGTTGGTGGACCTGGAACAGGGAAATCTACAGGTATATATATTCCAACAATTTTAGAAAATGATGATAAATGTTTATTCATCAATGATATCAAAGGAGAATTATTTGCGGCAACTGCTGGACATCGTGCTGAATTAGGTCCTGTTTATCGACTTGATTTTTGTGGAGAAGATAATCCAAAAGCAGGAGAGTTTTGGCCAACGTGGAATCCTTTAAGTGATAAAGATTTGCCTCCACCTTGTCCTGGCAGGCAAAATTATATTGGTGGATTGGCATATTTTTTACTGGATGATGGCCCAACAGGAACGGATCCATACTGGATTAAAACTGGTCGTGCTATTCTGGAAGGTTTCATCAATTATATCTGTGATAAATGTGAACAAGCTCGGGCAAATGATTATTTTCTGCAAAGATTATATGAAGATGCAATGGATGATGAAGATTATGAAGTTATTGAATCTTATTATGATACGATGGAAAAAAGTGTTGCCGTTAAGCAAGCTTTAAATAATGTTCGCAAAAAGAAGTTAACGTTTAAAAATTATGTTCCAATTGGTACTTGGGATAAAATTCCAGAAGCGTGGGTTGGTAGGCAGTCAAGTTTTCCAATGATGTTGGATATGATTACAAAACTGCAACTTGATATATCGGCCCAATTGAGGGCTAGACGAGATGCAGGAGATCCAGTAGCATTTAAAACAGATGTCTGGTCATTTATTTTGAACGATATGATAGATGAAGCTAAATTTTATGGATACAATCGACGTGTTGTTGTTGAATTAAGCCAGGTTGCAGCTTTACCAAAAACTCAAAGATCTTCTGTTTTATCAATGGCATTGTCAGGTTTAGCTCCATTTAAAAATGGTATTATTCGTGCAAGAACAGCGTCCAGTGATTTTGGAAGTCTTGATTTGCGTGGAGCTAAAAATTTAACAACGGGCCAGTGGGAGCCAACAACTTTTTATTTAGGATGTCCTGTTGAAGGAATGACCTATAAAATGTATAATATGTTTATCAATATGTATTCAGGAACGCCGATTATTTTTGCTCCCAATGAAGGTCCTGCGGGGCCATATCCACTTCTTTTTTTGCTTGATGAATTTTATATGATGGGGTTCCATGTTGCCGAAGCTATCGGAACAGGAATGTCGAAACAATTTTCATTCTTATTAAGTTGCACAGATTTTGAACAATTGGGGGCTTCTTATGGTGGTGAAATGGAAACCTTGATTGGAAATACAGGGTGCAAGATTTTTATGCAGGTTAATACGCGTGAAACTGCAAGCAGAATCAATAGTTTGATTGAAACAAAAACAGTTACAACAATTTCAACAGCAAGAGATGAGGGAATTGGAACATCAACCTCATTGTTTACACCGTATTTTGTTATGTATGGATCTATGGCTGATTCTATTATTCCTGATGATGGATGGATGACTTTGCCTCATGGAACGCATTATGCGATTATTCAAAAGAATGCAAATAGACTGATAAAGTTAAAGACACCGTTTTTCTTTAACGATCGAAAAATGTCTAAAATGGCAAAAATTCCAGCGCCACCACCTTTATCTCTTACTTCATATAATGCTCGTGCTGCGGAAGATAAATTACCACCACCAGAAGATATGTCTGTTGAACCGGAGTATTTAAAAGCAAGAAAAATAGGTGATATTGAACAGCAAGAAGAAACAGTCAAAGTTTGATGATTTATTCTCTTCTGCCAAAGAGTTTTTCAATATCTTTTAATTTTAATTCAATGTAAGTTGGTCTGCCATGTATACATTGTCCAGCAAGTGCGTCTTGTTCCATAGATCGGAGAAGGGCATTCATTTCGTCGATCGAAAGTTTTTTTCCGGCGCGAACAGAATTATGACAAGCCATTCTTGCAACTACATTTTTTATTTTTTCTGACAAATCTAATGTTTGTTGTTCAAAAATTGTTTGAGCAATATCTGTAATCAGTTGTTTTGGATCTAATTTTCCTAGGATTGCTGGAATTGCACGTACAATTATGGCATCATTTCCAAAACCATCAAAAATTAAACCTGTTTTTGCAAGTTCTGATTGATACTTTAAAAGTTCACTTGTTTGTTCTTCTCCTAGTTCAACAGTTTCTGGCATGAGTAGATATTGAGAATCTGCTTGTCCGGAAAAAAGAGCAGCGTGGATTTTTTCATAAGTTAATCGTTCATGTGCTGCATGTTGATCTATGATAATAATTCCATCTGCCGTTTGTGATACAATATACGTTTCATGTAATTGAGCTTTTGCTAATCCTAAGGGGGGAAAATCAGGGGATTCTGTTTCCGTTATAGTATCAAATGCATAATTTGTAGGCACTGGCTCTGTTTTTGCAGAATAAGTTTCGGACGGAGTAAATAGTGGTTTTTGAAAATTATATGAGGATTTTTTTTGTTCAAAAGTTGGATAGCTTTTGGGAGTATTGACATAATGAAATGATGATGTCTTATTTTCATCAACTGTATTTTTTTGAAAAATAGAATCTGTTTTTGCTATGGAAAGAGTTTCTTCGGAAAGTGAAGATGATGTTTTACAGCCATTTGATAAAATAGCTTGTTTAATTGCTGATATAATAATACCTCGAACTTCAGAAGGATTTCTGAAGCGAATTTCAGCTTTTGTTGGGTGAACGTTCATATCAACGTCTAATTTAGGAACGTCGATAAATAATACCAATGCTGGAAATCTGTCAGATGGAATAAGTTCTCGATAAGCAGCTTTTATTGCACCTAATAAAACTTTATCACGGACAGGACGTCTATTAACAAAGAAGAATTGTTCAGCAGAAGTTGCACAATTCAAAGTTGGTAAACTAACACTTCCTATGATTTTAATATCACTTTGTTGTACAGAAATTGGAAGCATATTTTCACCAAAAGTATCACCTAATATTTGGCAAACTCGTGAAAAAAAGTTATCACATGGCGTATAATGAAGTCGTTCTTTTTTTTCATCAGAAAGAATGAATTCTACCTTTGGATAAGCCATGGATAAACGATCAATTATTTCTTTAATTGCAGATGTTTCAGCGATGGATGATTTTAAAAATTTTAAACGAGCTGGAATAGAAAAAAATAAATCTTTAACTTCAATTTTTGTACCACAAGAAAGGACGGAAGGCTCTACTTCACTTTTTTCTCCAGCAGAAATATGTATTTGCCAAGCAGTGTCAGATCCCCGTTTTCTTGAGGCAATCGTCATTCTGGAAACAGAGGCAATTGACGGGATAGCTTCACCCCTGAAGCCTAGAAAATCAATATCAAATAAATCATCATTTGGTAATTTTGAGGTTGCATGTCTTTCTGTGCAGAGTGCTAGTTCATCTGCAGTCATTCCATCCCCGTTATCAATAACAGTGAGAGAAGCTTTGCCGCCATCAGCTAGAATGACTTCAATCCTAGTTGCATTTGCATCTAACGCATTTTCAACCAATTCCTTCACAGCGGAAGAAGGTCTTTCTAGAACTTCTCCCGCTGCGATACGATTGATTAAACTTGAAGGTAGAATGCGTAGCATTGTATAAAATTTATACTCTGCCGGCGCGATATGCACGAGCTGTATTGATTAATCCGTTTGTAGATGAATCATGAGCGGTTGCAGATGCACTTCCTTTGATTTCAGGTAAAATCTTTTTAGCCAATTGTTTGCCCAGTTCAACTCCCCATTGGTCATAGCTGTTTACATTCCAAATGATGCCCTGAACAAAGATTTTGTGTTCATACATAGCGATTAAACGACCTAATGCACGAGGAGTCATTTTTTCAACTAAAATGACATTGGATGGACGATTGCCTGAAAAAATCTTGTGTTGCATTAATTTTTGAATCGTTTCTTCACTCGCACCAGCTTGTTCAAATTCAGCGCGAACTTCTGCTGCAGTTTTTCCTTTCATTAAAGCTTCTGCCTGAGCAAAAACATTTGATAACAAAATTGGATGGTGATCATTTGTTTCATTTAATGAAATTGCAGGAGCGATGAAATCACAAGGGATTAAGTGAGTTCCTTGATGAATCAATTGATAAAAAGAATGCTGACCATTTGTTCCTGGTTCACCAAATAAAATCGGTCCAGTTGTGTATGAAACAGCATTTCCTTCACGTGTTACACCTTTACCATTTGATTCCATATCTGCTTGTTGCAAGTAAGCTGGTAAACGATGCAAGTATTGATCGTATGGCAATACAGCGTAAGCTTCTGATTTGAAGAAATTTGAATACCAAACGCCGAGCAATGCCAAAATAACAGGAATATTTTTATTTAATGGAGCCGAACGAAAATGTTCATCCATTTCAAAGCCACCTGTTAAAAGTTCGATAAAATTATCATATCCAACAGCAATAGCAATGGATAAGCCAATAGCTGACCATAATGAATATCTGCCACCAACCCAATCCCAAAATTCAAACATATTAGCAGGATCAATTCCAAATTTTGTTACTTCTGCTGTATTTGTGGATAACGCAACGAAGTGTTTAGCAACAGCATCTTCACCTAATGCAGAAACCAACCAATTACGAGCAGTTTTTGCATTTGTTAATGTTTCTTGAGTTGTAAATGTTTTTGAAGCAACAATAAATAAAGTTGTTTCTGGGTTTAAAGTTTTCAAAGTTTCAATCATATGTGTTCCATCAACGTTTGAAACGAAACGGACATGCAAATCATCAGATTGATAATGTTTTAAAGCTTCGCAAACCATGACTGGACCAAGATCAGATCCTCCGATACCAATGTTAATAACATCAGTCATTTTTTTACCAGTAGCGCCAGTCCATTCCCCTGAACGAACAGCATTGGAAAATTTCCCCATTTTAGCGAGAACTTCTTTGATTTGAGGCATAACATCTTTACCATCAACAAGAATGGAACGAGAAGAACGATTACGCAAAGCAGTATGTAAAACTGCACGGTTTTCAGTTAAATTGATTTTTTCTCCGCTAAACATTTTATCACGCATCTTTTCGACACCAGCTTCACGAGCAAGTGCAATTAAATCATCCATAACGGTTGAATCAATACGATTTTTTGAATAGTCTACAAGCATATCATCGAGAGATACTGAAAACTTTTCAAATCTGTTCGCATCTTCAGCAAACATATCACGCATATGTTTTGAACGAATAGCTGTAAAATCTTTTTCTAATTTTTTCCAAGATTGCAAATCTGTTAGGCTCATTACTTTCTCCTTTTAAGTTGTACCTAAAAATTTATTGTAAAAACTGCGTTATAGATTAACAGGTTTTCCAACAACTACAAAGAACAATTTTTCAATATTAAATAATTGTTTTATTGCTTTTGTTAAATCTTCAGAAGTAACATCATTTATTCGTTGATTCCTGTTTTTAAGGAAGTCAATACCTAGATTGTTAAATTGAATAGATGAGAGAGATTCAGCTAATCCTATTGATGAGGTAAAGTTTAAGGCAAAAGATCCTGTCAGATATTTTTTTGCATTGTCAAACTCTTCGGAAGTTATTCTTTCTTGACTAAACGAATTCCATTCTTGTTTGACCATTTGAATAAGAGTACTCATTTTTTCATTTGCAGATGTTGCAATTCCCATGATTAGAGAACTGTGTCTTAAATTTGTAAGCGAAGAAGATATTCCATAAGTTAAACCTTGTTTTTCACGAATTTGTTTAAAAAGTCGAGAATTAAAAGACCCTGAACCAAATATGTGGTTAGCAATAATGGCTGGATAGTAAAGGGGATCAGTTTGAGATATTCCAGGGGCTCCAAAAATAACAGCACTTTGAGCGGATTCAATCCTCAGAACATCTTTTCCTTCATTTGTATCTGAAAGGATATCATCTATTTTTTTCAATTTCGCATGTTTAGGAAGTGAATCAAATATCTTGGATAATTTCGTTTTTAATTCATTTTTTGTGATATTTCCTACGACGCTAATGTATAGATTATCTTGTGCAAAACGATGTCTGCGTATTCTATTGAGGTACATTTTATTTGTTTTTTTTACGCCAGCTGCTGTCGATCCAATCTGTTGATATGGATGTTTATTAAAAACTAGCTTAAAAAAGCGTTTATAGGCTAAAGATAAAGGTTTTCCCTTTTCAATTTGTAAAGCAGCAAGGGTGGATGCTTTTTCTTTTGCTAGTGATTTATAATCAAAGCGAGGTGAGTGGATTACTTTTTTCAACAAGTAAAATGCCATATCTTTATTTTTTGCAGGCATTTCCATACTAATTTCAATGGAATCAAGACCAGCTGAAGCCGATAGTTCAATGGAATTTTCAGATAATATTTGGTGAAATTTTTCAGATTTATATCTTCCCGCTCCGTGATTTAAAAGGTTAGCAAATAATTTTGAAGCACCTTTATACTTGTAGGGATCTTGAGAAATACCACCTTCAAATATAATGGAAATTGCAATGATTGGTGTTGAATGTTCTTCGATGAGCCAAGCTGTTACACCTTTTTTTGAAGTTACTTTTTGAATTTCAGGTGTATTAAAAGGAATTGTTTTTGATTGAGGTAAAAAATCCTTTGCATTACAAGAAAATGAAATAAATAAGGAAAAAATAAAAAGTATAAAGTTATGCATTATTTATTTCCTTCAGGATAAAGGTATGTTGTTGCAGTGGCGGCTCGTTTTTCTAAAAATCTGTAAGCCATCAAAACCTCAGGTAAAAAAGTGTTTTGAATTTTTTCTGGATATTTTTCGATTTCTTCTGGTGTCATTCCTAAAACCATTAAATATCCTAATGTATTTGCTGTCGTTTCAGGTGAATCAATTAAAAATTCTAATCCATTTAAAAGTCTTTTTTTTGCAGCTTCTAAAGATTTTTTTGTAATTTTTACACGTTTGTTAATGATTGTGTCAACATCTTCAAATTCGGAGGATTCAGGTAAAAGGGATGTAATAGTCAATTCTGCATAATCTTGGCGAAAACCATTATAAGTGTAATTAAGAGATGTTATTTTTTTCGAATTTATCAATTTTTTATAAATAATTCCAGTATCTGGATTAAATAGAATAGTGGAAAGAATATCAAAAGCTGGAGCTAATTCTTTATTTGATGAAAAATAAGATGGGACAACGTAGGTTTTTGTTAAAGTTTTTACTTTTGCCTGTGGATGGCTATATTCTATTGTTGTTTTTGTTTTTTTTATTTCACGGAAATTTTTCTTTTCTTTAGCTTTTCGATTTGGTGGAATAGAGCCGTAATATTTTTCAGCTAAAGGTCTTAATTCTTCAGGGGTAATATCTCCAGAAACAATCAAAAATGCATTTTCAGGAGAATAATTTGTTTTGTAATATTTGTAAGCATCTTCAGCTGTGAGAGAATCCAAATCTGATTTATATCCAATAATAGGCCTGCCATATTCATGATTACCCCATAATATTTTATTTCTGAGTTCTTGGACGACCATGTTTGGATTGTTGTCTGTGCGCATTAACCTTTCTTCTTTTACTACGTCCAATTCAGGTATAAAATCTTGATCTGAAAAGTTCAGATTAGTCATTCGATCAGCTTCTAAAAACATGACAAGCTCAAGATGTTCTTTTGCAATATTTTGATAGTATGCTGTAAAATCGTAGGAGGTAAAAGCATTTTCTATTCCACCGTTGTTATGAACAATTTCGGAGAATTTATTTTTAGGAATAATTTTTGTCCCCTTAAACATTAAATGCTCTAATAAATGGGCGATACCTGTTTTATTTATAGGATCGTTTGCAGATCCTGTTTTATAAAAAACCATATGTGTTACAACGGGAGCTCGGTGATTTTCAATTGCTATTACAGTTAACCCATTATCCAGTACAAAGGTTGTTGAATGGAAAAAATTATCAGCTTTTGTAAATTGAGAAACAAAAGCAATAAAAAGAAACGTAAAAAAAGGAATTATCCTACGAATCATTTACTTTATTTTTGTTGTATCGGCTGATTTTTGTTCAGAAATGGTAGATCTTGAATTTTCCATAGTAGGTGCTTCTTCCTTAAAATTTGGAGGAAGCATTAATGTTCTTTGTTCGCGCAATGTAGGAGTTTCTGGACCACGATGATCCCAGTCTTCGTAAGCAGAACAAGATGCTAATGTTAACAAAATAAAAGTAGTAAATATTTTTTTCATAATGATTAATCCTTGTTTTCTTTATTTTTTGTAAAGAATAAACTATGAATTAAAATGATGCAAGCTCCTATACAGATAGCACTATCAGCTATGTTAAAAGCAGGCCAGTGATGATTTTTATAATGGATATCAATGAAATCAATTACAGCCGTATATAAAACTCGGTCAGTAATATTTCCCAAAGCTCCTCCTAAAATAAGTCCGAAACAGGTCGTAATTTTGTGATTTGTTTCTTTTTTCATCCAAGAAAAAATCATAAAGCAAATTGAAAGTGAAACAAAAATTAAAATCCAAGGTGTTATTGATGAATTTGAGTGAAACATCGAAAAGCTTACTCCTCGATTCCATGCAAGAACAAGGTTGAAAAAATCATTTACTTTGTATGGCATAGGGGTGTTCATAAAAAAATGCAAAACGAAATGTTTTGTGATTTGATCAAAAATGATGACAATTAAAGCGGTGATTAAACCTTTTTTCATTTGAGTATCCTTTTTGCTTGTTCAATATCTCTAATAATCTGTATTTTTAATTCATTTAGGTTGTCAAATTTTTGTTCAGGTCGAATAAAATCATCTAAGAAGACTCTAAGTCGTTTTCCATATAAATCTTGATTGAAGTCAATAATGTGAGCTTCAAGTAAAACACCTTCTCCTGCGACAGTTGGACGACAACCTATGTTTGCTATGGCTGGATAGTATTTATTATCGATAAGGACTCGTGCGGCATATACGCCTAGTTTTGGAAGAATAGATTCATTTGGAGCTATGTTGAGAGTCGGATAACCGATTGTTCTTCCTCTTTTAAAACCATGAATAACATATCCTTCAATTTCAAAAGAATGTCCCATCAATTTAAAAGCAGATTTCATATCTCCCATCTTGATAAATGAGCGAATTCGTGATGATGAAATAACCTCATTTGCATCATCTTTTTTTTGTTCAACCGCATGAACGGAAATTTCTGGGTATTTTTGCTCTAAAAATTGGATATTTCCTTCTCGATGTTTTCCAAAGGAGTAGTCTTGGCCAACAACAAGAGCGGAGATATGTAGTTCTTTGATTAAGACATCTTTTACAAAATCATCTGCAGACATATTTGATAAAGTGGAGTTAAATGATAATACAAAAAAAGCATCAATAGGAAGTGTACATATAGCACGAACCTTTGAGCGAATTGGTGTAATTCTGAATGTCTGTGTGCCTGGTCTGAAGAAATAAGAAGGATGTGGTTCAAAAGTCATTAAAGCGACGGGACGATTGAGTTTTTTCCCAAGCTGAACAGCATAATTAATAACAGATCTGTGTCCTAGGTGGAAGCCGTCGAAATTTCCAATGGCAAGAACAGCATTTTTATATTTTTGAGGTATATTTTTCCACTTATGAAAAAAAATCATTACTCATCCTTAAAATATCATTTTCGTTCTTTATAAACGAATAAGAATTCAAAGAAAAATAAAATATTTAAAAAATGGTAAAAAAAACAGTTTAAATATCTTTTTAAAAAAGGTAAAAGGGAATAGAGTTTTTAGGAAAAAGCTATGGAAAAAAATGAAAGTGTTGGATTGTTACCTGTTGGTATAACAGATGTGTTATATCCAAAGGCTAAGTATCAAGCTGATTTAGTCCAAACAATAATTTATTTTTTTTCGTCGTATGGTTATGAATTGGTTGATCCAGCTTTGGCTGAATACGAAGAAAGTTTACTTGTAAGAAAACATAATGATTTGGCAAAACAAACCTTTAGGATTATTGATCCATATTCATCAAAAATGATTGGTATTCGAGCAGATATTACTCCGCAAATATCAAGACTGGCAGTGACTAGATTAAAAAATGAACCAAGACCTCTTCGACTTTGCTATGCAGGGAAGGTTTTGCGTTATTTAGGTGAAAACTTGTATCAGCAAAGACAGTTTTTTCAAGTTGGTGCTGAAATTATTGGTGAGGATAGTGCAAAAGCTGATAGTGAGGTTATGTTATTAGCATTGCAAATTTTTAAGGATATTGGGATAAAAGGTTTATCCATTGATTTAAATCTGCCAACGATTTTTCCGTTAATGTGCAAGCAGTTTAATTTTGATGAAGAAGAACAGAAAAAATTAATAAAGTTTATTAATCAAAAAGATTTTTCTAAGACTGATGCGTGCTTGCTAGAGTTTGGCGAAAGAGGCAGAAAAGCGAGACCGTTTTTTCAGCAATTATTCGATGCATATGGTGATTATGAACGAGTGTTGTGCATTTTAAAAGGTTTAAATATAAATGATGAAGCAGTCGCAGAATTTCATAGATTGAGAGATGTATGTGCATTGTTGAAAAATAATATGCCAGATTTGAGTATAAATGTGGATGCTTTGGAGTGTAATGTTTTTGAATATTATCGTGGAATAGTCTTTTCAATCTATAGTCAAGTAAATCAAGTTGAATTAGCGAAAGGGGGCAGATATATTGCTTCTTTACCAGGTAGCAGAATTGATCCCGCTGTTGGTGTGACGCTAGTGATGGAAAATTTGCTAAAGATCATTAATAAGAATGACAATAGTAAAAGATTGTATGTTCCAAAAGAAGTCGGTTTTGAAGAGACTATTCAATTGCGAAAGCAAGGATATACAGTCGTTTGTGGCTTTTCTGAGAATATCAAGGAAGAAGCATGTCGTTTGGCATGCCAGTTTATTTATGAAAATGGAAATGTTATTCCATGTCATTAACAATAAGGGAGATTTATGAAATATGACGAATATAGTTGTTATCGGAGCTCAGTGGGGTGATGAAGGAAAAGGCAAAATCGTTGATTTAATGAGTGAAAAAGCTGATGTCGTTGTCCGATTCCAAGGAGGAAATAATGCAGGTCATACATTAGTTGTTGACGGCGTTACTTACAAGTTACAATTATTACCATCAGGGATTGTCCGTGGAAAAACATCCGTGATTGGAAATGGTGTAGTCGTTAATCCTTGGGGATTGCGTGAAGAAATGAAACGTATTTCAGATTTAGGAACAAAAATTTCTCCAGATGTTTTGAAAATTTCTGATCAAGCTACGTTAATTTTACCTTTGCATCAGGAATTGGATCATATGAGTGAAGAAGCTGCAGGAAAGGGAAAAATAGGAACAACCGGTAAAGGAATAGGTCCTGCTTATCAGGATAAAGTAGCTCGTCGTGCTATTCGTGTTGGAGACTTGGCTGAACCAGAAACATTGCGAATGAAAGTTGATAATTTATTGTTGTTCCATAATGGATTAAGAAAAGGTTGGGGGCAACCACTGATTGATGCAGATGATTTAATGAAACAATTAACTGAAATTGCTGATTTTATTTTGCCGTATGCAGTTCCGGGATGGAAGATTCTGGCTGATAAAATTGATGAAGGTAAAGCTATATTATTCGAAGGTGCTCAAGCTACGATGTTGGATAATGATTTTGGTACATATCCATTTGTTACATCATCCAATACCATTGCTGGTCAAGCAGCTGTTGGTTCTGGTGTCGGTATGAAATATATCGATAAAGTTGTTGGTGTTGTAAAAGCATATACGACACGTGTTGGAGCAGGTCCATTCCCAACAGAATTATTCGATTCTGATGGTGATCATATTCGTGAAAAGGGACGTGAATATGGGACAGTAACAGGCCGTCCTCGTCGTTGTGGTTGGTTCGATGCAGTTTTAGTTCGTCAAGCTATTCGTGTAAATGGTATTCATAGTTTGGCAGTAATGAAATTAGATATTTTAGACGAATTCGATGAAATTAAAGTTTGTGTAGGATATGATTTGGATGGTAAAAAGTTAGATTATTTCCCAATGCAATTTAATGCATCAGCTAATGTAAAACCTATTTATGAAACATTACCAGGTTGGAAATCTAGTACCTTTGGTGTACGTGATTATGCTAAATTGCCAGAAAATGCGAAGAAATATTTGAAGCGATTAGAAGAATTATTAGGTGTAAAAATTGGTATGATTTCAACTAGTCCAGAACGTGAGGATACAATAATTATTGAAAATCCATACGAAAATTAGAAAAGTCTTTGATTTTTATAAAATAATTTGATAGACTCGAAGGAGTTGAGTTGCAAGAAGCAATCAACTCCTTTATTTTTAAAACCATAGGAAGAATACCATGGATGAGGATGTAACAACAGAACAAGAAGCTACTTCTTCTGATGAACAACAACAGGAGACTGTTGATCAGGTTGAGAGTGAAGCCGAAGACGAAGAAGCTATTCAACAAGATTTGCAGATAGAGAGTATAAAAGCTTTCTTTGATGAGAAAGTTGTCATAAATCGTAGATATACTGTTTATGCTGGAAAACCGTTGTCACAATTTGATTTGCCAAGTGTAAAAGCTTATTTTGCTGAAGACAAAAAATCTGATAAAAGTTTGTTTGCTTACGTTTGTCGTCCTGATTTGCCGATTAGAACAGATCAAATTAGGTTGAGAAAAGGACTAAAAGTTAAGGGGTTGATGTGTTTAGTCGATGCCGGTGTCGGTTATTGGAAAGAATTTGATCAAAAAACGTATTTTTTAATTTACGAGGCTCCCGCTGGTGGTCGTATTTGGACAGGTGAAAAAAAGAAGTATGTCACGGATGAATCCATTTTAATTGAAAACTGGATCAAACCTGTGATGGTTGCCTTGTCGAATATGTTAGATCGTGGATTAACGCATAGAGCCGTCCGTCCAGATAATATGTTTTATGCTGATGCAGAAAGAACAGAAATTATTTTAGGAGATTGTATTGCTACTCCACCAGCTTATGATCAGCCTGATATGTTGGAAACTATACCGTCGTTATTGTGTCAAAAATATGGTCGAGGTAATGGAACCGTTTTAGATGATCTATATGCATTTGGTGGAACTCTGTTGTGTATGTCTATAGGTTATAATCCAGTTGAACAACTTTCTAAAGATGAACTGATTGATTTGAAATTACAAAAAGGATCATATGCTTCATTAATTGGAACTGAAAAAGTTAATTTGTCCATGATTGAGCTTTTGCGTGGTTTATTGAATGATGATGCAAATCAACGTTGGTCGATTACTGCAGTACAGCAATGGATTGATGGAAGAAGATTGACACCTATGCAGTTTAAATCACAAACAACATCACAACGTCCATTCAATTTTGATGGTGATGAATATTTTAACTATCAAACGTTGGCAGTTGCTTTTATGCGTAAATGGAATTTAGCTGCAGAAGTAATTCGATCTGAAAAATTTGAAACATGGCTATTACGTGGTTTTGAAGATAAAGTTGCTTTATTAACCTTAAAAAATATAAAAGAAATTGCATCAATGAGTTTTTCTGTAAAAGAAAAACAAGATGATTACGTAATTTC
The DNA here is from genome assembly GCA_024413465.1 of Alphaproteobacteria bacterium. GTDB lineage: Bacteria > Pseudomonadota > Alphaproteobacteria > CAAGCB01 > CAG-977 > UBA2903. The sequence goes on from JAKSVU010000004.1 coordinate 28,787, forward strand.
AAGAACAATTATGTATTTGTATCCTGCGGCTCCGCTTGTTTTAAAAAGCCTCTCTTTTATGCCTGATGGTTTTGGTATGTTATTAGCATACTACGTTTTAAACGGAGAAAATTTATCAACCTTATCCATGTTGGTAAATAAAGGGTACATGGAATCATGGTTTCTTGTTCGAGATGATAGAGTTGCAGCACAACAATTAAAATCATATCAAATTAGTTTGTCAAAACCGGATATGGGGGCTGGAATTGAGCATCTTCTGTATGAGTTAAATGAAAATTTCCCATGTCAAAGTCCATTAGTGAAAAAAGAATACGTGGTTACCGTACAAGAATTACTTCCAGCTTTGGAGGCCACATCAAGAACAATAGATATCAAGACAGATCCAATAGATCGTCATATCGCAGCTTTTTTGAACGTTAATTATGGTGCAAAATTAGCTACGATGTTGAAAGATATTAATTCTAATCATGATAATGTTGTGGCAGATGGTATTTTACATATATATTCTACATTACAGTACACAATGGGGCCAGAAAAATTAGTTGGATTGACAGGCTGGGTTGGTAAACATGCAATGCCAATGATTAAAAATTATCATAATTTGGAAACAAGACAAGATTTTGAAAAAGCTTATCCTAAATTATTAAAAAAAGGAAATATGCCTGAAATATATAAGCTTTTAAATGATAAAGAAGAATTGTTGTTAGATCGTCAAAATTTTGTAATGGCTCAAAAAGAATATAAAGAATATGCTGACGAAATTGATTTTCTAGAGGGAAATCGAACAATGCGTAGTGAAGAAATTTTACAAACGGGATTCGAAGTTGCTGCATTGTTGTCAATGGGGTTGGCTTTATTGGTTGTTATTATACTTTTAATTGGTGTATTTTTTGGGTGGTGATAAAAAATGGCTAGTGTAAAAAAAGAAGTACAGCCAACAATGGCAAAAAAATCTAACAGAAAAAAATTTATGAGTACGTTTTCTGCTTGTTTGATAATGTTGCCACTTTTCTTTATGTTAAGAAGTACAGTGTTTTTCTTGTCAATGGCTATGCTACCTACTTTGTTAAGTTTAATTTTTGAAAATAAAGCTCAGGGAAAATATAGACATCGTTGGTTGTGTATTGGAAGTATGAATTTTGCGGGCGCTTTTCCGTTTTTGTTGAAAATGTGGCGAAATGAAAATACCTTGGAAGGGGCTTTGTCTTTCTTTTTTAATCCATCATCAATGATGATTATTTTGGGGATGGTTCTGATAGGTTTCTTGTTTTCAAGGGGGGTTCCAACTATTGTTTTGAGTTATTTGGAACAAAAAGATAAGTATCATGTTCACAGTTTAAGAGAAAAACAAAATCGTTTAATTGAATTGTGGGGGCCAGAGGTCGCTAATTTGGTTAATGTAACTCCAGAAGTTTCTGTTCAAAATCAAACTGCCGTTAAAAAATAAGATAATTTACTGAATTTTACTTGCAAATCAAGAAATTTTCTGTATATTAAGAAGTCCGTTTACTCCTTGCCGATTAACGGATCGGCTATGTTCTAAAAAAGGGGTATATTCATGGGGAATGTATCTTGTGATTTTTTAGAAATGAGACAAGCCAAAAGGAGATTTTTTTATGGCTTTATATGAAAACGTGTTTATTGCACGTCAAGACGTTGCCACATCTGCAGTAGATGCTATGATTGAACGTTTCCAAAACGTTGTCAAAGAAAATGGTGGTAAAGTTACAAAAACAGAAAACTGGGGTTTAAGAGCCTTAGCTTATCGTATTAAAAAGAACCGTAAAGGTCATTATGTAATGTTTAATATCGATGCACCAGCTAAAGCTGTTGCTGAGTTAGAACGTCAAATGCGTTTTGATGAAGATATCATTCGTTATTTAACAGTTCGCGTTGAAGAATTAGAAGAAGGTCAATCAGCTATGATGGCTAATAAGGGAAAAGACTTAAAAGCTCGTGGCAAAAGATTTGATGAAGATGAAAGCGAGGAATTCTAATGGCTAATACAGTACGTCGTCCATTCTTCCGTCGTCGTAAAGCTTGCCCATTTGCAGCAGCAGATGCACCGAAGATTGATTATAAAGATATTAAATTGTTACAACGTTTTATTTCTGAACGTGGTAAAATCGTCCCAAGTCGTATTACAGCAGTTTGTGCAAAAAAACAACGTGAGTTAGCTAAAGCAATCAAACGTGCTCGTTTCTTAGGCTTATTGCCATACGTTGTAGACTAATAGAGTAGGAGAATAAAAATGGAAGTTATCTTACTTGAACGTATTGAACGTTTAGGACAAATGGGAGATGTCGTCAGTGTGAAATCTGGCTATGCTCGTAACTATTTATTACCACAAGCAAAGGCTTTGCGTTCAAATAAAGAAAATATGGCTTTATTTGAATCTAAAAAAGTTCAATTAGAAGCTCAAAACTTGAAGCGTAAAGAAGAAGCTGAACAGATTGCTGCAAAGATGAATGGTTTAAAACTTGTTATTATTCGTCAAGCTGCAGAAACAGGCCAATTATATGGTTCTGTTACAGGACGTGATGTTCGTGATGCTATTCGTGAAGCAGGTTACAATGTAGAACGCCGTCAAGTGATGTTGGATCAACCATTTAAGGAAGTTGGGGACTACAAGGTTCGTGTTGTATTGCACCCAGATGTTGATCAAACAGTTGCTATTACAGTCGCTCGTTCTGCCGAAGAAGCAGAACGTAACGCAAAGGCTGCAGCAAAAGCTGCTGCTGAAGCTGCAAAAACGGCAGAGCAAGCTGTTGAAGTTGCAAATGCTTAATTAGTTTTTGTATTGATAGCGAGGAGAGTATTTGCTTTCCTCGCTGTTTTTTTTGTTAAAATGATCTGATTTAGATTATTGTTTGTCCATAAAGATTCTTAAAAGGATAAATTAAATGGCTGAAGATAAAAATGTAAGGTTACCTCCACAGGATTTAGAGGCAGAACAAGCTTTGTTGGCGGCTTTGTTAGTTAATAATGCTGCTTTTGATAAGGTGGGTGGTTTTTTGTTGCCGGAACATTTTTTTGGTTCAGTGAATAAATTAATTTATGAGGCAATTTTAAAAATTAGAAATGCAGGTCAAACGTATGATGCAGTCTTAATAAATAGTTATTTACATGAAAATCCTGTTTATGAAGAAGTAGGTGGTTTTGATTATTTAACGCAATTATTAGGTGATAAAACATCCATAGTTAATGCTGAAGATTATGCAAAATTAATTTACGATCGTTATTTGCGTCGTGAAATGATTGTTGTGGGAACAGATATTGTTAATGAAGCTTATCAAACGGGAACAAATATAAAAGCTGGAGATATTATTGGTAATGCAGAAACAAAGATTTTTGATCTAAACCAAAAAGGAAATATAAATAAAGGATCTGTTGCTTTTAAAAAAGCTGGTGATCAAGCTTTGGAAAAAGTTCAAGAGGCAATGAAAAATAAGGGGAAACTGTCTGGATTATCTACAGGATTTGAAGCTATGGATGATTTGACAGCAGGTTTGCATGATACGGACCTAATTATTATTGGTGGTAGACCAGGGATGGGGAAAACAGCTTTTGTTACTTGCTTGGCCTACAACGTTGCTGAAGATTTAAAAAGAAGAACTGAAGAAGGAGAACCACCGAGGGGGGTAGCTTTTTTTTCCTTAGAAATGTCAGCAGATCAATTGGCAAGTAGAATTTTATCAACTCAGGCCAAAGTACCATTATCTCTTATGAGAAATGGAAAATTGTCCGGAGATGACTTCTTAAAATTGACTGAGTGTAATCAAAATTTGGAAACATTACCCTTATTTGTAAATGATCATGCGAATATGGATATTAATGAGATACAAACACAATGTAGAAAGATGAAACATAATCCTAAAATGGGGTTAGGTTTGGTTATTATTGATTATTTAGGGTTAATTGATTTGTCATCAGTTGGTTATGCAGGGCAAAAAACGCAACAAATTGGTGAAATTTCTCGTCGTTTGAAAATTATGGCTAAGGAGCTTGATGTTCCAGTTGTTGTTTTATCTCAATTAAATCGTGGTGCAGAAGGTTCTGATCGAGAGAGTAAGAGACCTACGTTGTCGGATTTGAGAGATTCTGGAGCAATTGAACAGGATGCTGATTTGGTAATGTTTGTATATCGTGAGTATTACTATAAGAAAAATGCAAAACCAGATAGAGAAAAAAATGAATCTGAAGATAAATATCAACAAAGATTAGCAGAATTAGAAGTTGAAAAACAAAAATGTAAAAATTTAGCTGAAGTTATTGTTGCTAAGAATCGTCATGGTAAGACGGATACAATTAAGTTTACATTTTTGCAAGAATATACAAAATTTCAAGATTACACTGGTGATGAAGTTGCAGAGGTTGCCGAGGATTATGGAGATAAGTTACAGTAAATAATACTATCTACTATAAAAAGAATTTGATATAATGCGAAAAATTTTTGTTAGAGGTGCTTATGTCAAATTTTGCGTATTTTTTGTTTGAATTTATTTTATTTTTGATTTCAACAGGAAGTTTGCTTGCATATCATCTTATAAAGGAACGAGCTGATCTTATGGAATTTTCGGTTAAAGTTCCATCTAAGATAGAAAAAACAGGGAATATTTTTATTTTAGTTTTTTTTATTTTAGGAGTGAGTTCTTTTTATTTATTCAATTCTGAGAATCAAATTTTTAATGATGGTATTTTTGTAAAACTTGTACCAATGATGGGAATTTATTTTCTGTTTGGTTTTTTGCCAACTAAAAGTAGAAGTTTGACCATATTTAAAGGATTTTTAGAATTTGTTGTTTTATTTTGTACAGTTGGTTTTCTTAATTTATCAATTGCTTTAAAAATTCAAATGTATCTAATCATTGGATTATTTTTGGTATATAAACAGCCTAGTATACAAAAAAAATATGAAGTGCCAGTTTATTGTCAAATGATAACTACTTCACTTATTATGTTTGCGACCTCTTTACTTATTTCTAATAACTTAAAGGCGGTGTTGCAATTGGGGGGAATAATCTTTTCAGTTATGTTTATTGTTCTTCCTTTTCAAAAAATTTATCAAGTATCAGTCAAATTAAATCAATACTTTATTAATTTATTTCAGGGTTTTTTGATTGCAATTTCTCTGTATTTAATATCAGAAGGAAATGTAGGAGCGTGTTTTGTTCTACTATCATATCCATTATTTGAAATGTGTTTTGCAATTTTTTTGAAAATATATAATTTGTTAAAAAAACAAAAGGCACCATGTTTGATGATGGATATATTGGACGTATTTGGAAGTTCCGATTTTGATAAGGGGATGTTTGTCTTTCGTAGAAATATACTTTTTGGTGCGTTGTTTTTATTTGTCATGTATGTTCCAGGTTGGCAATTCCAAGTTGTTTTGTTAACGGTGATTATATATTTAAAATTTGCCGTATCGTATGTAGTTGGTCCATCATCAAATGCCTCATTTAGAACTTTATTTAAAGATATGAAAAATGATATAAAAAAATCTATTTCGGAAACGGAATATGCGTGGAATCGCATAAAACAAAGAAAAGATAGTTTAAAATGAAAATAGAACTGAGAAGTCGAAAAATATGCTTAGATATTTTGTCTGCAATATTGAGAAAATCAGCAGGCTTAGAAGATGAATTTTCAAGAATAATTGATCTCGAAGATAAAAAGCAAAAAATAGAAAATAGAGACAGAACGTTTATTAGATTATTGTTGACTACCAGTTTAAGACGACTTGGTGAAATAGATTTTTATTTGACAAAATTATTAGATAAACCCTTACCAACAAAAGCATTTTTTATACAGGATGTCTTGAGAATTTCAATTGCCCAAATATTGTTTTTAAAAACACCAGAACATGCAGCAGTTTCAACTGCCGTTGAATTGGTGAAAAATAGTTTATTTAAAGGCTTTTCTGGTTTGGTAAATGCTGTTTTACATCGTTTCATTAAAGAACAAAATAAAATATGTTCGATTGAAAGTATAGAAACAAGTAATATTCCGCAATGGCTTTTAAATATATGGCAAAAGGAATATGGAATTGAAAAAACAAGAAAAATAGTTTCAGCTTGTTTGAAGGAAGCACCACTTGATTTTACAGTAAAAGAAAATCCAGAATTTTGGGCAGAGAAATTGGAATGTAAGGTATTAGCAACAGGAACGTTGCGTCGCGAAAAATCTTGTTTGGTTTCTAATTTGCCAGGTTATGAAGAGGGGGAGTGGTGGATTCAAGATTTTTCAGCTTCATTGCCTGTAAAACTGTTTCAATCTGTAACAGGTAAAAAAGTTGCGGACGTTTGTGCTGCACCTGGTGGTAAAACAGCACAACTCATTTTAAATGGAGCAGATGTTGAAGCAATAGATATTTCAAAAAATAGAATAAAAAGGCTTGAAGAAAATTTATCAAGGTTGAAATATTCGTCAAAAACAATAACTCAAGATGCGTTAGAATGGGCTTTGTGTCAAAAGAAAAAAAGTTTTGATGCGATTTTATTAGATGCTCCTTGTTCAGCAACAGGAACCATTCGTCGTCATCCTGATGTTTTGTTTCACAGAAAATATGAAGATATTGAGCGCTTAAAGGATTTACAATACAATCTGTTAAAAGCGATGTTGCCTTTGTTAAAAAAGGAAGGAGTTTTGATTTATTGCGTTTGTTCTATTATTCCAGATGAAGGAGTGCAGTTAATAGATAGAGTTGTTCAAGAACGTTTAGCTGAACGAATTTGTTTAACAAATGAAATACCATTAGAATTAATATCTCAGAAGGGAGATTTATTAGTCACACCAGATTGCTATTCAGATGATGGAGGGTGTGATGGTTTTTTTGCAGCAAGATTAAAAAAGGTTGAAGAAGAATGACAAATAGAGCAATTTTATATCCATTTGATGAAGATTATTATTCAGAAGATTTACCTGATTTTATATCTTGTATTAAGAAAATGAAAAAAAAAGGAGTTGTAACACCATTCATTACAGTTTCGAAGGAAGGTCGTATTTCAAAATTACTAAAAGGGGAAAAGTTGTATTATGACATCGTTTCAAATAATTTAAATATTGATCAAACAACATTTTCGTTATTTGCAGTTTTGAAATTGATGATGGGGACATTCCCACAATTTAGGTATTTTAGGGTAAATAAAATTGAAGCGGTTCATTTTACAGATTTAAGATCAGTCTTGTTTTGGTCTAATCCTGCAAAAATGAATAGAATACCATATTTTGTTTCTTTGAATAGATTTACAAAAATGAATCGTGTTGTCAAAATAGCTTTAATTGACAGCATGATGTTAGTTTGCCATAATCAAGATGTGAATGTAAAGGTTCCGGACGTTTTGTTGGAGAAGACTTCTTTATATCCAGAGAAAAATGAGTTACTTGATTTTTGGGTAGATAGATATGGCTTCTTAAATAGAAAGAAATCTCTAACAAAAATGACAGGTCTATTAAATAAATAGGATGATAAAATGAAAATTATATTGATGATATTTTCTGTTTTTGTTTCGATGACAGTAAACGCAGCTCCAATCCAATCGGTGATTGTATCACAAAAAGTTGAACAAGTTGGAGTTTTTGATGATTGGAGTGCATTCGTTTATCAAAATGGAAAAGATAAGGTTTGCTATGTTTCTTCAATGCCTTTGAAGTCTGCTGGTGAATATACAAGACGTGGAGATGTTTATTTAATGGTTTCTGATAGACCTAATGAGGAAATATATGATACGGTAACTTTTATTGCAGGGTATACTTTTTCTCCAAGATCAGAAGCTGTTTTGCGAGTTGGAAATGTCAAAGCAAACTTGTTTACATCTGAAGATACGGCTTGGGCTAAAAATTTGAAAACTGATGAAGATATTGCAGTCGCAATGTCAAAGGCAGTCCGGGTTACAGTGCGTGGAAAAACGATGCAAGGAATTGAAACGTATGATACGTTTTCGATGAAGGGGTTTTATGATGCTAAAGAGGCTGTGAATAGATTATGTCGTCAACCAAAACAAAAATAGTGTTAAATGAAAATTGTTTTTTTTTGTTTTTTTTGTTAATATACCTAAAAGTTTGATAAGAGGTTGATAAATGACAGAAGAAGTTTGTAATGATTTTATAGAAATGTACGAAGAAAATTTGGTGAATTTATTGGAAAACGGAGAAAAATCAGAGGATGATCCAAATGTTCGCATAGATGCTATGGTTGATACAGTTATTCAAGCAAGACGAGAATTGGATCCTTCATTAACGTTAAAATTGAGATCTTTGGAGACTATGAAAGATTATAAACAATTTTTATTGTCTGAATATAAGTTGTTTGGCGTTATAGATAAAAACAAGATAGGACCAATTTTTGCAGAATACCTGTTGTTTACAATGTTAAGTGATTATGAAGTTGAAGATCATATTGATTTTGAAGTATTTGGGGATGAATTAAATCTTGCTTATCAACAAATGCCTGCAGAATATCAGGATTTAAAAAGAATTTTTCCATGGGGAAAACTGATTGATTTTTAAAAAAATTAGTTTAATTCAGAAAAAATAAAAAACTCTTGCATCGCAAGAGTTTTTTTTGGCTGGGGCGGCAGGATTCGGACCTGCGCATGACGGAGTCAAAGTCCGTTGCCTTACCACTTGGCTACGCCCCAAGAACAAGATTTTTTTATTCTTTTTTTTATTTATCGTCAAGAATTATTTTAAAAAAAATAATTTTTTTTCAAAAATACAAATTTAATGGTCTTTAAAGATATTTTTGTGTAAATTATGAAAAAAAGGATGTTTCTATAATGAGTATTTTTCAGTTTTTATTTAAAACATTAGATGATAAAACTAACGATAAATTAGGGGCATATCCTGAAAAGGTGCACGTTAATGCTATGCCAGAACGTAGATATTTAAAAACATCTCGTGTAATGGCTTTGCTTTCGGCTGCATTGTTGTGCGGATGCTTCATTTGGGGAATTTTGATATTTTTATTAGGACCGATGGTTTCAAATCAACCTCAACTTTATGTTGTTAATAAAAGGTTTTTTAGATTGGATCCAGTTCAGAGAGATGAGGTTCTTGCAGATCCCAGTTATTACTTGATGGAAGAACATATAAAACAATATATTCGATTAAGACATACTATTGTTCCAGATCAAGAAGAGATGGAATATCGATGGGCAGCAAAAAGTCCATTTAGATGGTTTTCATCAACAGGGGTTTTGTCTGGATTTGAAAATGAAAAAAATGAAGCTTTAAAATCCTTAGCAGAGGGGCTGACTACAGAAGTAAAAATTTATTTTGTTGAAAAATTATCAGAAGGAATTTGGGTTGCAGAATTTGACAAAATTGAGCATTGGCCCGAAAATGAAAAACCGGTAGTTAAAAGATATAGGGTAATGTTGAATGCAGCTTTTGTTTCAGATTTCTCTCCTCCTGGTACAGAAGAAAAAATAAAAAATCCATTAAAATTCCAGGTAATGGAGTACGCATTAGGAGCAAAAATTGTGAGAGATCGACAAGAAAATACACGTTTTATTGATTGATTTGTGATTTTTGTCGTTATAGAGTATTTTGCCATAATTTTGCCATAATTTTATAATATCCTAGACATAGAATTGTGTAAAAAGAGAGGTTTTAAGTCATGAGAAAAATTGCATACAGTTTGGCTTTTTTTGGATTGATTATGTCTGGAGAAGCGTTCGCAGGATCTCCCTATTGTAGTGTTGTAGGAGCATCGTGTGGTGGTGTAGATGATAGAGTTGGACAGTGTAAATCATCATCCAATCCTGCTCAAAATGCTGGGTATTCAGGATACTGTTTCCAAAATTCTTGTGCAACAGGGTATATTTCAATCCCGGGAGGATCAGTGTGTTCATCTTCTGGTAATACAGCTTATGGTGGATCAACTTGTTGTAAATGTGGCCCGACAGATTGTGGAGGGGTTTGTTATGATTACAATAAATCGTATTGCAGTAATCATGGATCTGGTGGTACATCATCAAATGATGATAAATGTAATTTTGTAGATGGAACGTGTTCTGGACAAGCTTATAATGGTTCGTCAGGACATTGTACTTGTCAATCCGGAAATTGTAATGACGGAATGGAAAAACAGATGTTCTATAAAGATAATCCCCATTTTTCAGGGAGCAGTTTCTATTGTGTCCCTTCATCTATAGGAGCATGTCCTAGTGAAGTTGCGACGTATTCTAGTTGTCCATCCGAATGTACAGAATGTTTGAAGTGTAAAGCCAATGGTGCAACAAAGTATATGTGTACACATTGTAAACAAGGATATATCTTGAATTCATGCGGGGCTGGAAAAGCTTCTATGTGTACTCCTTTTGATTGCGGTCCAGGATATTATTTAGAAGGTTCATCTTGTACTGGATCTTGTAAAGAATGTTCAGCAGGTTATTATTGTGATGGTCATGATAAAAAACCTTGTCCTGCAGGAGCTTATTCTGCCTCAGCAAGAGCATCAGCATGTACTTCTTGTCCACCGCAGACAACTTCTGTTAATACGGGATCGACACAATGTTCATCATGTAAGACATTGTTCTCTGTAGCTCATGGACAATGTATTGAATGCGATCCTACTGGATGTAAGAATGCGACTTGTGATGATGGATATTCTTGGAATTCAAATAGCAAAAAATGTGAGGCGTGTTCTAATATAAGATTACCTGGAGATATTGGTACATGTGAAGAATGTGAAAACGGTATCTGTACTTTTGCAGATTGTCCGGAAGGTTATTCATGGAATGGAACATCATGTATTTCAGAAGAGACTGTTCAAAGTTGTGCACCTCCATTTGTGAAAGAAGAAAGTGGTAAATGCTGTATTGAACCAGTGTCTACACCATAAAATTTTAAGGAGAATATATTATGAAAAAGATTTTATTGGCAATGATATTTATTTTCGCTTTTGTTCCTTATGGTGCAGATGCAGCTTCCCGTAAATTAGGGAATGGAAATGAAGATCGTAATGTGCAAGAATTTAACAAAAGAAGTAAGACAGAGAGAGATTTATCAGATCCATGTTTAAAAAAAAGATGTCATGGAAATTTGGTTTGTATTGTAGGAACAGATAACAAAGCTAGTTGTGGATGTACGCAAAATAGTCATTGTGGTTTTGGTTGGAAGTGCAATACGTCAACAAATACCTGTGAAGTTTGTAATGCAGGTGAAAAGGGAACTTCCTGTAATTGTCCAGATTTAAAGCAAGCTGATGGACATGGTGCATGTGAATGTGTTGCAGATCCGTCTACACAATCATGTAGTATTGCAAAATATTTTGATGAAGATACTTGTAAATGTGAAAATTGTTATGCATCAGGTAAGGGGACATGTGGTTGTTCAGCATATCAAGAACCTCAAGATGGAATGTGTGTCGGAGAAACGTGCGAAGGAAAATTTGGGGTAGAATGTGTAAATTGTAATACAAATTTAACGGCGTGTACATCTTGTGCTAAGGGGTATTACTTGAATAGCAATACATGCCATAAATGCACGATAGAAAATGGCTTATGTCTTGCTTGTGAATTTGTGAATAACAGCGTTAACTGTACAGAAGCAAATTGTGATGAGGGATATTCTTACGTGGTTGAAGGCGGCATTGGGGTTTGTAAGCAATGTTCAGAACATTGTGAAACTTGTCCAGCAAACGGAGGACAATGTTCTAAATGCGAAGAAGGTTACTATTTAAAAAATGGTGAATGTTTAGAATGTCCAAATGGTGGATACTGTGATGGTTCAACGCAAATAACATGTAATCCATCATATTATTTACAAGGTGAAGAATGTCTTGATTCTTGTGAGTATACACAGTGTAAAGCTGGAACGACAAAAACAAGATGTGAAGAAGAAGGAAAAAATGGTTGCTGTTGCTATTAATCAAGAGATGCCATTTGAAATGTGAAAAAAAAGAGCTCTAATTTTTAGAGCTCTTTTTTTTATTCTTGTTCTTTTTTTTGATAGTATTGCGGCCATTGATTCTTTACCATTTCTCCGGAACTGTCCCAAGCAAGACAAGTATCGATCGGATCAGGTTTTGTTCCTCGGGCATATTTCATCATTCTGATTGGATAAATTGTCTGAAAAGCAGCTTGAGCAGTTCCTATGATAAGTTCAAAAAGATGCGTACAACCTTGTTTAATTTGAATTTGACGATGAATATCTTTTGAGAACCCCGTTTTAATTTGTAAACCAACAAGTTTTTGATAAACGACTTCAGTTAAAGGACATTGTTTATATGGGGCATTTTCTATATTGATTTCAATATTTTTAATAAACAAATCATCATCAACAGTTAAACGAATATACATTTCATGGAAAGGTTCTCCCGCAAAAATAGTATGTGCAGGTCTATCTAAACAAGGAGTATCAAAACTGCGTAAATCTTTAAAATGACCTTCAATATCCCATAAATCATCATCTCGTCGATATCCAACATAGTCTAAATGTCTAAAATATATTTCTTCACGTGTTATGTTATTTATTTTTGATAAAGGCATTTTTTAATCCTTTAAAACTGAAAAAATGAGATGTTTATCAATATTTTTAAAAACTTTGGCATTCCCTAAGCTCTGAAGTAAAACGAAATTTAATTCGTCATTTGTTGTTTTTTTGTCTTTAATCATATGATCTATTATATTTTGTGGAGATTTACATGGAAAACTTGTTGGAAGTCCGATTTTATTATAATGAAGAACCATTTCTTGAGTATAGTCAGGTAAATTTAATAAAGTTGCCAACTTCGATGCATAAATCATTCCTATTGCAACTGCGGTTCCATGCAAAAGTGTAAAATTAGATTCTGTTTCAAAGGCATGGGCAAACGTATGTCCAAAATTAAGTAAAGCTCGTTTCCCAGTTAATTCTCGTTCATCTTCTTCAACAACCATTGCTTTAATTTGACAACATCTTTTAATCACGTATAAAAGTGTATCTTTTTTTAATGCAATGACATCCTTCCCATTTAATTTTAAGTATTCCCAGAAATTATTATCAAGGATAAAGCCATATTTAACAATCTCTCCATAACCCGCTAAAATTTGTTCTTTTGGTAGAGAAAAAAGAGTCTTTGAATCAATAACAACAGCTTTCGGTTGGTAAAAAGTTCCAATAAGATTTTTTCCAAAAGCAGTATTTATTGCAGTTTTCCCACCAACAGAACTATCAGTTTGAGATAAAAGTGTTGTTGGTACTTGTATAAAATTAACGCCGCGTTCTAAAATGGAGGCACAAAAGCCTGTTAAGTCACCAATTACTCCACCACCAAGTGATATTAGAGTCGTAGACCTATCACATCCAGTTGAAAGTATTTTTTCAAGAACATATTCAGCGTATTTGAATGATTTTGTTTTTTCTCCAGCAGGAAGGATGATGGAATAAGCATTAAGGTGTTCTTTTATCGATTCTAGGTATAAGGGAGCAACATTTTCATCAGAAATAATGTAAGTTTTCCCTTTGATATATGGAGATAAAATCTTATTTATATCTTTTAAAATGTCATACCCAATAAATATTGGATATTCATTATATTTTAATTTGACGTAGATTGATTCAATTTCTTGCATACTCATTTATCCTTGAAACAATACGACGCAAAACTTGTCCCATGGCTTCATTATCATAAGGTATGGTAATGTCAGCTTGTTCGTAAAAGGGTCTTCTTTTTCCCATCAAATCTTTTATCACTAAGTCAGGACGATCCGTATTTAGCATCGGACGATGAGTTCTGCCAGAAGTATTCCGAATAATTGTATTAATCGAAGCATCTACAAAAATGGAAACAGCTTTTTCTTTCGCAAGTTTTCTAGTATTTTCAGATAAAAATGAACCTCCTCCCGAAGATAATACACAGATAGGTCCATTTAAAAGTCGTGCCATAATTTTTTCTTCACCTCGACGAAATTCTTCTTCTCCAAATAATTTAAAAATATCACCACAGGAACCACCTGCAGCAATTTCTATTTCAGTGTCGCTATCTGTGAATGGAATGTTAAAAATGTTTGCTAATCGCTTTCCAAGACTTGTCTTTCCCGCACCAGGCATGCCTACAAGCAATAATGTTTTAGTTAAAGGATATGGAAAATATATTTTTTTAGATTTATACATTGAAACATCTCTTTCCTAACTTTATTTTAACTTGATTATGACATAAATGAAACTATTCAAGAATAGTTTTTTTATACAGGAATAAAAAAAATGCGTCGAAAAAAAGTAAATTGGTTGTTTCATTTAATATTTATAGCCGTAGTTGGACTGGTTTCTTTTGTTTCCTTTTATGATTTTACACCAGAAGCTGAAGATGTTGAAGTTCATTTAACTTACGAACAATTACAAAAAATAAAAAAATAGATGTCGGAATATATCCAATCTTTTTTAGAAATGATGCAAGCTGAACGTGGTGTTGCACAAAATACGGTAGTTGCATATAACAGAGATTTAGTTGTTTTTGAAAAGTTTTTAGATACGCGTAAAAGAACATTTCGAAATGCAGATATAAGGGATATTCGATCTTTTACAGAATGGCTTGTTAAAAAAAATTTTTCAATTTGCACTCAGATGCGAAGATTGTCAGCTATCAGAGAATTTTATAAGTTTCTTTATACAGAAAATATAAGAAAAGATAATCCTACGGATTTGCTAGATTCTCCAAAAAAAAGACATTCTCTTCCCAAGTATTTATCAGAAGATGAAGTTTTTGCTTTGATAGAAGCAACGGAACATTTCCCAGATATAAAAAAGCAAAAAATGAAAGTGTTGATGGAATTACTTTATGCTTCAGGAATGAGAGTTTCAGAATTAGTTAGTTTACCCTTTACGGTGGCAAATTTAAAAGAAAATACATTATTGATTCGAGGAAAGGGAAATAAAGATAGGATGGTTCCCTTAACTAATGTTGCTAAAAAAGCATTACAAAATTGGTTGCCTTGGAGAGAATTGTCGTTACCAAAGGGACGAAATTCAAAATGGCTATTTCCTCAAGAAAATGAAAGTGGTCATTTGAGTAGGTTTTCATTTTATAATTTGATAAAAGAACTGGCGGATATTGCGGGAATCGATAGAGATAGAGTTTCTCCACACGTTATTAGGCACTCTTTTGCTTCACATTTAGTTGATCACGATGCAGATTTAAGATCTGTTCAACAAATGCTGGGACATAAGGATATATCGACAACACAAATTTATACACATATACGTGCAGAAAGATTAAAAAAGACAGTTCAAAAGGCTCACCCTTTGGGAAATGAAAAATTTTTTTCAGATTTATTAAAAAAGTAAAGACTTAATTATTTTTAATCTGTATAATGCCTTCCCATGAATATTATTACAAAGTATATGCTCAAACAAATGTTGTTTGGATTTGTGTTGATTACTACAGGATTGTTGATGATTGTGTGGTTATCGCAGTCTTTGCGTTTGTTTGAAATTTTGATGAATTCTAAAGTGTCAATTATGTTGTTTATACAATTAACGTTGATGCTAGTTCCCAATTATTTAGCAGTTATTTCTCCAATTGCTTTGTTTTCGGTGACATTATTTACGTATAATCGTTTGATTGCTGATCGTGAATTAACAATATTAAGAGCTGCTGGTCAAAGTCCAATGCAATTAGCTCGCCCCGTTTTTATGATCGGTATTTGTGCAATGTTGGTGGGTTTTTACATTTCATTAGATGTTGTTCCAAGATCTGTTACGCGTTTTAAGGAATTAAGTTGGAAAATTCAGCATGATGTTTCGCATCTTTTACTACAACCAGGTGAATTTAATGATGTTGGTCATGGTGTGACAATCTATGTAAGAACTAAGCATGATAATGGTGATTTAGAAGGAATAATTATACGTAATAAAAAAGAACAAACTGATTCGGATGTCATTATTACTGCTCAAAAAGGGT
Source organism: Alphaproteobacteria bacterium (assembly GCA_024413465.1). Lineage (GTDB taxonomy): Bacteria > Pseudomonadota > Alphaproteobacteria > CAAGCB01 > CAG-977 > UBA2903. Next base: position 44,676 of record JAKSVU010000004.1, read on the forward strand.
CAATCGTTTATAAAAATGCAGTGCCGTTTATTTCTATGGAAAAGGGATCTCGTCAAGAAGTTGATAAGTCAGGTCGTTTTTCCATTTTATATTTTGATTCGTATAATATGAATTTTTTGTCTCCAAAGGAAAAAAACTGGCGACGTGCAAAACCAGCAGAGCGAAGTTTGAGTGAATTATTTTTTACACCAAAGGAAGATTTTCGCGATAAAAAAACGTATCATCAATTCAGAATAGAAGGTATTCGTCGTTTAACGCAACCTTTTTATAATTTGGCCTTTATGTTGATTGCTGTTACGGGGTTATTAACAGGTAATTTTAATAGGCAAGGACATGGAAAAAGACTTGTTTATACCGTTATTGCTATGGCTTTTGTTCAAATTATGGGGTTGGGAATTGAAAATTTAGCAATGCAGAAGTTATTTGTTTTGCCATTGATGTTTTTCCCTCCAATAATGGTAATATGCGTATGTCCGTATATTCTTAAACATGCTGGAACATTTGATACGACGAAATGGGAAGCCTTTTATGAAAAATATTTTGTTCAAATTGAAAAAATTTGTAGTGATATATACGAAAAAATAAAATTATTTTTCCACTCTATTAGATTTAGAAAAAAATAGAAAGATGATGAATAAGTGGATTTCTTTTTTTTGTTTTAGCTTGTGTTCATCGATTGTATATGCTGCCGATATCGATGAAAATACACCTGTTGATTTTTCAGCAGACGATTTGGAATTTCATCAACAAGAACAAGCAATGTATGCACATGGAAATGTTTCATTTGTTCAAGGAGATTCATTTTTTAAAGCGGATAATGTCCACTATAGCGTAAAAGATCAACACTTAAAAGCTATTGGTAATGTTCAAATAACAACGCCAGATGGTGGTGTATTGCATGCAGATGAAGTAGATTCAACAGATAATTTCAATAATGACGTTGTTGGAGAAGTTCGTTATGTTTTATCTGATCATTCAATAGCAACAGCTAAAAGAGGACAACGTTTAACAAAAATCGATGAGGTTCATGGTGATTTTACTCAATTGGATGATACGCGGTATTCAACATGTGATTATTGTATAAATGGTTTACCGATAGAGGATGAGAGTCAGTATACTAATAAGGAATTGGATGAAAAAGCAGAACGTTTTTGGGAAATTCGGGCTAAAAAAATAACACATTACTCAAATGAACATGATATGTATGCTGAAAATATTTTCTTTTATGCAAAAGATGTTCCCATTTTGTGGATGCCTTGGTTAAAATATCCAGATCCTAGTGTAAAAAGAAGAACAGGTTTTTTAATTCCTGGATATAAATCAAATGATAGAATGAAACATGGGGTATTATTACCATTCTACGTTGATATTAAAGAGTTGGTTCCATCAATGGATGCTGATTTTATTTATACTCCATGGATATCAAATGATGGTATATTATCTCTTTTAGAATATCGTCAAAAATTCAAAGATGCAGATTTATTTGCAAAAGGATCATTTATTGATCATAGAGGATCTTTAGATTTAAATTTTGATTGGAGAATTAACGATATATGGCGATTTAAGGTCGATTTAGAGGAAGTTTCTTCAAGTTATTACAATGGTGTTTATGATATTAAATCAACAAGTGAACCTTGGTATACGTCAACAGTTGATTTACAAGCTTTGACTACAGATACTTATTTTGACTTAAAGGCTATAAAATATAGAAACTTAAGAACCAATGTTGATTCTGATACGATGCCAAAAGTTTTACCAAGAAGTGAATTTGTTCAGTATATTTCACCATTTGATAATAATAGTTATTTTACGCTAGGTGCTTCTACAGTTTCCTTGTATAGAGATAATCACGTTAATACTAACCGTGGATCTATTAATATTGCATACCATCTTCCTGGAATTACGCATTGGGGATTAGTTTATGAAGGGGCTGTATCATTAGTTGGGAGTCAATATGATGTTCACAATTATGTCAAAGAGGATGGAAGTGTATTTTCTGGTCAACCAACGTCTGCGATGGCTCAAACTTCATTAAAAATTTCTTATCCATTTGTAAATATTGGAGAAAATTTTAATCAAGTAGTTGAACCAATCGTAATGGTTGTTGCTGCACCCAATCATATTCAGTCAAAAAATATTCCCAATGAAGATAGTAATAATTTAGATTTTTCAGATATAGATTTGTTTTCGGAAACACGATATACAGGTTATGATAGAATTGAGGCTGGTTCAAGGTTGAATTATGGTTTAAAATGGTCGGCATACGATAATGTAGGTAGATCAATTTCCTTTTTAGTTGGCCAAAGTCATAAATATTCAGATAGAAATGAAGTGGATCTTTTTTCAGGAATTTACGAAAAGGATTCTGATGTTGTTGGTCGGTTTCAAGTAAATGATGGAAGATTTATTTCTTTGGCATATGCCTTTAGAGTTGATAAATCAAATTATAGATTTAATAGAAGTGATGTGACATTAGGACTAGGAAATGATCCGTTAAGATTGAATGTATCATATTTGTATACAAAAGACAGAATGAAAGAAGTGGATAGGGGAATTAGAGAATCTTTTGAATATGCATTAACTTCTAAATTGACACAGAATTGGAGTTTAAATTTTGCTCAAACTCTTGATTTAAAATCAAAAGGGAAGAATGCAACTTCCACAAAAATTTCTGCAAGGTATGAAAATGAATGCTTTGCATTGGAATTTAGTTTTACAAAAGATTACTCTGTAGCGAATTATAAGTTAAATAAGAATGGGAAAAATATTGATGATTTAAATGCCCATCAATTAGAAAATTTAAGTTCGACCTCATATGTTGTTTTTGTAGAAATAAAACCATTTGGAAGAATTGCTTTTTAGGAGACTATAAAATATGAAGAAAATTGTATTTGTTCTTTTATTATCGATGATTATCTCTCCTGTTTCTGCAAAAGATGCAATAAAAGCAAGAGTCAATGACGATATTATTTCTGATTTCGATTTTGAACAAAGATTAAAGTTATTGGAATTGACAAATCATTTACAAATAGATCAAGTTCAGGTACAAAAAAAAGTTTTAGATCAAATGATTGATGAAAAGCTTAAGTTTCAGGAAATGGTACAAAACGATATTATTGTTTCTGAAGAAGACGTAAATAAAGCAGTTAATGATGTTATTCGTCAAAATAAATTAGATCCAAATGAATTGAGACGAAAAATGAGTGAAAAAAATTTACCTATGTCATTAATAGAGGATCAAATTCGTTGTGACATGGGGTATGCACGTTCTATTCGTAAAAAATTTGGATTTAAGGCTCTTCCAACTGAAGAAGCTATTGATTTAAAACTAGATGAATTAAAAGATCAAGCAAAATTATTTCAATTTGAAATTGGGGAAATTGTTTTGCCATTTAAAGATTCAAACAGTGCTGATAAAGTTTATGCGAAAGCTGTTAAGTTAATTATGCGTATGCGTGATGGAGAAACCTTTGAAGCTGTGGCTAAAAGTCAAAAAATGCCAAATGACGGCTATGTGGGATGGGTAACTGATAAACAAATTAATAAAGAAATTTTTGAAGTATTAGAACATTTACAGCCAGGACAATTATCAAAGCCAATTAAAACAAAAAAAGCATATCATTTAGTTGTTCTTATAAATAAAAAAAATCCGATATCCTTGGAAGAACAAGAGGTCTTTGATTTAGCTCAAATGATTATTCCTAATGAAAAAAAGTTAGATGTTGAGAAAAATTTCAAATTAGTCAAAGGTTCATGTGAACGTTTTTCAGATATGGCAAAAGAATATGGTTATCGAAGAGGAATGGTTCCTTTAAATAATTTACCAAGTGATTATGCTAGGATAATAGAAAGATTAGATCTTTTAAATGTATCAAATCCTATATCGGTTCCTCATGGAAGCCTGTATTTAATGGTCTGCCAGAAGAAAAAAATGGTTCCATTACCTTCAAGAGAGCAAATAAAAGAACAATTGGAAAATGATTATTTAGAAAGAGAAGCTAACCGTTATTTTGTTCAACTTCGTCGAATCGCAAATATTGAGGTTTACTAATAAATGAATTTAACGCCATTAAGAGATATTGTTCGAGAATTAACAGCTAAAAAGTCGCTAGGGCAAAATTTTATACTTGATGAAAGTTTATTAAATAAAATTGTTAATGTATCAAAGCAGAAAGATGAAGAAACATTTAGTCGAGGAACTATTATTGAAGTTGGTCCAGGTCCAGGTGGCTTGACGCGATCTATATTAAATTTAGGAGCTAATAAATTAATAGCGATAGAAAAAGATGAAAGATGTCAGTTTTATTTACAAGAAATAAAACAACAGTGTGAAGATCGTTTTTTTTTAATCAATAAGGATGCTTTAAAGATTGATTATGCAGAATTGACAAAGGGAAAAAGAGCTGTTATTTCGAATTTGCCATACAATGTTGGAACAGCTTTGTTACTAGGTTGGCTTAATCAAATAAATTTATTTTCAAGCTTTACATTAATGTTTCAAAAAGAAGTTGCGGAACGATTGGTAGCTGTACCTAAAACGTCTAATTATGGCAGATTATCTATCATAACACAATGGTTATGTGAAGTTGAAATAGCATTTATTGTTCCACCTGGGTGTTTTACACCTCCACCGAAGGTTACGTCTGCAATTGTATTTTTAAAACCGAGAAAACAGCCTTTATTTCCGGCTAATAAAAAAACGTTAGAAAGTTTAACTTCACTTGCTTTCAATCAGCGTCGAAAAATGATTCGATCTTCATTAAAGTCTATTCCAAATATAGAGTTATTATGTGAAAAAGCAGGTATAGATATAACTTCTCGTGCAGAGGAATTAACTATAGATCAATTTTGTAAATTATCTAATTTTGTGGATGAAGTAAAAGTATGATTTTGAAACAGCTAATTTTATCGTTTGCAAACGTATTATCTATTGCAATAGTTCTTTATGATAAAATATTAATAGCTTCCATTATTTTTAGTTGGTTAGAAGCTTTTAATATTCTCAATTTCTCAAACAGATTGGTATATCAAATTTCTAAGGTGCTACATGTATTAACAAATAAGTATTTTAGCTGGTTTCGTAGATTTTTACCTCCTATCAATGGACTTGATTTTTCGCCAATTTTGGGATTTTTAGCATTGTCTTTCGTTGGAAATTTTTTATTGCGGGTGTTGTATGAATTTGCAAACTTCTTGTAAATACGTTGATATCGTACCGGGTGGTGTAAAATTATTTGTTCGCTTATCTCCAAAAGCAAAAAGAGAGGGATTTGAGGGTATATATGTTGAACCTAATGGAGAAGAACGTTTAAAAATTGCAGTGACAGCTCCTCCAATAGATGGAAAGGCAAATGAAGCTGTCATAAAATTAATTTCAAAAAAAGTAAAAATAGCAAAAAGTTTGATTCATTTGATTATTGGTGAAACAGATCGAAATAAGATTTTTTTTATTGAGGGAAATATTGAACAAATTATTTCGGCTTTACAAGGAGAAGAAAATTGATAATAAATGGTTTAGAAATTGCGAAGGATTGTCGAGCTAAATTAAAAGAAAAAATAGATAAAATGGAAATAAAACCGTGTTTGGCAGTTATTTTAGTTGGAGATGATCCTGCAAGTCAAATTTATGTTGCTAACAAAGAAAAAGCTGCGACAGAAGTCGGAATAATTTCCAAAATCTTTCGATTAGAAAAAACAACAAAAGAGCAAGATTTACTGAATTTGATTGAAATTCTTAATCAAGATAAAAATGTGCATGGAATCTTGGTTCAATTACCTTTGCCAAAAGAAATTGATGAAAAAAAAGTTATATTAGCTATTTCACCAGAAAAAGATGTTGATGGTTTCCATCCGATGAATTTAGGTAAATTAGTTGCAGGAATAAAAGGGCTAGTAGCTTGCACTCCAAAAGGATGTTTAAAATTAATTAAAAGTGTTCAAAGTGATTTAACTGGATTAAATGCAATTGTTATTGGAAGGTCTACAATTGTTGGGAAACCAATGGCTCAACTTTTATTGCAAGAAAATTGTACTGTAATGATGACTCATTCAAAAACAAAAAATTTACCAGAACTTTGTCAACAAGCAGATATTGTTGTTGTTGCCGTTGGAAAACCGAATTTTGTTCAGGGGAATTGGATAAAATCTAGTGCAATTGTTATTGATGTTGGAATCAATAGACTTGATACTGGAAAATTATGTGGAGATGTTGATTTTAATAATGTTTCTTGTGCAGCAATCACTCCTGTTCCAAAAGGTGTTGGGCCGATGACAATAGCAATGTTACTAGAAAATACATTGGAAGCCTTTGAAAATCAAAACAGCTAAAATTTTTTCCTCTTTTTAGTTTTATTTTTTTTATTACGTTTTTTGTGTCGAAAATCTTCTGGAGGTTGAAAATATTCACACGCCCAAAATCCTCTATGATTTTCTTTTGCATCTAACTCATCAGGAATAAATTTTTGAGAATATTGCTTATATGCTACAGCATATCCATTGTAGACCATCCATTGATTTAAACTTATATTTTTACCATCTTTTTCTATAAAACATTCTCCAATGGATCTTCCATAACGGTCGCGACTTTCTGATTTACAATTTAATTTATTTTTCCCCACAAATTTTTTTAGTTTTTCAGTAGCAATTTGTCCACAATGAGTATTTTTCCCAGAACATTTACAAATTTGTTTAGATTCCGGGGCATCTACACCTTGAAAGCGAATTTTATGTTCTCCAAATGAAATAGTATCTCCATCAATAATCTGATAGTTATAATGATTATAATATTCTGTACAACAAAAAGCTGTGATGATTGCAACAAGATATTTTATGAATTTTTTTAAAATATTTTTAGAAATAATCATTTTTATTTTTTTTCATAAACAAAGCTTCTTACTGTTAAGATGATAATCAAATTTTGAATAAATGAAATAAAAACAGACTTTTCAGTGACTATTTTTTTCAGATTGGATATAATTATCACAAATTTATATTTTTTAGGAGTTTAATATGAAGACTTTTTTTAGTTTTTTAGTCCTTTCAATCGGTTTAGTTTTGGGAGGTTTTTTCCCAGGTTATTTTTATTACAAAACAATTCAGCATAACAGAACAGTTTCCGTAAAGGGATTAGCGGAAATGAACGTAGAGGCAAATTTAGCTATTTGGAAAATAAAATTTAAGACAACGGGAAATGATTTAAAAATCTTAAATAATAAGATGGGAAAAGACGCTGATGAGATTAATAATTTTTTGATTTCAAAAGGTTTTAGTCCAGATGAAATTATTTTAGGTCGTTTAAATTCAAATGACTTGATGACGAATGCATATCGAGATGATCATGCTGAAAATTCTCGATATATCTTGGATCAAACGATTACAGTTAGAACTTCAAAAGTTAGAGAAACAGAGACATCTTTGAATGAAATAGGTTCGTTAGTAGCAAAAGGTGTTATTTTTGATTTTCAAGATTACGTAGCACCTGTTTCTTATTTGTTTACAGGATTAAATGATATAAAACCTAAAATGCTTGAAGAAGCTACTAAAAATGCAAAACAAGCAGCAGATGAATTTGCAAAAAGTTCAAATAGTAAGGTTGGAAAAATTAAATCAGCAAACCAGGGTGTTTTTTCAATTTTGCCACGAGATCAAACTCCAAACATAAATGAATCAGAACAAATTGAGAAAACAGTACGAGTTGTATCGACAATCGTTTATTACATTGATTAAAAAGTTTTTGTGGGAATATGAATAAAATGAAAAAGCCAGAATTATTACTACCAGCTGGAACACCAGATGCTTTAAAAACAGCTTTTTTATATGGTGCTGATGCTGTGTATGCAGGTGTCCCTTCTTTGTCATTAAGAGCTCAATCTGCTTTTGATGAAGGAACTTTATCTCAGGCAATTGAAGATGTTCATAAGATAGGTAAAAAAATTTACCTAACATTGAATCTTTTTTCAAAAAATGATGATGTTGAAAAGTTAGATGATTTTGCAAAATTAATTTCAAGACTAAATCCAGATGGGTTAATTATTTCTGATCCAGGTGTTTTTATGGTGATGAAGGAAAAAGTTCCACATATCCCCTTGCATGTTTCCACTCAAGCGAATGTAGGGTCTTGGCTAACTGTTAAATTTTGGCAGGATTTAGGAGCTAAAGTTTGTGTGTTAAGTAGAGAGACTTCATTTAAAGAAATTGCAGAAATAAAAGAAAAATGTCCAGATATGAAAATTGAAATGTTTGTTCATGGGGCAATGTGTATGAGCTTTTCTGGTAGATGTTTGTTGTCTGCATTTATGACGGGGCGTAGTGCAAATCGAGGGAAATGTGCTCATGCTTGTAGATGGGAATATAAACTCTATATGGAGGAAAAAGAACGACCAAATACATTTTTACCAATAGAAGAGGATAGTCGAGGAACATATATTATGAATTCTCGTGATTTATGTTTGATGCCTAAATTAAATGAAATATTATCAGCAGGAATTGATTTGTTAAAAATCGAGGGTCGAAATAAAACTCCATATTATGTTGCTCAAACTGCAAGGGCTTACAGAAAAGCAATTGATGATTGGTTTGAAAATCCAAATAATTGGGATTATTCAAAATATCAAAAAGAATTAGATACATTGCAAAATAGAGGATATACGTACGGATTTTTTGATGGAGTTCCAGGTCCCGAAGCTCAAAACTATGAAAGCGTGCAAAGTAATAGTAATTGGAGAAATGCAGGTGTTATCAGAAAATGGACTGAGGAAGGATGTTTATTCGAAATATATCAAAAAATAGAGAAGGGAACAAAACTTCATTTTTTGGTTCCAGATTCATTTGAGGAAAAAATCATTACATTAACAGAATTTATGGATGGTTTTTCACACAAAAATATTGATACATTATCACCAGGGAAAAAAGGACAAATGATTATTATCCCTAAAAGTTTATTCGCAAACTTTAATCTTTATAGTTTTCCTGAATTAACAGTTGCACGAATGCCTGTTTCACTATAAGATGCAAAAAAAATTAGGATAGGATTTTAATCAATGAAAAAGTTTTTCTTATTGTTTGTTTTTTTTCTGTCTGCTTGTGCTTTGAATCAGTCAGAAAATGGTGATTTATCAGAAGGGTATCTAACCTTGGGTGATAAAATTCAGAATCAAATTGTTGAGTATGAAGAACAAGCAGTTTTAAAATTGCCAGATTCTTTGAAAGATATTAGTGAAAAAGATGTTTTTTTTGCTCAAGGGGAAATTGCAAATCGTGAACAAAATCAAAAGGGGGCAGGTTTCATAAAAAGTTATGAAACAGAAGATCATTCTACGCTATTAACGGTTTTTGTTTATAATAATCTTGAATATGGTTTTTCATATGAAATATCACCTAATTTAGAGGAATTAATGAGTAAACATTTGTCAGAAATACAAATGTATCAATCAACAGGAATTGGTGAAAACGTTAAATTAGGTAAAGTAGAAAAAACGGAAATTAAATGGAAAAAAAAGATATATAAACTGTTAGAGACTTCTGCTGTCTATGAAAAAGATGGAGATGATAAAAAAACATATGTGATGTTAGCTTCTGTTCCAGAATTATTTAGTTATGTTCGATTAAGATTTACTTACGATAATAACAAGAAAAGTCGTTCTTTTGTAGAAAGTAAAAGAAGAGTTTTGATGGCTCGTGTTTTAACAATGCTTTCGGAATTTGATAAGTAATATGAAAAAATTTATAATATTTTTATTTTTTTTCTTAACAGCTTGTACTTCATTTAAAGAATTTACCGTAGAACAACGAGTTGAAAATTTTTTAGATGAATTTAATCAACAGTATCGGAAAAGAGATCTTCAAGGAATTGTTGCAAAAATAGATGAAGATTATCCGGATGCAAGTGATTTAAAACTGGCGATAGAAAATGATTTCAATGCTTTTATTTCAGTTGATTACTCAGTAAGTATAGAAAGTGTTAAGTATGATAAAATATTGAATACCTACACTATAAATGTTTTTTTTCAAAGAACATCTAGAACCGTTCGATTTGGTACAGATAATTTCAGTGGAAAAGCAAAAATTACCTTAGTCGAACGCGATGGACAATTTTTTATAAGAAAGTTTGATGGAATTTATGGAGCAATTTCTCCTTAAAAAGAGGTTATGAATATGACAGCCAATGATATTATCCAACTTTATTTTGACGATTATAAGAAAAAAAGACAAGAGAATCCATTGCACATTGAAGATGGAATTTTGTCTCGTTTCGAGGAAAATCTCCCTATGAAGCCTTTAAATGAAGAACAGACAAAGGCTGTTGTTGAATTGATTTGTCAAAATGAAAAAGAAGATTTTTTTAAGCTCCTTTTAAATCAAGTGGAAGGGGGAACTTGTGGTTCTGCTAAAGTAAAAGCTAACTTCCTAAAAAAAATAGCTTTGGGTGAAAAGGTTTTTAAAAATTTTTCAAGAATGGATGCTGTTAATCATCTAAGCTATATGAAAGGGGGATATAATATTCCTTGTTTGGTTGATTTATTAGAGGTTGAAGACATTGCAGAAAATGTTGTTCAGAAATTATCTAATTTAGTTTTAATTCATCAAAATTTTGATCGAGTACTTGATTTATATAAAAGTGGAAATTTACATGCTAAAAATTTACTAAATTTGTGGGCTTTAGGAAGTTGGTATTCAAAGAGACCAAATTTACCAGAAGAAACAAAAGTTATTATTTTTAAGGTTCCAGATGAAATTGAAGCCTCAACAGATTTTTTATCTCATTCAAAAGGTGGGCATACAAGAACAGATATTCCTTTCCATGGAAAACATTATTTTATGAATAAAGACTTACTTGATGAATTGGATAGAATAAAAAAAGAAAATCCAAATATTCAAGTTGCTTTTGTTGCCGACAAAATTGGAACAAGTTCTTCTCGTAAATCTGGAATGAATAATGTTGAATGGAATGTTGGTATTGAAAATGAAGATACTCAGTTTTTACCTAATAAAAAGACTAGGGCTATTATTTTTGCAGGATCAGTTTTAGGACCTATCTTTGGAAAAACAGCTTCAGATATGGGAAGTATTATTCTTCGTGTAAATACCAATTTATTTAAAACGGGGGATATTGTTAAGATAAATTGGAAGTCTTGCTGTATTTTAGATAACGAAGAGAAAGTTATAGAACATTTTAACAATTTAAAATCTGTTGATTTTGAAATGATTAGAGCCGGTGGTGGTACTGTTTACAGAATGGGAAAATTGTTGACAGATAAAGCGAGAAAAGTATTAGGTGTAAAAACATCTCTTCCTTATCAGGTCGCTCAACAACTGAATGAGACTTGTCCGATGACTGCTGGTCAAAAGGTTATTGCAAAAGCAGCCAATGTTTCTTCCGTTAAACCTGGACAGATTGTATATGCAAAAGTTGATACAGTTGCTTCTCAAGATACAACAGGACCAATGACTGTTCAAGAAATAGAGGGGACGTTAGCAGCAACAGATTTTGCAGTTCCACTATTTTTACAATCACAATGTCATAATGCAGCAATGGGTTTTAGAACAGATAGCGTTATAAAGAATAATTCTAAATTGGCTGGTTTTATAAAAAATATGGGGGGAATTGCCCTCGATATGGGAGATGGAATTATTCATTCATGGTTAAATGAAATGGTGCTACCTGATACAATTGTTGTTGGAGGAGATTCCCACACAAGAGTTCCTACAGCATTAAGTTTTCCATTGGGATCTGGTGGTATAGCAGAAGCAGCAACTACAGGAGTGACTGAAATTTGTGTTCCAAAAAGTGTGTTGGTAAAAATAAAGGGAGAATTTTGTCAAGGAATTACGGTTCGAGATTTAGTAAATTATATTCCATATAAAGCTTTAAAAATTTATGGAAGGAATATTTTTGAAGGTTCTTTGATTGAATTTAGAAGAATTGGTCAGCCATTTAATATGATTGATGTTTTTAAATTAACTAATTCATCTGCAGAAAGAAGTGCAGCTGCGGCGTATTTTGAAATGGATGAAGAATATGTTGCAAATTACGTAAAACAAAGTTCAATACCTGTTGTTCAAAGATTAATTGAAGAAGGGTATGATAATAATGGAGTTTTGATTTCAAGATTAAAGCAACTTGAAGAGTTTGTTAAAAATCCTGTAAAAATGAAGGCAGATAAAAATGCGATTTATGAAGTTGAATTAGAAATTGATTTATCAGAAATAAAAGAACCCTTCATTGCTTGTCCACATACTCCAGATAATGTAAAATCCTTATCGAATTTGTCTGGAACTTTAGTTGATTTTGGATTTATTGGATCTTGTATGTCAGGAAAAGAAGATTTTGTAAATTTTGCAAAAATTATAGGACAAGATAAATTAAAAACTGAAGTCTGGGCAGCGACAACAACAAAAATTGTTAGAGAGAATTTAAAAAATGAATTGAAAATTCTTGAAAAAGCAGGCGTTCGTATTGAAATATCCGGGTGCTCTTTGTGTATGGGAAACCAAGAGCGAGTAAAAGGAAAGAAAAATGTTTTAACAACATCTACGCGAAATTTTAAAGCTAGAATGGGAGATGAAGCATCTGTATTTCTTGTTTCAGCGGAGCTCGAAGCTATAAGTGTAAAATTAGGAAGATTTCCAACAGTAGAAGAATATTTTAAGGAAATATCAAATGTCTAAATCAATTGTTGATGTTGCATTGCCTGAAGAGGCAGCAGGAATCGCTTATTCTTATGTAAAACAGGAATTAATTACTCCTTTTACAAATTGGATTGGAGATAATAGATTAAGAGAGCATGATTGGAGTTTGAGAGGTCGCATTGCCACAAATGGTGAAGTGATTAAGGATACTGTAGAAGTTGCAGGAAGCGATAAAAAAGCTATTTTAGTTAAGGGGCCAGGAATTACACCTACAAGAGAACAGACGCAACAGGTTTTAGATTCATTAAATGATAAAAGAAAACCTGAGGAGTTAAGTAAATTAGCAACAGGAACGCCTAATGGTTATATGCGGGGGCACTGGTTAGTTAAAGGAAATTTAGAAAGATATCAAAATCCAGGTATTTCGGATTTAATAGAAGTGGTTATTCCAGATTATTCAAACGCAGGAAAAGTCAAAACATTTTTTCTTGATGGAGGACGATACAAGGAAGGCCAATGTATTATACTTGATACAGATAGTGATGTTCGTGTTGAATTTAATCATAGAATTGTGAGAGAAACTGAACATTTAACAAAAGGATCTCCAGTCTATTTTAAGGTAACTCATAAGGCAGAAGTAGAAAACTTATGTGAAAGTGCAATTTCTGAAAATAAAGAAATAGTCTTTATGTCAAAGTATACAGTCCGTCCTAATTTAGATGGTGAAAAAAAGAAAATATATAATGATATTCGAGAAAAAATGGGATTAAAACGATTAGAGGGTAATCAGGGTGATATTGTTGATGCAGCTTTTGCACGTGTGTTGGCTCATCCTAAAAAAGAAGATATTGTTGTTTTAGTTCCGGATCCTTCTTATGGACCTAAAATTTCATCTGTAATTGAAGCTGTTTATTCGAAAGGATTGAAAAAACCAAAAGAAGAATTTTCAGTTTGTCGTTTTTCTGCAGGTAAAAGTGAGTATGGTGGTTTAAATCAAACTGTTCAGGAAGATGGATTTTATCAAGTATATGTAGGTGAAAAAGAATACAGAATTCCTGTTATTCAAGGGGATATGTTTGAGGAAATGCATTACGATTACAAAGATGCGGAAAAATACGTAGATCAAGTTTTTACTCAGTCTGAACAAAAAAATTATAATCAGATGATTTTTGCTTTTGATGAAAAAGATTCGTATGATTTACCAGTAATTCATGCAGTTCGAGAAAAAGCCTACCATATGAAAAAAGTTGAAGGAATAGATTTTTCAATCAGAACTCCTGCAGATGCTGCAGTTTGTATGTTTACTCATCCTGAAAAAGGAAAAGTTTGTTATGCTTATGATAATTTGTGGGGAGATATTGTTTCAGATGCAATGGATCTTGGAGCAAGTATAGCTTCGATTAATTCAGTTATTTTGTTATCTGATGGAAGAATTTGGCCTGAAATGGGAGGAGCTGGAACGGCTCCAGATTTAGTCGAAAAATTTCATAAGGATGGATATTTGAAATATAATCCGGTTCCTATTATCGAAGGGCTTGCTATAGGTTTTGCTAGTGCATCTAAAATAGAAAATGATGAAGATGAAAAATTAAAAAAATATGCTGATGTTCTACATCAAGCATATATTGATGTTTTGAAACAAGGTTTTTCTACACCTGATTTGGTTGATAAATTAAAGGTAAAAAATAAAACAGGAGTAGATACGTTATCATATTTAAAAGCTGTCAGAATTCGGATGCATGAACTTTTATCTGAAGATGAACAAGCTAAGGGATTAAAAGAAAAATTTAAGAATGAAATGAGAGAAATAAGATGACAGAACAGGTAAAGTTAGAATATCAAGGAAAAATTTTTGAATTTCCTGTTATGAGGGCCTCAACTGGAGAGGAATGTATAGATATTCGTGAGTTGCGTGCTAAAACAGGATTGACGACTTTAGATCCTGGTTTTGGGAATACGGCATCTTGTGAAAGTGGAATCACTTATGTAAATGGCGAAAAAGGTATTTTACGCTACAGAGGATTGCCAATAGAAATTGTAGCTGAAAATATGACGTTTGTTGAAACAGCTTGGATGTTGATTTATGGGCGGCAACCAACATTATCAGAAATGAAACAATTTTCTCAAAGATTGACAAACAATGAGTTACTTCATGAAGGGTTGTTGCACCATTTTGATGCATTTCCTGCAAATGGTCAACCGATGTCCATATTGTCGGCAGTAGTTAATTCTTTGATTTGTTATTCTCCTGAAATTATGGATACAACCAATGAAGAAGCTTTAAGAAATGCGATAGCTGCGATTATTTCAAAAGTAAGAACTATTGCAGCTTTTTCATATAGAAAAGCTGTTGGTTTACCATATGTTTACCCAGATCCACAACGCAGTTATTGTGATAATTTTTTGCATATGATGTTTTCTTTACCAAATAAACCGCATCAACCAACTGAAGAAGCAATAAAAGCTTTAAATTTGTTTTTGTTATTACATGCAGATCACGAACAAAATTGTTCGACATCAACAGTTCGAATTGTAGGTTCTGCTGAAACAAATTTATTTTCAAGTGTTGCAAGTGGCATTTGTGCTTTATGGGGAAGATTACATGGGGGTGCAAACGTAGCTGTTTTTGAAATGTTACAAAGTTTAGTACAAGAAAAAGAAACGGTTCCACAGTTTATTGAAAGGGTAAAAAAGAAAGAAGTTCGTCTTATGGGATTTGGACATCGTGTTTATAAGACATTTGATCCTAGAGCTAAGGTATTGAAGAAAGCAGTTTTAAATTTGTTAGATGCTGAACACGTTAGCGATCCTTTAATCGAAAAAGCCCAGGAATTAGAGCAATATGCTTTGGCTGATGACTATTTCAAGGAAAGAAATTTATATCCGAATGTCGATTTTTATTCAGGAATTATACTTAGAGCTTTGAAAATACCTTTGAATATGTATACAGTTATGTTTGCTATTGGAAGAATGCCAGGTTGGATTGCTCATTGGTTGGAAGGTAATCAAGGAATTCGTCGTTTAGCTCGTCCAAGACAATTATATATTGGAAAAACTGAAACAAAGTTTGTCCCACTTGATTTACGTATGCCAGAATAAGGTAAAAAAAAATGTATGAAGATTTAACTGCAAAGAAAAATGAAATAGATAAATATCGTCCATTTCCAGATGATTTGAAAGAAAAAATAAAACGGATTGTTTTGCTTGAAACAATTAGTTCTGGTAATTGTTTTGAGGGCGGTAGTTTAACCCCTAAAGAAATAGAAAGTATCTTATTTAAGGATGAAGTGGTTCCAGAGCATACTCTAACAGAACATATTCAAGCGATTAATATTGCAAAAGCTGTGGAGTTTGTTTATGAATTAGCACAGAAAAAAAATCGGCCTTCAGATGAAAATGATGTTAAAAATATCCACAGAGTTTTGGTCCAAGGGTTAGATGATAGAAATGCAGGAATGTATAGAGGCAAGAGAATAAAATTTCCTTTTTCTGATAAGGACTTGCCGGATAATATCCGTATACATAAATTGATGGATGATTTTGGCATGTGGTTATATACAGCAAGAACGTTGCATCCAGTTTCAATGGCTGCAGAAGCGCATCTTAAATTTCAAATGATTCAACCTTTTGCAGAATCAAATGGTGACGTTGCTAGAATGATTTTGAATTTAGTTTTAATGAAATATGATTATCCTCCTGTTTTATTTTCACGAAGAGAAGTAAAGGAGTATTGGTCAAATCTTCAAAAGGCTATATTCGATCAAAATAGAGAAGATTATGATAAAATGATTCATCGTGTTGTAAATAGAACAATGGATTATTACCTGAAGATATTAACAACAAAAAGCATAGATATTATTTCATCAGATCCATATTTTTTGAAAATAGGTCAGTTGGCTAAAGAATGTGGAGAACGTGTTTCAACAATTAGATATTGGACCAATATGGGATTAATTGAACCTGTTAAAAAAACATCTTCAGATTATATGATTTTTTCATCAGATATTTTGAAAAAAATAGAAAAAATTAAAAATTTGAAAAAACAAAGACTTACTTTAGATGAAATTAAACAACAATTAAAGATGGAACATTTATAAAAAGGTATTGTTCTTATGTATCCCATTAAGACAGAGTTTGATAAAATTGATGAAATATCTATAGAAAATAGAGGAGATTACCTTTTTATTCCGTCGAATGTTTTTGAAGAATTGTCATATCAAGCTTTTAAGAGATTAGGACATTTTTTACGTACAGAACATTTAAAACAAATAAAAGCAATCGTAGATGATTCACATTCTTCTGAAAATGAAAGGTTTGTCTGTAAACTTATTTTGAGAAATGCGGTACGAGCTTCAAAAGGTGTTTTCCCTATTTGTCAAGATACGGGAACAGCAATCATTTTTGGAGAAAAGGGAAATAAAATTCTGACGGATGGCGATGAAGATATTTTTTTATCCAATGGTGTAAAAAAAGCATATTTGGAAAATAATTTTAGATATTCGCAAAATAAGCCAATAACATCTTTTTCAGAAAGCAATACAAAAAATAATTTACCGGCTTGTATTGATTTAAAAGTTTCTAAAGGTGATGAATATCAATTTTTGATGATTGCCAAAGGTGGAGGATCAGCAAATAAAACTTTTTTGTTCCAGGAAAATAGATCTTTATTGGAAAAAGAAAAATTATTAGACTTTTTACAACAGAAAATAAAAGATTTAGGTGTTTCAGCTTGTCCACCGTATCATTTATCAGTTGTTTTGGGTGGATTGAGTGCAGAACAAAATTTGAAGTATGTTAAATTGGCTTCTGCTAAAGCAATGGATTGTATGCCAAAATCAGATATTGGTTTCCGTGATATAGAATTGGAAAAACAAATTTTTGAAAGAGCTAATCAAATAGGATTAGGGGCTCAATTTGGTGGAAAACATTTTTGTTTAGATGTTCGGTGTATCAGATTAGCAAGACATGGAGCATCTTTGCCCGTTGGTATAGGCGTATCTTGTGTTGCAGATAGAAATATTTTAGCAAAAATAAATAAAGAAGGTGTTTTTATAGAAAAATTAGAGACAGATCCTGAACAATTTTTAGGACAGGATAATTTAGATTCAGATCAAATTGATGTGGTAGATTTAGATTGTTTTGATATGAAGAAAAAGTGTGTTTTATTATCTAAATACAACGTTGGAGATAAATTAAAAATTTCAGGGACATTAATTGTTGCAAGAGATATTGCACATGCACGATTTAGAGAAATGATAACAGAAGGAAAGTCTTTGCCTGATTATTTATTTCAATATCCTGTTTATTATGCAGGACCTGCAAAGACTCCAAAAGGAGAAGTTGTAGGATCTTTAGGTCCAACAACAGCAGGACGAATGGATTCATATGTTGAACTTTTTCAAAGATTAGGGGCTTCTCTTATTATGATTGCCAAGGGAAATCGATCAAAATCAGTTCTTGATTCCTGTTTGAAATATGGGGGATTTTATTTAGGGACTCCTGGTGGAATTGCAGCAGAAGCGGCTAGTCATATTGTTTCCTGTGAATGTATTGATTTTGATGATTTAGGAATGGAAGCTGTTTACAAAATAAAGGTAAAAGATATGCCTGTATTCATTATTATAGATAATAAAGGTAATGATTTTTATGAACAAATTAAAAAAAATCCCTCAATTTTATCTTGAGGGATTTTTTTTAAGCAAAACAATCTACAATTTTGCCACATCCTTCTTTTGCGGCGGGAACTATGCTCTGAGAAATAAGATCAACGATAGCTTGATCTTGTTTTGAACCTGCTTTTGTTGCTTGCAATGCTAGTTGCTGAGCTAATTGGGCTTGTTGCATTGCCATCATTTGTTGGGCTACACTAGATAAATCCATGTTGTTGGCTCCTATCAAATAACTGTACACAACTATATTGTATTATATTTTTTTAATAATTTCATTATATTTTTTTAAAGAGACATGATATTCTCTGGCTATGTATTGATTTATCTTGTTTTTTTAAGTATAAAAATTCGTAGAATTATTTGTTTTTAGGTGTTTTATGACAGATTTATCTCATATCCGTAATTTTTCAATTGTTGCTCATATCGATCATGGAAAATCAACATTGGCAGATCGATTAATTCAAACATGTGGTGGTTTGACAGAACGAGAAATGCATGAACAAGTTCTTGATTCTATGGATTTAGAAAGAGAACGTGGAATTACGATAAAAGCTCAGACAGTTCGATTGAATTATTTGGCAGATGATGGAAAACAATATCAGCTTAATTTGATTGATACACCGGGGCATGTTGATTTTACGTATGAAGTGAGCCGTTCTTTGGCTGCATGTGAAGGTTCTTTACTTGTTGTTGATGCTTCGCAGGGGGTGGAAGCACAAACATTAGCAAACGTTTATAAAGCATTAGATTGTAATCATGAAATTGTTCCTGTGATTAATAAGGTAGATTTACCTGCAGCAGAACCAGAAAAAGTAAAGGAACAAATTGAAGAAGTTATAGGGGTTGATACTTCAAATGCTGTTGAAACATCTGCTAAGACGGGTATAGGTATTCATGAAGTCTTGGAAAGCATTGTAAAATATTTACCATCTCCAATGGGAGATGTAGATAAGCCATTAAAAGCAATGCTGGTAGATTCTTGGTATGATGCTTATTTAGGGGTAGTTATTTTAGTCCGTATAAAAGATGGCGTGTTGAAAAAAGGAATGAAAATACGCATGATGGCAAATGGGACAACTCATGATGTTGAAAAAATAGGTATTTTTACCCCTAAAATGAAAGACGTTGATTGTTTGCAGGCAGGAGAACTTGGTTTTATTACTGCAGGGATAAAAACAGTAGGAGATACGAAAGTAGGGGATACAATTACTGATGATAAAAAGCCTGCAGATGAACCTTTGCCAGGGTTTAAACCAAGTGTTCCAGTTGTTTTTTGTTCAATGTTTCCATTGGATACAAGTTATTATGACAATTTAAGAGAAGCTTTAGCGAAACTTCAATTGAATGATGCTAGTTTTGATTATCAGCCTGAAAAGTCTTTAGCATTAGGACAGGGGTTCCGTTGTGGATTTTTAGGTTTGTTGCATATGGAGATTATTGAGGAGCGTTTGGAACGTGAATTTAATTTGGAATTAATTACAACGGCTCCGTCTGTAAGTTATATTATGCACATGACAAATGATGAGACTTTGGAATTACATAATCCAGCAGATTTTCCAGAATTGACAAAGATTAAATCTATAGAAGAACCTTGGGTTAAAGCGTCAATTATGGTTCCAGATGATTATTTAGGTGCAGTTTTACAATTATGTACAGAACGACGTGGAATTCAAAAGGATTTAACGTACGTTGGTAATAGAGCAATGGTTGTCTATAGCTTACCTTTAAATGAAATAGTCTTTGATTTTTATGATAGATTAAAGTCAATTACAAGTGGTTATGCAAGTTTTGATTATGAGTTATCAAATTATCAAGAAGGTGATTTGGTAAAAGTTACAATTATGGTTAATGGGGAGGTTGTTGATGCTTTATCATTTTTGGCGCATAGATCTCAATCAGAGTGCAGAGGTCGCCAGATTTGTGAAAGGTTGAAAGATTTGATTCCTCGTCATCAATTTAAGATTCCAATTCAGGCAGCTATTGGTGGAAAAATTATTGCGAGAGAAGATATTTCTGCATATAGGAAGGATGTTACTGCTAAATGTTATGGTGGTGATATAACCCGTAAACGTAAGTTGTTAGAAAAACAGAAAGAAGGTAAAAAGCGTATGCGTCAGTTTGGTAAAGTAGAAATACCTCAAACTGCCTTTATTTCTGCCTTAAAAATTGGAGATGAGTAATTTATGATACAACCACATATACAATTAGATAGTTTAGGCATAAAGTACGCTTTATTGGCAGGAGATCCTGCTAGACTGGATAAAATAGCATTACAGTTAGAGGATGTTGAAGAGTTAGCATATAATCGTGAATTTAGAAGTTTAAAAGGAACTTATAAGGGCATCCAAGTATTAGCAATGTCAACAGGAATAGGTGGTTCTTCAATGGCGATTGCAGTAGAGGAATTGTCAAAAATAGGTATAACAACAATGATTCGTATCGGTTCTTGTGGAGCCTTACAAAAAGGAATAAAAATTGGAGATTTAATCATAGGGGCTGGAGCTGTCCGAGACGATGGTGCTTCTAATGCTTATGTTGATGTTAAATTTCCAGCAGTTCCAAATACAGAAGTTTTAAGTGCAATTATAAAATCTGTTGAAGTTTACCCACATCATATCGGTATTATTCATAGTCACGAAAGTTTTTACATAGATGATAATGCAGAACAAGAAGCATATTGGTCCAAAAAAGGTGTGCTTGGGGCAGATATGGAAAGCGCAGCTTTAATGGTTATTGGAAGATTACGTGGTGTAAGAACAGCTTCAATTTTAAATAACGTTGTTGAATATGGAAAAAATACGGCAGATGCAATAAATGATTATAGCGATGGTGTAAATCTATCTGCAGTTGGAGAACGTAAAGAAATAGAAGTTGCATTGAAAGCATTTTATTTGTTGGATTGTTAGTATATGTTACGCATTTCTGGTGTTCGATTAGAGATAAATGAGGAAAAGTATAAACAACATTTGGAAAATTTGACAGGTTGGAAAATTCAATCAGTCCAAATGGTAAAAAAATCAGTAGATGCAAGAAATAAAAAACATTTGTGTTTTGAATATATTTTTGATGTCGAAGTATCAGAAGATGAACAAGTAGCTTTAAAAAAATCAAAATATAAAAATGTTGAGTTAACTCCTGTACTAGAAAAATATTTCCCTGAACCTGTGAATAATACTCAACAATTACGGCCAGTTGTTGTGGGAACAGGACCAGCTGGAATGATGGCTGGTTTAGCATTAGCAAAAGCTGGATTAAAACCTATTTTGATAGAACGAGGTCAAGACGTAAAAAATCGAAAATTATCTGTTGAATTATTTTGGAAAACAGGGAAATTAAATTCTGAGTCTAACGTTCAATTTGGTGAAGGTGGCGCAGGAACGTTTTCGGATGGAAAATTAACAACAGGTATTAAGAAAGATGCTTATACTTATTTTGTTTTAGACGAATTTATTCAATGTGGAGCTCCAGAAGAGATTTTATATTCAGGAAAACCCCATATTGGTACAGATAAATTAGCTCCGATGGTTGAAAATATAAGACAAAAAATTATAAATTTAGGGGGAGAGTATCTATTCAATACCAAATTGATTGATCTTGTTGTTAAAAATAATGAAATTATCGGAATAAAAATTTTAAAGAATAATTCAGAACTTGATGAAATTTCAACAAAAAATGTTATTTTGGCTGTTGGACATAGTTCGAGAGATACATTTGAAATGTTGTATAAGCGAGGAGTTTTTCTTGAACAAAAAGCCTTTGCTGTTGGAGTAAGAATTGAACATTTACAACGAAATATTAATTTAAGTCGATATGGAATAGAGGAGTTACCTGCTGTTTTGAGTGCTGCAGATTATAAACTTGCTGTTCATATAGGGATGGGGGATCAACAGCGAGGCGTATATACCTTTTGTATGTGTCCAGGAGGCTACGTTGTTGCAGCAACGTCAGAAGAACATAAAGTTGTAACAAATGGAATGAGTTATTTCGATCGTGCAGGGATAAATGCAAATTCAGCATTGTTGGTTGAAGTTAAAAAATCAGATTTTAAATCAGATCATCCTTTAGCTGGGATAGAATATCAAAGAAAAATAGAAGAAAATGCATATATTAATGGTGGTAAAAATTACTATGCTCCAATTCAAAGAGTTGAAGATTTTTTGGTAAATAAAGTTTCGAATTCTTTAGGTGAAGTTTCATCGACATATACTCCCGGAACAAATTTTGTTGATATGAGAGCTATTTTACCTGTTGAAATAGTTCAATCAATCAAAATGGCAAAAGATGAATTAAATCAAAAAATGCCAAAATTCCTATACGGAGATGCAATATTAGTTGGAGCAGAAACAAGGTCATCATCTCCTGTTCGTATTTTAAGAGATATGCAAACCTTTCAATCCATATCTGTTTCAGGATTATATCCTGCCGGAGAAGGTGCTGGGTATGCAGGGGGAATTATGTCTGCAGCAGTAGATGGCGTAAAATGTGCAGACAAAATTATTCAAAAGTATAAATAAAAAATCCCGCTATTAAGCGGGATTTTTGAAATAGATAGAATATTATTAACGAGAATAGTATTCGACAACCAAATTTGGTTCCATTTCTGTTGGATATGGAACATCTGATAACTTTGGTACACGAACAAATTTACCAGAAAATCCTTTTTCATCCATTGCATAATAATCTGGAACTGTACGTTCTGCAGATTCAATTGCACTGGTAACAACAGCTAATTGACGAGATGATTCACGAACTGCAATTTCATCACCAACTTTTACCAAGTAAGATGCAATGTTAACGCGTTTTCCATTAACTGTTACATGGCCATGGTTAATGAATTGGCGTGATGCAAATACTGTTGGAACAAATTTCATACGATAAACAATAGCGTCTAAACGGCTTTCTAACAAACCAATCAAGTTTTCAGATGTATCACCTGAACGACGAATTGCTTCAGCATAGTACTTATGTAATTGTTTTTCAGAAACGTTTCCATAATATGCTTTAATTTTTTGTTTAGCTAATAATTGTGTGCCATAGTCTGTTGGTTTGCTTTGACGTTGTCCATGTTGACCTGGACCATATTTACGTTTTTCAACTGGACTTTTTGCACGTCCCCACAAATTAACACCTAAACGGCGGTTAATTTTAAATTTTGAAGCTAAGCGCTTTGACATAAGGTTTCTCCTAATATAATTTATTATAATTGTCCCGATAGTTTGCTTTTTTTGGGAGCAACGTGACAGTCATCCTGTCAACTTTCTCAGGAATGTGCTAGATTATATAGGCAAAATAAGGATTGTCAAACGTTTTCTACGATTTCAATGGCAAAATTTACAGGGTTATACCTTAAACTGATTGTCCCGTTTTTTAACATTTCCGCATATTTACCAAAAATATCGTATTTCCAACCAGATAAAAAGGATATGTTTTTCAATTTTCCAGCTGCATAGAAATCAAGTTCATCAACGTTTGTAATTAATCTGTCTGCAATTTTGTGTTCAGATGCTTTTACCATCAATAAAAGCTTTAGCATTTTTGATAAATTTTTTGCATTTCTAGGTAAATCAAAATGTTTTGTTGGAATAGGGTAAGTGGACGGATCTCGATTAAGTGTTTCATTAATTTTTTCCAGAATTTCCTTACCTAGTTTGCTGTTTTCAAAACCTGTTGAAATACCGCGTAATCCAGATAATTGTTCAGGAGTATTTACTTGATTAAGTGCTATTTCTGCTAAAACTTCATCTCGCATAATATATTTTCTTGGACGATTTAATCTACGAGCTTCATTTTCACGTAAAACCGAAATTTCTTGCAGAATAGCAAGAGTTTGTGGATTTTGTGAGTTTATTTTTATTTTCTTCCAATACTCGTAAGGACTAGGATCATACGTTTCTGGTAAAGTAAAAGGAAGAATGCATTCTTCATACCAAGAAAATCTATCGGATTTTTCTAGTAATTCCTTCAATTTTTCATATATGTTTCGTAAGTGAGAAACATCTGCTTTTGCATAGGATATTTGTTTCGGATTTAATGGTCTTTTTGACCAATCTGTAAAACGCATCGATTTATCCAAATCTATGTCAAGTAGTATATGCACGATGTTTTGATAGCTTATTGATTCTCCAAAACCACAAACCATTGCAGCAATTTGTGTATCAAAGATAGGATGAGGAACTTGATGGGATAAATGGTAAATAATTTCAATATCTTGGTGAGCAGCATGAAAAACTTTCATAATCTTTTCATTTTTCATTAAATTGAACAAAGGTGTTAAATCGATTTGTTCTGCTAATGGATCAATACATGCAATTTCATCAATAGAAGCTATTTGAATAAGGCAAACTTGAGGCCAAAAAGTTCTTTCACGTATAAATTCAGTATCTATTGTGACGTAATCTTGTTTAGAAAGACGTTCACAAAGTTGAGACAAATCATCTGTATTATCAATTATTAAAGACATTTTTTTTGCCTAATGTATTTTCATTTGTTGCTTTGATATTTAGCCCATAATTTTTCAAAGAACAAATAAAATGTTTTATTAATTCATTTTTTATTTTATCATATCTCACTGAGGAGATGCATAGAATGAAAAAAAGTACCCTTTTTTTTGCTTGTTTAATTGTGATGATGACTTCAGATTGTTTTTCAAAATCTGCAAGATTAGGTGAATCTCAATCAAGATTTTCCCACGTAAAAAAGGCTGTTCGACAAATTCCGTGTGAAACAAATGATGAATGTCCTTTCGGAAAAGAATGTGTCGCTTCAATTTGTATCGAAATTTGTACAAAAAATTTATGTTCAGAAGGAAAATATTGTTTGCCAACAAAGACACACAATTACAGATGTGTTAATTGCTTGAGAAATAATCATTGTCCAGACAAGTTAGAATGTAATAAAAAGACGTATGAATGTGAACAGCCAGATCCATGTAAAAAAGCAATTTGTTCACCAGGTGCCCCGTTCTGTATTCCAGAGCCATATCAATCACTTCCGTATACGTGTGTTCAATGTACTTCTGATGAACATTGTCCTCCGATTGGTGGAGTAGTTCGTCATTGTATTCAAAATTTCTGTTTGTTCGAAGGACAAAGTGCTCCTGCAGTTGTTGCTCCTCCTTCTGCGTTAGACAATGACGAAGATAATGAAGACGAAATGGAGCTAGAAGAGTAATAATGCGATAACCTGAATTGTTAAAATTCTGAGTATAAGTGTAAGAGGATAAACACTTGCATAACCAAGCATCGCTGCATCTGTTCCAGACATATTTAAGATGAACGTTAAAGTTGGTAAGCTAGATATACATCCAGATAGTGTGCCACAAATTGTGAGATAGTTCATTTTCTTATAATATCTCATAAATACACCGACAGCCATCATTGGAAGGGCTGTGATTAATATACCTAACCCAATCATTGATAAGCCTAAAAAACTGCAAATTAAATTAAAGAAATATGCTCCAGAACTTAATCCTACGACAGCCAAAAAAAGAATTAATCCAAGGTCCTTGAAGGCAGATAAAACAATGGATGGGGTAAAGAAAACCATTCTTCCTAAAGATCCTCTATATGAAAGAAGTAGAGCTGTTAATAATGGTCCACCAGCAGTTCCTAGTTTTATAGTTGCATCTATTCCTGGAATTTTAAAAGGAATTAAACCAATAAATATACCAATAATCATGCCAACAAAAAATGGAATAAATCTAACAGCCGTAATTGCTTGCTTACTGTTTCCGAGGTAGCGAACAAGAGGAAGGACATCTGTTGATTTTCCTACAGCAATTATTTTATCTCCGTATGCTAGTTTAAAATCTGGTGTTGGAGAATGAGAAATACCGTTTCTGATAACTCTGGATATAACCCAATGTCTGCGTTCTCCCCCCATAATTGTTTTTAATGGTTTTCCCACGTGCATAGGTTTTGTTAATAAAATGGATTGAGATTGAATAGCTTTTTCACTTTCTTTCATTAAATCTCGTTCATTATCAACTTGGAATAAAATGGAAACAGTTTCAAAAATAGATTGAGGTCCAAAAAGGAGAAGAATATCTCCGACTTGTAATTTTGTATGTTCGTGAGGAACAATGTAATCACTTCCTCTTTTCATACGACTGACAGCCATTGAGTAATGGATCATTTTTAAAAAATGACCAATTTCAATCCCATTAAAATTTGGATTGTTTACAATGACGTTAAAACCTTGCATATTTGGATTATCTTTTGCTTTTCTTGCTTCATACAAGGCTACTTCATCAGCAATATTGATTTTGAAAATTGATTTTATGATGATGAATACAAAGATGCCACTTATAATAGCAAAAGGATAAGATAAAGCGTACATCATTCCTGTTTGGGGAAGTAAACTTAGATCTATTTTTAAATCAGTTAAAATTTGTTGACCTGCTCCCAAGGAAGGTGTGCTGTTTACTGCACCTGCGTATAAACCAACTGCTTGAGCAACATTAGCAAATCCTAATTTCCCAATAAGGACTGTAATGATGAAGCCAATTGCAACAACGGCAATGGACATAATATTCATTAGGATCCCATCTTTTTTTAAAGAGGTAAAAATATTGGGACCAATTGTCATTCCAGTTGAGTAAATAAATAAAATCAAGCCAAATTCGCGTAAAAAAGAAAGGACTTCAGAATTTAAAACAATTTGTTCCTTATTGAGAATATAGCCTCCAATTAAGCCTGCGAACAAGACACCACAAACACCAATGCTTATTCCCTTAAATTTCATTGAACCAAGTAAAATTCCAATGGAAGATGTTAAACAAATGCATAAAATTGTGATAACTGTTAAACTCATAGGCAAATCCTCAACTTTTTTACGATTCTATTGTAATTGATTGATTGATAAAAATAAAGGGTGAAACTTCTTTAATTTATTGTTTTTTTTGACGATTTAAGTTACTTTAATAAAAAAATGAGGTTTGTCATGAAAATAGACATTCAAAATTTAAAAAATGATAAAATAATACTATATAACGTATTGAAGTGGATTGTTTTTTCAACCGTAGCTGGAGCAGTAACAGGATCCTTGATATGTTTGTTTTTATGTGGTTTAAAGTATAGTATTCACTGTGTACAAAATTTGCCTTCATGGCGAATTTTTTTAATTCCAGTTGGTATTTTTGCAAGTTATTATATTGTTAAAATCTTTGCTCCACAAGCAGCAGGACATGGAACAGATAAGGTGATTTCAGCTATTCATTATAGAGCTTCTAGAATTCCTTTTGCAGTTGTGCCTGTAAAAATTATTTCAACAATTTTGACGCTTGCCTTTGGAGGTGTTGTTGGAACAGAAGGACCAAGTGTTCAAATCGGTGCTGGATTTATGTCCAAGATAGCAGTTCTGTTTAAATTGACTGAAAAAGAAAGAAAAAAATTGGTGATTTGTGGAACCTCTGCGGCATTGGCTGCCGTATTCGGAGATCCGATTGCAGGAGCTATCTTTGGTGTTGAAGTTTTATTTGTTGGAGAGTTTTTTTATCCTATTTTATTGCCAGCAATTATCAGTGGAGTTGTTTCATATTTTATTTGTATTCAATTTGGTATTGAATATATGACGATACATCTTAATATACCTGATTTAGGGTATTCTACATTTCTTTGGATAATTTTTGCTTCTATTTTCTTCAGTTTAATTTGTGTCTGTCATATCAATATTGTTGAACAGATTTCGGTGCTTGTAAAAAAAATAAAATGTCCAATGCCAATTAAAATAGTTGTTTCATCTGTTATTTTGATAATTTCAGCTTTTTTTCTTGGTGAAGACATTTTGCGAACAGGTGAAGAAGGACTTGAACAAATTTTGTCTGGTGAAAAAGTGCAGTGGTTTTCATGGCTTTTAAAATCATTTTTGCTAGCAATTAC
The DNA here is from genome assembly GCA_024413465.1 of Alphaproteobacteria bacterium. Lineage (GTDB taxonomy): Bacteria > Pseudomonadota > Alphaproteobacteria > CAAGCB01 > CAG-977 > UBA2903. Next base: position 72,850 of record JAKSVU010000004.1, read on the forward strand.
TTTAAGTGGTGGTGGTTCAGGTGGCGTTTTGACACCAACTTTTTACGTTGGTGCAGCAACGGGAGCTTTTTTTGCGCATGTTTTTGGATTGGATACCGCTTTTTTCGGGGCATTGGGATTTGTCGCTTTTGTCGCTGGATGTGTTAATACGCCGATGGCTGCTATCTTTTTAGCTATCGGAATGTTTGGCCCTATGATTGGACCGTATGCTGGTATTGTTTGTGTTTTGGTATATATGTTAGTTGGAACTAGAAGTTTATATCCAACGCAAATTTTAGTTCAGCCGAAATCAGATTCTTTTGTTTTAGAAAACCCAAATGATAAAAGAAGTTGGAAAATTAAACCGATTCCAAAGGTGAAATATAAGCATAAAATTCATTCAAAAAGGTGAATTTCTTGTAATAATTGACTCAAAGCCTTTTTGTATACTAAACTATTAAGAGCTTTTCAAAAAGGAGAATTTTGATATGTCTTTTTTTAATGGAAAATTATTGGTTGCCCAAGGAGGTGGACCATCTGCTGTGATTAATCAATCATTGGTAGGTGTTGTTTTAGAGGCTAGAAAATTTCATCACATTGATTTAGTTTATGGGGCTGTTCATGGTGTGCGTGGAATAGTAAATGAGGATTTTGTTAATTTATCAGGGGAAACTTCTCACAACTTAGAAATGGTTGCGGGAACACCTTCTTCTGCATTGGGAACAACAAGGGATAAACCGGATTTAAAGTATTGCCAACAAATGTTAAAGGTAATGCAGGCTCATAATATTCGATATTTCTTGTATATTGGGGGAAATGATTCTTCAGACACTATCCGAATAATCAGTGAGCAGGCAAAAAAAGAAAAATATGAGTTGCGTTGTATTCATATTCCGAAAACAATAGATAATGATTTGATGTGTAATGATCACTGTCCAGGATATCCTTCTGCGGCAAGATATGTTTCTCAAGCCTTTATTGGTTTAAATCGTGATAGTTGGGCTTTGGGTGGAACAGTTATTGCAGTTGTTATGGGAAGACATGCAGGATTTTTAACTGCAGCAGCGTCAATGGGGAAAAAATTCCCGGATGATGGGCCTCATTTAATTTATATGCCAGAAAGAGTTTTTGACGTAGATACTTTTGCAAATGATGTTCGTCGTGTTTATGAAAAATATGATCGATGTGTGATTGCTGTGAGTGAAGGTATTCATGATGCAGAGGGAACACCAATCATTACAAAATTAACACAGAATTTTTCGCGTGATGCTCATGGAAATATACAATTGTCAGGTTCTGGAGCATTAGGAGATACTTTAGCTCAAATTTTGCGTGAAAAAGTTGGTATTCAACGTGTTCGTGCAGATACGTTGGGATATATGCAGCGTTCTTTTGTTGGTTGTGTTTCTGATGTTGACCAACGTGAAGCTCGTGAAGTCGGTGAAAAAGCCGTTCAATTTGCAATGTGGGGAGACAGAGATGGTTCTGTTGCAATTAAACGGATAGGTTTCTATATGTGTGATTATGATTTAATTCCATTAGAAGATGTTGCTGCAAAAACAAGAACAATGCCTGATGAATTTATTACGCCAGATGGAAATGATGTTACAGATGCATTTAGAATGTATTTGCGTCCTTTGTTGGGATCAAAAATGCCAGATGCATACAGGTTAAGAGCGCATTTTGTTCCGAAAATTTTGAACGAAAATTTACCAACAAATGCAGAAAAACAACCTAAATTGCCACAATGGTAAAATAGAAAATCCCCAAAAATAAAGGGGATTTTTTATTGATAAAAAAAGGGAATATAATATAATTTTCATTATCAAATTAAGTAGTTTAGTTTGAATGTGCCTGAAAATAGGTGCGATGGCCTTCACAAGCCAATTTTACTCATATCGGTATTGGATAAAAATGCCGTTAATTTGTGTTTTACACAAAATTTTATCCCTAACCTCACGGTTGGGGATGTCTGCTTTGAATGTTTGTTCAGAAGAAGTGGACGGCTATCAGTATGAGTATGGTTTGTGAAATCCCCGACCGCCTGTTATTGGCGGTTGAGAGGGATTTATGAAGAAATATATATCAATATTATTTATGTTGCTGATGTTGATTACTACAAAGGCAATTTGGTTAGAATTTCAGACTAAAGTAAAAATTTATACAGATATACAGACTGATACAAAGATATCTTTAATTTACAAAAAGAAATTAAATTCAAAAGCAATACGATTAGAAAGTACACAAAATGTTGCATTTCGTTTAAAGGGGCGTACGATCTCCTATTTTAAAGTTAATGTTCCAGAAAATGTAAAAGTTAATTATGTAAAAATATTTGGATTAAAAAGGCAAAAAATAGTTTTGTCTGAGAATAACGAATTTGTTGGTAAAATTTACGGTTTTCCACGCTTCTATGGTATAGTTTTGTTAGGTTTTTTCTTTTTATTTTTGATATTTTTCGTCATTAAAAGGTTTTCTTATCATATTGAAGATATGAAAATTAAACCAAGGTTATATTCTCTTGATTTATTTAGAGCATTTATAGCGATAATGGTTCTTTTATTTCATGCACAAATTCATGGTATATGGGGTATAAAAAATGAATTTATTAGAAATAATATATCGTTAGGTGCTGTGTATATGGATGCATTTTTTATTCTATCAGGATTTTTACTATGTTATCTATATGAAGGTAAAATGAAATTAAATTCACCTGATGATATTAAGCTATTTCTTTTTAAAAGATTTATTCATATATATCCTAATTATATTGTTTACATGGTAGTTTCGATAATATTGTTTCCAAGTATATTTAAAAAGGATGTTTTTTTTTGTTAATTTCCTTTGCTTACAATCATTTTTCCCAACATTATGGAATTATAATGGAAATGGTGGATTATGGTTTATTTCATGTATATGTTTGTGTTATTTGCTTTTTCCAATAAGTATATGGATTTCTCAAAAATTTTCATTTAAAGTTGTTCTTTGTGTTTTGTATTTTTTAATTTTTTTTTCAAATAATATAAATGGACTTTATTCACAAATTGGTTTTTACTATTCACCGATTTATAGGTTTTTAATTTTTTTTGTTGGAGTAGAGATTGCAAAAATTCATTTAGAAAGAAGGTTTTTATTTCCTATAAAAATGTTACTATGCTTGTTAATGTTCCTATGTATATTATTTGGTTTTTTACCGAAAATGGATTTTGTTCCCAATGTTAAATTTGGATACAACTATACTTTTTACGCAATATTTAGTGTTCCGCTTTTTTCAATTCTTATACTATGTTTAGTAAATATAAATAATATTTCATTTTGTAGATTTTGTAAGACACGATTTATTGATTTTTTATCAAAAATTTCATATTCCATATATTTGTGGCAAGGGCTTCCTCTAGGATATAAAATTATTTTTAATGGTGAGTGTTCTTTAGTTAAATTGGTTTTGTATACATTATCTTTTGCAGCTTGTGCATATTTTATTATTGAAAAGCCTGGTGCAAAATTGTTGAAAAAATGGATAGGATAAAAAAGAGGAGTTCAAAACTCCTCTTTTTTTTATTTTTCTAGATTTTGTTCGATGTATTTATTCAATAATTGAACACCGAAACCAGAAGATCCTTTTGGACAGAATATATTGTCCTTTTTAGCCATTGTAACGCCAGCAATGTCAATATGAGCCCACTTAACGCCGTCCTTAATGAAGTTCTTTAAAAATGCTGCTGCAGTGCAAGAGCCAGCATCACGAACGTTTGTTGAATTTCTGATGTCCGCAATTTGAGAAACGACCATATCATCAAATGCTTTGCATAATGGTAATCTCCATACTTTTTCATCAGTTATTGTGGCTGCTTGTTCAAGTGATTTAGCAAGTTCATCATCATTTGCAAATAGACCAGCATATTCAGAACCAAGAGCAATAATAATAGCACCTGTTAACGTTGCTAAATCAATAACAATAGGGGCTTTAAAACGTTCTTGTGCATACCATAAAGCATCTCCTAAAACTAATCTACCTTCAGCATCAGTATTAATTACCTCCACTGTTTTTCCTGAAAGTGAAGTTACAATATCTCCGGGATGTTGAGATTTATCAGAAGGAATATTTTCAACAAGAGCCATAATACCAACAATGTTAACTTTTGCTTTTCTCATTGCCAACGTTTGCATTGTTCCTAAAACGGTTGCAGCTCCAGCAAGATCTTCTTTCATATCTTCCATGCCGTTTGCTGGTTTTAAACTGATACCACCAGAATCAAAACAAACACCTTTACCAACTAAAACAGCATGAGTACTTTTGTCTTCAGGAACACCTTTCCATTGGATAACAACAAAACGAGGAGGATTAATACCACCTTTTGCAACAGCAAGCATTAAATTAAAACCTTTTGATGCCAAAGCTTTTTCATCATAAACTTCAACAGAGAGACCGTATTTTGATAATTCTGAAGCACGTTCAGCTGCTTTTATTGGTGTCATAACGTTAGAGGGTTCATTTACCATATCTCTAGCAGTATGAATCCCTTTGTTTAACGCAAAGTATTTTTCATATTCAGCTTGTGCTGTTCTAAAATCTTTAGTTAATAAATAAAATTCAGAAACCGAAAAATCATCTTTCACGTCAGTTTTATATTTATTAAATTTATAGGAAGTAATTTTTGCGCCAAATCCAATGAGTTCAGCTTTTAACGTATCACAAGCAAAAGAAACGGAAGTAGCTTTGTGAAGAGCTGTTAACTTATAAGCATGAGCTCCGATTTCTTTCATATGTTCTTCGGTTTTATCATCTTGTTTTCCTAATCCAAGACATAAAACTTTTGGATATTCATTTTCTTCAAGGGATGTAAACAAATAGGATTGCCCAAGTTTGCCTTTGAATGATGCAGATACGAGAGCTTTCATCAAGTTCCCCTTAAAATAAGCATCAATTTTTCTTGCTGTTTCAGAGAGAACATCATTTTCATATACTCCCACAATTAAAAATTCAGTTGTAGAAGTTCTTTTTTGCTTAAATAAAATTTCCATTTTTTTTGCCTTTTATTGTTATCAAAATTTTATATATTCTATGTGTCAATGATTTAAAAACAATGAATGAATTATCATTTTTACTAGATTATTTTTTTGAATTTGCTAAAACATCTAGTGAAAGAAGGTTTTCTTATGCAAGATTTACAAATTAACGTTCCTGAGATGCAAGGTTTGGTTTTTGCTCTTTTACTTGATGGAAAGGGAGGAGCTAAAAATTTATCTAGATTAGAGGTTGAACAGTGGACTCCTGATAAAGGTTTTTTATGGTTACATTGGGATTCTTCAGCCACAGACACAAAATCATATATGATGCAGAAAAGTGGTATTCCTGCGTTGGTTTTGGAAACTTTGTTAGAAGAGGAAGAAGATCGTCCAAGATGTATGTCTTTTGGAGATAATTTATTGTTATTTCTTCGTGCAATTAACTTAAATGCTGGTGAAGAATTAGATGATATGATTTCTTTACGTATATGGTGTGAAAAAAACAGAATAATCACGTTGCGTGAAGATCCTATGGGATTTATGTGGGAAATCAAAGAACACTTAAATATTGGTGCTGGACCTAGAGACGTTGGGGAAATGTTAGATGAAATTTTATCTTTGACTTTGGATAAAATTGTTGAAGCGGTTTCAGATATTGAAGATAATATCGATACCGCAGAAGATAAAATTTTAGATGATATTGAAGATGATGAGATGATGTCAAAATTATCTGAATTTAGACGTAATTTGACAGAAATGCGTCGTTATTTGGCACCACAAAGAGATGCTATGGAATTAATGTCTCGTCAAATGTTATCTTGGTTAACAGGAAAGGATAGATTCTTTTTACATGAAAATGCAAATAGAATGCTCCGTATTATTGAAGATATCGATAGTTTGCGTGAACGTGCAAAAATTAATATTGATGAAATAGCTAACAGAGGTCGTGAACAGATGCAACAAAATATGAATACATTATCTGTTTTGGCTGCAATATTTATTCCTCTGACGTTTATCACAGGTTTATTTGGAATGAATGTTGGTGGTATTCCTTGGCAAGATAAAGCAGGCTTCTTAATAACATCTGTTATCCTAATTTTATTAGGTGCTATTTTAGCGATTATTTTTAAAAAATTGAAATGGTATTGACATGATGGATACTATATTAGCTAATGTAAATCAAAAAAGATTAGAGCAAGCTGCTGATTTATTAAAACAGGGAAAGTTGGTTGCTTTCCCAACAGAAACAGTTTACGGGTTAGGGGCTGATGCAACGAATGATGAAGCTGTTGCGAGTATTTTTGAAGCAAAAGGACGTCCACAATTTAATCCATTGATTGCGCACATTTCCGATATAGAATGGATTTATGATTTTGTTGAAGTTTCTCCATGTGCTAAAAAAATAGCAGAAGCATTTTGGCCGGCACCTTTAACGTTAGTAATGAATAGAACGTCGAATTGTAAAATTTCTTTACTGGTTAGTGCAGGTTTAGATACTGTTGCTGTTCGTTTTCCAAGACATTCAGTTGCTCAGCAAATGATTAGACTTTTGGGAAAACCTGTTGCAGCTCCAAGTGCCAATATATCTGGAACAGTTAGTCCAACAACAGCAGAACACGTTTTTCAAGGTTTGTCAGGCAGAATTTCAATGATTTTAAATGATGGTCCTTGTGCTGTTGGTGTTGAGTCTACAGTTTTGGATGTTCGAACTGATCAACCTGTTTTATTGAGAGCTGGTGGTTTAGCTGTTGAAGAAATTGAAGCAAAAACAGGTGTAAAAATACTATTTCCAGATAAAGATCCTGAATTGCCACGTTCTCCAGGTCAATTATTAAGTCATTATGCTCCTAAATTGCAGGTTCGTTTAAACGTCATTGAACCAGAAGAAGGAGAAGCTTTTTTAGGGTTTGGATCTGTAAAAAATGCAACGCTAAATTTAAGTGAGAAGGGGGACTTAAAAGAAGCCGCATCCCACTTGTTTGCATACATGAGATTATTGGATAAGACAGAATATAAAAGAATCGCTGTAAGTCCTATACCTATGAACGATTTAGGACTTGCGATTAATGATAGATTAAAAAGAGCTGCTTACCCACATTAAAACATAGATTTTTTAGCAGGCATATTTCCTTGTCTGGTAAACTCGATGCTGTTTTCTAAATAACAGTCCAGTTGTTTTTGAACTTTTCCGTTAATCGAATTTTCTGGGAATTTTCCATTTTTATCTTTTTCTCCAGCAGGGATGCCTGTTAAAATTTCGATACCTTGATCAATTGTTTCAATTGGATAAATATGAAACTTTCCAGCTTCACAAGCGTCAATAATATCCTGTCTAAGCATTAAATTTTCAACATTGGTCTTAGGAATTAATACACCTTGTTTCCCAGTTAATCCACGAATTTTGCAGATATCAAAGAAACCTTCAATTTTTTCATTTACGCCACCAATAGCTTGAATTTGACCAAATTGGTTGACAGATCCGGTCACTGCAAAAGATTGTTTAATTGGTACACCTGAAAGCGATGATAAAATTGCATATAATTCCGTTGATGAAGCTGAATCTCCATCAATTTCTCCATAGGATTGTTCAAATACAAGACTTGCTTCCATACATAAAGGTGCATTTTTACTAAATCTGTTTGAAATAAATGAAGATAAAATAAGAACACCTTTTGTGTGAAGAGAACCTCCTAAATCAACTTCACGTTCAATATCTATAACACCATGTTTTCCAATTCGAGTTAAACAAGTAATTCTGCTTGGTTTTCCAAAAGCAATATGACCATATTCAAAAACGGCTAATCCATTAATTTGACCAACAACAGCTCCATCTGTGTCGATTAAAATCGTTCCTCGTTCTATTTGTTCGGACATTTGTTCAGATAAACGATCTGAACGTTTAATTCTGGCTCGAATTGCTTCTTCAACGTGAGAACGTGTAATTACGTTTTTCTTATTGGTCATTGCGCAATAGTTAGCTTCTCGAATTAAATCACTGATTGTTGCTATGTGAGTTGTTAATTTTTTCGTGTCCTCTGCTAATCTTGATCCATATTCAATCAGTTTAGCAACAGCAGATTTTTCAAGGGGACGAAGTTTGTTTCTTCTCGCTTGTGTTGCAATTAATCGAGCATATTTTGAAACGTTTTCCTCATCTCTGTCCATTGTTGGATAAAAATTTGCTTCTACTTTAAATATTTCTGCAAAATCAGGATCATTTTCTACCAAAGTATAATACAATGTCGGATCACCAAGTAAAACAACCTTGATATTTAAAGGAATTGCTTCTGGTTCCAAAATTGTAGTCATAGCACCTCCTTCTGTTGCTGGAGGATCCATTGTTATCTTTTTGGAGCGCAAAGCACGTTTTAAGCTTTCCCAAGAAGATGGTTGATTTAATATATCTTTTGTTTCAATAACTAAAAAACCACCATTAGCTTCATGTAAAGCTCCAGCTTTAATCATATTAAAATCGGTAACAAGTGCACCAAATTGTTGTTGTCTATCAACACGTCCGATTAAATTTGAAAGAATTGGGTGATCTAAAAATACAACGGGAGCACCTTTTTGTTCAGAATGATCAACGAGAACATTTACCTTATATCTGCTGAGTTGAACATCTGGTTTTTGTTTTGCTAAAAGAGCCACTAATTGTTCCTCTTCAGAAGACGTAGACGTCTCTTCATTTGAATTTTCAGCATTTTCTTCTTCCGTAGGATTTATGAAAAATGAAACGTTTTCAATAATATCATTGTAAATCGATTTTAAAAATTTAGGAACGTTTGTGGTATGTGAATATTTTTTTCTGAGATCATCAATTAAATGTTTTATTGCCATTGAAGCAACTTTTTCATTTAATTTTTTGATTTCCTCACGTTGTTCTTTTTCCCATTTTGGAACATCTCTAACTGCATTTTCAAGCTCAGTTTGAGCTGTATTTAATTCAGCTAAAACTTCTTGTTGTTCATCTTCAGAAAGTTTTTCGAAGGCTTCTGGAGTTAAAACTTCTCCATCATGAGTTGGGGCTACTACAAGACCAACAGGCATACGCAGTACAGAAACATTTTTTCCTGTTGAATTTTTCTGAATTTCATCAAAATATTTTGTTTTTTGGTCGAGAAACTTGTCTTCAATGGCTTTTAAAGCAACCTTATACTTATCTTTTTCAAAGGCTGCAGGTAAGGCAACACGAAGTTCATCAATTAATTTATCAATATCTTTTGCGAAAGGACGAGCTTTCCCTGCAGGTAATTTTAATGCTTTTGGTTTGTAGGGGGTATCAAAGTTATAGATATAACACCAATCTTCTGGAGTTTTTCTTTTTTTTGCTTCCTTGTTCAGTATCTGTTTAACAAGAGAAGATTTTCCAGTTCCTTCGGGGCCAATACAAAAAAGATTATAGCCATAGGAATCGACATTTATACAAAAATTTATAGCATCTATAGCTTGTTTTTGACCTAATGGTTCATCTAAATCCGCGAGATCTGTTGTTTTTTCAAAATTTAAAAAATCAAGATTGCATTTAGAATAAAGTTGTTCTGGTTTTAAAGGTTTTACAGTCATTTTTTTGAAGATCCTTAAGCTCATTAGTATAATTTAGTTACAATCTATAACAAAAAAGGTAAAAAACATTTTAAAAAATTAAAATCTAGTTATTATATTTTGAAGTTAATTTGATTTTTTGTAAATAATGAAAAATACGTTTGAAAATATAGAAGAAGTTTTGGAAAGAGGATCAAATTTCCTGAAAAAAGGAGATTATGATGAAGCTGAACGCTTATTATGTAAAATTTTCGAAGAGGGTTATTTTTTTTCTTTTAAAAAAGGTATTCCTAAAATTAAAATAACTAACTTGTTTCATTGGAAAAAAAAGAAAATTTTATATGCTAAAGCGTATTTGGACTTGGCAATGATTTCTATCCATCAAGGAAGTTTGGCAGAAGCTGAACGTATGTTAAAACTTTCAATGAAAGTTTTTCACCAATATAGTTTAGACGAAGAATACTATACTTCACTTGTTCGATTAGGAACAACGTATGGAAGCGGAATGAGACTAGATTTGGCTGAAGAGATGTATCGAGTTGCCCTAAATTTTTCTGAACAAAAAAATGATTTAAGAAAAAAAGCAGAATGTTTGGGAAATATTGGATTGATATTTGATGCTAACGATAATTTCGAGATGGCCATTGATTATATGAGTAAATCCTTAAATTTATACAAGGAAACTGAAGCAAAAGAGGATGAAGTCTTTCAAATTCGTCAAATAGGTTTGACTCTATTACGTTCTGGAAAAAAAGAACAAGCGATTGTCTATTTTGACCAGGCTATCGGTTTGTTTCAAAAGCTGAATAATTTAGTTATGCTTAGTCGAGTTTTAAATGATAAAACGTTGGCCTTAGAAGGTGAAAGTGCATTGCAATGTGCTATGGAATCTTTGGAAGTTGCAAAGAAATCTGGAGATATGTTTGAAATAGCAGATAATTCATTATTATATGCTAGATTATTATTAGATTTAAAATTAGATAAAAGTTTAATCGAAAATTTATTATTTAATGCACTAAAGCTGTTTAAAAAATTAAGAATGCAAAATGAAATTGCAAATGCATCTTCTACGCTTGGTTTGTTGTATTTACGATTACACGATTTCGATAAGGCAGAGAGTTTTTTTAAAGATTCTCTTTATGTTGAACAACGTCAACATAGAGATTATGGTATGGCTTCTGATTATGGTAATTTGGGTTTAATTGCGAAATATAAAGGCGATTACCAAAGAGCAACTGAATATTGGACAAAGGCAGAAGCTTTGTTTGAGCAAAATGGGAATACAATCTTAGCTGCTGAATTTAAGAAGCAAATTGAAGATTTAAAAACGGACAGTAGCACAAGCTTGACAAGCTAATCCTTCTTTTCTGCCTGTAAAACCAAGTTGCTCAGTTGTCGTTGCCTTAATACTTATTTTGTTAGCAGAAATATGAAGTAAAGATGATAATCGTTCCATCATATCAACTCTATACTTACCAATTTTAGGGCGTTCGCAAATAAAAGTAACATCAATGTTGAGAATTTCACCATCAAGATTCTCTATTAGTTGAACCGCATGTTTCAAGAAAATAGTAGAATCTGCACCTTTCCATTTTTGATCTGAGGGTGGAAAATGCAATCCAATATCTCCAGAAGAAATAGTTCCCAATAAAGCATCTGTTAGGGCATGTAATCCTACATCAGCATCAGAATGGCCTTTTAATCCAAAATCATGTGGAACTTTTACGCCACATAGACAACAGAAATCACCTTCACAGAATTGATGGACATCAAAGCCTGTTGCTGTTCGTATATCATTACCATTGATTTTTAACAGGTTGTTTGCACGGATTAAATCTTGCTGTGTTGTAATTTTGAAATTTTCTTCAAAACCATCGACAAGAATGGTTTGAATTCCAACTTTTTCAGCAATACAAGCATCATCCGTATATTCTTGGCCAATAAGTGATTGATGTGCTTCTAATATTTTTTTGAATGGAAATGCTTGAGGAGTTTGGACTCTCCATAATTTGTTTCTATCAACTGTGGATGCGATGATTCGTTTTCCATCTTGGAAAGATACTGTTTTTATTGTATCGACAACAGGAATTGCAGGAATAGCACCTTGAGTTTCATTTGTATTTTGTACAACACGGTTTATTGTATCAAAATTTACGAACGGTCTTGCACCATCGTGAATTAAAACAATATCAGGATTTTCACTAGCTAAACTTTCTAAACCAAGTCGTACAGAATCTTGACGGGTTGCTCCCCCAAAGGTTGGTTCTAAAATAGGTAAATTTTCGGTTGCACATCTATATAAGGGTAAATCATCAGGATGAATGACAACTTTGACGGCAGATATTGCAGGATGAGCACAGAATACAGCAATAGTCTTTGATAAGATCATTCTATTATTTATAGTTCTATATTGTTTAGGTAATTCTCCTCCGAATCTATGGCCACGACCTGCAGCAACAATTAAAGCAACGCATTTTGTCATTAAATTCTCCTTGTTTTTTTATGATTTGATAGAGTAAAACATTATTTGATTTTAAGGAATAGTAAAAATGTCATTAATTGTAAAAAATAAACATTTTAATTCAGTTGTGTTAGCTCCGATGGCAGGTGTAACAGATGGGCCTTTCCGAGAAATCGTTCGCCAATTTGGTGATAATTTGCTTTTTACAGAAATGATTTTAGCTAAATTTTTAATTCATAATCATGGTCAAACAAGTCAAATGGCTAAAATTACTGAAACGGAAAAACCAGTAGCAATTCAATTTGTTGGAAATAATGTGGATGTGTTGAAGCAGGCAACAGAGATAGTAAAAGACAGATGTGATTTGCTGAATATAAATATGGGGTGTCCGGTTCATAAGATTGTAAAATCTGGTTGTGGATGTGCGTTAATGCAACAACCTGAATTGGCTGAAAAAATTGTCAGGTCATTGACGGATTGTTTTTCAATTCCCATTTCTGTAAAGATTAGATTGGGGTGGGATGAAAATTGCAAAAACTACGTTGATTTTTCTAAAAGAATGGAACAAGCAGGAGCATCTTTGATTGTTTTGCATGCGAGAACAAAAGATCAAATGTATTCAGGTGAGGCTGATTGGAAAGCTTGGATTACTTTGAAAGAAAGTCTTTCGATTCCAGTTGTTGCAAATGGAAATATTACATCAAAAAAAGAAGCAGATAATTTGATTAAAAATCACGGCCTAGATGGTGTTATGATTGGCAGATATGTAATGGGAAGACCGTGGGCTTTAAAAGAAATTGAAGTTGGAAGAGATAAATTAAATTTTTCGAAAATACAAGTCATTTTAGATCATTTGAATAAATTGAAGTCTTTTTATGGAGAAAAAGCTGTTTTTATTGCTAGAAAACATTTAGCATGGTATTCAGTAGAAAAAGAAGGTGGAGCAGATTTTAGAAGAGTTGTAAATTCTGTAGAAGATTTTGATCGATTGGTGGAAATATCAAAAAAATTTTTTGAAAAAAATGGAATGAAACAATGAAAATTATTATTTGTGGAGCAGGTCGTGTAGGATCAACAATTGCAAAATATTTGACGGAAAGTGAACATGAAGTTGTTGTTGTTGATAATGATGTCGCAAAATTAAATCAGTTAGAAAGCGAGTTAGATATCCAAACAGTAGAAGGTTTTGCTTCATATCCATCTGTTTTAGAAAAAGCAAATGCAATGCAAGCTGATATGTTGATTGCGGTAACCGCATCCGATGAGGTGAATTTGGTAACATGTCAAGCTGCAAACTCTTTGTTTAAAATTCCAGTAAAAATAGCTAGGTTGCGTTCTAGAGAATATACAAATTCTAAATGGAAAAATTTTTATTCACATGATGCTTTGCCAATTGATGTTGTTATTTCTCCAGAATACGAAATAGCACAATCAATTAGAAAAAATATTTCTTTTCCAGGTGCTTTTGAAGTTTTAACTTTGGTCGGAGATAAAGTTTATTTATTAGGGATTCATTGTGATGAATTATGCCCGTTATTGAATGTTCCATTACGACAATTAACAGAATTGTTCCCGAATATTGGAGCTATTGTTTCAGGTGTTGTTCGTGAAAATAAATTAATAGTTCCTGATAGTCAATTTAGGTTGGAAGCAGGGGATGATGCTTATATTTTTGTTCCAGTTGAAAATGTAAATAGATTGTTAGCCTTGTTTGAAAAAGATCAGCAAAAGTTTAAAAATATTTTGATATTGGGTGGAAATGATATTGGTCTTTCTTTAGCAAGATATTTGGAACATAGTGGAAAAATCAGGGTTGGTTTAATAGAAAAAGATGAAGATAGGGCTACTTTTTTAGCGGAAAATTTATCAAAGACAACAGTGATTAATGGTGATTTTTTAAATTCGGATGTTTTGGAAGAAGCTGATATAGGTGTTGTAGAATCAGTTATTGCAGTTACAGATGTCGATGAAAATAATATTTTAGCGAGTTTAATGGCAAAGAAGTATGGTGTTGATCAAACAATTTCAGTAATTGAAAAAACACTATATACACAGATGGTTTCAGAATTGGGTGTTGATGTCATTGTTGATCCAAAAGATATTATGGTATCTTCCATTTTAAGACATATCAGACGAGGAAAAATTAGAAATGCTTATTCAATTCGTTCTGGTTTGTGTGAAGTAATGGAAGCGGTTGTTTTTGATGAGTTTGAATTTATTAATACAGCATTAAGAGATGTTCGCTTTCCATCAGGAATTTTAATTGGTGCTATCGTTCGAAAGGGAAATCCAATAAAATTATCAGGAGACACGGTTATCGAGAAAAATGATATTTTAGTTTTATTTGTAGCGTCAGAAGAAGTAAAATACATTGAAAAATTGTTTTTGGCAGTTCGAAATGAGGTTAAATGATAAAGTTTGAAAAACCAGATTTGATTTTATTTGATTGGGATAACACATTACTTGATACGACTCCTATTTTATATAAGTCTTATTGTGAGTTAAGAAAATATTTTAATATTCCTGAATATACAATGGAGGAATATCAAAAGATGACAGGATTCTCAATGAGAGAATCATTTCCAAATTTGTTTGGAGAAAAATGGGAAGAAGCAAAAAGTATTTTTTTAGCAACATATCAGAAATATCATTTGGAATATTTACAGATTTTTCCAAAAACGCAGGAATTATTGGAGTTTTGTAGTCGTTTTTGTAAAATGGGTATTGTGAGTAATAAAACCTCTCTTGTTTTACGTAAAGAAATTGAAGTTTTAGGATGGGATAAATATTTTGTAGCTATTGTTGGTGCTGGAGATGCTAAAAAAGATAAACCAGCTCCAGATCCTGTTTATCTGGCTATTGAAAAATATGGATATCCTGTTAAAACTACATGGTTTGTAGGAGATGGTGATTCTGATGTAAAATGTGCTAAAAGTTCAGGATGCTGTCCAGTTCGGATTTCTCAAAAGATAAAGGATGAAGATGGAGTTTTGGTTGTAAAAAATTTAGAAGAATTGCTTTTGATACTTTACACATATGAAATTTGATATTAAAAAGAAAAAAAACAGAGGGAAAATATCATGACAAAAACAGAAAAAAATGTTCAAACTTCTTTTTTAGAAACACTAAAGAATGATAAAGTTTCAGTTACGATTTACTTGATGTGTGGTGTGAAATTACAAGGAATTGTCACACAATTTGATGAAAATTCTATATTGCTTCGCAGAGATGGGCATTCTCAATTAGTTTATAAACATGCTGTTTCTACAATTATGCCATCAACATCTTTGCAATTATTTGATGCAGAGGATGCTTCATAAGATTGTTAGAAAAAACACTCGTTTTACATTTGTCATTAAAAAATGACAACAGTGCGTCGCGTACAAATCAGTCTCAACTTGATGAAATTGTAAATTTAACGAAAGCAATTGACTTAGAAGTTATTGTTTCGGATTCTGTTGTTTTAAATTCAATTAATATTTCGACCTATATAGGTAAAGGTAAAACGGAATATTATGCAGGAATAATCAAAGAAAATGAAATCTCTTTAGCGGTTATCAATACGCAATTGTCTCCTATACAGCAAAGAAATCTCGAAAAAGTTTGGCAATGTAAGGTTATAGATAGAACGGCGTTGATTATTGAGATTTTTGGTCAAAGAGCAAAAACAAAAGAGGGGGTGCTTCAAGTTGAATTGGCTCAATTGACTTATCAAAGATCTCGACTCGTTAGAGGATGGACTCATCTTGAAAGACAAAGAGGGGGAAGGGGGTTCCTAGGAGGACCTGGGGAAACTCAAATAGAGTTAGATAAGCGTGTTATTACAGAAAATATTGTAAAAATAAAAAAACAATTAGAAGAAGTTATTCGAACGAGACAATTACAACGAAAATCTCGTAAAAAAGTCCCCTTTCCAGTAGTGGCTTTGGTTGGTTATACTAATGCAGGAAAATCTACATTGTTTAACTTATTAACAAAATCAAATGTTTTTGCTCAAGATTTACTGTTTGCAACGTTAGATCCAACAATGAGAAAAATTAGATTACCATCTGGTAAAAACGTGATTTTATCAGATACAGTAGGTTTTATTTCAGATTTACCAACAGAATTAATTGCAGCATTTAGAGCAACTTTAGAAGAAGTTTTAGAAGCTGATGTTATATTGCACGTAAGAGATGTTTCTCATTCTGATACACTTGCTCAAAAAACAGATGTCGAAAATGTTTTAAAATCATTAGGAATTAGAGATAAAGTTGATCGTGGCTTAATTGAGGTTCTAAATAAAGTTGATTGTCTTGATGAATATTCTCGTAAAGCATTATTGGTAAGTTGTTCGAGACATCAAAAAGAATATCCAATTTCTGCATTAACAGGCGAAGGTGTTAATTTGTTGTTAAAAGGAATTGAACAAGCTTTATTTTCAGAAAAAAAGAAATTTAAATTTAAAATGTATTGGGAAAAAGATTCTGCCTTTATCGCGGAATTGTACCAAAAAGGGCAAGTCGTTCATCGCATTGATGCAGAGGATAGCATTTTGTTAGAAGTATATTTAAACGAAATAGAAAAAGCACAATTAAAAAAAAGTTTTCCTAAATACTTTATAGAAGCTTAATGTAAGAAAACTTTTGGATAACTTGGATGCCATGGGCGAAAATCATTCCCTGGGATTTTGGTTATTATCTTTTTCCCAGAAATAAAAATAAGTTTTGTTTGATCTACGGATTTTGTTATAGAATTTTGACATTTTGATTTTGGATGTAAAATTTTTAGATCAAATTTTTTTTCACAAAAATATTTATCGTATTTTTTCTTAGCACTTATGAATATTTTTTTATTTTTGAGTTCAATACTGCAACCAAATTTGTAACAATCTAGTGTTTGTATTTTTGATTGTGCAATTTCTTTTAACCAAGTATCAGTTCTATAATCTGTTCTTGAAAAAGAGGGAGTAAAAAGTTTTTTATTTATTCGAAAGACAACGTTGTTATTTGATAAATAAATATCGGGGTGATTTGTTAAAATAGGGCTGAATAAGGATAATGCTAGAAAAAATATTCCGATAAATCTGTTTTTTGAAGTCCAAATTCCAAGCCATAAAAGGCCAAAAATTCCTATGATAAGTCCCCACAAAGGAATTTGTGGAAAGATAAATGAATTTTGAGGAAGATTTGAAATGTATTGAGTAGTTTGGGTAATAAAAGAAATTCCAATAGCTGAAAATTTGAAAATAAAGGTGGAAAATGGAAAGTTAAAAAATAACATTCCCATAAGTAACGAAGGCATAATCCAAAATCCCATGATCCACGTAGAAAGTAAATTTCCAATCAAGGAATAAGTTGTAAATATATTAAAATGGTAAAGGGTGACAGGTAGCGTAAAAAAGATAGCAATAAGAGAATAAATTACAATATTTAGAATAGATTGAAAAATTTTATTAAAAGTGTCATTTGATAATTTTATTTGAGATGAATATTTGCTTTCGCTAAAAGAGATTAACCCAAAAACAGCAGAAAATGAAAGTTGAAAACTTATTGATAATAATGCTTCAGGTTTTATACACAAAATGATTATTGAAGCCCAGGCAACATTAGCAATACTTAAAGCTTTTCTGTTAAGCAATATTGCAATCATAATAAATGTAAGCATGATATAAGCTCTGCAAGCAGAAAGGGGGAAATTTGAAATTTTTAAGTAAAAAAAGGTAAAAAATAAAGTTAATATTGCAGATATTTTCTTTGTATTGAAGTTTAATGCTATTGGAGGAATTAAGCTACAAAGAAATCTAAATATGTTGAAAATAAAAAAACTAATAAGTCCAAGATGAAGTCCTGATATGGCTAAAAGGTGTGAAATTCCAGCAATCCGGTAATTCTCTGTTATTGATGAATGAATTTCTTTAGTGTCTCCAAAAATTAGAGCTTTTGTTATACCATATTCACTTGGTTTCAGAATGTTTTTTAACTTTTTTGAAATTTTTTGATTGAAAGTTGTTTGTTTGGTTTTAAAGGATACAGTAGGAGGTGTTTTTGAATATCCAATTCCTCCAATTTTTTCAAAATACAAATTGCGAGCAAAGTTTTGTGAATAAATTGAGTTCTTATTCTGTAAAGGCACAAGCTGAGCTTCAGTTTTAATATAATCTCCAACAGAAAGATTTAAATCATTTTGAGGAACGAAAAGATTTATTTTTTTCGGTGTTTGCCAAGTTTCAAAAGATGGAATATAAATTTTATCAAGAACAATTTTGTATTTATTCCGTTCATTTAAATAAATGTTTTGAATTTTTCCAGCGATCCATATTTTTTTAGATCTAATTTTTATTGAATTTTCACTTACAGAATAAGTTCTTATTTTAGCAATGTTAAATCCTAAGAGAATGAGAAAAATTAGCGTAGCTCCGTATCTAAAAGGTGTTTTTTTTGTATCATGTAAAAGAAAGATAGATAATACTAGAAAAAGGAAAGAAAAAACAAAAGAAGGTTCTTTTTCAAGTGAAAAATAAATTCCGATACCTAAAGCAAAAAAAACGGGATACCATAAAAATAAACGATGTCCTTCACTTAGTATAAAGTCGTTGATTTGATATAAGTAAGACCAAAAAAGAAAGTCTAATTTGTGAAGTAATTTTTTAATCATAATATAATGTTTTACTAGAATAAAATTTTTTCTTTATTATAATACTTTTTTAGTAAAAAACGATTCTAAAAATAGTGGAGAAATATAATGCCTTTTTTATTAATAAAAACAAATATTAACCTAGATAAGTCTGTTGCAAATGAATTGATGAATTATGCTTCAAAAGTTGTTTCTAAAGCTATAGGTAAACCGGAAAGTTATGTAATGGTGAATGTTTGTTCGGGAGAAAATTTAATTTTTGGTTCAAAAATTACGCCAGCTGTCTACATGGAAATGAAAAGTGTTGGTTTGCCAACAAGTCAAATTCCATTTATTTCTCAAACATTAACAAAAATGATCGAGGATAAGATTAAGGTTCCTGGAAATAGAGTGTATATTGAATTTGCATCAGTTCCTGGAAATCTGTGGGGATATAACGGTGGAACGTTTTAGGTAAGTTATATATGAAAAAAAATGCTCTATTTTTTCTGATTCCATTTTTATTTTCTTGTAGTACGACTTCTGTTTATCTTGAAAATCCAGATGTGATAAGTGAAGACGAAAATACGTTGCGTCAAAATGTTGACGATTATATGACTTATTTGAAAATAAAAAATCAAAAAGGTCCCTTTGATAAAGATTTTATTCTTTTGAGTAAAAGAGTTATCAAAAAGATGGTAAAAGATGAAATCTTTTCTCAAAACGGAGTTAGAAAAAGGATAGCATTAAGGGATGTTTTAAATCAAACTTCTTTTTCTGATTTGAGACCAGCAATCATACATGAGGCTATTGAGCATGATTTAATGCATTCTAGACAAGTATGGATGACTGATGGATCTGAACCGTACGATTATGTTATTGATGTCGAATTGAGTGAAATAGAACAAAGTTTTGATAAAAATGCAGATAAAAAAGCTATTGGCTGTATGATAGTTCTTTTTGATTTGAAAAATGATGAGCCAATTAAGGAGTGGTTTGATATTTTGAAAAGAGATAAAAACTCTGATTCTTGGTACTAAAGGATAAAGTTTTGAAAAAATTTTTTCTTTTTAGACATGGCCAAACAGAAATGAATCTTCAAAAAAGGTGGCAAGGAGCTAGTTTTGATGAACCACTTGCTTATCAGGGAATAGAACAAGCCAAAAATTTATTTTTAAAATTAAAAGGTGCCCATTTGGAGGTTATTTATACGTCCCCTTTGATAAGGGCTGTACAAACTGCAGAGATAGTAGCTGATAATAAAATAGAAGTTTTGCAAGATGATGATTTAAAAGAGGCGTCATTTGGAGCAGCAGAAGGGCTTACTTTGTTGGAAGTATATGAAAAATTTCCGGATATTGCTGGTTTGTGGCAGAATCTTTCTGAAGAAGGAATGGATGTTTTTTTTCCTCCTAAGGGAGAGTCAAAAAGACACATACAGATGAGGATAAAAAATTGTTTGGAAAAAATAGCCCTAAAAGAAAAAAGAGAAAATATAGGGATATCTATACATAGTGCTTTGATAAGATGTTTCTTTTTGTACTTTGGTGTAAGAAAGAAAGAAATACCTCATGGTGAGCCATTTGTTTTTACTTATGATAATCATGTTTGGGAAATGATAGATAAAAATAAGAGTTAAGATAATGAAATTAGAAAACAAGATTAATCTGTGTGATTATGATGTAATGATGAATGGTGAAGATGAACTTATGCTTGTTTTTGAAAAAACAGAAGGTACAGCATCGGATCCCTTTTTAACGGTAGATACTTCAGAGGCTATTCTTGTTAAATCCTTAAAAACTCCTCAGATAGCAATTTCGAATATACCAACAATATTAAAAAATATATTATACAGAGATAAACAATTGTTGATATGTGAATTAGATAAAGATGGGGAACCATGGCAAATTTATGAAGCTCCTATTTTAAGAAAGGTATAATTGATTATGATAACAGCTAATAACCATTATTTTGAATTGCCTGCAAATTACTTATTTCAGGATATTGCTAAGAAAATAAAAATTTATAAGGAAAAAAATCCAAATGCCAAATTGATTAGTTTGGGAATTGGAGATGTTACTCAACCTATCCCAATGGCTTGTGTTGAAGCTATGCATAAAGCTTGTGACGAAATGGGTAAATTGGAAACTATGAGAGGGTATGGGCCAGAGCAAGGTTATGAATTTTTAAGACAATCAATTGTTAAAAATGATTATTTAGATCGAAATATAGAAGTAGCAGCTGATGAAATTTTTGTTTCAGATGGTTCAAAGTGTGACGTTGGAAATATTCAAGAAATCTTTGATGTTTCTGTAAAAGTTGCTATTCCAGATCCAGTTTATCCTGTGTATAGAGATACCAATATTATGGCTGGAAGAAAAATTAGTTATCTTCCATGCTTAAAAGAAAATAATTTTTTACCATCTTTGCCAGATGAAGAGAGCGATTTAATTTATTTATGTTCTCCTAATAATCCAACAGGGACAGTTATGACAAAAGATGAGTTAAAAATTTGGGTTGATTATGCAAGAGAACATCATTCCATAATTATTTTTGATTCTGCTTACAAAGAATATATTAGAACACCAGGAATTCCACACAGTATATATGAAATTTCAGGAGCAAAAGAAGTTGCGATAGAGCTAAGATCTTTTTCTAAAACAGCTGGTTTTACAGGAGTTAGATGTGCTTATATGGTTATTCCTCATGAGTTAAAAGCAAAAGGACCAAATGGTGAAATGGTCAAATTGAATCCTTTATGGAGTAGAAGACATTCTACAAAATTTAATGGTGTTGCTTATATTGTTCAAAGAGCAGCAGAAGCCGTTTTTTCTGAAGAAGGAAAAAAACAAGTAAAATCCATGACGGATTACTACATGGAAAATGCTAAATTAATTCGTGAAAAATTGACATCTGTTGGACTTACAACATATGGGGGAAAAGATGCCCCTTATATATGGTTGGAAACTCCAAGGAATATAACATCAGTTGATTTGTTTGAAAAATTTTTAAATGAAGCTGAAATAGTTTGTACTCCCGGAAGTGGTTTTGGACAATATGGAGAAGGTTTTGTTAGATTAACTTCATTTGGAACAAGAGAAAATACAATAGAAGCATTAAATAGAATTGGAAATTTAAAATTATGAGCAAAAAATTAGACTTTATCAAAATGGATGGGCTTGGAAATGATTTTGTCATTCTAAGAAACGTTGATTTGAGTGAACAAGAAATTATTTCTATTGGAAATAGAAAAACAGGTGTTGGTTTCGACCAACTGATAATTTTGAATGAGTCTAAAATTGCAGATGCAAAAATTTTATTTTTCAATTCAGATGGATCAATTGCAGGAGCATGTGGAAATGGAAGTAGATGTGTTTCTAGATTACTGATGGATGAATTGAAAAAAGATTCTGTATCTTTGGAGACAAAAGATGGTAGAATCTTGAAAGGTGAGAAAATAGATGAGGATTTTACAGGTGTTAATATGGGAAAACCTTTTCTATTGTGGAATGAGATACCTATAGCTGAGAAACAAGATACTTTGAGTGTAAAAAATATTTCTGATCAGTTGCCAGAGCCTGTATGTGTATCTATGGGAAATCCGCATGCTGTTTTTTTTGTTGAAGATGTGGAAAAAATAGATTTATCTTTGTGGGGTAATTATGTTGAACATCATTCAATGTTTCCACAAAAAACAAACGTTGAATTTGCTCAAATTTTAAGAAATGATTTGATTAGAATGAGAGTTTGGGAACGAGGTGCTGGTATTACAGAAGCGTGCGGAACAGGGGCTTGTGCAACTTTAGTTGCTGCGGTAAGACGGGGTTTGTCTGGTAGTAAAGCTGAAATAAAAATGGATGGTGGTTCCTTATTTATTGAATGGAATAAAGACAAAGAAATCATTATGATAGGAAAAACGCATATGGCATTTAAAGGAGAGTTGTATCTATGAGTGGAAAATATATAGTCGATTATACTTTAAAAGCAAAAAATGGCAGTTTAAAAAAAATAGTAGGACGAAAAAAAGAACAACGACGTATTATGCATATTTTGTTGCGTGATACAAAAAATAATCCAATGTTACTTGGTCCAACAGGAATTGGTAAAACGTCTATAGCAATGGGATTTGCCAATGCTCTTGCAAATGGTGATGTCCCACCTAAATTACAAGGATATAGTTTGGTTGCAGTAGATATTGCAACAATGATGATTGATTCTAAAACTCAAACAGAATATGAAGAAAAATTAAAAGAGACTTTCCAGGAAATTCAGGCTGCTGCAGATCATATGCTTTTGTATATTAATGATTTGGGGTTTTTAGCAAAAACACCTAATGGAAATCCTGAAATTCCTAAATTTTTGAAACCTAAGGTTCTGGATGGGGGGATAAAATGTGTTGTAGAAGCAGAATTAAATGCTTTTAAGCAGTATATAGAGCAGGATCCAGATTTAATGAGTTGCTTGCAGACTATGTATGTTGAAGAGCCTACTTCCGCGGAAACGACAGATATTCTTCTTGATTTAGGTAAACATTTGGAACAAAAGTACCAAATTGAAATTAGTCAAGATATTGTAAAATCATGTGTTACAATGTCTGGACGGTACGTCAAATCAAGATTGTTTCCAGAAAAAGCAATTGATTTATTAGATGAAGCTGCAACAGGTTTAATGATGGAACTTGATGAGGGAGGGACACAGGATAGAGTATTGCACCAACAACAAGTGGCTAACATTATTTCTTTGTGGACAGGAATTCCTATGGATAAAGTGGATGCCGAAGATAAACAACGTTTGATTGATTTGGAAAATTTTTTAGGTCGTCGTGTTATTGGACAACCAGAAGCTATTTCTGTTATTTCTGGTGCAGTACGAAGAATGAAATCAGGTTTGCAAGATCCTAATAGACCTTTGGGGACATTTT
The DNA here is from genome assembly GCA_024413465.1 of Alphaproteobacteria bacterium. Taxonomy (GTDB): domain Bacteria; phylum Pseudomonadota; class Alphaproteobacteria; order CAAGCB01; family CAG-977; genus UBA2903. The sequence continues at coordinate 96,357 of JAKSVU010000004.1, forward strand.
TGTTTATTGGTACAACAGGTGTTGGTAAAACGGAATTGGCAAAGGCTTTGTCAGAATTTATGTTTGATGATGAAACTGCTTTACTTCGTTTAGATATGTCTGAATATATGGAAAAAAGTTCAGTTCAACGTTTGTTAGGACCTCCTCCTGGTACTCCAGGATTTGAACAGGGGGGTGTTTTAACTGAAGCTGTGAGATTGCGTCCGTACCAAGTTGTTTTGTTCGATGAATTGGAAAAAGCTCATAGTGAGATTTTAAATTTGATGTTACAACTGCTTGATGAAGGTCGTTTAACAGATGGTAAAGGTTTGACTGTTGATTTTAGAAATACAGTTGTAATTATGACGTCTAACTTAGGGGCAAATTTACCGAGATATCAACGTATGGAATTTCTGCGTAAAAACTTGCGTCCAGAATTTTTAGCTCGTATTGATGACATTATACCATTCCATGGATTAGCTGAAGAAAATTTATTAGCTATTGTTGATATTCATTTAAATAAATTTGTTAAACGTGCAAAAGCAGTTAATGTTAGAGCAGAGTTAACACTGGAAGCTAGAAAATGGTTTGCAGATGAAGTCTTTATTGCTAAAAATGGTGTTCGTGAAATTAAGAGACTAATTCAGCATCATATTGAAAATCCACTGTCTGTTTTAATGATGTATGATAAAGTTCATGAGGATGATCTTGTAAAGATCATTCGTCCAAAAGACAAAAAAGGTGTTGAAATTGTTGTTTTATCTCCGGAAGAACAAGGAAAGGTTCTTGAGGAGGCTGTCACAATTGAAAAGAAAATGGATGATGGGGTAGATGATAGACCACCACCACCACCTACGTTCAAATTAAATTCAGATGGTGATGAAAATGCTGATTTGCCAGCTTGGAAAAGAGCACAACTAGCAGCACAGAATAATCAAAATTCTGTTCCAATGACAGAAAGTACAGTTAGAAAGATAAAAGTGCCTGTTATAAAAGCTTTTAAATCGACACTAGGAAAAGGAATTGGTTCTATAAAGATACCTCAAAGTCAAACAATGTCTATTTCCTCTGATGAAACTCATGAGAGTGAGATTCCCAATTTACCACCTCAATTGCCAACAGGAGAATAGTTAAAAAAAGTCTTGAAATGAGTGTAAATTTTTGGCATCATTTTTAAAATTTTAATTTTTTTATGAGATAAAAGATATGTCTGAAAATACGTTAAATATTGGAAAAATTTCTGCAATTCAGGGAAGCGTTGTTGATATAGAATTTGATGAGAAACTTCCATCAGTGTACAGTGAATTAAAAGTTGAAGATTTAGTTTTAGAAGTTCAATCTCATTTGAATGAAAAGACAGTTCGAGCATTAGCTTTGGGGCCAACAAGAGGATTATGTAGGGGATTAGAAGTCAAAGATTTGGGACATCCATTGCAAGTTCCTGTTGGTGATAAAGTTTTAGGTCGAATGTTTAATGTTTTTGGTGATACAATTGATGGTGGTGAGCCTATCAAAGAAAAAATGGAATATCGATCCATTCATAATAAATCATTACCTTTTGAAAAAAGAAGTGTTGATTCTAAAGTTTTTGTTTCCGGAATAAAATCAATAGATTTACTGGCTCCGATGGAACGCGGTGGTAAAGCAGGTTTGTTTGGTGGAGCAGGAGTTGGAAAAACAGTTCTCATTACCGAAATGATTAATAATATGGTTGGTCGGTATGAGGGGGTATCACTATTCTGTGGAGTTGGTGAACGCTGTCGTGAAGGTGAACAGTTATATCGAGAAATGCGTGATGCTGGAGTTTTAGATAAAACTGTTATGATGTTTGGTCAAATGAATGAAGCTCCAGGAATTCGTTTTCGTGTTGCTCATGCAGCTTTAAGTATGGCAGAGTATTTTAGAGATGAAAAAAAACAAGATGTTCTCTTGTTAATTGATAATGTATTTCGTTTTGTTCAGGCTGGTTCTGAGATTTCAACATTGATGGGACAAATGCCATCTCGTGTGGGATATCAACCGTCATTAGCTACAGATATAGCATCATTGCAAGAAAGAATTTCTTCAACTGCAACCGGTGCTATTACATCAATTCAAGCTGTATATGTTCCTGCAGATGATTTGACAGATCCATCAGCAAGTCATACCTTTGCTCATTTATCTTCAAATATTGTTTTATCACGTGCAAGAGTTGCTCAAGGATTATATCCAGCTGTAGATCCATTAGCATCAGGATCTAATATGTTAACCCCTGTTATGGTTGGAGACCGTCATTATAGAGTGGCAACTGCGGTGAGAAGAACTTTGGCAGAATATGAAGAATTAAAAGATATTATTGCAATGTTAGGTTTTGATGAATTGCCAGAAAATGATCAAAAAACAGTGTTGAAAGCAAGAAAATTAGAGAGATTTTTAACACAACCGTTCTTTACAACAAAACATTTTACAGGAATGGATGGGAAGTCTGTAGAACTTGAAGATACTTTATCTGGTTGTGAAATGATATTGTCTGGTGAAGTTGATAATTTGCCAGAAAATGCTTTCTATATGGTTGGAAATATGGATGATGTGAAGGCAAAAGCTGAAAAAATGAAAGAAGAGGCAGCTTAATGCACTTGAAGACCTTGATGCCGACGGGAGTAGTCGTTGATGAAGAAATTTCTAGAATTCGTTTTGAAGCAAAAGACGGATCCCGGACGTTTTTACCACGGCATGTTGATTTTGTTACGGCGATAGCTCAAGGAATTGTTTCATACAATCCCTTAAAAAATGGGATTGAACAGGAAGAAGTTTTTATGGCTTGTGATGAGGGAATTTTAGTTAAACAGGCTGATATGGTTTATTTGTCAGTTCGTCGTGCTGTGATGAATAATTCTTTGGAAGTTTTGGTGAAGACAATTGGAGAGGAATTTAAAAAAGCTGAGGAAGAAAGAAAAATTTCACAAACAGCTCTCGCACGATTAGAAGTAAATTTAACACAAGGTATAATGCATTTGAAATCAAAGAGATGAGGATAATATGCCTAGCTTATATGAACATGATGTAAAAGATGAAAAAAAACAATTTGAGCGGGATTTAGCAGCTCGATTGTCATCTCGGGCAACACGACAATATGTTGGTCGCAAAAAAAATTTACAAAATAGAGTAAAAGCTAGATCAGGAATGGCCTATCTTGGAGCAGCGGGGTGGTATATTCCGGTTCCCACTGTTTTAGGAGCTTTTTTTGGACAATGGCTTGATAAAAATTATCCACATCAATCTGTTTCATGGTCTTTAAATATGATTTTACTTGGATTAGGAATAGGGATGTTAAATATGTGGTTTTGGTTAAAAAGAGAGGGAATTGAAAGAGCTGAAAAAGAACAAGAACAACGAAATCAGGCACTTGAAGAAATAAAACAAGAACTTCAGTCTAAAATAGAAGGTGAAGAAAAGTAGTCAAATGGAAAAACTTTCAATTTATTCTTATGTTGAATATTTTATCATTGGTTTATTACTAGGCGGTGTATACTTTTATGGATTGTGGATTACATTTAAAAAAATAAGAGAAAATAAAAAATATGTAAGAATATTGTTTGTTAGTTGGTTTTTAAGAATGTTTTTATTAGGACAGAATGATTATAGACGAATATTGACGTTATTGAGTGGTGTTTTAGTTGTGAGATATAGTTCAACATTTTTTTTGAAAGTAAGGAAAAAAGGTAATGGAAAATTATGATACACAGATTGTTTTTACAATATTTTCAGTACCAATTAATTGGACAATTGTGTCTACTTGGATTGTGATGGCTGTTTTAGTATTATTAGCCTTACTTGCAAAAAAAGGCATTAGTGCAAATGGAAAAACTTCCAGAGTGCAAACAGCAATGGAAGCGATTGTTTTGGGTATGAGAGATCAAATTAAAGAAATGTCAAATGATGATCCTATAAAATATTTGCCGTTAGTTGGTACTTTTTTTCTGTTTATAGCAATGGCTAATATTTTATCAATTTTTCCTTGGTTTAAAATTCCAACATCATCATTATCAACGACAGGAGCTTTCGCATTTGCAGTACTGTTAGCAATTCCTTATTACGGCATAAAAAATGCGGGGATTAAGGGATATTTAAAAAAATATACAGAGCCAACGATATTCTTGTTGCCAATGAATGTCTTAAGTGATTTTACATCAACTTTGGCTATGGCAATTCGTTTGTTTGGAAATATGTGTAGTGGTGTAATAATTGGGAGTATATTAATGTTACTGGTACCGTTTATTTTACCGTTACCAATGACTATTTTAGGTTTGTTTTCAGGTTTTATACAAGCGTATATTTTTTCAGTTTTGACAATTATTTTTGTTTCTGCTGTTTCTCCGGTTCAGAAAGATGAAACATTAATAAATGTTAGAAATAGTTAATTTTATTATTTTTTAAGGAGAATAAATTATGGATATGATGGCAATTATTGGTGCAGCTAGTGCTTTTTCCGCAGCGATTTGTATAGCTATCGGTGGTTTTGCATCTTGTGTTGGGGAAGGTTATGCAGCTGCAAACGGTTTAAGTGCAATGGCTCAACAACCAGATGAAGCAGGAACGATTTCTAGAACAACGTTTGTTTGTATGGCTATTTGTGAAACAGGTGCTATCTATTGTTTTGTCGTTGCTATGATTTTAATTTTTGCTAATCCATTTTGGACACAAGCTGTTTCATTAGCTGCAAAATAAATTTAAAACAATAAGGATAAACAATGAGTATTGATCTTGTTACATTTGTTGCGCAATTAGTGAATTTAGCAATATTGATTTTTTTGTTATACAAATTATTATATAAACCTCTGCTAAATGCGATTGATACAAGAGAACAGCGTATTTCTAATGCGGTAAAAAAAGCTTCAGATGACATGAAAAAAGCTGAAGAAAAAATAAAAGAATTAGAAAAAAAGAAAGCTGATTTTGAAGCAGAACGTAGTGAAATGTTAAATAAAACATATAATGAGGTTGCTGATTTACGAGTTCAACTTGAAAAGAATGTTCGAGATGAGATTAATCAAAAAAGAGAACTCTTTTTGAATGAATTAGAAAAAGAACGTCAAATTGTTTCAAATGAATTACAGACAATGTTTGTTGATAATTTTGTGGCTTTTTCTCAAAAGGCTATGTTGGATTTGGCAAATACAGATTTAGAAAGTCAAATTATATCGAATTTAGATAGAAAGTTTGAAGTTTTATCCGAAGATGAACGACAGAAGTTTTTTGGGAAAAGTGAGTATATAGTTACGACAAAATATTCTTTGAATGTTAATGTAAAAAATGTAATTGAGCATTTTATTGTAAAAAAATTACAAGGAACTCAAGGAACAATACAATATATTCAAAGTGATGATATTTTATGCGGTATGAGTATCTCGTCGAATGGTAATGAATTGTCTTGGAATTTAAAAGAATATTTATTGTCTTTCTCCCAAGCAATTTCAGAGGCTTTAAAGTCTATTTCAGCTCGTCGTGTGCAAAATTAGGAAATAAATTTAGGAGCTTATGATGCTAACTGAAGCTTTAAAAAAAGCAAATAAAATTGTGAGTAATGTCGTTGAGAATTTAGATGGTCAGCCTGAGGTTGGTGAAATTAGTGTTGTTGAATCAATTGCAGGATGTACAGCTGAAGTGAGTGGTTTGAAAACTGCAAAAATGGATGAGTTGCTCACATTTCCAAATGGAATACAGGGAATGGCCTTTACGTTATCCGAAAATTCGGTTGGCGTTGTTTTCTTGGATTCTCCAATCGGTTTAAAAGCTGGAGATAAGGTTTCTAGAACCCATCGTGTTGTTGATATTCCAGTTGGAGATGCAATGCTCGGAAGAGTTGTTGATCCATTGGGAAAACCATTGGATGGTTTAGGAGATATTTCAGCTGAATCTCGTATGCCAATTGAAAGAGAAGCTTATCCTATTATGGCAAGAAGTCCTGTTAGTGTTCCCCTTCAGACGGGTGTAAAGGCAATAGATTCTTTTACACCAATAGGGCGAGGTCAACGTGAATTAATTTTGGGAGATCGTCAAACTGGAAAAACAGCTTTGGCAGTAGATGCTATTATCAATCAAAAAGACACAGGTGTTATTTCGATTTATTGTGCAATTGCGCAAAGGGGAACAGCTATTGCTCGCGTTGTTGATAATTTGAAAAAATATGATGTTTTGCAAAATACAATAATTGTTGCAGCAGAGGCAGATGAAACAGCAGGTATGCAATATATTGCTCCATATGCAGCAACTGCGATTGGTGAATATTTTATGCAACAGGGAAAAGATGTTCTGATTATTTATGATGATCTAACAGCTCATGCTCGTGCCTATCGTGAAGTATCATTGTTGCTTCGTCGTCCACCTGGTAGAGAGGCTTTTCCTGGTGATATTTTTTATATTCATTCTCGTTTATTGGAAAGATCTACTAGATTGAAGCCGGAATATGGCGGTGGTTCCATTACGGCATTACCAATAGTTGAAACTGAAGCAGGAAATATTTCAGCATATATTCCAACAAATATTATCTCTATCACAGATGGACAAGTGTATTTATCATCTTCAATGTTTCAAAAGGGAATTTTGCCAGCAATTGATACAGGTAGATCTGTATCAAGAGTTGGTGGTGATGCTCAATTGCCAGCATATAGCTCTTTAGTAGGTCCTCTAAAGTTATCTTTTTCACAGTTTGAAGAACTTGAAAGTTTTGCAAAGTTTCGTAGTTCTATGGACAAAGAAACAGAGCGTCAATTAAAAAGAGGAAAAGCAATTCGTGCTGTGATGCAACAAAAACAATTTAGACCAGTTCCTGTTGTTGATCAAGTTGCTATTTTAACAGCAACAGTAGAAGGGCTCCTTGATGATGTTCAAGAAAATGATCGTGAAAAAGTATATGCAGCAATTACTAATGTTATGCAAACGTCTCAGAAATCAATTGCTGAAATGATTCTAAACAGAAAAAAATTGCCAGCAGATATTAAGTCTAATTTGGTAGATGTTTTCAAAAAAACATTACTTTCATTAGGTTTTATTAAAGAAAAATAGAGGCTTTTATGGAAGGTTTAGAGGCTCTTCAGAAGAGAATAAAAACAACACAAGACTTAAGGTCAATTGTTAGTACAATGAAGTCTTTGTCTGCAGTAAGTATTATTCAATATGATACAGCTTTAAGATCATTGATCGATTATGGAAAAACAATAGATTTGGGGATGCTTGCTTTGATTAAGCGAGGTGTTGTTCATGTTCCTGTACAAAGAAAAGCATCTATAGAGAAAATGAAAGCTTTAGCTGTTGTAATAGGTTCTGATACGGGGATGGTTGGTCGTATCAATAGGGATACAGTATCTTTATGTGATAAGTTGTTAAAAAGAAAAACTTTTTTACCTGAAAATATATTCTATATTCCTGTCGGTCGACAGGTTATTGGAATTCTTGAGAATTCACACAGAAATAATATTGTTGGAAGATATCCAATATCAAATTCAGTTAAATCGATTAGTGCAACGGCAACTAATATCTTGTTGGAAATAGATAAATTTATCCGAAATCAGGGAATAACACATGTTTTTTTATTCTATAGTCAAAAAAGAGGTTCTTATATAAAATCGCATTCAAATTTGCTTGTTCCAATGGGAGAAGAGTGGTTAAAGGATCTTGAAACTAGAAAATGGGAAGGGAAAGGTTTCCCAAATTATTCAATGGATTCAGATAAATTATTTTCATCTTTAATACAGGAGAAAATGATGATGACTATTTCAACTGCACTAACAGATGCATTATCTGCTGAGCATCATATGCGTTTGACAACAATGCAAGCTGCTGAAAAGAATATTGATGAAAATTTGGAAATAATGCACCAAACATATCAACAAATGCGCCAAGAAAACATTACAACAGAATTGTTAGATGTGGTAAATGGTGCAGAAGCGATGAGGAAGAAAAAATAGATGTATGTACCATACAGAGTAAAGCAATTCGTGAAAGAAAATATAATACCATTATTTTGCCTTCTTGGAATGTTTTATTGTGGTTTTCAGGCGATTAATGGTGAAAAAGGATTGCGCCAATACTTTAAATTAAAGCAAGAACTTATTGCTGAGAAAAAAGTTGCAGAAGAAATAGCTTTAAGACGTGCAGAATTGGAACAAAGGGTTTCATTGCTTAAGTACGATAACGTAGATAGAGATATTGTGGATGAATTAGCAAGAAGTTCATTAAATATGGTAAACGAAGGTGATTTCGTAATCATTGATTTTGTTGAATAAAAATTAACAAAAAGTTAAAATTATATTTCATTTTTATATAATATAGGATATTATGTTACCTAGTTTTGTTTAGGTTTGGATATGATTTTTTGTACCTTATTAAAAAAAATAAAAAGCTTTTTTTATTTGTTTTTTCCAAATAGAAGGCTGATTGTGTGTTCGGAAAAGGGGACATCAAGGTGTTTTGTATTATCTTCTAAAGTTCAAATTCTTTGTACTTTTACATGTATTTTCATTGGTGTTTTTTTTGTTGTTTCAATTGCTAGAATTAATAAGTTAAGTGAATTATATTTTGAACAAAAACAACAAATAAACCATTTTTCAATGATGTATAGACAAGTTCTTTCTAATATTGATATAGTTAATGAAGAATTGAAAAATTTTGTCGATTTAGTGGATGTTGAAGATGGCAGCAATGAACATAAAAAAGTATTAGCTAATCTAGCTTTGCTCCAGTCAAAAATAGAAGATTTTTATAAAAATAATACTTTTAACCATAAGATAGAAATGTTGAGAAAAGAACATCTTATGGTTCAAAGAGATTTACTTGAAAATCAAGTTAAGCAGTACAAGCAAAAATTAGTAGGAGAAGAACAAAAATATTTGTCTCTTAAAGAGCAACAAGGAAATTTAGTCAAGCGTTTTGACAATGTTATTCAAGGAAAAATAGATGACGTGAATAGCAATTTATATGGTGTTCAAAAGACATTACATTCTGTTAGTTTTAGCTTAAATAAATATGCAAAAAGAAAAAAGAAAAAATTTAATATTGGTGGCCCTTTTTTCAAAGAAATGCCAGAAGATATAGAACAATTGACGGTTGATACAATAAATATTCGTGATAAAATAGATTATTTGGATAGTTTAAATTATTTAAAAAAGATAATGCCATTGGGAAGTCCATTGGAGAAAATCAGAATAACTTCTGTTTTTGGGGCAAGAGAAGATCCATTTCGAGATATGCCAGCTAGACATGAGGCTGTAGATTTAGGTGGAATTGTTGGAGAACCTGTTTTTGCAACAGCTCCTGGCAAAGTTATAAAAGCTGGATCTTGGGGATGGTATGGAAATATGGTTGAAATTGATCACGGAATGGGATTCAGAACGAGATATGCTCATCTTGATAAAATATTTGTTTCGAAAGATGATGCTGTTCAAGAAGGAGATAAAATAGGAGTTGTGGGAAATACGGGGAGAAGTACGGGGGCACATTTACATTACGAAGTTCGTGTGAATGGATATGCTGTAGATCCGGTTAATTTTATTGGAGCAAAGAGAAATGTTTTTAAAAATTAAGAATCAAAAAGAAAATAAAGCTGTTTTTTCATCTAAATCAAATTCACCGACGATTATAAGTTCTGATTTGACAGTACAGGGAGATTTGATTAGTGAAGGGGAAATCCAAATTGATGGAAGAATAAAAGGAGATATTCGTTGCCGCGTTTTAGTTGTAGGGGCAAATGCTCAAATAAATGGTTCTATTCGGGCAGATATTGCAAAAGTGTATGGGAGTATCGATGGATTACTTTTCGCAAAAACGGTGTTTCTTTCTACGACAGCTAAAGTTGTGGGTGATATAACGCATGAAAAAATAGAAATAGAGCAGGGGGCATATTTAGAGGGGCATTGTTGTCATGTTGATGATCCAATTCCTGCAGAGCAAGCTCCGGCAGATTTGATGCTCACAGATGGTCGATTAGAAGAAAAATAATTAAAATATATTTTTTGACGAAGATTAACTTTTGTTTTATATGTATCTAAGATTTAATTAACTAATTAAGAGGATGAATGATGTCTTTACCATTAATGCCTAAAGCTACAGCTGTATGGTTGATAGAAAATACAGCTTTAACTTTTAATCAAATTGCAGACTTTTGTGGAATGCATATGTTAGAAGTCAAAAATATCGCCGTAAATAGTACAAGGACAATGGCTGGAATTAGTCCAATTATGAATGGACAGTTGTCTAAAGAAGAAATTGCACGTTGTGAAGCAGATGAAAATGCTCGATTAATGTTATTGCAAAATGATTTGCCAAAAGTAAAAAATCGAGCAAGAGGTGCTCGTTATACTCCTATGGCAAAAAGGCAGGATAAACCAGATGCAGTTGCTTGGTTATTGAAAAATCACCCAGAAATTTCAGATTCAAATATTCATAAATTGATTGGAACTACAGCTAAGACAATAGAGTCTATTCGTTTAAGAACTCATTCAAATATGGCTGCAATAAAACCGAGAAATCCAGTTTTGTTGGGGTTGTGTACAGAGAGTGATTTGAAAAAAATGATAGATATTTCTACTCCAATTGAAAATAATTTAGATGAAAAATAGGGGTTATTTTTATGTCTGATGAAGAAGTAAAAACAGGTTTAGATGAAGAAGGTAAGAAAAGATTACGTTCTTTTGTTGAAAGAATAGAATATCTAGAGGAAGAAAAAAAGAAGGTTCAATCGGATATTAAAGAAGTTTACGATGAAGCTAAAAGTGCAAATTTTGATATAAAAGCTTTACGTGAAATTATTAAATTAAGAAAACAGGATGAAAATGAAAGACGTGAAGAAGATTTTGTTCTGTCAGCTTATAAAGAAGCTTTTAATTTATAAAAGATAAGGCATAAAAAAAGCTCTGAATTTTCAGAGCTTTTTTTATTCTTCGCTATAGGCTATTTTACAATGTTCTCTGCAATATGGTTTATCAGGCAGAGCTTCTTTCCCACAGAAGTGGAAACCAGGTTCTTTAGGATCACCTTCTGGCCAACGGCATGATGTATGTGTTAAATCATTTAATGAAACTCCAATAGTCTTCGTCTTTTTTATAGCTTTTGTAGAAACTTTTCCTTCAGTCTTAGCAGTTTGTTTTGATTTTTCACTTGTAGTACTGCAAGTGTTTACATCACGACGAATCGGAGATGGTCTACCGGGAAGACCTAAACGATGAGCTTTTCCAACAACGGCATTTTTGGATACACCTAACTTTTTTCCAATTTCACCTGTTGTCATTCCCTCGTTCCAATAACGAATTAAATCAGCTATTTTTTCATCAGTCCAACCCATAGGTTTCATCCCTTTCTAATATATTCCATAAACAGGAGACTCAAAAACCATCATATCTCTTGTCAGAAATGCTTTTCGAATTCTATCACTATATTTTTTTACTGCAAGAACGTTTTCTCTTGAGGATGTATATAAATCAGCAAAAAGTTGTAAACTATCTATAGTGACTTTTTTATCACGCTCTGAAAAAGAACTTATCATTGAATTTAGAGAATCTTTTTGCTTCCAAGTTGCAATATTTAAACTAATTGCTGGTGTAATATGTGCGACTCGGTGAGCTTTTATTATTTTATCCATTGTTAAAGCCCAGGTTTCAGGTGTAAATTGATTTCGTGATAAGATTCTCATAAAAATTTTCTTTTCTGGAAGTTTTAGAACTTTATCCTTAAAAGCAAGCATAGGATTTCGTAATTCTTCTTGTGTTGAAACCAAATTCATGTTTCTAATGGTATGATGAAATTTGTCAAGCCTATTTGATCCGAAAGCTTCATTTAATTCGTCAACTGTTCTTAATCCCGCTTCGATATCTCCAGCCGTTAGAGTAGAATCTTGTGTCACATCTTCAATTTTGGTTTGTTCTTGTTTTGGAGTATAAGATTTGATTTCTTTAAAATTTTCTTTTATTGGATATTTATCAAGTAGAGAGATGGTCTTTATTGAAAAAATATCAGATATTTTTAAATTGTTATCTATATCTACTGTTTTTTTGAAATTATATAAGTCTTCTTCTCTAGTATTTTCAATATTCCATACTTCTGGCATGAGATATATGTATAGATGTTTGGACATATATTTCCCGTACTTCCGTACATATTCCTTCATTTGAGGAGCAATTCTAGTTGGTAATTTCCCCTTAGTTTCTTTGATGCCTGGAATATTTAAAATTCTTTCAGACATATAAGGAACATCATGTATAAAAGGACCAATATATTGGTAATATTCTTTTGGCATCATTTTTATGAGATTATAAATGTCATTTTCAATATTTTTATGGTCTCTTTCCATCGCTTTTACACCACCAGGATAAGATTTTTCAAAAAAATCAAGCAATGATGAAAAAACGTCTTCTCCAGAAACAGCTTTCACGATTCTCTCATGTTTTAGGTTAGCTTTTGCTTTTTCTAGACTTTTTCCAAAAGTTTGTATATAAACTTCATCGGAGGATATAAGATTCTTAACTTTTTCTTCAGTAGAAACAGCAGCTTCTGTAACAGGAATTCTTGTCCAGTTTATTTCTTCATCAGCTAAACTAATTTGTGGAGAAAAGATAAAATAAAAAAATATGATTAGAAGCATTGATTATTTTCTCATTTGAATTTTAAATCTTAAAATAGTGCTTTGTTTTGCTGGAATCTTTATATTCCAGGTGTATTCAGAAGCTGAATTTTCCTGATAAGAAATGTTTGAATTTAAAATTTTAAAGTCATTGTTTGAAAAAAATTGTGAAAAAATAATTTGTTCTGTTGTTTCTTTTGCATTTTTAAAGATTATTTCATATTCAGCTTCAGTTATATCACCTAATTTCAAAAAAGAAGTTTGTTTTTTTGTAGCGGTGATATCGAATGCTTGCCCAATAGAAAGTTTAATCTTCTCATTTTCTGAAGTATGAGAAATTACATCCTCGCCAACAAAAAAGACTCTTTTTTTATTATCATCTTTGTAAACACGAACAGTCCCTGCAGGTAATGGTATTCCTAAATTAGATTGTTTTGAATTGTCAATGATAATATTGATAATGGCATTGTCTTTTTGAAAGTTGTTCTGCTTGTTTACGTATGATGGCAATATATTTTTAAAAGAATATTCTTTTATAGTTGGAATCTTTTGAGCTGTGAATAAAGACAATTGTTTCGTTTGGTTAGATAAAATGGAAGTCTTTCTTTCTAAAGAGTATAGGTGGTAATCCATTAAATTTTCTTCAATCATAGTGGAATCCATAGAAACTCTGGTTTCAGCAAAATTAGCTTTTTTTAATCTCATATGTTTTGGAAAATTTTGAACCCGATTGACGTTTCCTGCAACAAATTGAACGTTAGCATCAGTGTAATCGACACCAGAGTTATTTGTCATTGTTACCCACCCATTTAACGATAGTAAGTTTTCTTCATCATTTAATTTTGCTACATAATTAGCTTCCCATGATAAACCTTGAGTTAAATAGCTAAGTTCTAGAGGAGTTTGTTCTTTTTTTTCAGAGAATACATCGATGGTTAAAGTGGGTTTTTCTTTTAAATTTTCAGGTATATTTGAAAATATAAAGCGTCCAGGATAATCAGTTTCAATTCTATTTCCTATTTTTAAAATTGTTCCGTTTGAGGTTGATAAAATAACGGCTTTTTCCTCAGTTTCTGTTCCGGTAGCAAGGTTTGTTTTAATAACGGTCACTTCTTTATTGGTAAATTTTTCTAATAAAGAATTTTTACTGATTAAATCGTAATTAAAATTTTGTTCTAAAACTTTTAAATTACCACCTCTTAATATCGATGTTTCTGGTTGAATTTGGGCAGAAACATTTGAAAAAGAAAGTGAATTTAAGCCTTTTTCTAAATTAACATTTCGAATATCTTTTACTAATCCAAAACCAGAGGAATAAACAGTTATATTCATATCAAGAATATCTTTTGTTGTTAAAATATTTTCCGCAAAACAGATATGATTGGAAATAAGTAAAAGAATAAAAGAAAAGATAAATTTATTCATGATAAACTCCAAAATTAATGTTTTATTAATACTTTAAGTAAAAAAAACTATTTTGCAAGATTTTTGGTTTTATTGACAAAGATAATACTGTATAAATTTCTCCAAGGAATTTAAGGGAGATTTTTTATGATTGTTTTTGGTAAAATTTCTAGTTTAATAAGAGGTGTTTACAATAAAGTTATTTCCTATGCACAGCATCCAAAAGCAGGATATGTACTGTTTGTAATTGCTTTTTTAGAAAGTTCATGTTTTCCAATTCCTCCAGATGTTTTAATGATTCCAATGATGATTTCCAAACCTAGTAAATCATTTAGATATGCAATGATTTGTTTGATGGCTAGTGTATTTGGTGGTTTTGCTGGATATGCAATAGGTCTCTTTTTGTATGATACTGTAGCGTTGCCTATTTTTAAATTTTATGGATATATGGATAAATTAGATGTGTTTACAGATTATTATAATGCTTATGGAGCATGGATTGTAGCAGTTGCTGGTTTTACTCCATTTCCGTATAAAATTATTACAATTTTAAGTGGAATGACTCACTTAAATTTTGTAATTTTTACGATATCATCGATTTTATCAAGAGGAGGACGCTTCTTTTTATTGGCATTTTTACTTTGGAAATTTGGAGCTCCAATCCAAGTGTTTATCGATAAGCATTTAGGAAAATTATCGATGTTATTTATGTTACTCTTATTTGGTGGTTTTCTGTTGATTAAAGCTTTTTAAATGATTGTTACAAGATTTGCTCCCTCTCCAACGGGATATTTACACCTAGGTCATGCATATGCAGCGTTATTTGCATATAATCAGGCAAAGATAAATGGAGGTAAGTTTTTATTACGAATCGAGGATATTGATCAGATTCGTTGTAAAAAGATGTATGTTGATGAAATTTATAAGGATCTAGAATGGTTGGGAATTCAATGGGATGAAGAGCCTCTTATTCAATCTAATAGGATGTTAGTGTATAAAAAATATATAGATCTATTGAAACAAAAAGGGCTTCTTTATCCTTGTGTTTGTTCTAGAAAAGATATCGAACAAGAATTAGCCAAATTAGGTTCAGCTCCACACAAAGGAGAAACTTTTTTGTACCCAGGAATTTGTAAAGGTAAGCAGATAGATTTAAGTCATTTTGATGATTATTCATTAAGAATTAACATTGAACAATCGATAAAAATTGTAGCATCCAATTTGTATTTTACAGATTTAAAAAAAGGAAAAATTAAAGCAATACCCACTCTTTTTGGTGATATTATTTTAGCAAGAAAGAAAATGGGTGTAAGTTATCATTTATGTTCAGTTGTTGACGATTATTTATCAGGGGTAACATTGGTTACTCGAGGAAGTGATTTGTTTGAATCGACACATGTACATAGATTGCTTCAAGAGTTAATGGGGTTTTATGTCCCAAAGTATTTTCATCATGAACTAATTGTAGATCAAAACGGTAAAAAATTTTCTAAAAGAGATGCATCCTTTACAATCAGGCAGTTACGTGAGAGTGGTATTGCTTCAAAAGATGTAATAAAGTATATAAAAGAAAATTTTTTTTAAAAAATGTATTGACTTTTTATTTTACACATCATAAATTAAATCTTGCGCTTCGGGGACGGGGTGCGAGAGATATAAGACAAGTAGAGAAGAAGAAAAGAAATTAAAGAGATGTACAGGCGG
>JAKSVU010000040.1 GCA_024413465.1 Alphaproteobacteria bacterium
TGTCCATCCACCATTTTCGACTTTTGGTTTTGGAACTTCAAAGCAGTTGAACATTGGATGGAATTCAAAATCTACCCCACCCTTTCTTCCATTTCTGTTTTTCAAAATTTTAAGCTGCAATTCTTGTGGCTTACCTGGAATTTCTGCATTTTTTTCCTGTTCGTTTCTGAGCTGGATTATTCTTGCAGTTCTGGTTTTCTCATCCTCGTATTTGCCATCTTCTTTCTTAAGATAATCCATTCCCTTAAACTGTAAAGCCATTAAAACATCACTTGTATATTCAATTGCCCCTGATTCCTTAAAGCTGGCAATATTTACTGGACTTGTATAATTTTCACGGTTGAAACTTGATATAGCAAAAATAGGAACATCATAATCTCGGCTGGCTCGTTTCAGTTCGACAACAGCTTTATCAGTATTCTGCTTATCTGTTGCTCGCATATCAAAAGGCGCAATAATCTGTAAGTAATCAATTATTACAAGAGGTTTACGTCCTGTAATTTTTATGTGTCTTGCTATAACAGATTTTATCTGCTCAACACCAATATCACCAATACCAATGTGATAATATATTTTTCCTGCATATGATGCATATTCTTTTAAACATTCATTCAAAAATTCTATTTTTTCTTTATTTGCTAAAGCTTTTGCATTAAGAAGATTTCTTGTTGTTGTTGCAAAATCATATTCTGCTCCCCAGTTCTTACATTTTAGAAAAGAAAGCCGGCTAATTGATTTTGCTACAAGTTCCTGTTTTCCCATTTCCAAACTGAATACAAGAACATCCTGTCCGTTCTTGGCCGCATTATCCGCAATCTGAAGACTAAATGTAGTTTTTCCAAGGCTGGAAATAGCACCAATGATATAAAGACCAGGATAAAAACCTCCATCAAGTATTTCATCAAGATTCTTAAATCCTGTAGAAATACAATCTCCGTCTCTTCGCTTTTGTATTTCGTTTATAAATTCTGCTAAGCCATTTGCTGCAGATGTCTGATAATATGCAGCCTCTTCTTTTTGCTTTTTTTCTTCAAGCAACGCAATAACATTATTTTTTGCATTCAGAACATTTTGAATAAATGTTTCTCTGTCATTCACAAGAGCTTCATTTGCATCTTTGAAGTTGTCGGTAATATCAGCTTCTACACATTCAACTCCAATTTTAGCAAGTTCTTCCGCGAGTTTTTCTTCCCCTACCCTACCGGCATCATCATTGTCCAAAGCAAGAATAAGCGGATATTTAGGTTTATTTGATTTTACATAATCAATAAACTTAAAATTACTACTAGATCCAAGTGCAACTGCTACTCCACCGGCTTCAATTACACTTAAAGCATCAAATTCCCCTTCGACTACAAAAACAGGTTGTTCTGCAAGTTGAATTGCTTTTAGATTAAAAAGTTCGAATTGTCCTTTTGGTTTCAAATAACGAGCTTTTTTGTCTGCATCCCAAGTTGCTCTTGCATTGTAACTGAATTCTCCTGTAGGAATTACAAACCTTTTTTTCTCCTCCCAATATCCCAAATTGTATGCATCAACAATTGCTTTTGAAAGTCCACGTTTTTTCCAGTAATCTGTTTTTTCAACTGCTGCATGACAAACATCAAAGAAATTCAAAAGTGATTCTCTTTGTTCTTGTTGGGGCTTTTTATTTATTAAAATATTAGTATTTGATTCTGAATGAGGAATGTTTTGAAGTTCAGCTTTATTTGCATTTAAGTTTGAATAATCAACACTGATGTTATACATCTTGTATACATGATTAAAAAGTTCTTTACCTGATAATCCTGTATCTAAAGCAACAATGTCAAAAATGTCATAATCTACACCACATGAAAAACAATGACATCTATTACGCCTTGTATCAAAAGACATACTAGGATGCTTATCATCATGAGATGGATTGAGACATGAAAAATTTGTTGATGTGTTGATACCTTTAGCGTTAAGATAGTCCAAGAGATGTGTCTTGGCACTTTCTTTAGCTTCTTCTGGATTCATATGGTCCCCACCCTATATCCATTTGAACTAATTTTCTTAATGATAAGATATAACGGGTATGGCGTATTTGCAATACGCCGACCCTAAATTTAATATAGCATTATATTAGCTATATATAAGCTCTTAGGAGAATTTATAATTCTGTAATTCCTTGTATAGCAATGATTTAACGTGAATTCGTTTCCACGTTAAATATGACAAATTCCACGTATAATAGTCCAAAATCCACTTAAAATAATCCTTTCTCCACCTGAATTATGACTTTTAGTTTGTTTTTCCCACGTAAAAAAGTCCATTTTTGTATAGAATTTTGAGTGCATTTTTCATGGTTTTTGTGCGTTTTTTTATGTTATTTTTACTTATATTATGCTTTTGATTCAGAAATTGACTAAAAAAGTCGTAAAATTGACAAAAAAAAGACAATATTAGACGAAACAAATGTAATTTTAAACATATTTCCCACGTAAAATAGTCCTATTTTATGATTTTATCCACGTAAAATATGACTTTTTTGCTATAAATCTGTGAAATATACTATAAGTTCCCACGTAAAATAGTCCTTTTTTTACGTTTTATCCACATAAAATATGACTATTTCTTTGAACCTTTTTTAGAACTTTCCTGTTCAATTTTATTGGCCAAAGCTTTTACTTTTGCTTTTTCTGCAATTTCTTCTCGCTTTTTCATTGTGGCTTCAATTTTCGTTCTTTTTGTGTGAGCAAGACTTTCAAAATAATCTAAATACTCATTGTGGAGAGATACTTTTGCATAACCATTCTCAAGAAACTCTATGATATTTCCATTCGGGTTAAAAACAGGTTCAATGATTACATCACCATTTTCCATTTTTGTTACTTCTGCTAAAGCGTTTAATATAGGCTCTTTTATATCTCGTCCTGGATTTTTTGTTTGAGTTTCATCAGGTAAATCCATAATCTGCTGTAATGTTTTAAAACTGATATTAAAACTTTCTTTTTTGTCGATATCATTTAATCGTTTTCTTGCCAGCATAAAGATATTAAGTAATGTATCTGCAGCATTATCAGATAGTGCAAAGTATGTTTTTGGCAAAATTGAGAAATACTGTAATGCAAAAAGTTCCCAGTTGATTCGTCTGTTTAAGTAGATTTCTGCAATTCCATTTTTTATGTGAGCACCTGTAAACAGAACTTCAATTCCACTATCAGTAATCTGTTTCATATCTTTTTTATCTCGAACAACCCCTTCAATTTTGATG
The DNA here is from genome assembly GCA_024413465.1 of Alphaproteobacteria bacterium. GTDB lineage: Bacteria > Pseudomonadota > Alphaproteobacteria > CAAGCB01 > CAG-977 > UBA2903. The sequence goes on from JAKSVU010000040.1 coordinate 3,239, forward strand.
CTTGTAAGAGGATTTTTTGCATCATTAAAAGCTTGTCGTGCGGATCTGATTGTTTTGTAACAACCTAAGTCTACGAAATCCTGTAGAGGAAATTTTATGCTTATGTCCTGTGTCGGATTTTCTGAAATATTTTTCTTACTTAAATTAATCAGAGTGTATGTAAGAATTTTTTTAAGAGGTTTATTTGCTTTTGTAAAAAGGTCAATGTTATCAAGATGAATGACTGTTTCTGTATTGTCTGTAGAGTATTTTACTCGCTGACTGATTTCTTTAGAACCTTCTGGAGGTGCAAAAAAATCAATTTGTGATGAATGACTGTTATGTTCAAGACGGTTAGCAAAAGTATCAAGATTTGATGCATGGCTAACAACGTTTATCATTGTGTTTGATGCAGGACTATTAGGAAATGTAAAGAACTTACTGTCATCTTCAGTATTTGAGAGTTTACCTGAAGTTGATGTGGCAGGAAGATTGTCATCATCGTAATAATCTGGTTCTGTATTTTTCATGAGATAAATGCTCCTAATTGTTATGTTGTTTAGAAAAGACCAATATCAGAAAAATGAACGAGACCTTTCTTTTCCTGTTGTTCCAGGTATTTTACAGCTATCTTAAGACCTTTTGAAACAGAAACTCCATGTTTCATAAAATAAGCTTTTAATGCTTCCCTTTCTTTTTCTGTCGTGCGAACAACAATTTGAGTTGATTTTATTGTTTTTGACAAGGGATTATCATCTTCGATGCTGATGTTTTCAATGAAATCTGTATCTATGTTTTCTGTTGCATCAATTTCGGTAATTTCAGTTTGTGAATCAATAACAGCTGTTTCCTGAGTTTTTGTTTCAGTAGCTGCTGGTTTTCCAATTGGTTTATCAAATGAATTTAAGAAATCCATGTTCAAATCATTTTTTGCAGGTTGTATTTTTTGCATTTTTATCCCCCTACCCTATTAAATTATTTTAAAGCCTGTGCAATTTCTGCAAGGGCATCAAGAGTGTCTTTTTTAGCACCTGCTATTGACTGAACAGGAACTGCTGTTGTCTGAGCTTTACGGAATCCAGTGTCTGTTGGTATGACAAAAACCTTATACTGAGGTTCTAGTGATTTGTATTGTGTAACAAGGTCGCGGCATTGTGCAATGGCATTGTTGTTTTCATTCAAGATTAATTTGTTTAATAAAGGTTTTCCGTCTACACTTACGCCATAACAATTGTCATAACGTTTTTTCATTGCATCAAGATTAATTTTGAAAGTTTTAAGTCCATCATAAGAGAAACGGTCAAGCTTAAGAACATTAATTACTTCATCACTTGCTATGAAACATGATTCTTCAAGAGCTCCAAATGCTGGGGAAGTATCGATTACACAATAATCAAAAACCGAAGAAAGCTCTTTATTAAGTTGAGCAATTTTGAATTGTTCCTTTTGTGCTATGGTTTCCTGATATGTACGTAATCCGCCGTCTATTCCTGCAGTTGGAATGATAAAAAGATTGTCCACTTGAGTAGGTTGGATTACATCCTTGATTGTACATTTATCAGAAAGTACATCTGAAAGTTCGTATTGAAGTGATGGGAGATTTAACCAGTCGGTTGTATTTCCCTGAGGATCGGCATCGATCAAGATAGTTTTTCCAAGCTTAGCAAGTTCTACAGCTACAGAAACGGAAATGGAAGTTTTTCCAGTTCCACCCTTTTGGATGGCAAATGTATAAGTTTTCATATTTTTCCCCTCTATACTTTGTTTATACGATATATACATTATAAACGATGTATAACAATATTGCAATACAAAATATACAAAGTATATTAAAAATATATACAACGTATAAACAAAAACTAAACATAAAATAAACAATGTATAGACAAAGTATAGTGTAATGTATAAACAAAAAAACGTTAAAAATTGACTCTTGTACGTGTATCTGTATGCAAATTTTGCAATCTAGAAGGTTCAATTTTATATCGTTATTTCTTCAAAATGTATATAAAA
>JAKSVU010000041.1 GCA_024413465.1 Alphaproteobacteria bacterium
ATATTTTTTATTTACAAACTTTGTTTTGCATCATTTGTTGGAACAATTCTTTATCTATCGCAGAAACTTCGTCTGTCTGACGACCACTGCTATAGGAAAACTCGTCCATTTTTGGTCCATACTGCTGAATAATATCGCTATATTTTTGTAAATATGCATCAAGTTCAGAATCTTGAATATAACAATGCAATGAATAATCTTTATCGTTACCATTTCTCGTTAATTTGTGAGCTAATAAAACATCACACATACCGTTTGCATACGAAGATTTTAATTCCCGTTCTATCGTAATATTTTGATTGATTGAAGTTTTGAATTTTCCCTGACTAAAATCAGATTTCGTTTTGCCATATTTTCTTGAATTTTCACAAACGGACAATGAAAATAATAATCCATCCGGAGCATAAGTTGGTTCATAAGATGATTTTTGTTCGTCAGCTAAAACGTCATTTAATTCATCAAATCTTTTAAAATTCAATTCAGATTTATCCAAAAAGGTATGAAAATCATTTGCTTTAATGTGACATTTCCCATCTTGCAATCCGACGATTTCCACAGACTGCATTTCTATTCCCATCATCTTTAAACTAGCTTTATTAGGTTCACATTTCATCAAAGAAATTTTGAATTCTTCGGGAAAAGCCATTAACTTTTCTTTCATTTGTTCTTCTTTTTGTTTTATTTCTTCCGGACTAGGTTGTCTTGCCTGACAATACTTGGCTGTCATTTCGGACATAGTCAAATCAAATTTCCGAGCAGTTATTGTCGTCGTTACAAAACCATAATTAAAAGTTTTTGTCGTACTTTCCGTACTTGTATCATTCATAGCATCTACAAGCTGATTTTGGAATTCTGTTGTCAAAAGACATTCTAAATCCTGACCGATTGGAAAAGAAAAATCATATTTCATCGTAAGAGAACATTTTTCATCTTTTTTTCCATTCACAGTCATAATTACTTTTGCAGAAGACAAATCTAGCTTATCTGAAAACATACTGCTTAATAAAGAAAAAGCCATATTTTGCATACCTGAATTTTTTTCAAAAATATCTTCTGAAAAAGGCGTACAATCTTTAACAGCATCCTTTAATTGATTACTAAAATAATACGGCTGTTCTTCAGCATGAGCTGACAAACTACACAAAGCAAACGACAATAAAAAAGCTACGTTTATTTTTTTCATTTATTTCAAACCAGAATAAATATTTATACCTATCGAATATTTAATATCGTTCCGATTTTCATGTCAATCAAATTCAAATCGGAGTTTTATACTGATTTTTAGAATTATTCCTTGTAAATAAAATATGATACTTTTTTGTTCCTAATTTTTTACCTCACCTTGTAGGGAGATATTTCTGGAATAAAGAAAAAGTGATGGTACATAACAAGCTACTCAATAAAATTTAAACAATGATGAGCAAATCATAATAAACGTCTCTTTTACAAATCATCCAACAATTGTTTACCAATTGTCTTTTGACGAACAGTAATTGAATCATCATCTTCTTCTATAACTTCATAAAAGGGCTGTTTCTTTATCCTTCGTCTTACCCATCCAGTCGGATACCAAAATTTCAAAATATTTTTAATTTGATTTGGAAATTTAGCAATTCTAGGACAATTTCGAATATATATACTTTCACATTTTGAAGGTAAATCTGAAATATCAACCAAGAAAAAATTACCTGAACAAGAAAATTTACCTTCTACTTTTTTTGGACAACCTTCTAAACTAGTGAGTTGATTTTGAGAACAATCAAACTCTCCTCCTATTTTTTCTGGACATCCTTTTAAACTCGTCAATTGATTATGTGAACAATTAAAATCACCCTCCTCATATTCGAGGTTTGTAATTTTTCCATCTTTGACTTCAAATGAACAACTCATTTTCCCACTCTTTTTGTATCAATATTGATCACTTTACCGAAGGGAACTTTTTCATAATTTTGACCAAAAACAACCCACAACGTTTTTCTAGCAAAATGTTTAACATCTTCCACTTCTGGAAATTCTCCACACAAATCTGTCATATAAATAACGGCATTAAATCCTTCTTTCAACGCAAGTTTAAAAGGTTCAACAAAGCTCGTTCCACCACATCCTTTCATTTTTCTAAAATCCGTAGATTTCTTTACCTTATAAATTTGATGAATTTTTGTATCACAATCACACACCCATGCACTTGCACTTTTAGAAATTCCAGCCAATTCATCCAACATTCCTTGGGTAAATTCTTCATCATAAAAAACACTGCCTGAAGTATCTCTCACAATTAAAACTTTTGGTTGTCTTTGTTTTCTTTTACCCGGAAACAATAAATCTGTATAAGTACAAGACAATTTTCTATCAACACGCTTTTGACTTCTTCTTTTTTGTGTAGATAAAAGACTTTGAACTAAAATTCTAAATTCCTTTTTCCAATTGTATTGAGAACCTCTTGATTTTAAATCATCAATCCTTTTTTGAATCCAATTAGGTAATTTTCCATAATCCGTATTTTCTTGAATTAGTTCAGCAATATTTTGGACAAGAGTATCAATTGTCTGTTTATCATCTATATCTAAATCCTTGACGGTTCCGATAATATTCCCATTTGCATCACATACTTTTACCCAAATAGAATGATCATCCAAAACCGAACCACCTCCGCCTTGGCCTTGCTTTTTATTCTTCAAAAGTTGATAATATTCTTCCGCCCACAACCCTTTTTCTAATTCGAAAGTTTCCGGATAAAGACCTCCTTCTGGTAAATCTTGGATGTACTGATTGATGGAAATATCACAAGCCATATTCACCAAATTTTGATCAGTCATCTCTTTGAAACGCGTAATATGATCTAAAAAAATATGCATTGCTTCATGCTTAAGTACGGCTATGGCCTCCAAAGTTGTTATTTTTTTTAAAAATTCTGGATTATACAACAAAACAACGCCACCATCTTTATCAAAACATACCCCCATTGTTTCAATTTGTTTAGATGCTATCTTTTTACATTTAGACAAGATTATTGGATAATACGCTGTGCGTTCTCCATTTGTGTATAACGTTCCAACAATTAATTCATTGATACTCTCATCACACATTTTTTCTTTCCCTTTTATGAAGCTTTTTTATCCGGCTTTGTTTGAAAGAGATTTTCCCTTTTTAATTTTGGAATACATTCGTTTAAAAGCTTCAGAATTTTGATTTATAAATTCCGGTTGCTTTAATAAGGCGTTTTCATTAATAATTTTTACTGCTTTTGATGGATCGGAAACTTCTTTTCGCGAAATCGTTCCACCAATCTTAAATTTCCAATATACGTTTGTTTGAGCCATTGTCCAAGCTACCAAAGATTCAGATGGTATCATACTAAAATAACCAACCACGTTTTCAACCATCTGATCTTCTTCTGCCGTTCTTGGATTATGAAATTCATAAGTTGTAAAAAACGTTGTTAATCTGTCATTTAATATACTGATAATATCAATATTTTGATTTTTAACGTACGTTTCGACTTGTTCTTTCCAACGACCTTTAAAAATATATTCAAGTTCAATTGCTCCTTGAATTTTTTTCATAAACTGAATGAAAGCGCTAACGACAACCTTCGGCAAAATCGTTTTAAAACATTCATGAAAAAATTTACTATTTGAGTCAACCTCTCCCATCTTTTTCAAAACGTTAAACATAATACTTGCTTGTTGAACAATACGTGGAGAAACAATTTTTAAATCTTCAATAGAGTCATCCTTTTCCGCAGATTTAACAACGACGTATTCTTTATTTTTTTTCATAAAATCAATAAAGGAATTTTTTGAATCCCGTCTTGACAAATAATCTAAAGATTCATCTACTTCTGGTTTAAAATCTACCCAAGCAAAGCGGTTTACCAAAGCTTTATCAAATTCTTGTGTTTCATATCCGTTTGTTGGGTTTGCTGCTGCAACAATCGTATAATTTGAAGGCAACGTAAAAGTGTGCATTTTGCGTTCATTGATTAATTGATACATAGCTTGACGAATATCTTCGTGACCGCGATTGACTTCATCTAGAAAGACTATTCCGCCTTTTTCGTTAATCACACCACCGGAAAGAAGTGTTTTTATTTCTTCTTCAGATAATTCATTTCCTTCTTTTAATTTTTTAAAAGTTGTTCCCTCCATAAAGGGCAACCAACTTGGTTGACAATTATCTGTTTTGCCAAATTTATTGACCTTGTATAATCCTGTAAAATCTGCAGGTTCAATTTGAGAAACGTGAATGACGATTAAATCCAATTGATTTTGGGCACAATATTCTTTGACTAATTCTGTTTTACCAATTCCTGTTTCTCCTAATAATAAAGGAACAATTGATGCATTATGTTCAATAGTCATCTTGCGACATAAATCAATAAAACGAGTTGCTTTTTCAAAATTCATAGACATTTCTTCCTCCTTATTGTTCTTTATTTAACAATACACGATATGTAAGACAAAAGTGGTCACATTAAATTAAACAAAATTATTTTTTCCATTTATTATTTTTACAAACTATCTAATAATCCTATTCCAATCCTCTTTAGGCGAACTGTAATTGAATCCTCATCTTCATCTATCACTTCATAAAAAGGTTGTTTTTTTTATCCTTCGTCTTACCCATCCTGTCGGCCAATAAAAAATCAACGTATTCTTTATTTGATTTGGAAATTTTGTAATTTTAGGACAATTATCGATCATCATTTCTTGACAATTTAAAGGTAGATCTGAAATATCAATCAATAATAAATTTGCCGAAGAAGATGGTGTGACAGTCGCTTATTCATGTTTCGGACCTACGCCATGTACCAATCATAGTTTTGACTTGTATTGGTTAGCAACGCTTAAAGATTATCAAAAAAAAGGTATTGGTCGGCGTTTACTGCAACAATCTTTCCAGTCTATCAAAGAAATGGGCGGACAGCGTGTTTACATAGAAACATCTGGACGAGCACAATATTATCCGACACAAATGTTTTATAAATCATGTGGACTGGTGCAGGAAGCATGTCTAAAGGACTATTACGATATTGGCGACGACTGTTTGATTTTTTCTTATAAAATTAAAGAGAATTATCCCAAGAAATAAATTTTAAGGAGTGAATTTATTTACATCAAGGGATAATACCCCAATTAAATAATCATCCTCTAAACCAATTTTACAAATCATCTAACAATT
>JAKSVU010000042.1 GCA_024413465.1 Alphaproteobacteria bacterium
TGAACTTCTTCTGATTTTTGGGAAGATTGTTGTTCAGCTAATTTTTTCTTTTCTTTGCTTTGTTTTATCAAAGAACGAATTTGTGCCTTTAATGCCGGACTTTCCCATTCCATAATGCCACGAATTCTGCCTATTTCCATACCATCTTCGTTAATTAATAAAGTCGTTGGTAAGCCACGCACGTCAGCGGCTGTGGCAAATTTTGCTTGAGAATCTGAATAAATTTTCAGATTTTTGATTCCTTTTTGATGATAAAGTTTTCTGATTGCTGGAATTGTTTCTAAACTGGAAGAAACGGCAACGACTTCAAATTTCATTGATCCCATTGTTGCCTGTAATCTGTCTAACATAGGCATTTCAACCATACATCTGGAACACGTTTTCGCCCAAATATTCAACAAAATGATTTTGTTTTTAAAATGGGATACGTTGATTTTTTCTTCTTTTTCATTATAAAATTCGGCCGTTGGTGTTGGCTTGGGATCAGTTAGGGTAAAAAAGTCAGGTGCTTTTAGTTCCTCATCGGCAAAAGCAGGTTGAATCAATAAAAATATAAATAAAATCCATTTCATAAGCGTAGTATTCATAAAAAAGATGAAAAATAATTTAAAAAATGATATGACTAAAAAAAATATAGGGATTCTTGAAATGAAAAAAGTTTTATTGACGATTTTTTTAATACTCGGTTTGTGTTGTTGTGGAAAAAGGGGGGGATTGGATAATCCTTCAAAAACTTTTTTGAAAATGACTATGGATATTGATTACAATTTTGGTACGGATGCTGATTTTGAAAAAAGGATTTATCCAAAACCTCAGGAACCGATTGTTGATGAATTCGGAAATGATACAAAAACGATGCAAGGTTTAACGTTGGAAGCTTTAGAATGAAAATAGAAAATATTGAATTATCAAAAATTGTTCAACAAGTTGGAACACCGGTTTACGTTTATTCAAAACAAAAATTAACAGAACAATTTTCTGTTTTTAAAAAGGCGTGTGAACCTTTGAAAAAATCAACGATTTGTTTTGCCGTTAAAAGCAATTCAAATCCTGCAGTCGTTAAAACTTTGGCACAATTAGGGGCTGGTGCAGATATTGTTTCCGGAAATGAATTGCGTTTGGCTTTACATTGTGGAATTCCTGCTAATAAAATCGTGTATTCCGGAGTTGGAAAAACAACGGAAGAATTAAGTTTAGCAATTTCACAAGGAATTAAACAAATTAACGCTGAATCTGTGGCTGAACTTGAAACAATTTCTGAATTGGCTAAAAGCTTAAAAAAACATATTCACGTTGGAATCAGAATCAATCCAAACGTTGATGCAAAGACGCATGCTAAAATCACAACGGGATTGACCGAAAATAAATTTGGAATTGATTTTTCCGTCGCAAAAGATTTGTTTTTACGCTATGTGACCGACAAATACGTTGATTTGTCAGGAATTGAAGTTCACGTTGGTTCACAAATTTTATCCCTTGATCCGTTCGTTGAAATGTTTGAAAAAATCAAGGCTATGTTGGCTGTTTTAAAACAACAGGGAACGAATATCAAAACAATTGATTTCGGTGGTGGCATAGGTGTTCCTTATTCTGCAGATCAAACGGAAATGTTGCCTTTTGATTACGTTGAAAAATTAATTTCTATTTTGGGAAATGATTTTGATTTCGTTTTTGAACCGGGAAGATTTATTTCCGGAAATGCAGGAATCCTTGCAACAAAAGTTTTACGGACTAAAACGGCAGGCACAAAAAAATTTGCAATCGTTGATGCAGGAATGAATGATTTAATGCGTCCGGCTTTGTATGATGCATATCATCATATTGTTGCTGATAAAGGTGGAGATTTAACGGAAAAATATGACGTTGCCGGTCCGATTTGTGAAAGCTCTGACGTTTTTGGAACAGACAGAGCATTGCCTGAACTAAAAGCCGGAGATATTTTGGCAATTTTGACGGCTGGGGCTTATGGTTCCGTTATGGGATCGACTTATAATTTTCGTCCAATGACGGCAGAAGTTTTTGTTGATGGAGATACTTTTAAAGTTGTCAGAAAGCGCCAGTCATTTGAAGAAATGATGGCTGTTTATTCCGAGGGTTAATGAGATATATTTTATTCAGCCTGATTTTATTTTTAACAGCATGCGGTCATACTGGATTAAAGCATGATAATTTTATCAGTTCGGTTAAAAAGGGTGATTATCAAACGGCTGAACAAATAGCGTCAGACGATGATTTTTATCAAGATGAGCCATCCTTATTATTACGGGCGATGGAATTAGGATCATTTCATTTTATCAAAGGCGAATTTTATCAAGCTTTACAACAATTCGATAAAGCTAAACAAATATCAGATGATTTATATACGACGAGAGTTTCAAAGAAAGTTAGTTCAAACGTGTTGGGTGACGGATTGGATAACTATGATGGAAAACGGTTTGAACGTTCTTTGATACGCTTTTATCAGTCTTTGACAAATTATATGTTATATCAGCAGGGATTTTATGAATCTTTTGTAGAAAATGAAAAAACAATTCCTCAAGTTGATTTAGATGAAAGTCAAAAACGGAAACATTTATCTGCTGCACGAGCAAATATCAAAGAATGGGACGCTTTTTTAAAAAGTTTGCGATATGATACGACTGACAAAGCAGAGTTTAGTTTCGACATGCTTGCCAAAACTTGGGGGGCAAAAGTTCATAAAAACTATGGGACTTCGACAGACGATCAAATTGCCAGAATTTTGTACTTTGATGCTTTGAAAATCAGTCAAGGTCCTTATGCTAAATATCCGTCATTTTCTTCAACGGAAAAATTTGTTGATTACGTCAAAAAAGAGCAGTCAAACATCCGAGATGAACAACAATATAACGTTCATTTGTTGTTAAATTCTGGAACAATTGCGGAAAAAACGGCTGGAAAATATGATTTTAGATTGCCATTCGTTGGAATGAGTGGCAAAGCAGGGTGTGCTCGCATTTTCCAAGGGCAAAATATCGCTTATGAATTTCCAGAAATGAAACAACCTAAAACACCGGATCCATATAAATACGAAATAAAAAAAGAAAATCGGATTGTTTCAAAAGGTGATTTTGTTTTGACAGAGCCTTTATCGGAAATTGCTTATGAAGAATATGACAGAACGAAAGCTGGTTTGATTGCTAAAAAAACAGCACGATTGATTTCAAAATATACGGCAGCAGTCGTATCTGCCTGTTCTGCTTATAATTCGGGAAATCAAGATCCTTGGCAAGAATTGGCAATTTGGGCTGCTTTTAAAGTGGCAACGATTGGAATTGAAAAAACGGAGTATGCTGATTTGCGATATTGGGGATTGTTGCCAAATGCGATTTACCAACAATCCGTTCGATTGCCAAAGGGAAAGTATACTTTGGAAGTATATCAAAATGAAAATTTAGTCAAAACAATGCCTTTTGAAGTTCAACGAGGTAAAAAACAAGTTGTGGTTGTTCATCATTTCTAAATTTTACTTCCATTTTTCATTAAAAAAGAGTAAAAGGAGTCATCTTTCAACAAAAGGAGAAATTCGATGGCTGATCCCAAATATTTAAAAATTACTTGGAATGCTTTTCATGAAGATGCAAAGGTTCTTGCCAAAAAAATTGACGTATCTAAATATGATAAAATCTATGCAATTTCTCGTGGTGGTTTAGCCCCTGCATGTATTTTATCTTATGAATTAAACATCCGTGACGTGGATTCCATCGAAGTTGTCGGATATGATGCTCAGACTCAACAAAAAGAAATTAGATTATTAAAAGATATTTGTGATGATGGTGAACGAGCTATAGTCGTTGATGATTTAGTCGATTCCGGCAGAACAATTGAATTTTTGCGTAAAAAAATGCCAAAAGCTTTGTTTGTAACCGTATATGCAAAACCAAAACGCAAAGAATTAGTTGACGTTTATGCAATTGATTTGCCTGTTGATGAATGGGTGATGTTCCCTTGGGAAAATGACGTTCATCCAGATGAAAAATTTATAAAGGTTCGGGACGTAAAATAATGTCTAAAATTACTTGGGATGCGGGGACACTTGTTTATCCATTGCCCCCTGTGATGATTACATCAGGAACAATGGATCATCCAAACGTATTTACTGCAGCTTGGACGGGAATTATCAATTCCGAACCAGCTATGACCTACGTTTCTGTTCGTAAAGAACGTTATTCTCATGACTTAATCGAAAAAAATAGTGAATTTGTGATCAACTTGATAACCGAAAAATTAGTTAAAGCAGCTGATTTTTGTGGTGTTAAGTCTGGAAAAGACATTGATAAATTTGCAGAAACAAAATTAACACCAATTGCTTGTACGGTTGTTAAAGCTCCACAAATTGCGGAAAGCCCAATTTCCGTTGAATGTCAGGTAACAGAAGTTAAACACCTTGGTTCTCATGATATGTTCTTGGCCAAAATTGTAGCTGTGAACGTCGATGATTCTTTCATTGAAAATGGTCGTTTGGCTTTGGAAAAAACAGGACTTGTTGCTTATTGTCATGGGCAATATTATGGTTTAGGGGCAAGTTTGGGAAAATTTGGGTTTTCCGTTGAAAAGAAGAAATCCCGCAAACAACGCATTCACGAAATAAAACATGATCGTGCTGTTGCCAAATTAAATAAAAAAGAAATCGAAGAACAAAAAGAAATGGAACCTGTGAAAAAGGGGAAATTTGATAAAAAAGATTTTGGTAAAAAAGGTGATTTTTCAAAAAAAGCTAAAAAATCTAAGAAATTCGACAAACCAGTTTTTAAAGCTGAAACCAAAAAAATGGAGAAGTCTGCTTTTAAATTTGATCGCAAGAAATCTGTTCAATCAGCTTCAAAATTTGAATCTAAAAAGTCTGATTCCAAATTTGATGGAAAGAAAACTTTTAAAAAGACCATCAAATTTAATCACAATTCAGGTGTGAAAAAAGCTGGAAAAAGATAAGAATATCTGAGTTAGTTTGAGATAAAAAAAAGATGTTTCACGTGAAACATCTTTTTTTTGTGTAAAATTTTAGGGAATTATTCCAAGAAAAATAAAAGATGTCCTCTATCTACAGGGTGAGGTTGATATTTATATCAAGGGATAATTCCCATATACAATAAAATGTAAATTTGAATTTACAAAAGTGTTGATACCATCAAAAGTGTAAATTTGAATTT
>JAKSVU010000043.1 GCA_024413465.1 Alphaproteobacteria bacterium
AATCAGGCTTGACTTGCAATAACAAAAATTATATCATCACAGAAAAAGAAAGTTTTCAGAGCTTGCCGAAGGGAACGTTCCTCAAGGCGCTCCTCGCCATATTCAACTCGAACCTCGCCAAACTTTGGATAGAGTATAATTGTCCCGTCTTAAATGGCGGTGCACGAAATATAAGCAAAACCTACTTCGAAAACCTCCGCATCCCCCTAGACAACGCGGAACTCCTACATCAACTCGCCACCCTCGCCGACCAAATCATCGCCGCTAAAAAGCAGGCTTCGTGTCATCCTGAGCGAACCCTGGAGCCGAAGGCGATAGGGGAAGCCGAAGGATCCAGTGATGTAATTCAAAAGCAAATTGCCGACCTCGAAACCCAAGTCAACAACCTCGTCTATCAACTCTACGGCATTACCGATGCCGAAGAGATAGAAGCCGTGGAGAAGAGGTGAAATGAGTGTATCTTTCTATTCAACCGTGTTGTTCTTATTGTAATCGATGGAAAGGGAAAAAAAATAAGCTTATTTAATTTATTTACGGCTGACGCGACGAAGTTGGATCCGTTCAAATTTTTCTTAAATGACGGTTCAATTCTCAATTATAAAGTATATGGAAAGAGACTGGCTGCATTAAAGATTTTATTAGACTGTCCCTCCGATAAAAAATTGCTAAAAAATCATATTAAAGTTTTTCAAATTGATAAGGTGTACGAATCTTTTAAGGAAGAAGTTGAGGAACTTATTTGGTTGTCCGATGCACAAACGGATGGAAATAAGAAAAACATTATTGCGTCGTTTAAATCTCTGTTTACAAATGAAAAAATATTTAGAATGATGTTTGGCTTTTACGAAGATGGAAATGTACACAAACGACCATTGTCTAAGATGAAAATGGATATTGCGGAACAATTAGGGCTTTTTTAGGCCTGTTTATAGGAAAATGATTTATTATGACTGATAATTCGCATCTTTGGATAAAATTCTTCTCTAAATCAGATATGAGTCTGTACTATTATTTTAGACAGGCGTTGCCTATTTTGGATGCATTTAATTCAAATACTGATTATGATATAAACCAAATTATAGAATTATACAATATTAAACAAATTATTAATGTTATAGACTGCCCTCAAGATTTTGAACTTGAAAAATTTGAGTATTATAAAAACTTTATTAAAGAAATTAATAAAACTATAGGTATATTCTTTTGTAAAATAGGAAAGGATAATTTTCTATCAACACAGGAATCTGTTGATTGGAAATACTCAATGGATTTTTTGAAACTGTGTGGACGTTATAAGGTTGTTGATAGACTTGATGAAGATGTTGTAAAAACTCTTCTAAATTCAAAATGTGTTTCACTTGAAGAAATTTTGCAATGTGGAGATTGGGTCGAAAAATTTGATTCTATAATAACGGAATATATGCTGACAAAAGTCAAGTCTGCAGAAATTATTGTCAGACATCATTTACAAAAAAAAGATGAACGTAGTAATTCCTTTTGTTTGCCGAAATCATTGATTCCTGCTAAAAAGATCGAATTGTTAGAGCGATATATTGAGAGTGACGAAGTAAATCCAAATTTTCTCTATTTGATAAAATATGCGCGAGATAATCAAGATTTGCCGATTTGCCCTAAATTGAGGTTAAATGCAGAAAAAACCTATAATGCATATTGGAAAAAGCATTTCGAGAAAAATCCTTCTGCTCGATATGGGGCACAATGTCGATTTGCCGATATTGAAAATGAACGTGAGGAATCCTCTGAGGGATTGGTTGCGTCATATATTTTTAGTAGGAAATGGGTTAAAGAACATTTAGACTTCCCGACATTGTTAAATAATTTTATTTTCCTATTTGATTTTGTTGATTCTAAATTAAGATGTTCTTTTGTAACGAATGAAGATATGTTCCTTACATCTCTATTGTTGGGTGGTGTTCGAGGGATTGATGACTATAAGGTTGGTGTTCATTTTGAAATAGGGCGTATGATTGCAAATAGTCAAATGCAGTCTTATTGCCTTGAACTTGAAAGTAATGGAAAAAGTGCTGAAGATTTGTTTGAGTGGTTCTTTAATTCGTATATCAAACAAGAATTTGGAGTAGAAGGTTTTGTTTATAATAAATCCTCGAAAAATGTTTCCATGTTGGAAAAATGTCGTACTCTTTGTTCTGAAATGGATGGTGTTTTACAACAGTATAAACTTTATCAAACTGAAGGATATATAGATAGGGATTTGCTGTCTTTCTCTTCAGATGGGTTGAATCCTAGTGAAGTGAAAAGCCTTCAGAAAATAAAATACATTTATGGGAAAAAGGGTGATTTTTACCGAGAAGCGAATTCTTTGATGACCCATGATTTGATGTATGGTAGTGAATTTGATGTATCCAAGTATGAAAATTTTGCAATGCTATTATTTCGGGAAAGAGTTAGGCTTGAGAACTTTAAAGAATCGGCGCAAAAAAATATTTTGTGGTTGATAGAACGAGGCTCTGTTTTTATAAAAAATGGATACTTAGTTTTAAATGAGAAACGTTTTTTGGTAATTAGAGATGTTTGTGAAAAAAAATGTACGACATGGGAGCATCAAGATGCTGCTTCGCAGGTTATTTTGAAAAACCTGATTGATAAGGGTGATGTTAATGTAGGTAATACATTGTTGTCTATACAGGAATGTGAATATTATAATTTTGTAATGAATAGGAAACAATTTTCAAATGGATGGAATTTAAGAAATAGCTTAATTCATGGTTCAAGTCGTCTTGATGGAGCTTTTTTATATACAGCTTACATTGAACTTTTAAAAATTTTTGTGTTAATAGTTATAAAAATTAATGAAGAGTTTAGGGTGAAATTTGGATAAATTTAAAAAAGTCGTTTAAATAGTTGAAAAAAATCATAGATGTTTATTTGCTATTCTAAGAAATGAATAGCTGTTATAGAAAAGAACAATTCAGATTAAGGAACGAAAATGATGGAAGAATATGAAAAACAAATAGAGATAAATGTCTCAGCGCTTATCAATAAATTCTTTGTTCGTTTTATATCAAATAACAAAAAGCCTAAAAATTTCTATCAGTATTCAGCGATTTCCTCTTTTAAAGGCGTTGTTGAAAATAATAATATGTGGGCTACTCATTGGGCATATCTAAATGATGCTAAGGAATTGAAATGCGGTGTTGAAATTGTAAAGAAAGTCTTTTTAGAAATGGAGCGGAATAAAAAAGATCTTAAATTAAAATCACAGTATTTTGACATACTAAAAAGTTTTGTATCCTACCTGAATAAGGATGATGCGTTTGACAAAACGGATGTGTATATTTTGTGTTTTACTGAAAAAAAAGACCAGTTGAGTCAATGGCGAGGATATGGTCGGGGATATAATTCAATTGTGGTTAATTATAATCCAGCCTGTTTAAAAATAGGTGAACATTCTATTGGAACACCTTTGATGGGTAAGGTTATTTATGACGAAGATCAGCAAAAGAAGATTATGGTGGCGTACTTATTTAGAATTTATAAAATGATTGATGAGATACATAAGCGTTTTCCTAAACAAAAAAAAGCTGCAGAGGCGGTGTTATTTGGTGATTTTATGGTGGGAATTTTGACGTTGTCGTTATTTATGAAGGAGAAATGTTGGTGTGAAGAAAAGGAATGGCGTGTTATTTTGAATGATGGAGTTTCTAATTCACTTGATTTTAAAGAAACTAATAAGGGCTTTGTGCCTTATGTAAAAGTTCCTATATTCAAAGAACATGCTATTAAGTGTATTAAAGATGTTCGTTTACCTAAATCATCAGATTTTACTTTAAGAAAAAAAGCAATTGAAATGTTGTGGCGTAATTTTTGTAGCAAAAACGGAATAAAGAAAGATTTAGTAGTAAACCAGTCGTCTATTTCAATCGTCTATTAAATATACAAAAAAATTGCAGAAATCTTTACGGATGTTACAATGCAAAAAAGTCGTTGAAGGATAAAAGATGCTTTTTTCTCCTTCCTATTCATTGTAATCACAGTATCATTTGGTATAGTTCTCAGCAGACCAAAGGTAAACTTTTAGATGCATGGAAATTTACATGATAGACAAAGAACTTGAAAACATCGTATCAAAAGAATTGGCCTCTAAAGAAGATTTAATGGGCTATGAAGCGGAGAAGCAAACGGCCCATTATTTAAAACGCAAGTTTTTTGACCATCCTGAAATTCATGTCCTTAACAATCTGCGATTCAAATGCTTGACAGACGATGGCGATTATACTCAAATAGATCATCTTGTTATTACGTCGTATTGCTTCATTGTTATAGAAACAAAGAGTTGGACTGGCGGGATGAAATATGATGAAGATGGAAATTGCTGGTATCTATCAAAAGAGGACTACGAATGGCATCCGAGTAAGGAAAGTCCTATCTATCAAGCGAAAATCCAGTCCGAAGCGTTAAGAAAAGTTTTGCAGAATAACAAAGAAACCCTTAGAAAGAAATTTCTCTTTCTTCAAGGAGGATTTCAGAATTATCCTGTCCATTACTTAGTTGCTTTGCATGGCGAATCTAATGTGGTAAAGCCTGACAAACCATGTAAATTTGACGGAACGGTCCTTAAATCCGAAGTTATTCCGGATAAGGTTCTCGAAATTTATGAGAGCTATAAAAAAACGGACACGGTAAAGAATTTTGTAAAAGACGCCATCCTAAAAAACGATTCTCTTTGGTTGTTGCCGGAAGAAGATATAGTAAAGACTATAGCTTTTTTAAAAGACATTCACCGTCCGCAGTTTTTTTATAGAAAAATCGAGGAAGAACAGGCAAACTGTAAATGTGGAAACGTTCTTTCGTTTGAAAAGAATAGGGGAACTAAGAAATGGGAAGCTATTTGCAAATCTTGTGGAATGGTCAAACCGTTTTCGTTTAAATGCAAAAAATGCCGCAAGCCCCTAGAATTGTTCGAAACAGGCTGGCCCAGAAGGCAACTTGTATTTTGCAGATATTGTGACGAATACCGAATAGTGAAATAAGATTGGTTAAATGATTAGAAAAGCTTAAATTCTCGTCTAAATGGCAATGTTAAAGACGAAACTTAGACGAGTTTTAGACGAAAATT
>JAKSVU010000044.1 GCA_024413465.1 Alphaproteobacteria bacterium
CCCTTTTCTGCCCCGCAGCCTACCTCTTTGTCGAAAAACTCAAAGAACGATTGGAGGGGAAATAAAGCGATATCCGCTTCAAATTATTTGGAGTGGATTATTCATAGCTTTTGTTAAGTATATTCGAGGTGAATAATGAACGACCAAGAAAGAATTCTATCGATTGGTTTAAAAATACATAATGGTGAGCATTTATCTAAAACTGAGCTAGCCAATGAATTTAATGTGAGTGAAAGAACTATTCAGCGTGACTTAGCTTTGTTGACAGATTTTGTAGATTGTCAACCGGCAGTATCAGGTGAAATTGTATATGACAACAAGGAACATACTCGTTATTTTAATGGCAAAACATCTTTCAATAAAAAAGATATTTTAGTCATTTCAAAAATCTTGCTTGAAAATCGAGCGTTGAACAAAGAAGAAAATGAAAATCTACTTCAGAGTTTATTAGCTTTGCTCTCAAAAGATGATAGGAAAGAAATTGAAACAATTATTGCGAGTGAACGTTGTAATTATGCGCCAATTACTGATAGACAAAATCGTATTGAAAAAATTTGGGCTTTCTCTGAAGTGATTCGTCAAGAAAGAGTTTTAGATATCATCTACAAATCTCCTTATAAAGAGAATGAGAAACAACATACAATTGTTCCCGTTTCCCTGTACTATGATGCTCACTATTTTTATATTGTTGCTTTTAATATAAAATATGAAACTTATATGACTTTGAGAATTGATCGAATTAAGGAATGGAAAATTTCTCATGTAAAGAAGCCAGCAATATCATACAGTAAAAAATTTCGAGACGGTGATGTACGTAATCAACATGTAGATGCTTTTTTAGGACAACCGATAACAGTTTGTATTGAGTTTAGTTATGATCCTGATATTGTTCGTGATCAGTTCCCAAATGCAAAAATATTATCAAAGTCGAATGGTAAAACAGTACTATCATTTACAAGTCAAAATACTTCTGGTTTAAAACGTTGGCTTCTTAGTCAAGGTGAGGGGTTGGTCGTTCTAAAACCTGAAAGTTTAGTTCAAGAAATGAAAACTTTTATACAAAAAATGCAAAAAAATTATAAAAAATAATAGCGTGGACAAATATTGTCTATGCTATTTTATATAATAAACGTATCAAAAATAAAAAATTATTTAAGGAGTTAAAAAAATGCAAGAATGGGTAGTTATTGATCAATTTGGAAATGTGATTGCGCAAGGATTTTTTGACAAGCAGGCAGCAGAATTTTATGCACAAAATATTCCAAATGCAAGTGTTGTCAGAAAAAACAGTTAATCGTGTTTTTTTAAAATCAACTACTTTTGAAAAGAGAGGAAAAATTTGACAGTATGGCACATACTGATGAGATAACATTTAAGGGGATGAGCCTAGGGGAGATTTTAGCAAATTCGAGGCTAAACATTCCTAATTATCAGAGACCATATAGTTGGAAAGCAAAGAATGTTCGAAATCTTTTTTATGATATAAAAGAGGCTAAACAAAAAGAAAACTATCATCTCGGAACTTTGATTTTACATGAAAATGATAAGACAATTGATATTGTCGATGGGCAACAACGTTTAATATCAATCGCTTTATTTTTAAAAGTGATGGAAAGCTCTACAGGTGAAAAGTATCTTGGAGCTCAACATCTACTGGAACAAGAATACAGTGAGCAGTCTTGTCAGCACGCTAAAGAGAATTTTGAAGAGTGGCAAAGGCTGATGGAATCAGAAGGAAAAGATGAGGCTGAGAAAATTTTAGAGTTTTTATTGAAAAAATGCGAAGTTTCTGTCATTACCATGCCGAAAGACCATTTAGCTGAAGCTTTTCAATTATTTGATTCACAGAATAATCGCGGAAAATCTTTAGAACCACATGACTTACTGAAAGCTTATCATCTACGAAGTATTAGCTCACCTAAAGAAGATGATATTAAAAATTGGGAGAAGGCAGTCTCAGATGAGCAGTTGCCTTTGAAAGAACTCTTTAATCAGTATCTATTTCGGATGCGTCGTTGGTCCCATGGTGAAACAGGTTTAACAAAGGTGAATAACAAAAGTTATTTACGTTTTACAGAAGCGTGTATTGATAACTTTAAAGGAAATGATTTATCGCAAGATTATCCTTATTTGAGTTTGTATAAAACGTTGGAGGAAAAGAACATAGACTTTCCTAAATCATTATTAATGCCAATTATTAACGGAAAACTTTTCTTTGACTATATTTCTGATGCCCATCAAAAAGTTAAAAAGTATCAGGTTCAACAAAGTGGAAAAAACAGCGAGACAAGACTCGATAGTCTTTTGAATAGGTGTGGAGTAGATGATAAGGTACTTGCTATTTTGACAAGTAAAAAAACACGATATAATCGCAATCGTAATCTTTTTGAAAATCTCTTAATGCTGTATGTTGACCGTTTCGGAGAGAGTAAAGTTGATAAATCTGTTCTTGAACTGATTTATGTCTGGGCTTATTATCCACGTATTAAAATGAGTGCAATTTATGATGCGACTCAAGCAAACTACGCTGTTGGGAAAAAGCTTAGAGATAGACATGATTTTCAAAATGTTTTTCAACTTTTGCAGCAATCATCGACACCAGAAGCGTTCAAAATGAATTTTGACCATGAAATCTTTGAAAATACATCTATTCAGGATATTTATGAAAAAGAGGAGTCTAAGAAATGAGCGAGAAAAACACTTGTTTAACAGTTAAAGATTTGTTGCAGGGTGAATATAAAATCCCACTTTATCAGAGAAATTTTGCTTGGGCTTATGATGAGATTGAACAGTTGATTGTTGACGTTGCTGATGCTTGTAAAGAAAAGAAGAATGCTTATTATATTGGAACACTCGTTGTAGATTCAGGTAATAACATTATTGATGGTCAACAGCGCACAACAGCTCTGACGTTAATTGCGTTAGCTTTGAAAAAATACGATAAGAATAAGATTCATTTAACTTTTGCAGCACGAAAGCAGTCTAACAAGACTTTAGCAAAGCTTTTAGAATATGCAAGCAATTCAAATGAAGAACTTAAAGAGGTAAAGACTTCACATGATTTTGAATCAGATGAATTAACGATTGGATTTGACAATGCGATTAAAGCTTTGAAGAAAGTTCTTGATGATGATAAAAAGTTAGATAGAGAAATCTTTGCAGACTATCTTTTCAACAACGTCAAGATTTTTCAAACACAATTGTCGTCTGATTTAGACTTAAATCTGTATTTTGAGCGCTTTAACTCTCGTGGGGAGCAGCTGCAAGCACATGAGATTATCAAGGCACAGATGATGGATGTCCTAAGAGATAATGCTGAAGAAACACAGAAATTTGCTAAAATATGGGAAGCTTGCTCACAAATGGATAAAGCTGTGATTCTATCCTTTAACCATAAAAGTAGACCTAATGATGATAATTTAGAACGTGAAAAGATTTTTTCAAAAAATTATAACGATTATCAACTGAAAAATATTTATAACAGTATGGAGTCGAAAGAAATTGGACGGCAGGAGCTTGTAGATTATCTTAATTCTGATAAGCCGAAGGCAGAAGGAAGTCAGGAAAAAGATTTGACAACTTATCGTCCCTTGGTTAATTTTGAAACGTTTTTATATTATGTTTTTTACTTAACTGAAGGTATAGAAAGTAATGAAATTACACTTGATGATAAGAAATTACTTGTAACGTTTGAACAAAAACTAAATGCTTTGAATGATGATACAAAACACGATTGGGTTATCAAATTTAGTGAAAACTTACTCCGATTGCGTTTTATTTTTGATAATTTCATTATTCAAAATTCTTTTGAGGATAACAATCGAGATGAGACTAACTGGACGTTGAAAAAGGCTGTTGGAAAAGATAAAAATGGTGGTTGGAAGTACGTTCAGACTGAGTTCCAAAATACATTTGATAACAATCAAGGTACAATTATTCAACTACAATCCATGTTTGCTGTTACTTTTACCTCAAATCGAGATACAAAATGGCTTTATGAAACCATGTCCTTTTTATTTAAGAATAGTAGTCAACTGGGTAACGACATTTTTTCGGTAGAATTCAAATATTTTCTTGAAAAATTAGCAGTGAAATTTGCAGAAGAACGTATCTTTATTGACCATGAAATAAAGAGTTATCAAGAATTTGTTCCAGTTTATGCTTTTAATTTTATTGATTACATTCTTTGGACAAAACGTGATGAAGAGCAATTTAAAAAAGTGTTTTCCGATGCAAAGAATTTTAAATTCAGATATCGTCAGTCCATTGAACATTGGTATCCGCAGAATCCAAATGAAGAAGACACTAATTTAAAAAAATTAGATGATAATTATCTTCATTCTATTGGAAATCTTTGTCTCATTACACAGAGTCAAAATTCAAAATTTAGTAATTCTCGTCCTCAAGCGAAGGCAAAATGGAAAGATGATTTTAGCACTCAAAGTTTAAAGTTACAGTGGATGAAATACATTACAGATAAAGAACAACAGTGGTCTAAGAAACAAATTGATAAAATGTCAAAAGAAGTTAATCAGTATGTAAATGATTTTATTGATTCAGTCTCTAAATCTTAAACTGCTCACCTCCCCTCATTTTGAGGGGAGGTTTTCTATCCCTTGCTGCGCTTGCGTTTTCGT
>JAKSVU010000045.1 GCA_024413465.1 Alphaproteobacteria bacterium
TTAGTATTCTACCATATATAAATGGTATATCAACATAATTATTATTATAATGTTTCAAAATGAATATTTAGCTTCATATTGAGAAACATTACAATTAAGGTTTAAATATTGATGTCGATTTATCTGACCGGTGAGGATTACCTCACTTTTTTATTTTTCATAGAGTTCCTTGTTTTCTATTGACTAAATTCTAATTTAATGATTAAATTTAAGAACTCACAAATAGTGAGGCTGTCTACGGTTGCGGAATGTCACCATTGCTCGCAGTAATACGTGGACTTTTTTAATGCTTGCGTATTTTATTTTTAATAAATTCTTTAACTCGTTCTTTATCTATGTCCGACAATGAATAATTTGACAAAACGTCTCCGAAATTTTCTTTAATATCGTATTCAACTTTTCTTCTCAAATAATTTCCGGTTACTTCATTTAATTCATAAGGGTTTTTGCTTACAAGATGATTTCCGTATTCGTCAAGTTGTGGATTATCGAGTAACGGAAAATTGTTGTGATTCTTACCCTTCTTTTTGGAATGCGTTAAACCCATAAATCCAAATTCATTCTCATCCTCATCAACTATTAACTTAGGGTGTTTTATTTTTTTCTTTCCTTGAGCGACATAATACTTTCTGAATTCAAACATAATTATCTCCGATCCAAATCAATTGTTTTTGACATCAATAATGCCTTGATTTTCTTTGGGTGTTTTTGACTAACTAAATTTATCATTGTTTTGACTGTAGATCCTGTCGTAAAAACATCATCTACAATTAGAATTTTTTTATTTGAAAAATCTATGTCATCAATAACTAAAACATCCTTAATATTTTTGCGTTCTTCTGAGGTTAAATCTGCTTGTTTAACTTTCTTGGTTTTATGAACACATTTTTCCATTTTTAAATTAAGAACCGAGAACATTTCTTCAACATGATTAAATCCTCTTTCCTCATCCATTTCTTCGAAGGATGGAGCGGGAACCATAATGTATCCATTAAACTTATAGTTTAAATAATTCTTATAGTACTCCAAAAATATAGTTCTAAGTTCATAATCATTGCACCCTTTAAATTGATACAAAATCTCCTGAACTTTTTCGTTGTAATAAAAAATATTGAGGCACTTTACTCCTTCAAATTCAAACTCATTAAAAGCGGGTCTTAATTCGAGCAAACAATCGTGACAAATCGATATATCATTAGACATCAAATTATGTATAGTTGCTTCCTTCTCAATATTCTTAAAACATATCTTACAAATGTGTGTTTTTTGACTTGATTGTTCCAATTGCTTTTCTGATTTCATCTGTCTCTTTATTGACGAGAAAAATAACTTCACCTTCTGGAGCATCGATCTTCCTCCCAACTCTACCAGCAATCTGTATCAAGGCTTGTGAATCATAAATTGTATTGTCGGCATCAAAAACAACCACCTGAAGATCTTTAAAAGTTACGCCTCTTTCCAAAACTGCTGTAGTTACTAAATATTTGTATTTTCCAAGTTTGAAATCTTGTATTATTTTTGTTCTATCCTTACATTTCGAATGAACAAATGCGCCATCCTTTAATTTCAAACTTAAAATTTTATAAACGAATTCACACCTATCAATTGTTGGTGTAAAAACAAACACAACTTTATTCTCTAAAAAGAACTGTTTTAGTTTTTCATAAAGCCACAAAAACTTTAAATAACCATACTTTTTAACAACCCTTGGAACGGGGAGCGGATGGCGATGAAAACGCGTATTTAACTCTAAAATCGCCCTGTTTTCCCCGCTAAAATATTCAATTACTCCTTTTGATGGTGTTGCCGACATCATCACAATATTTCCTTTTACAGCCCTAAAAAACATCTTGCCTAAAAGTGGGTCTCCCTTGAATGGAAAGGCATCTATTTCATCTAAAATGATTAAGTCAAAATATTTCTCATATCGATATAGTTGATGTGTAGTCAACACAACAATATCTGCTTCAAGTCGCTCGGTGTGACCGCCATACAAGGCAATTACAGTGTTAGTTGGAAAAACTTCTTTAATGCGATAATAAAGTTCAATAACAACATCTCTTCTTGGAACGGCAAAAGCTACATTTTTACCTTGTGATAAACAAGTTGCAATAACGTGATAAACCAATTCTGTTTTTCCTGCTCCACAAACAGCGTTTATTAATGTGTCCTTTTTTGATTTCCAATTAATAACTACAGCATCCGAGATTCTTTTTTGATCTTCAGAAAGTGGGTAACCAAGCTTTAATATAACAGCTCCTGGATCAACGCGATGCTCTTCAGCCTTTTTACCATTCATTGAAATGCAAAAACGACAGTATGGTATACCGTTTTTATATCCTATATATTTAGGATTTTTATTTCCGCAGCGCGGGCATTTAAAATTACTCTCCACACTTATTATTTACAGTGGAAAAATAAAAACCCGGGAAAACCGGGTTTAATTCAAAATTTCATTTTGAAAAAATTTACTCTATTTCGCTGACTCTTCTTTCGTGACGTCCACCTTCAAACTCAGTAGCTAAGAAAATATCAATCCTTCTTAAAACGTCTTCGAGCGCCATAAATGACGCGCCAAAAGCAATCATGTTTGCGTTATTGTGCTGTCTCATAAGTCTTGCTACATCATCATTATATGCAATGCCGGCGCGTACGCCTTTAATTTTGTTAGCAGCAATCGCAATTCCTTCACCTGATGAACAGACTAAAACACCAAAATTTACTTCTTTATTTGCAACTTTTTTTGCGGCTTCCTTACCAAATATAGGGTAGTCGCATGATTCAGTAGAATATGTTCCGCAATCAACTACTTCATAACCTTTTTTTGACAAGTATTTTTTAATCTCTTCTTTATATGTGTAGCCTGCGTGATCGCTTGCGATAGAAATTTTCATTATTTTGACTCCTTTTCGATGACTTTTTTGATTTTATCAATTGTCACAACGCCTTCTCTAAAGACATGTGTATAATTATCTTTTACCAGAACAACAGTTGAAGGAATTTTGCTTGTAGAAAATCCTTCAACAACTGCTTCAATTTCGTTTTTAAAAATCTGCTCTACTTCTTTTGCGGAATTTGCCGGTTCTTCTCCGCTTCTATTAGCTGAAGGCACCAGCAAAGGTTTGCCTGTTTTTCTAATCAACTCTCTAATTAAAGGATAATCAGCAATTCTAATACCAATATTTCCTTCGCCTGAAACACACCAAGAAGGTATACCTTCTTTAGCTTTAGTAATCATTGTAAATTGACCAGGCATAAAAGCTTTTACTAACGCTCTAGAAACATTTGTTAATTCAGCATACTTTTCAACATCCTCAGGATCAGCAAGCATAAGTGTAAATGGCTTCTCTGGAGGTCTTCTTTTTACTTGAACCAGCCAATCATAGGCTGCTTTGTTATCATAAACCACACCTAAACCAAAAACTGTTTCGGTAGGAAAAGCAATTAAACCGCCCTTTTTAAGGATTTCTGCTGCTTCATCAATTTGAGATTGTCTTAAAATTTTCATATTTAAATTTTACTACCTAATCATTAGAATTAAAATTCTTTCTTTTCCGTTTATATCTTTTCTAAAAGCATAATCAACATTTCTTAATGTTCTTTGAATCAACTCTTCTAACTTATCTTTAATGTCATAACCAATTTCGAAAACACAGAGCATTTGTTTGTTCTTAATAAGCGGCAATTTCTTGAAAAGATCCTCATAAACCTTAAGATTTTCGTCAGTAAAGAGGGCAATATGAGGTTCGTGTTTTAGAACCGCTTCATCCACATCTTCCTTCTTTAAAATATATGGTGGATTGGCCACGAAAAGGTCAACTTTTGCACCAGCTTTTTCGAGTTCATCACAAGCATTTCCAACAAAGAAATTTGCAATAACATCATGGCGAGCACAATTCTTTTTAGCAACTTCCACTGCATCTGCAGATATATCAGACATAAATAGATATCGAACTTTTAACTTTTTAGCTAAGCTAATTCCCATAATCCCAGAACCACAACAGACATCAGCGACATTAATCACGTGATCGCCAAAAACCTTAAGTGCTCTGAGATATGCTTGGGCCACAACTTCTTCAGTTTCTTGACGCGGAATTAAAACACGATTATCAACATAAAAATCGAGTCCCATAAATTCGGTTTCACCCAATATATATTGTATTGGTTCTCCATCTAAAAAACGTTGAAAATTATTCAAAAAACCCGGTAAATCTCGAACGTTTTCGTTTTTGTGAATATAAAAACCAGACATTGATTTGATACCATTATTGTGGCATAAAAGTATGCGAACAGATATCTCATCAACCTCTGGATTTTTAAGTTTCTTTATTGACTGTTTGTATGCTTCAATTAATGTCATTTTTCTTGTTCACCAAGCATTTTCATTTCTTGGTCGTAATGTTGAAGTGCGTCAAGAACTTCGTCGAGATCGCCTTCCATTACTCTATCAAGTTTTTGAATTGTAAAACTAATTCTGTGGTCGGTAACACGATTTTGAGGATAGTTATAAGTTCTAAT
>JAKSVU010000046.1 GCA_024413465.1 Alphaproteobacteria bacterium
ATTGGGTTCGCTTTGCTACACAATATGATATTTCTACGACTTGGGGCGAAGCGATGATACAAGACGAATTTAGGAAAATTCAGCAAAGTGTTATTTAAAACTACGTGCAAAAACTGAACCACGTTTTTACTGGAGAATGGAGAATATACAATGAAAAAGAAAACTATTTTTAAACAACCTCTTTTTTGGACGCAGTTGGTGTCTATTGTCGTTATTTTGTTTTTAATAGCGACATCAGTATCGCTCACAAAAAAGAACGACAAGCTGAAAGAAACGATTAAATCCGATAGAAGATTGAACAGTAAATCATATACTTATGTTAGACAAATGAATTCGGGTACAGATTTTTACGATTCGTTAATCGATTTTACCACTACTCCTGACAAAGCTGGCAACGACTTCAAAAAGTATGTTAACTATTCCAGTGGTGATGCAAGTGTCAATATTGCTGCTCTGTACGCCAAAAAGAATAATAGCGATCTTTTAGCGACTGGAATCAATAAAGCCAAAAACGATGTCTTTTTAGTAGGTATCGATTTAAAAAATGTAAGCGATGAGCCTGCTACGGTTAATCCGAAAGAATTCTTCTTGAAATCTGGTGACGATTATTTACAATTTGATTCAACGTTCTTCACTGGCGAAACTTACGATGACGGGACTGTACTTATCCCAGCTGGTGAAACAAAAACTTTTGTTAATTTTTACGGCGGCGAGAAAGCCAAAAAATACGATAAGAAAGAATTGAAGGTCCAATACGGCGGGCAATTCTGGCAATAAACAAAAAAATCCCTTACACTCTCCTTCGCCAAAATTTGAGTGTAGAGGACGAGAATTATTTGAAATTCAAGCAAATAGAGAAATGATTCGTTCTATTTTAGAGGAATTTTTAAAATTAATTGGTTAAAATAACGTGCAAACCTGAACCACGTTAAAAGCTGAATGGGAGAAAATATATATGGCATTGAATCTTGGAAAGATTGCCCAGGGTTTGGCTGGCAACTTTAGCCAACAAAATGTTGCAGACTTAAAGAACGAATATGGTAATTATTTGTTGCCTAACGAGGAAATCCAAAGTGGTTATGTGTTAATTAGGGACACTCTTATATTTACTAATATCAGAATTATATTTATTGACAAACAGGGCGCTAGCGGTAGAAAAACATCTTTTAAGTCTATCTTTTTAATGAATATTGTCAATGTTGAAATGGAAACTGCAGGCTTTGGCATTGATGATAGTGAAATTGTAGTAACATACCTAGAGAATGTACACTTAAAAGCCCATACAGAACAACTCTTAAAACAAAAATTTGAGTTTCCTAAAAAGCTAGATATTCTTCCTCTCTATAAATATCTATTTGAATTAGCGTATCAAAATAGATTGTCAATTAATGGATTGAATTAGTTTCGTTGATTAATTTAAACAAACAAAAAAATCTCTTACACTCTCCTCGACCAAAATTTGAGTGTATACGACGAGAATTATTTGAAATTCAAGCAAATCGAGAAATGATTCATTCTATTTTAAAAGAAGAACTTTCTGCTTGTGACAAAGACGATATTAAAAACTTTAACTATGTTCGTTTTATGGAAAAATATAATCTTGTTACAACATTAGACGAGGAATTGGTTAAAGAAGAATTTTTAAAATTAATTAGTTAAAACTACGTGCAAAACTGAACCACGTTAAAAGCTGAAGAATGGAGAAAAAAGAAAATGTGGGTATTACTATTCTTAGGAGGATTTTTAGGTTTTATTGTTGCTGTTGGCGCTTTACTATGGTCGTTTATCAAAAAAAATAAAGACCTACGCAAAAAATCACTTATCGGTGGACTTCTTGCCATGATTATGTTTTTCACAGGCGTTATGATTTCACCTACAGATAAATCTGAATCATCTGCAGAAACAGCTAAAACTGAACAGACTTCTAAAATAAGTTCTACAAGTAAAAAGAAAGAAAAGAGTTCTACAAAACAAAGCAAAAAAACTTCAGCTACCTCTTCCTCTAAAAAGAAAAACGCTAAGACTTCTTCTAGCAGTAAGAAAGAAGCAAGTTCATCTTCTAAGAAAAAAACTACTAAAAAATCAAGTGAAACTAGCTCATCTTCAAAAACTGCTTCTAGCTCGTCTAGTACAGAAACAAGTTCAAGTGCAAAAACTTATGACGACGCCGCAAATGCAGCATTCGCCTCTGAATTCAACACTCAAATCAACGATGCTTTAAGACAAGGTGATGTCACAGATTTGTTTGCTGTCATGCCAAACGGTTCAAATTTAATAGATGTGGTTGTCCCACAGGATTATAAATACTTGCCAAATTCACAAATTCAAGAATTAGCAGATACAATTCTTTCTGCTAAAGAAAATTGTTTCCAAGAATGGAACGCAAAACCAGAAAACGATTATGACGAAACGTACGGTCCTAGACTTTACGTAAAATCACCAGACGGTGCTACTCTTGCCAAAGAATCATTCTGGAGTGGTACAATGAAACGTGTAATAGACAATAATTAGAACAAAAAAATCCCTTACACTCTCCTCGACCAAAATTTGAGTGTAAGGGATAAGTAATAAACACAAAAAAACAACTTAATTGATTACTTAAAAATTGGAAATGGAAAAATCCAGATTCGTTGCCTTCTGCTTATTTTATTTTATCAAAAAAGGTGGTGATGTCAAGAATTTCTCTAAGTTAAAAAGCCTTGTCCAGAAGCTATTTTTTAACAAAGGAGAAAATAATGAAATACAATAAAACAAAATATTCAAACATTTATACATATGAAACTAAAAAAGGCAAACGCTACTACGTTCGCCGTAATTTTAAATTAAACGGTAAGAAAAAAGAGGCTAACGCTAGTGGATTGAAAACACTTGCTGAAGCTAGGCACGCACTTGCTGAAATTGAAAATAAAATAGCAAATAACGAGTATGATTCAAAGAAAAACATGACGGTTAATGATTACTGGGAAATATACAGCGAGAACCGTATCAAAACAGGCCGCTGGGCACCAGACACTGTTGTCTGTAAAATGAACATTTACAACAAAAACTTTGCCAAAAAATACGGAAATATGAAACTAAAAGACATTGATCGTCTTGAATATGAAAAATATATGACTGGATTATTGAAGAGGTTAACCCGCTCATCTGTAAGGCAGATTAATTCCGTTTTTGAAGCGATGCTCAACGACGCTGTGGTGAATGGTTATTTAGATAAAAATCCAGTTTTCAAAATTTATATCGGAGAAAGTAAAAACCCGCCCAAAAACAAAAGAATTTCTTTAGACGAGTTTCGTGAATGGGATGCATGCGCTAGAAAATTATTATCTAAATATGAATACACGATGGTCAGGCTTACTTATTTCGGTCTTCGAAAAAGCGAAGTCCTTGGAGTTAAGTTAGGTTCGTTAAAGCTGGTTGGAACACGTTTTAAAATACTCTTAGATGAGAGTCGAACTTCTTATCGTCCAAACGGAAAAGGCATGAAAACTAAAAATTCTGAACGATATATAGTTGTCGACGAAGAAACAACTCAGCTGTTAAAGTTTGCCATTAAATTTTCTCGCAAATTAGCCAAAGAATCAGGCCGCATACTTAGCAAGAATAGCTTCCTTTTTTTGGACACTGGGGAAAGAACTAAAAAAAACATGGGGCAACCAGTTGCTTGTTCACGAATTTATGGTTTGTTTAAAAAAGTAAACGAAGCTTATGGCGGGCACATAACACCTCACATGATGAGACACTTCTTCGCTACACAAGGCCAAATAGCTGGCGTGCCCGTTGAACACATGGCTGCTGCGTTGGGACACTCAACAGCATACATGACCCAAAAATACACGCATATCAAAGACGAGGTAGCAAGCGAGGTTACCGATTCGTTCTTGCGAGCGATTAAGTGAAATTTCCCCGTATTTGTCCCCGCCATCGCACCCACCTATACCTGAAAATAGCTGATTATTCTTGCTTTATCCCCAAAAAACGCTTTTAAAATAACGCTAAAGTGCGGTATTGAAAGTTGTCGTAAAAATCTCATTTTTTTAGTAGAAAAATGTTTCACAAAGTGGTATAATGAAAGCGTTTATA
>JAKSVU010000047.1 GCA_024413465.1 Alphaproteobacteria bacterium
TCGATTTTAGGATTTACAGAAAGATTTTCCAAAATACATGTAACTGGTGCCAAATCTGCACGTCCCCAAAGTCCGTCGCCTTCAAAATGATTCAAACATTTGGTAGCAATGTAATCAGCTGATTTGCCGTAACCAAATAAACACGTTCTGAAAATTGCACCGCGTATATAATAACCGTCAATGTTGTTTGTAAAACGATTCCATGCTTTTACAACGCCGTCTGTGTAATACTGGTGAATGCGTGAATTAGTTATAATTTCTGAAAAAAGGTCAGGAACGGCTGTTTCCCAGTTGCCAGAAGTTGGATTAATGAAAACTACGCTTGTTGCAAAGTCCGCTGCAAGTTTTTCTAATCCTCGTTCGCGGGCAAAAGAAATTGCCTGTTCATCTGTAAGTTTATTTTCAGCAAAAACTAAAAGATAAGGAGCTAAAAATCCGTAATTTAAAATTCCTGCTTTCAGTTCTGGATTTGCAGCTGGAACATAAATTGTAGCTTCGAATTTTTCAAATTTATTTGACCAGATTGAATTTCCGTCGGCCAATTTTCTTATTTCAGGCATTTCTTTCATTTTTATAACTCCTTTAAAAAAACGCACACCTTGTTGGTTTTTAGTAAAACGTTTAACTAAAATGTATTATACACTAATTTTTATTCATTGCCATAATAAATTTTTCTTATATAATAAATTGTATGAGTCGTAAAAAGGAACGTAAATTACGCAAAATCAGAAATAAAGGTATTGCACATAGAATTATTATCACTTTATTAGCAGAATTCGCTTTTATAACTGTTTGTATTTTTACTGGATTTTTATTTTTCATTAATTTGGTAAATTCTTATATTCTCACCAGTGATAAAGATATGAAAAAATTTGTTTCAATTGTAAATGAAAATTGGGATAATAAAACGCTTCTTTCTGAAAAAATTACTACATTAATGTCGGTGGACGAATCATTTGAATCAGTTGTTTTTGTTGATGATGATTTTAAAACTTTGATTAAGTTTGGTGAAAGTGATTTTGAAATTAATTATAAAGACTTTAATGATTATTCAATTGGTATGTTTCCTAAAACTGGAATTTTAAGGGAATATATTTCAGAAATAGATGAAGATGTTAAAATTGACAGTTTTTTTACAAAATTACCTAAAACTTTTATTTTCCAAGAATTAAGTATCAATAAAAAAATGCTTAAATGGGCAAATGGTAAAATGTTTTCAATTGGTCAGTGGATTATTTATAAAACTGATTTTGATTCCGTAAATGTTGCAGTTAATTATCAGTATGTAGTTAGTAATTTTTATGCAAACCTCATTGTGTTCGTTGCGGCAGGTTTAGCAATTCTTATTGGACTATCGGTGATTTATAAAATCATTTCTACACTTTCTATTATTCATGGAAGAAAAAATATATCTCAAATTATCTACACAGATCTTGTTACTGGTGGTCATAACAAGGAATATTTTTTGAATTATGCATTACGAGGTATTTCAAAAAAACAATTATACGCTGTAGTTCAGTTTAGATTGGAAAAATATAGAAATTATTGTACTGCATATGGACTTAAACAGGGCGAAAATCTTTTGGAAAGTATTTATTGTAATGCCAGTGAATTTATTAAAAAACGTGAAATTCTTGCTCACATTGAAAAATCCGATTTTGCAATGTTATTAAAATATGAAAGTAATGAACAGTTGGAAAAACGTTTAAAAACAATGATGGATGCATTTAATGAAAAATGTAAGAGTCAGCATTTGAATTTTTCGGCTGGAATTTGCGCACTAAAATCAAAAAATGATGATATCACATTCCTTTTAACTGCAGCCGGACTTGCATTGTCTAAAGCTGAAAATCAAAGTGTAAAGGCAGTTTGGTTCAATGATGAAATGAAAGAATCTCAAGTATGGGAACGTAGAATTGAAGATGATATGGAAAATGCAATTACCAACCGCGAATTCCAGGTTTACTTGCAGCCAAAATATTCTACAAAAAAAGAAGAATTAGCTGCGGCCGAAGCTTTAGTTCGTTGGATTCATCCGGTTTTAGGATTCATTTCTCCAGGAAAATTTATTCCAATTTTTGAAAAAAACGGTTTTATTATCCAGCTTGATGATTATATGCTTACCGAAATTTCAAAACTTCAGGCAGGATGGCTAAGTGAAGGTAAAAAGCTTGTTCCAATTTCAGTAAATGTATCTAGAGCACATTTTACACGTAATGATTTAGCTGAGCATATATGTTCGATTGTAGATGAATATAAAGTTCCACATAAATTTATTGAATTAGAACTTACAGAAAGTGCATTCTTTGATGATAAGTCAACTTTACTTTCAACAGTAAAAAAATTGAAAGAATACGGTTTTAAAGTTTCAATGGACGACTTTGGTGCCGGTTATTCTTCGTTGAATTCACTTAAAGAATTGCCGCTTGATATTATCAAATTGGATGCAGAATTTTTCCGTGGAATTGATGATATTAATCGTGCGAATACAATTGTTGGTGATACAATTGCACTGGCTAAAAAACTTGGAATGGAAATTGTTGCCGAAGGAATTGAAACTCGTGAACAGGTAGATTTTCTTGCAAAACAAGATTGCGATTTAATTCAAGGATTCTATTTTGCAAAACCATTACCTGTTAATGAATTTGTAGAGCGTGCATACGGTAAACATACAGAAATTTTATAGAATTTGGCAATTTTATTTTTCTGTAAAAATGCTAATATCTAGTCATGTCAGAGATTAAGAATCGTGGCGCTTTGCCAATGTTAAAATTAACATTTCCAATCGCCATGGAACAATTTTTTAGAATTTTAGTTTCATCGGTTGATACAATGATGCTCAGTTCTTACAGTAATGAAGCTGTTGCGGCTGTAGGAATGACATCTCAGTATGCTTTTTTCTTAAATTTAATTTTTTCGGTAATTTGTACTGGTTGTACAATCGTTCTGGCCCAATATATTGGTGCAAATAAAGATAAAAAAGAATTAAATCAGATTGCTCAAGCTTGTACAGTGATGATAACAGGTGTTTCTATTCTGATTATGCTTTTGGTTTTCTTTGGTACTGGTCCACTTTTAAACTGTTATCAACTGGAAGATTCTGTTCGCCATTATGCATGGCAATATTTTGTAATTTATGGCGGTGCATTCTGTTTCTTTAATGCATTCAGTTTGCTTCAGGGTGCAATTTTAAGAAGCTACGGATATACAAGTGAAGCAATGATAGTTTCAATTGTTGCGAATGTAGTTAACGTTTTGGGAAATGCACTCTCACTTTACGGATGGTTTGGTCTTCCGGTAATTGGAGTTCCTGGTGTTGCCGCTGCTTCCGGATTTTCAATGGTAGTTTCATGTATTTTATTTGCTTATTTTATCCGCCGAAGAAAAGATGTTGCCTATACTTTTAAGGGAATTTTCAAAGTCCCTTCATATATTTACAAATTGATTTTGTCGGTTGGTGTTCCTACTGCGGGTGAAAGTCTTTCTTATAATATAAGTCAGATTGTAATTATGGCAATGATTTCTACGCTTGGAACAAACGCTATGTCGGCACAAGTTTATACCCAGACAATTGTCCGTTTTGTTTTTGCAATTGCTATTGCCATAGGTAATGCAACTCAGATTAAAGCCGGATATCTTGTTGGTGCAAAACAAAGTGATGTGGCATATAAAAAGATTTTTAAATATCAGCTTGTGGCAACTGCCTGTTCAATGGTTTTAATTTTGCTTGTAAATTTAATTAAGAATCCTATTATCAGTATTTTTACAGATATTCCAGATGTGCATGCTCTTGTTTCAACTTTGCTGGTTTATTCTATATATATAGAATTTGGTCGCTCATTAAACTTAATTGAAGTTGGTGCTTTAAAAGGTGCCGGTGATGTAAGATTCCCGGTTTTATACGGCATTTTCTCTAACTGGGCGATTATGGTTCTTGGAAGTTACGTTCTTGGTTTAAAATGTGGACTTGGCCTTGTAGGTTTCTGGCTTGGAATTGGAACTGATGAAACAACTCGCGGAATTGTAATGCTCTTAAGATGGAAAAGTAAACG
>JAKSVU010000048.1 GCA_024413465.1 Alphaproteobacteria bacterium
CTTCTTGAGATAAATTGTATTTTTCGTAAAGTTCGGCATCGGTCCATGGTTTTGAGAAATCTTGGAGAGGGACGAATTGGAAAGTTTGTTTAGTTATATGTATTGATGATAATGCTTGAAGAAGCAAAAATCTAAAAGATTTTGTTTTTACATATGTAACTAAATTGTTAGCCTCTTCTTTCTTTTCAAATGTTCCTAATATTAAATAGGTTTCAGTACAAACTTCATTTGGATTTAAAACTAATAAAGAAGAAACAATTTGATATTTATTGTCTGAACCTGGCTTATTCCCTCCAGACATCGCATATGTTATTATTACTTTGTACTTATCAATAATTTTATTCTTGTCATTAATTGATGTTGCAGAAATAAATGATTTTCCTTCACTCGAAAGAAAACTATAATCATTATCTCTTTTTTCCTTATGCCCTCTTTCGTTACTAGGTAAAGAAAAACTATTTCTTGTATACACCATGTTTGAAAAACAATTTTCTTTTGATAGACCAATTTTATGAATTATATCTAATGCTTTATTATCCCGTATGAAAGTACTAAATTCATTTAAATTACGTTTTCGAGAAGAAATAATATTTGTCCCTTGAAAATTATCTACTATACAAGAATCGCTATAATTTTGTTGCCATAAGAAATAACAAACTCCTCCAGCAACATTTACACCAGGAAAACAATCTTCTGTATTTTTATAGTCCACCAAATTCGAAATTCTTCTATCATTTAACATTTTTTCTCTAAACTGATCCAATCCTTTACCACCAGCATACCAACGTGCTGGAATAATAAAGCTCATATACTTTGGGTTCAGTTTTTGTGCTTGTTCCACAAAGTGCTGATAAATTGGTGTTGCACTTGCAGCATTTCCTCCATCATTCATCTGATACGGAGGATTCCCAATAATCACATCAAACTTCATATTTTCTAATTCTCCCGGCATTAAATTATGAATAAACTGATAGGCATGCTTCTCTTCTTTGTCTGTAAATTGCTCTTTAAACGACTGTTCGCCAATTCCACAGTGCAAACACTTTCCACCTACAAAAAGATGTTTCCCTTCCTCAAAAAAGATATTCCCCTGCAAAGTATCAAACTTGGTTACGGAATATTTATTATCAGCATATTTACAGCAATAAACACTTCGGCGGCTCAACAAACTTGTAAGTTCTGTAATTGCAATTCCATAAAGCTGGTTCTTAAAAATATGATTTACACGGCTCTGCAAATCCGGATACTCTTTTTCCAATCCTACCAAAAGCCTTTTAGCAATTTCCCGCAAAAATACACCGCTTTTACAGGCTGGGTCTAAAAACTTAGTGTTTGGATTACTGAATAATTCCTGTGGCAATAAATCCAGCATTGCATTGGCAACTTCAGGCGGAGTAAAAACTTCATCATTACTAAGATTTGCAATACATTCCAGAACATCAGGATTGTATACTTCGTTCAGAACATCATTCATACTGATTAATTCTCCTAAAATCTGTAAGTGGATATTCTTTTATTGGCTTTGGAATAAAAGTTTGAGTTTTACTGTCATATTCCAAGTCGTTTTCAAAAATTTCTGGAGTATTATTTTTTCTGTCCAGCAAATGATCCAAACGAAAATCCCGGCGTTTAATTTTGTTTCCGGTTACTAAAGACCATTCACTAAAAATAATTGGAGTTTCTGTATCCTGCTGATGTTCATCAACCTGCTTAAGGCTTAAAGCATTTCCCTGCAAAATATTTTTTTGAAAAAGAAATTTAATTACATCACGGAATTCATCAGTACATTCTTTTTTACAAATCGCTGTGTATTCTTTGTTCCAGATCTCATACAGTCTTTGCCGGCAGCGTTCTGCGTTGTCCTGTAAAAGTTCAACGCCATATATGCTGCCAACCGCAACCACAGAATATTTTTCATAATCAGAAGGGGATTTTTTGTATTGTTTTTTAAGAACTGCCAGTTTACGAGAAAGGATTTCCACCAAAAAATTTCCGTCGCCACATGCAGGTTCAAGAAATCTACTGTCTAATCGTTCAGTCTCATCTTTCACCAAATCACACATAGCTTTTACTTCTCGCTCAGCAGTAAAGACTTCTCCGTGATCAGCTACTCGTTTTTTGGATTTGATTTGTTTTTTTTCTGATGAATTCTCATTTGCAGCCATAATGGTAAATATTCAAATTTATTTTTGTAAAAATGAATATATTCAATTATAGCATAAAAGTTTTGAACAAATTCAATATTTTGTAACAAAAATTGAAATTTTTCGTAGTTTTATCCTATGAATTTCTGGGACAGAGTTAATAATTTACTAGATGAAAAAGGAATAACAAAAAAGGAATTGGCCGAAAAGGTCAAAATTGATCCTTCTACAATTTCTAAAGGCTCAAAGGAAAACAGAATGCCTGCAGCAGATAAAGCAGTTTTTATAGCTCAATTTTTAGGTACTACGGTTGAATATTTAGTAACTGGAAAAAATTCTGTAAGACAAGAAATAAATGATTTATATAAGCATGCTACAATTATAAAAAAACTTGATAATATCCCCCAAGAAATTAGGCCATCCATTGAATTGATGATTTCAGATTTGTCAGATAAATACAGTTCAAATAAATAAAACTCTTACTGAAAATCCATTTTTGCAAATAATTTAGCTATAAATTTGACATTTTAGCTAAATTTGCCTATATTCATATATAGGAGGCCAAAATGATTTCCATATCCGTTGGTGAAGCTAAAAACAAATTAACTTATTATCTCCATCTTGTAGAAGAAAAAGGCGAATCTATTCAGGTTACCCGTCATGGAAAAACTGTTGCCACTATAAATAATCAGGATTCATCAAATGTATTAAGCAAAAAACAATTGTTTGCCAAAGGTCTTGAAAGCTGGCGTTCAAAATATGCAGATGAATTAAAACAATACTCGGATGAAGAAATTGATGAAATTTTTGCCCGTCAAAAAGATGATGAACCAATTGTAAGACATCCAGAAGATTTTGATTGGTAGGCGCCTTATGAAAATGTATTTATTAGACACAAATATAGTTTCTGAGCCTACAAAAGCAAATGCTAATCCTGTTGTTACAGAAAAAATTCATGAAAACATTGAATATTCCTGTATATCGTCTGTAGTATGGGCCGAAACTTTATCTGGAATAAAAACTTTACCAGATGGAAAACGAAAAGACATGCTGTTTGATTATGCAACAAATCAAATTCAAAAAATGTACGAAATACTTCCTTTTGATGATTTCGCTGCCAGCATTTATTCTGATCTTATTTCTCGATTACAAACTAAAGGAAAACTTCCCCAAAAACTGGATTTAATGATTGCTTCAACTGCAATTGCCAATAATTTGATTTTGGTTACAAGAAATATTTCAGATTTTCAACCAATCAAAGAAGTTTCTAATCTTATGCTGGAAAACTGGTTTGAATAAGTTCCCCCGTTAGCGATTGGAGCCCCTTGCCGACCGCAGCGCAGCGAGGACGGTGAGCGGTAGCGAAGGGCGGAAGTAGCGACCCAGCCAATTTTTGGCTGGGGAACGGCCTGTTATTTAAGAACTTTTTTCTGCCAGCTTTTTTTACCGCATTCAGGACATTTCATATATTTTGTAAGGCCCATATGTGGTGACCAGACAGTAGCTTTGTAACTTGGAACATATTTGTGACCGCACTTGTCGCACTGATAATAGCCGGTTTCTGTTTCAATTTTCCAGCAAAAAGGGGCAACTAATAAAGCAATAACAAAACTTACTCCAAGAATAATGCCGCGAATCCAGTTTTCAGTAACCAG
>JAKSVU010000049.1 GCA_024413465.1 Alphaproteobacteria bacterium
CAAGATGAAGTTGTTCGAATCCAACAAAGAATTTTTAACATCCATGAATGGGTAAATCAAGTCCGCCTCGTGCGGACTTTTTTAATGTTTTTTTAAAACTTCCTCCAATGTAAAATTCTCCCTGGTAAAGAAAAACGTCTTTTTCCCCAAATCTTTAAGTGACGCTCCAAAATGATACGCGAAGTTGTCCACAAACAAAAATCGGTCGTGAACCCCACAAACAGGCAATACAGAAAGAGGATATTCCTTATATTGCGCATTAAATTTTTGCATATCCAATTTGAAGATAGGGCTATCTGTTTTCGTATATATAGTCACAGAAACACCCTCTTTTCGTTTAAGCATCATCGTTAAAACACTCTCATTTACATAGTTATCCACAAGAACAATTTTTTCATTTGCCTTACGAATTAAATTGCAAACAAACACATACGCATCAAACTCTTGATTATTATAGAACAATCCTTTTGCCTTAATTTCTCCTCGATCCATTGCCTCAAAAACAGCATCCAATTTTCGATCGTGGTCTAAAATTTTTGTTTCTTGATTCAAAACAACCTTTTCCATATTGGACAGACGTTTTACCAAGCCTCCGTTTTCTAGCAAATAATGTCGCATTTCAACAAAAGCCTTCATTATTTCAATCGAAACTCTGACTGCAGATGGACTATGCAATACCGAAGATAGCATCGCCACTCCCTGTTCAGTAAAAACATAGGGCATTTTCTTGACGTGCAATCCACGTTGATTTCCACTATTGTTTAATGTCGCAATTTGCGATTTTAAACACTCCGGGATTTCCAGAGGTGTTAACTGGAAACAGAATTCCTCTGGGAAGCGTTCAATATTACGCTTGACCTGTTCGTTTATACGTCTTGTTTCTACCCCATAAAGTGCTGCAATGTCTCTATCAAGTAATACCTGTTTGTCCCGAATAATTTTTATCATCTTCGCAACATCTGAATTCATAAACGAAGTTGACACCTGCATATCATTTTTTGCCATTTTATCTCCTACATAAAAAAAGACCGTTCTGCCAAACGCAGATACGATCTATAATACCACCCTTTATGGTGCTAGAGATAATATACAAAAAATTGCATTGTATTCATCTAAAAGTTAGTTTTTCCTATTATTTCTTTATATTATTTATTTGAAAATAAAATTCTTTCTACTTCAAAACGTAATTCACTCTTCCTTGTTTCGTAGAAATGGGGTTTCCATTTTTTTATTATATCGAATAGCACATTTTTTTGTTCATTTTCCATACGTAATCCAAAATACACCTCTCTAATTTTACCCGGAACAGGGTGTACACCTTCACCACCACAATAAGAAAGCCGGCATTCATGTTCATATTGCCAATCAGAAGCCTTGTATCGAAGAATTGACTCTGGCATTTCTTTTTCAATCTCATCAAAATGAAACGATGATGCTGTAGGATATTCATCTTGGCATGCGTATAACACTTCATCAAGATGATATTCAGAAATACGATAAGGGTGCTTTCTGAATGTTGCAAAAGAATTTTCAATTTTACAA
This sequence comes from Alphaproteobacteria bacterium, assembly GCA_024413465.1. Classification (GTDB taxonomy): domain Bacteria; phylum Pseudomonadota; class Alphaproteobacteria; order CAAGCB01; family CAG-977; genus UBA2903. Next base: position 1,543 of record JAKSVU010000049.1, read on the forward strand.
CCTTCATGTAAAGGATTTTTAAATTCAAATCCTAAACAAAAGCCTTTAAATTTATCCGCATAATGCGCCCACATCAGCGTATTCTTCCAATGCGGCGTAAAACAAATTATTCCCATTTTTTGAACATTTGTCTTACTTTCCTCTACAGCAGCATCCCAACTAATACCATATTTTTTTTCAAAACTCGTTGGTAACATTCTAAAATCACAATCAAAAGGGTCATTAAATTTCGTTGGGGACGAAAAATACAAGCCTCCACAAGTTAGAGGCCCTAATGAATTTGCATTATAAGAGAAAAATCGATAAAGTATTATTTTATCAGATTTTTCACCAGAACGTTTTAGCCAACCTCTTTTATAGTCGAAAACCATATGTTAAAGTTTTTAGTCCTTTATACAACGGACATAAGAACTTTCCCTTGGCGCAAAAAATTCTCCATTTACATAGTTTTGAGACAAATATGCGAGGATATAAAAAGATGGTAATTTATCTGTAAAATAGTAAATATAATCATTTGCTATTACGTTAAAACCGATTTGATCTGCAAAAAAATAATCATCCGTTCCCGGATAACCCATATATCTTGTATCCCATTTTCCTCGTAAAAGAAACGGCGAATACTGATTTCTGTAACAAGACGTTCCTTCCGATGCGAAAGCTGTCGCATAATTTAAAAGCGTTTCCCAATCAGATTTTGAAGGAATTCGCCATCCAACGGGACATATAATTTTTTTTATTTCATAATTGTTCGGATAAATACAGCCCCTATCGTCTTTACAGAGTATTTTTGAACAGCTGTGATTATAATCATCCGCACAGTATGTGTTCGTATCAAGTGCATATTTGAGATCTTCTGCCATCCATATTTGTTTTTTTATTGTTAGCGTTTTATATGTTTGTCCATCTCTATTATCAATTATAAAATCATTTGTTATTTCATCAGAAATAATTTTTCCCTCACAAAAAGAAACGCTTTTCCCATCAAAAAAAAGGTGGACTCGCCAATCTGGTTCACATATCGCATTCACGGTACATGTTTGTCCTGAACTAGATGAAAAATGATGTAATGAAACCGAGCTCAAATTCACTGCGTTAGAACAATATTCTTTTGCACTTGTCCTACAGCATTCACTAGAACCGCAAGCGCTTCCTGTTGCTCCTATATGCGATGAATTGCATTTACGAACTGAATTTGCGTAGCAATCTTCATAAGAGACAGCCATATTAGAATTATCATAATTTTGAGGTTGACTTTCATCTTCTTCTATATAATCATCATTATTCATTTCTTCTGCCTCTTCTTCATGTGCTAATTCATATTCATCAGAGACTGGCTGCACCCATTTTCTCCAATCATAACTAGATAAGGCAGAGTCCTCATTTGAAGAATTAGAAGAAGAATCATCTCCGCAAGCCACAAACAATAAACTTGCAAAAGCCATTGCAATTACCATTGTTTTCATTGTTCCCACCTTTCTGCCCAGAGCAGTTTTGTGAGCAGCAAACTTATTCAATACGGCGAGAAACAAAAAGGTATGGTGTCGCTCGGCTTATGCATCGGAGGCTCTGGTAAACCTGCTACCTTAAGCACAACGGAATATGCCCGTCAATTAGACAAGACAAAACCGTGGGCAAACGCCCAACGACCCACACCCGATCGGTGTGAGCGTTCGTCCCATTCCCAAGGTAGCCGAGCATCAGCCCGAAGAAATTTTACCAGAATTTCCAATGCGGGAACAAGAGTACTACTCTAATTCTATATGTTATCTAAAATATAACTTCTAACAACATCATTTGAATATAAAAGCAGATTCCGCACTGAAAAAAAACGAATAAAAAAGCCAAATCTTCCCTATTTTGTTAAATTCATGCAAAACAAAGGGTAACAAAATGGCGAATAAAATCTTTTTTGCCGGTGTAGGCAATATGGGCGGAGCCATTCTCCGCGGACTTT
>JAKSVU010000005.1 GCA_024413465.1 Alphaproteobacteria bacterium
AAATAACTATTTTTGTTTTACACAAAAAGTAACAAAATAATTCTTTAATGTAAATTTTATACAAAAACCAAAATTTTTTAAAAAAACAATATAAGTATTATAGATAACCACTTGAATATAAAAAATTTTTTTGTTTTACCTTCCTACCTAAATTATTGAAAAAAACGAAAAATTTCCTCTCGGTAACAATTCGGTAACAGAGTATATTATTGGATTCATCAATGCAATAATTTTATAGAAAATTATTTAATTAGTTTTCGTTTACTAACATAATCTCTTTGTACTATCTCAAAACTACCATATTTGTATTTAAGGACAAAAAGTGGGAATAACCGGAATAATCGCAGATTCCTATTGGATAGAAGGTGGAATGAACTGGGAATGAACGGAATGACCTAAAAACAGGCAAATGTATCGCTTCGCAAATAGCGAGAAATCTCATTAAGAGCAAAAAGAACTGCTGAGCCTACGAAACTATCATTCGTCTGAAATCCTATTGGATTTTTCATCAACAACCATTTGGAAATACATTCCTCTTTAGCCATTTTGTCGTCATGATCTATTTTTGAATATTCTTCATAGATAGCTTTAAAATTGGGAAACTGTCTCACAAAAATCCAATAAGATCTTTTTATCAACTCTTTTGAATCTACTAACTCTTCTGGATAACTATGTTTTTCAAAATTTTCAGACAAATATATTAAATAAGGAACAGCAACCACTTCTTTAAATCTTGTAAAATCAACATCTGCAATATGAGGTTCATATTTTTGAATTAACATTCTATAAAATGTTTCAATCATCATATTGTAAAGACATGTGACTCCTGTTTGACCGTTATGTTCCATATATTTTTTGTCCTTAAAATTATAATATCTATTTTCTTATCTCAATCTCGTAAATATTCAATTAATTGCTTATGTTCTTTATTATTTTCTTTAAAAGTCAACATCCAAGACAAGAATAAAAGCTGTATCCCCTATCTTCACTTCGTAAACTTCGTTGCGACTGGGCGATTCCCCTCACCTTTTATTGATATTGACTTTTTCTTTGTCTTCTCCGCCAGACGGGCTCATCAGGGTTGCAAAGCACATCGCTTTTCAACCCTTTAACCGTCTTTTTAGGAGAAACAAAAATGTTAAATTCTGAATATGCAGACACAATTGCACAAACTATCATTGATAAATTAGAAACTTTTGAAGGTTCATGGCATAAACCTTTTATTACTCATTTTGCTTCTAATGCTTTTTCTAATGCTCCTTATCGTGGCATTAATCAACTTCTACTAAATATCTATGCTCAAGAACGAGGATTAAAATCTTCTTTGTTTGCAACATTCAAACAATTTAAAAAACATAATATGCCTATAAAAAAAGGTGCTAAAGGTTTACCAATCATCTTTTGGCAAGAACACACTTACACTGAAGAAATGAAAAATCTCGACACAGGCGATATTGAAGAAGTCGAAAAAAAAGGTTTTATCTGTAAAAAATATATTGTTTTCTCAATTGAAGATACTGAAAACTATACCCCCACAGTCGAAGAAACTTTTAAATCTATGCGTCCAAGCATTAAAGAATTTTTTGAAAATACCGGTATTGGAATTGTTTGGGGTGGAAATCAACCGGCTTATAGCCCTAAAAATAAAGTCGTCTTTATGCTAAATGAAAATGATTTTATTTCTGAAACAGAATTTGTTTCAACAATGGCTCATGAATTTTCACACGCTGCCCAAGATGCTTTAAATATGGACATGTCCGGAAAATTCGGTGACGCTCAATATGCTTTAATGGAACTTGCCGCAGATATTTCAGCAGGTTTTACAAGTTCATTTTTGGGTTATGAATATCTTATGACTTCAAATAATCTTGCTTATTTAAAATCATGGCTCCAAGCTATCAAAGATGATAAAAAAGCTATTTTCAAAGCTTGCTCTATTGCTCAAGCAACAACTGACTACTTGATACAATTCCAAAATGTATCTCATTCAGAACTTGAAGAAGAATAAAACAAAAGGGGGAAATATTCCCCCTTCTTTTGTTCTCTTTTAAAATTTTTCGATTTTTGCCCAACCGAGCCAAATGAAGTTCCGCCCAAAAATTGAAAAAAATTATTCTATATCAGATATTATTAATTGAGTTTCTACTCAACTTAACATTTTCAAAATTTATTTATTAAGATATTTTCTAGCATTTAACTTTGCATAATTTTTACTTATTCAAAACTCTCACTATTAATTCAAACCACTTAGAGTTATGAATAATTCTCGTTTTTTGGTAGTTATTCGTTAACACTTCTTTCTTAGTAAGTTTAGAATAATCTTCCCAATTTTTATCAAAAACATACGTTGCATTATCTATATTGTCACATTCCAAAACTATTAAATTTTCAAATTCAAAAGCCACATAATTCCGAAAATAAGATTCTCCCCTATATATTTTACGTGGAGAAAATGAATTTAATAATTTTATTCGATCGTCGATAAATTTTTTTCTTGTATCTCGTAATTTATTGTAGTTGGGAAATAAATTTTGAGCAGATACCATTTTTTCTCCCTGTGGAAAAATAATCCAAGGAACCTTCTCTACAGGAATGATATTATCAATATCTTCTGTGATAAAACAATTTCCAAAAATTTCCAAAAACATATTAATTAAATGAAGCAAACAGTTTTCTTCATTTATGTTTACAGGACGAGATATAACACAATTATTTTTCTCATAAAAAAAAACTTTCTCAAGAGGAGGATTTACAAATTCTTTTGGATAACATTTTTTATAAATATCACAATATTTTTCCCTGCATTCACCATTCCATAATTTCCATTTCCATAAAACTGTATTTACAAATCGATTTTCTTTCGGCAAACCTTTCCTTATTAGAAATTTCCCATATAAATTAAACGATGTAAATCTCCCTATATTTGCTGGAACAATACATTCTCCATTTTGAGGCAATGATGAAAAACCTATTTTTTGTAACAAATCTATAGAGACATTATCTAGTGATCTAACATATATAATCGATTTGTTATTTTTTTTATAACTTCCTGTATATTTTTCTACATTATTTATATATTTATTTATAATTAACATCTCAAAATTCCTTCATATCTAAATGTTGTTATTGACAAGGAATACGATTTCATGCTAATACACAAGTGACATAGTTAAGGAAATCGCAATCCTTATCATTTATTCAGTGCAAAAAGAGGGCAAATCTTTTTGCACTTTTAAGTATGTATACGTTTTTTGTCAATGTCAAATAAAAAAACAAAGATGTGCATTTTTTTTGTTTATATTCTTTATTTTTTTATAAAAAAGAAAAAAGAATTATTGTAATGATCAAGAAAAAAGTTTATATCTATACCTACAGAGATATTACGAGGATTAAAAATGTTATCTTACTTTAGAGTACAAAACTTTAAGTCTATTTTGGATTTAGAATTATCTTTGTCTTTTGATGAAGGTAAGTTACCAAATAGATATAAAGATTCAGATAAAATTGTAGCAATTGGAAATTTAAAACAAAAAAAAACTAAATTTGTTCCTGTTTTATCGATATATGGAGCAAATGCTTCAGGAAAAACAAACATAATAAAAGCTTTAGAATGTTTCATAGACATAATGTCAAGTGATATTATAGGAAGTTATTCCCCAAACAAACTTAATAACAAATACAATTCTACAAAGTTCGAAATAGAACTATTTGAAAAAAATAGATTATTTACGTATATTTTAGAATATGACAATAACACCATCATTCATGAAAAACTAACTGAAAAAAATAGTGAAAAAAATATACTTTTTGAAATAAAAGATAAAAAGTGTATGTTTGAAAATATATTTACAAAAGAATATTCCAAAGATCAATTAGAAAAAATCTATAATGTTGAATGCCAAGATAATAAAGAAAAAAATCAAATTAAACCATTTTTACAGAGAATTGGACGAAATTATCAAAATTTAAATGATACTCTATATTTAGTCTTTTCATCCATTTTAAAATTACGTCCTTTATTAGCTAATCAAATTCCTTTACCCATTGGAATTGAAGTATTGTCAAATGCATTAAAAGTTGAAGTTAATGAAGCCTTTAAAATAGTAACTGATTTGTTGAGAAAATTGGATTTAAATATAGATAAAATGAAATTAAATAGGTATGAAATACCTACCAAAGAAGAAAACACTTCTTTTGTAAAAAATTTAAAAAATTGCTACAAAGGTCAAAAAAATGATAAGTATATTATCGACGATGTCTTATCATATCACAAGGATATCAATGGAAAAAACATCGAATTTAATTTTTTAACAGAAGAATCTCAAGGAACACGTATTTCATCTGGATTAATAGGTATATTATTAACAACTCTAGAAGAAGGATCTACTATTCTAATTGATGAATTAGATTGCTCTTTACATCCACTGTTACTTATAAAATTAATAAGCCTTTTTAAAGATAAAGAATATAATAAGAAAGGTGCTCAACTTATTTTTACTACACACAATACTGACATTCTTGACAATGATTTAATGAGAATATCAGAGATTGCTATTGTTAATAAAAATTTAGAAAAAGGATCAACTATACGTAAGATATCAAACTTTGAAGGAATACGAAATGTAACAAATTTCAGAAAACAATATCTTTCTGGAATATTTGCTGGAATTCCTTTTCCTTATATATAGAGAAATAACAATGGAAAGTATTTGGAAAACAATTATCATTATATGTGAAGGGAAATCAGAAGAAAATTATATTTCGGAATTGAATAGATTCTTTAGAGAAAACGATATCCGAATCATACTAACACCTAAACCAGTTGGTGCGGGTGAATATAAGTCTGTTATTAAGACATACAAAAATCAACGAACTGATAACAAAAAAAGTAAAATAGAAATCTGGGTTGATTTTGATATTTATTTAAGAAATGATAACAATTGCATGGATAATTACCAAAAGAAAAAACAATCTATACCTGACTTTTTATTCAATCATCAAAATTTTGAAGATTTCTTAGTTTTACATAAAGATGATTATACACTGCAAAATTGGTTAGACATATGTAGAAAAGTTAATCATTTCAGCACCCCCTTACATGGCAAGGGTGAACAGGGATACATGAATTTATTAGAAAATAACATTTTTCCTGGATATAAAAAAGGAGATTTGCCTTTAAACATAGATAAAGATAGCCTAGTAAATTTGCTAAAGCACAATATGGACAAAACAATACCCTTAAAATCTGATTTTGCAGATTTTTTATCAAAGATAATAGATACCCATATTCTTAAATGTTTAGTAAGTTTAGTAATTCTTGGTTTATTTTAAAAAATTCGATACTGATATATCCGTTAAATTCATTTATTTTTTATGTAAAATCCGCAATGAACTCTCATTGGGGATTTAATTCTTCAAAACTAAAATTAGTTCAAAGCATCTTTTAATAATTTACCAGCTTTGAATTTTGGAGCTTTAGAAGCTGGAATCTTGATTTCTTTTCCTGTACGTGGATTACGACCTGTTGTTGCTTTGCGTGTTGCTACAGAGAATGTACCAAACCAACCAAACGTACTTCGTCTTTTGCTTTCAATGCTGATTCAACTGCACCTAATGTTGCATCCAATGCTTTTGTTGCATCTACTTTTGTTAATCCTGCTTTTTTTTGCAATTGCATCAACTAATTCTGCTTTATTCATATGTCTATCTCCTTAAAATGAATACTCAATATAACCTTTCTGCCCAATTTGGATGGGAGTTTTTTCGAGAAGTTTAGTGTTTATGCCTAATTGAGGCTAATTTATAATGTTGAGATTTGATGCCATTTTTTTTGCACAAAAGTCACTATTCTTGCACATTTTTGCACTAAATTTCCGTTGATTTTTTTGTATTTTGCATATTTCCCCAAAGTGTTTGAGTTTTAGTTCCGGACAAAAAAGGTAATTTGTGCAATTTTATTTTATCTTCCAATTTAAGATGTGTCAGAATATCTCTGAGATTTATATTTTTATATTTTGTTTAATAAATTAATTATTATCACACTGTAGTTATATCATCTACAAAAGTAATTTTTTCATCATATATCTCTGTTAGGTTTCTTATATATTTAGAAGGGATTGCTAATCCATAGCCAAATTTATCATAATCACCTTGTGGGTCAGGAACTTCCGTAACAATTCCTATTATTTGACCTTTATTATTTAAAACAGGACCTCCACTGTTACCACCCTTGATTTTCCCAGTTAATAGCATTAAGTCATATCCGCACAAATATGATTTTTCTATACCTGCTATTTGTCCAGTTGTAGCTGTTAAAAAATTATTAAAGCCAGCATGGTTAGGATATCCCATTACCATTATTTCATCAATTATTTCTCCGGTTCCTATTTCTACAAAATCATCAAAGTTATAAGCATCTTTTGGTGGAATAATATATAATAAATCAATTTTTGGAGCTGTTAAAATTTTAGATTTATTAAGAATATTTGCTGGAATACTATAAATTTGTGCATAATCTTTATTCTCCAAGCAGTGTTTTGCAGTAACAATACCATTTGCAACTTTAAAACATGATCCTGTATGCTGTTCTTTATTCTCTTTAGAACATACAAAAATAGGTAAAACATTATTTTGGTATGATTGATAAATATATTTAAATCCGTATACTATATTATTTAAGCATTTCTGATTGGCGATAGTATTAGGGATAATTTCAGCAATAGCATAATAAAATTCATCATCAAACATTGTATTAAAACCTGCAACCTGTATTTTTGACAGAATATTGAAATCGCATAATTTATTACATATTCTTGATATTGTTTTGGGTTGAAGCACGATAGCTTGCTCGTCAATTTCCCTATACTTAGTTCCATAGTGTTGTGCAAAATCCAATGTGTTTTTTACTATTTCTGCAGCTAAACCATCCCCTAAACGTTGTTTTAGTTGTTTATAGTGCATACTATGTATTTCATTGCTACGAAAAAAATTAACTATGTCTACACAAAGTTCGGGATACTTTATTCCATATTTTGATAAATCATCTATCATAATATCATTCTTCCTTATTTTAAATAATAATTAGAAGATTATTTGTGGTCAAGATTATATTTTCAGAATAACAATCTCTTTAATTACTATATATAAATTTAAATAAATATAACAATTTTTTTTATTTTTTTACCTCGCCCTGTAGGGAGAGGACATAAGTTTCATTCCCACATGCTAGGGGGATGAACGCAGTTCATGACGCCGACAGGCGGTCCCGAAGGGACGAGCGAAGCGAGCAACAATTTCTTAGCGAAAAATGAGCTTAGAAATTCTTTAGGGGTAGTCAAAAATTAAAATATCATAATAAAAATTAAATAATTACCTCATGATTGACTGTTGTTTCTTCACCAAATTATCTCTGACTTCACGATCTTTTTGAACCTTTGCCAAATTACTTTGCATAGAAGAAGTGTTTACTTGTGGAAGAACAACAGGTCCTTTTGCAGAAATTTTTTCCTGTAAAGATGAAATCTGTTTTGGTTGTGAAGCTTTTTGGTTTGATCTCATCACTTGCGTAAAAGCTTTTTTGCCTTCTGCTGATTTTGTTAATTCTGCCAAAGCTTTCATTTTTTCAATTTTTGCTTCAGGAGAACGAGCATCAACACCTGCTTTTTGAACGGCTTCATTCATCTTATTTTCAACAAAGCTGATTGCTTGTTTTTCTTCTGCTGTTAAATTTGCATTTTTTTCTGTATTTCCGGCTAAAGCAATCATTTTATCAACGACTTCCAAAGCTTCAGCTGGTTTTACAGAAACCGTTTTCTTTTGTAAATCCGGATTTGATTTTGTTTTAAAGGCTTCCTGTAATTGTGAAATGGATTGAACAGCAACTGGTTGTACAATCTTCACTTCAGGGCGTTTAACTTCTTCAGGTTTTGAAATAACGCTTTCAACAGGTTCAACAACTTTGACAGGTTCCGCCACCTTTTCAACAGGTTTTTCTTGAACTTGTTCAACTTGTTTTTTAGGATCTTCTAATTCAATTCCCCATGCTTTTGCCGCTTGTTTTTTACCAGCAAACAAAGCCTTTTCCAAACTGCATTCTTTTTTGACAGAATCCATACAAGCCTTTGCCACAGGATCTGTAAATACTTTATAATAACCTTTTATACCTGTCTTATCACAAACACTATGAATAAACATTCCGCGTTCTGCTTCAGCATTTAATTCTATGTCAAATGCCTGTTTTTTAAACCCTTCCGGATCTTTTTGTTTCATATCGGAAGCATATTCTGCATAAGAAGCATATTGTGGATTTTCTTTTAAAATCTTTTGATGTTGTTTTACAACACGAGCTTGTTTAGCAATCTGAGCAGCCAAATCAAAAGCTGACATTTTTGGATTCAACAATATTTCATTTTTTGAATTTGTCACACCATCTTTGACGTCTTCATCAAAAATGAACTTCATTCCGGCAGATTGTGGCATATATTTGAGCATAGATGCCGTTCTATAATCTTTCGTCGCAATCGCAATCGCTTCTTTCATTTTAATATTGCGAGCAGCAATTTCCTTGTTTGAAAGTTCAGAATCTTTTTCGCGTTCACATCTTTTATCAACGCGATATTCGAACGTTCCTGAGGCATTTTCTTCATGAGCGGCCGTCGTCAAATTAATCGAGCGTCTACCTTTATCATAATAAGTGATACTGCAAGCAACACTTCCTTTTTCTTCTTTTCCATATCGAAGAGCATTTGAAATTTGATGACATTTTGACACAGCTTTGAACCACAAACCTGTCAGTCCATCCTTACCACGATTGTGCGTCAAACCTGTCACATTTTTGATCCAAAAACCTTTTTTAACTAGTGGCAAATCTTCACCACCAGAAACTTTTTGATATTGTTTATTCAAACGCTCAATTGCTCGACCTGCAACTGAAGCAACGTAATTCATTTCTGGAGAACGTAATTTTGATTTAATTTTTTGATCAGAAAGAGACGTATCATCCGTCATTCCAATTGTATGAGCTTTGAAAGCATGAACAAAATCATACGGTTCTTCCGAATTACCCATCACTATTCCTTCGATAGTTTTCTTATCTTTTTTGCGACCAACCGTCGAATAACTGGAAGAATATCTGTCTGCATCTAAATCTTTACGATATTGAAGTTCAAATGCAAATTGATCTTTTGCATAATAATCAGCAACGACACTATCCTTTGCATACCCCATCATACCAGATAAAATACATTCTTGTTCCGGCTTTCCTGCACGTTTTGCTTTATCATACGAACGCATTCCCGGACATTCCATCATTGCCTGTTGATAAGCTAAAAATGCCTTTGGATTATTGTGACGAACTTCATATAAATATTGATAATGAGCCGTATCTGCCGCTGCTTCATAAATACGATCATTTACCATACGTTCAACGACGTTATTATTTTCTGCGAACTCTCTCGTTCCTTCATGGGTAAATTGTTCTTGATGTTGAAATTCATGGCAAAAGGTTGCTGCTGCAGAATAATTATCCACTAAAATTGATGGACACAAACATATTGTGCGACCATTACACCATCCAGCACACCCACGACCAGCATCACCTTGAACTAATAAATCAGGACGATCTTCCAAAGGCATAGCACGAATCTTTGCCAACTGAGTTGGGCTTTCAACGACCTTTGATAAAACGTCTTTAATGTAAGGAATTTTACGATCCGGTGTTGCTTCGTTGATAATAAAATAATCATTTGCCTGATTACCGAAGCGAATAATTCGAAGTTCCTCATTTTCGTTTTCTGGATCTTTAATTTTTTCAACCTTTAAATCGTTATATACGCCAACTTCATTAAGTTCTGATTTTTTACTAAAAAGATCGTTTAAAAAACTCATAGGAAAACTCCTTATAAATTAATATTCTTTAGCAGAAACCTCTACAATATCCCCATCATCATCAAACATAATTTCAGATAAGTATTTATTATTGATTTTTTCCGTTTTACCTACTTTTTCATAAGCACAACGAGGACCAGCTTCGTTATATTCAACTTTGACAACCTTTGAACCAATTTTGAAATACTTATACGTCATTATCTTGTTTTTCCTTGCAGTTTCATTCTGGTAAGAGAAGCCTTTTTGCGTTCATCTGCTATTCCTTGAACGGCAGACTGCAAAGATTGTTTTGACACTTCTTTTTCTGGAACGTTTTGCAACTTACGACCTTTCGTCGTTGCATTATATTTTCTGGCAGCTTCTTCAAACATAAACTTTGTTGCTTTTTCACGAACGTTTATCTCTGTTTGTTCACTTGCTGTCAAAGGACGATTTCCTGCGGCTGCGATAATAGAACGAATTTTTTCATAATGTGGATGAGATTGTTTGTCTGCTTCAGCAAAACAACGCAATTGAATTTGTAATTCAACCGGAGTCCCATTTTCAGCAGCTAAAATATATTTTACGTCGCGATATCCACGACTATTAGGTTGATCCATTCTGTCAACGTGGCGAATTGTTTCTGCTTTCTTGGCTAAAATACCACGAACAGCATCTATTTGTTCCAACGTATCACACAAAATACGACCACGAGCTAAATCCTGTAATTTAGAAGGATCACCTTGATATTTACTTGCCAACTTTTCTTCAGCTCTAGCACGTCCTTTCAAAGGAGCTTCCACAAATTCAACGCCTAGTTCTTTTTGAATAAAAGAACCTAATGCATCTAACTCTGGCTTAGCTTGTTCAGCCATTTTGTAGGCTTCATCAAGAGTTGCTGGTTGATATGGTTTTGCCATCGTTTTTATCCACATAAAGTTAAAACTGGCACATTTTCGCAGATTTTTATGCTTTTGTCAAACAATTTTGTCTAAAAAAGATACTCCATTTTTTACCTCGCCCTGCAGGGAGAATACGTGATTTTTATTGCCCCATGTTAGGGGAAACGAAAGTTCTTAATGAACCGTAGGTGAATTTAGAAATTCGAAAAGGGTAGAAATGTAAATTAGATTAAAAATATTCAAACTAAATCATCCCCTTCGCGCTTTTTATAGTCGCGAACAAGTTTGCTCCTTAAAAACCTTACTTGCTCGCTTCGCTCGTCCCTTCGGGACCGCCTATCGGCGTCATAAACTACGTTTATCCCCTTCAAAGTGGCAGTCTTATCTTATCAAGATTATTTACCTCGCCCTGTAGGGAGAGGACATCTTTTGTTGGTGAGTTTTTACAAAACGAACCTTACAAAAGATTGGTGAGGGGGCTTATAACTTAATCAAATTGCTTTTTCAATAATTGCTCTAGCCAACCGAAAATCTAAGCGTCTGCGCCGTATTCCTTTTTTTGTATTTCCTTTGAACGGCGTCAATAAGACGTCTGCTGACTGCTGGCGAATTTGATTCAACAGTAAATTTGCTCGATCTATCAATTTTTGGCGTTGTTCAATGGGAACGTCAACGTCTATCAGAGTAATATGACGCGAAGAAATTTTAATTTTATTCGCCCAATCATAATTGATATTTTCTTTAAAATCGAACTTTATAAAAGTTTTATCATCGGTATTATCAACAGCCCTTAATCCAAGCCAACCATTCAAATCATTGAACGAAATTTTCTTCGTATTTTGTGGTTCAATTCTGATTTTAAAAATATCCGATAACGTATTTACGAATTTATCTGATTTATAAACCTTAATTTCTGAAAAATCCTTTTTTATTCCGTCAAAACATGCCACACAAACTGGATTTTCTGTATCTGCAAAAGGATTTTCTTCCAATATTGTAATTGAATGAAGTAAGTTTTTCTGAGTATAATTTGAATTGATAAAAGATTCTGGAATAATTGCTACGACGAATTTTGACACCTCAATCATTTTATCTAATGCAATCAAATAAAGATCATCATACTTTTCTTTAGAAAAATACGTTGTTAAATCAATTTTTAAACGAGAGGCTGATTGTTTTGCCAAATACGGAGGGTTTGTAATTATAATCGAATTTTCAACCTTTGGAATACGAACTAAAGAATCATTTATTTCCCAAGATAAATTTTCATCAATATCCATTCCTTTTGTTTTCGTAAAACCAATTGATTTAGCTACCTTTAACAAATTCCCAGCACCTGCAAAAGGATCAAAAGCAATTTCACGTTTTGATTCCTTAATAAAGTCGAGAATTTGTGGTTTTAACCACAATTCTTTTACGGTAAAAAACTGACCTAATTGCTGTTTTTTTGTCAATTATGATTCCACAATTTTGACGACTTTAGAACAATCTTTTGACAAATCACATTTATCAAAATCCGGATTATTTTCTGGAACAATCAATTCAAATTCTGAAAACGTAGATAATTGTAAAGTGGCTTCTGTCAAGGCAAAATCACGAACGTGTCCACCACGTTGCAATTCATCATCAATATAATGCATGTGTAATCCTGCTGGAACCATCATTTTCATATAAGCAGGGAATCTGAAACCGATAATCGTTCCCGTTGTATTTTGAATATCAGATTCAACTTGGAATTTTGTTACATCAAATAATTTTTTGTATGGTTTCTTTTGTTCAGGAACAGAACGAACACTGACTTTACTGAATGTCCCATGAATTTTAAAAGCAATGAAACTATTTCTTTGTGGAGCATACAATTTCATTTGGTGATCCAAAGATTCAACTCCTAACATTTTTTTCAAAATAATTTCTTTTTCAGGTTCAAATTGAGCCATCGTTGCAAAAGGAACTTTTTTCTTTAAATCCAATTGATGAATAGAACAATACGCATCAACTTGATATGGAACACCATCTAAAACGATCAATTCGCCATCAAGTTTATCTATCGTTCCGATACCAATACTGTTTTTTTTGATGATAGATTTTAAAGATTTAAAACCGTCATACATACCATTCATCAAAGCATTGATTGTAGAATATTGTGATATTTTCATGTTCATTCCAATTATTTGACTAAAACAGATTTTGTGGCAACGATATCAGCACCCGTATCCAAGACGTTTTTGATTAAAACTTGTCCGATTTCTATTGGAGCCGTAAATTTTTGTTTGACAGCTAAATCAGCAATTTCAATCAACTTTGCCTTTGATACAGGAATATTTGTCCGAACAGGACACATTTCATATTCACCATTTTGAACTTGAACAAGTGCCGTCAAAGTACGAACTGGATCAACAACTTCTGCTTTAGCATAAACCTCACCACGCTTACACTTAAAACCAGTAATTTCTGTAACTTGATTCTTATCGTCCGTTTTAACTGTTATTTGACATCCATTTGGACACACAGTACACGTAATTAATCGTTCAGACATAAACAAACCTCGCTTGTAAGATTTTCAGCAGGAACTGTAATTGATTCCATGTGATTTGGTTGAAGATGTGGATAGCGTTTTGTAAATCCATTGCAAGTAATCGTTGCGTTTTTATGAGGCGCACGAACACGGAATTGTAAACGAACAGCTTTTGTTCCACTTACTTTATAAGGCAACACGTATCCAAATCCACCGTCAAATTTAACGTCTATCGTAGATTTTTCAAATTGCGTTCCATTTACGTAATCAGCAGCGTTTTTACCAGCTTCTTTTGCTTCAACAGCTAAATTATCAACTAAATCATGAACGTGTAAAGCATTTCCACATCCAAAAATACCATCAACACTCGTCATCAAGTTTTCATCGACAATCATTCCATTAGAGCGTTCATTTAATTTGATTCCCGCTGTTTTTGCAACTTCATTTTCAGGAATTAAACCAACTGACAATAAAACCGTATCGCAATCCAAAGTAAATTCTGTTCCAGCAATTGGTTGCATTTTATCATCTAACTTGGCAATTGTTACTTGTTCAACTCGCTTTTTACCTTTGATATTGGTAATCGTATGAGACAAATATAAAGGAATACCAAAATCATCCAAACATTGAATGATATTTCTTTGTAAACCACCTGGATTTTTCATCACTTCGACAATGGCTAAAACTTTTGCCCCCTGTAAAGTCATACGACGAGCCATAATTAAACCAATATCACCAGACCCTAAAATAACAACCTTTTTACCAATCAAATAGCCAGAAGTATTGACTAATTTTTGAGCCAATCCTGCCGTATAAATTCCGGCTGGGCGTTCACCTGGAATATGAATGACACCACGAGGGCGTTCGCGACAACCTGTACACATGACAATTGCCCCAGCATCAATGGTATCTACGCCTTTTTCACTGGTTGTTGTAATTTGTCTTTGATCGTTAATGTTTAACACCGTCGTTTCTGTTAAAAATTCAACACCAGCTTTCAAAGCTGCTTTTGAAACGCGATCTGCAAATTCTGGCCCCGTTAATTCTTCTTTGAATAACCCCAAACCAAAACCGGCATGAATACATTGATTTAAAATACCACCAGTATGGCGTTCACGATCTATGACAATAACGCGTTCTGCCCCATTTAATTTTGCTGATTCAGCAGCAATCAATCCTGCAGGACCACCCCCGACAATCACAACTGGCTTAGTCATTTTTAATATCCTTTTTAATCAAATTTGACCCTATTCCTTTTTTGGTTAATTCTGTCATAGGAATTCCCAATTCTTCTGACATAATTTCCAAAATACGATAAGTACAGAACCCACCTTGACATCTGCCTTGACCAGCGCGTGTTCTTAATTTTATTCCATCAAGAGTTGTTGCACCTTCACGAATAGCTTGTCTGATTTCAGCTTCACTTACTCGTTCACAACGACAAACGATTTTTCCATATTGAGGATTTTCAGCAACTGCTTTTTTCAATTCTTCAATACTCATTGTTCTCACTTTTTTATGACGAGGAACACGAGGATTGAAATCCCCTTTTTGTGTCAGTTTTAATCCTTGTTTTTTCAATATATTCACCATAAGTTCAGCCACAGCAGGTGCTGCAGTTAAACCTGGAGATTGAATTCCAGCAACATTAATAAATCCTTCTTCACCTGTTGGCCCAATGATAAAATCATCTCCTGTTGCCACAGGACGAACACCAGCAAATTGAGAAAACAAAGAACAAGCTTTGATTTCTGGAATAATTGCTTGCGTGCTTTTTAAAATAGCTTCAAAAGCTTCATTTGTTGTTGATTTATCATCAGCTGGCACACCGTCTTCTGCCGTTGGACCAATCATCAAAGTTCCATCTAAAGTTGGAATAACCAAAATCCCTTTACTCGTCTTACTTGGTAATGGGAAGATAACGCGCGTTGTTAAACCTTCGCAACTACGGTCTAATAAATATTCCTGTCCTTTACGAGGTTTAATTTCAAACGTTTTAACCCCTGCCATTTCCGCAATTTTATCAGCATAAACACCAGCAGCATTAATGATGTATTTTGCTTCAAAAGTTTGATGTTCCGTAATAACTTTATGCGTTTCTATTCCAATTACAGGGTGATTTGGGAAAAATTCTACCCCATTTTGAATAGCATTATATAGTAGTCTATACGTAAATTCATACGGATTAATCACGCCTGCAGAAGGAGCATATAAAGCAGCTGTAATTGTGTGTGAAAGATGTGGTTCAAACGCATATAATTCTTCTCCACGCAAAATCTTTAAATCAGGAACACCTAATTCTTGACCTTGTTTCAAGAAAAACTCCAAGCGTTCTTCATCCTCTGGTCCTCTGGCAATCATCAATTCGCCGACGCGTTTAAATGGAATATCCAATTCGTCTTTTAATTCACCATATAAATAGTTTCCACGAACACATAGCGTTGACTTAATCATTCCGGGAGCAGAATGAAAACCAGCATGGACAATACCACTATTTGCTTTCGTTGCCCCAAAAGCAGCTTCAGCCTCTTTTTCAACTAAAGCAATTTTTAAATCATATTTAGACAACTCTCGGGCAATTGCTGTACCTGTAACGCCAGCCCCGATAATAACAACGTCGTAAAACATTACGCCTCCGTTTTAAAAGATTTATATTGTTTTTTGGAAATAATTTTATTTTTAAAAGCTTCTTCAACAACAGGAGCAATATCTTGTTCCATTTTCTTCATTAACTCAATTTTTCCATTAAAACCAACTTTTGCTAAATCTTTATCAGCCAACATCAAATCATAAAAAGAAAGAGCTTTTTCATTATCTTGTCTTAATTCAGCCAATTTTGCTTGATATAGATAAGTTGCAGATAAATTGTCTTGATACAGCTCCAAAATATCACCTTCATAATGAACTGCCGTTTCTAAATCTTTTCCGTTCACGGCAATCATACCTTGATTCAAGATATCCAACTTACGATTGAATATTTCTAATTTTCCATCAGCAAGTTTTTCTGCTTTTTTCTTTAAAATCAATCTTTCAGAAAATTTAATTCCTAAAAAGATAATCGGTTTAGCAATTAATTGATACCCCACAAAGTAAATAAGTATCAACACAAGCAATAAGACGGCAACTGAAGTTTCAACTTGCCAACCAATCCATTCAATTCTGATAAAACCAGGATGATTTGCAAACCAAGAAGCAACAAATGCCCAGAATAGAAGAACGAGAGCTTTCCATATAACTTTCAGCATGAATTATTCTCCTTCTACGGCATAAAGAATACCTAGCAATTTATCCAAGGTATTATCAATCGTTGTTGTCGCCATAACGTACTTTTCAGCTGAAATCATCCAATCATTGAATAAAGCAAGTTTATCTTCTGGCATTTTTTTCAATTCAACTACGGCATCTGCAAACAAATCTTGTCTGATTTTTTGTTCTGCTTTTGCCAAAACTGCATTAACAGAAACGTCAGAATCTTCTGCATCTAAACGACGAATAACAATCAAGTCACTCACTTTTGCCAAGACTTTTTTATACCAAGTATCTTGAACACCAACGCGTTCATTCAACATTGTCTGTCTTGCCAAATCTTTAAATTCTTTATGCAACTTGCATTTTGTCAAGACACCTTCTTTTGAAATATTTTTCAATGGTGTCATTTGTTTTCTTAAATCACGATTGAATTTTGATAAAGAATAAGCTGATTCAAAAGCAACTTCAAATTTATCACCTTTTTGAACGGCATCTTTCATTTGATTTACCATTAACAACAATGATGCAATGCGTTCCTTTTCAATATTTGATTTTGCTAATTTTTGTTCAACGGCTGTCATTCTGGACATAACGGAAAGCATATAAGATGAATCTGCTTTCGTTTTTTCTAACCCTTCTGCTTTTTGAGTTAATTTTACAATATTTTCATAAGCCGTATCTGCTTTAGCTGACAAATCACGAACGCTATCTTCTAACAATCCTGTTTTAGGCATAATTTCAACGACATGATCAATTTTTTTATCCATTCCGGTTTGGAATAATTCAAATTTTAATTCCATATCAGCTAATTTTTGTTCCAAAATGGCAATTTTTTGAGCGTCACTGACAGACTGACTCATCAAAGCGTCAATATAAACTTCATGAGCTTGTTGTTGTTCTTGTTGTTGATTTTCTTCAACAACTGCCGTTTCAGCTTCTGTTGTTTCGCCACTTGTTGCAACTGGAGTAACCTCTATTTTTTGTTCAACAACTTTCATATCTGGTTCGCGCATTTTATCCCAAACCTTTAAAACGTATGGCATAACAGCATTACGAGATTGTGGAACACCAAAAACACCACCTAAAAGAACAGCCAAGACTAAAACACAGCACAAACCACCATGTCCCTTGCTTTTGGTCTGTTTTTGTTGAACGTTTTCTTCTTCTTTTTGTTCAACAGGTTGATTTTCTGTTTTTTCTTCAATATTAGTTGTTGTCATTTAGACCTCCGTATATTATCTTAGGGGGGATTTTATCATTTTTTACGAGTATGAATAGAAAAATTTAACATGAAAGTGAAAAAATGTTTGTTTTAGGGATTGAATCAAGTTGTGATGAAACAGCTGCAGCCGTTGTAAATGAACGGAAAGAGCTACTTTCAAGCGTTGTCTTTACACAACCGGAACATACTCAATTTGGAGGGGTTGTTCCTGAAATCGCAGCTCGAGCTCATCTTGAGAAGGTAACTTCTATCGTTCCAGAAGCTTTAAAACAGGCAAAAATTGATTTTTCTGACCTTTCTGCTGTCGCAGCTTCTTGTGGACCTGGCTTAATCGGTGGTGTTATTGTTGGAACAATGACTGCAAAAGCCATTGCCTGCGTTCAAAAAATTCCTTTTATTGCCGTTAATCACTTAGAAGCTCATGCTTTGACAGTCCGTCTATCACAAGACGTTCCTTTCCCATATTTACTGCTTTTAACTTCCGGAGGTCATTGTCAAATTTTGGTTGCCGAAGGTGTCGGTAAATTTAAACGGTTGGGGGCAACGATTGATGATGCTGCTGGTGAAGCCTTTGATAAAGTTGCTAAAATGATGGGATTGGGTTATCCAGGCGGTCCTAAAATTGAAAAATATGCCTTAACAGGTGACTCCAAAAAATATGATTTACCTCGTCCAATGGTTGGAAAACCAGGATGCGATTTATCATTTTCCGGTTTAAAAACAGCAGTTCGCAGAATAATTGCAGAAAAACAAGATTTAACTGAACAAGAAAAAGCTGATTTAGCAGCCAGTTTTCAACAAGCCGTTCTTGATTCTTTGTGTTCAAGACTAAAAAATGCAATTAAAATTTTCAAAAAAGATTATCCAAACGGTACACACCTTGTCGTTGCTGGGGGTGTTGCCGCAAATATGGCTTTACGAAACGCTTTAGAAACACTTGCAAGCAAACATAAACTCACTTTTGCAGTTGCCCCAATGAAATTTTGCACAGATAATGGGGCAATGGTCGCTTGGGCTGGAATGGAACATTTTCTAAAAGGAGATTCTGATCCTTTAACGTTTATGCCCCGTCCGCGTTGGCCTCTTGATCCAACAACAAACAGATAGAAAGGATTTGACGAATGAATAAAATATCCGTTTTAGGCGCTGGTGCTTGGGGAACTGCTCTCGCAAAAATCGTTGCTAAAAACGTTCCATCTGTTTCCTTGTGGGCTCGTGAAGCTGATTTAGTCCAAACAATTAATACAACGCACGTCAATCAAACGTATCTTCCAAACGTTATACTGCCGAACAATTTGGTCGCAACGAACGATTTAACACAAGCTATTACAGATGCTGAAGCTATTTTGTTAGTTATTCCTGCTCAATTTTTACGCACAACAATTGAAAAAGTTGCTTCTATTTGGCCTAAAAACGTCCCTGCCGTAATTTGTTGTAAAGGGATAGAACAAAAAACAGGGGCTTTAATGAGTGAAATGTTGGCGGAATATATGCCTAAAACACCTATTGCTATTATTTCAGGTCCTACTTTTGCAGAAGAAGCTGCTATGGATAAACCCACGGCTGTCACTTTGGCTTGTGCAGATGAAGAATTGGGAAAAGAACTTGTAAAATCATTAGGTTCTCACACGTTCCGCCCTTACTATACGAATGACTTGATTTCCGTTCAAATTGGAGGAGCCGTAAAAAACGTAATGGCAATTGCCGCAGGAATTGTCGCTGGGAAAAAATTAGGTGATAATGCCCACGCTGCTATGCTTACTCGTGGATTGGCTGAAATTTCCAGATTAGCAGTTGCTTTGGGTGGTTCTGCTCAAACGCTAATGGGATTAGCAGGAATGGGCGATTTACTCTTAACGGCAAACAGTACTCAATCCAGAAACTATACAGTTGGTTTAGAATTAGGTGCTGGCAAATCGTTAGCAAAAATTTTGTCAGATAAAAAAACGGTTGCAGAAGGTGTCTATACAGCCTCTGCAGTATTAGAACGCGCAAAACAATTAAACGTTGAAATGCCTATTTGTGAATCCTTGTCAAAAATTATGAATGACAATGTCAGCATTGATGACGTCATTGAAAATTTATTTGGGCGCCCTTTCAAAAAGGAATAAAAAATGATTCCATACAATTTTCATACGCATACCCCTCGTTGCCAACACGCATATGGCAGTGAACGTGAATATATTGAAAAAGCCATTTCAGTTGGGATGAAAACACTCGGGTTTTCAGATCACTGTCCAGTCCCTTTCAAAAACGGATACGTATCAAAAATGCGAATGACAATGGATGAAGCTCCTGAATATGTTGAAACTATTCGAAAATTAGCTGAAGAATACGCCTCTCAAATCAAAATTTTAGTCGGTTTTGAAATGGAATATTTTCCTCAATATTTCGAAGAACAAATCAAATTTTTTGACTCACTGGGAATAGATTATTTAATTTTAGGACAACATTTTCTTTATGATGAAGCGCCTTCTGCTTACACAGGCAACCCAACATCCAATCCTCAAGATTTAAAAGACTATGTCAAAATCGTCACAACAGGAATGAAAACAGGTAAATTTAAATACCTTTGCCATCCAGATGTTCTCAATTTTACAGGCGATCAAAACCTGTTTTTAGAAGAAATGTATCACGTTTGTGTTTGCGCAAAACAATTGAATATTCCTTTGGAAGTTAACGGATTAGGAACAGACGGACACCGCAATTATCCAAACCCTGCTTTTTGGAACCTTGCCCAATCAGTTGGCAATACAGCCATCGTAGGAATGGACGTCCACAAAACAGAATTGATGACAAATCAAGCCGTCTATGACAAATGCCAAAACTTGATTATCTCGCATAATCTTCCATTAGCCGACATCGATAAGGTATTTGGATAAACGATCAAAATAAATCGCTTTTTCATCTATTTCGACAAAATTTACAAGTCCAAATTCGGCAGTTTGTGACTTTTTCGTTCGGCAGTTTGTGACAAGTTTTATGCTGCTTTTTCTTTCTTTTCAATTTTAGCCACGATTTTCAACAATTCTTTGAAATCTGTCATTGTATATTTCGGAGTTGCCTTATATTCGTGATCACCCTGATTGGACTTGAAAAATACGGATATTATTCCAGCTTCATTTGCCCCATGGACGTCTCGCAATAAATCATTCCCAACAAAAATTGCTTCAGATGGTTTTACTCCCAAAGCTTTCAATGCTTTTTCAAATAATCTTTTATCCGGCTTACGATATCCATAATCTCCGGATACGATAATTGGTGAAAAATAATCGAGTAATCCAACTGAATTTAATTCAGGTAAAGCCCAAGCTGATTGAGCATCAGAAACACAAGCCAACTTGTATTTTTTACGCAATTTATCCAAAGTTTCCTGCACACCATCATATAGTTTTAATGAAAAACGAGAGGCTCCTCTGTATAACTCTGCTGTAATAACAGGCAATTGTTTTAATTTTTCAGCAGACAACGTTTTTGTAAAAGGAGTTTGATATTTTTCAATGATTTCTTTGAACAAAGCAACAGCATCAAATTCAGCATGATCTTCATCATTTAAACGCTGATGTTCATTGATTGCAAAATATTCCTGTTTTAATTTTAATGGATCAATTTTGACCCCTTGAAAATCTAAAAAATTACTGACAGTTCTGTATAAATTATCATCAACTTCACTTGTCCAAATTTCTGACAAAGTTCCATTAATATCAAATAAAATAGCTTTAATCATTATTCACCTTCTAGAAAACAATTGCGGGCTTCATATATCAATTGGCAACGATAATCATCATCTAACCATTCATTTCTGCTGATACGTAATAAATTTATGCCCATATAAAACGGTAACCGTTTTGTAATAGAATTAAATGCAGCTTCTTGATCTGGAAATAAAGAACAATATTCCATTAAAAAATGACGAATAAAGGGTTCAACTTCATATTTATTTCCTGTCGTTCTTAAAAAGAAATGAAATAATTCTGCACACATTCTGCCAATATCAAAAATACGGTCAGCATACATACATCTTTCCAAATCAAAGGAAATAACGTTTTCCCCATCACCAAACATAAAGTTTTCCGGAGTTGCATCCCCATGAACGATAACTTTATTGTCTTGCCACATTTCTTCGCGTTCTGCCCAAGCCATACCTTCTTGTTCAAAAAATTCAACTTCTTCTGGCTCCAAGGCATCTCGAACTTGATCGATCATTCTACCCAAATAATTTTTTGGCCAATCAAAATCAACTAATTCTTCTTGTACAGTATTGTTGTGCCATTTAGCAAAAAAATGTCCTAAAGCTCCCAACTTTTCATAAATAAGAGCTTCATCTCCTGTTTCCAAAGCACGTTCCAAAATACTACTTAGCAATTCGCCTTCACAGAATTCGATTGTCAACAACCCATCTAATTCATAATTTTTACCGTATGGTTTTGCTACGTAATATGGAGATTCATCAAATCCAAATTCACGCATTTTCGATAAATTAAAATATTCTCGTTCTAGCTTTTTCCAAGTTAATTCTGGATCATCAATTGCATCATTGAAAAAATACTTTCCAATAATTTTGACACCACTATTTTGTTCTTGATATAAATAGACGGCATTTGAACCATTTAATCTATACACATCATAAACTGGATTTTCAACTTCAACACCTGTTTGTGGTTGAATTTCATCCTTTAAATAAGTGTATAACGGATCATCTTCCTCAACAATACCTTGGTAAACAGCAGGCATTTTCTTTTACTTTCACTCCTATTTTTTAGAAATCATAATCAAGGGAACGTTTATTTCAGCTTCAGTCATACCGGAATGAACTCCCTTCATATCAAAAAACGTATAATTTTCACCATAACGTTGTCGCAAAGATTTATTGGTTATCCCAATCAAAACGTAATCACCGATAAAATCCAATGCTTTTGAATGAGGTTCTCCTTCACCAAACAAATGATATTTAAAAACCTCTTCACGCGACATCATTGCAAAATCTTTTTTCAAATAAGTCATGTATAACTTTTTAAATTCAGCTTCTTTTCCCGGTTTTAAAAAGATACTCGTTATTCTTTCATCTAAACTGATTGGATGAGCTAAACAATCAACCAAATTACCACAATCATTAGCGTAAATTGCTCTTTCTAGCGTCATCATCCCGTGATCAGCTGTAACCAAAATCAAAGTATCATCCTTCATTTTTTTGGACATAGTGTGTAGCCGTTGGTTGATTGCTCGAACAACTTGCGCATATGGTGAGGGAGGTGCAACTTTTCCTTTTTTAGCTTCTGTTGGATTTGATAAAGTTGCTTCAGGCGACGTCAAATGTCCTGAATGATCCGGATCTGGCCAATAAGCAAAGATAAAATGGCGTCCCTCTTGATCTGCAAATTTTAATGATTTTTCACATAATTGACGAATAGAAGTAGGTCTTCCAGGTCTAAATGGAGCAGATAAATCCCCAATTTGAACTTCTCCTTTAGTTGCTTTTTTAATCTTATCAAAAATATGTTCGTATTGAACTAAATCAGCAGCTTTTCCTTCTGTAATATCCTCTTTTGTATAAAAATTCCTATTAGTAAAATACTCGACAACCTTATCGTATTCTTTAAAATAGGCCTGCCATCCTAACCACCCATGAACAATAGGAGGAACGCCAGAATATAAACTTGTCATACAAGCTGCCGTCGTTGATGGATACATACTATGAATTGTATCTATTTGTTTTTGACGCAAAAAAGATTCAGGAGGAAGTATGTTTTTCATTGGAACGTCCCCCATGGCATCAAAAACCATAAAAATAATATTTTTGTAGCCTTTTTTCAATTCTTCATCAACTGCTGGCAAAGTCTTATACGGCGTTTGAACGCCATAATGCTTTAATACGGATGATATCAACGATAAAATTGAATGATCATAATTAACCATCAGTTTTGGTTTTAAAGAAAGAGATAACGTTCCCATAAAAACTCTACTCCGTAATTTTAAATTTCATAAAATTATAGTAAAAAAAAGATAAAAAAGGTTTAATAAACATATTTAAAATATCAAACTTTTTTGCTAAAATAACAGCAAACTTTAATTTGTGGATTGGAAATGAAATATGAAAAAAATTATTTTATCGGTTTGCGCACTTGCTCTTATCTTATTTTTGTTTATGGGGAAAAAAATGGAACGTCAAGGAATAACAAAACACTTACCTACGGATTATAAACAATTCGTCATAGGACATCGTGGAGCTCGTCCAATGGTTCCTGAAAACACCCTTTCAGCATTCAAATATGCAAAGGAACACGGTGTAAAAATGGTAGAGCTTGACGTTATGCTGACCGCAGATAAAATTCCTGTCGTATTTCATGACGAAACGTTAAAAAGAATGGCCAGAAATCCAGCTCGGATTGATGAACTCACTTTCGAAGAATTACAAAAAATTGAATTACCTGCAGGAGAACGAGTTCCTTCCTTTGACGCAGTTGTCAAATTATTAAAAGAACTGGATTTATCCGTAAACGTTGAAATTAAACCATCTAAACCGGAATTTGCCAAAATTACGGCACAAAAAGCATGGGAATGTATCAAAGCAAATGATTTTGCTGATCACGTTTTCGTATCTAGTTTTGAATGGGATAGTTTGTTCGAATTTAAAAAATTAGCTCCATCCATCAAACGTGGTGTTTTAGTCGAAGACGTCTCTCCAGATTGGCGTGAAACAGCTAAAAAGTTAGAAGCATTTTCTATCAATTATGATGCAAATTTATTGACACCTGCTTTAATTGAAGAAATTCACTCTCTCGGCTACAAAATATTAGTTTGGACTGTCAATGATAAAAAAGTTGCCAATACTTTGTTTGAACAAGGCATTTTTGCAATCTTTTCAGATGAGCCCGACATTTTAGGGGAATAATTTTATTTCCCTAAAAACTCTTTGATAATTTTCTTTACTTCATCAAGATGACTGTTTGTCAAAACAGGAATGAGAGTATTTATTTCCTCAATTTTCTTATCCCACCATTTCCATTTCAACATTAATTCAATCAGTTCATCATCAAATCTCTTGCGCAAAAATTTTGCAGGATTACCTACAACAATCGTATACGGATCAACGTCACTCCCTACAACACTGTTTGCTCCGATAATCGCCCCATTTCCAATATGAACACCTGGCAAAATAACTGCATTTTGCCCAATCCATATGTCATTTTCAATAATTGTATCCCCTTTTAAAGGTAAATCATTTTTTGACGGAGGATTCATATTCCAACCTTCAAGCGTATAAAAAGGGAACGTTGAAACGGCATTCATCTGATGATTTGCCCCATTCATCACAAATTCAACACCTTTAGCAATCTGACAAAATTTGCCAATAATTAACTTATCCCCATTCCATTCATAAAAATGTGTAACATGACGTTCAAAATCTGAATCTGCAATATAGGTAAAATCTCCCACAATGATATTTGAATTTTTAATTGCAGGTTTTACGTAAATTTCATCAAAATATCCAGCTATTGGATACAGCGTATTCGGATCTGGATTTTTACCATTTTTCATCATTTTTTCCCTTATTTACATTCTGTTTTTTATTTTAATCAAAATTTACAAGAAAATCACTTTTTAAATTGAAAAAAATGTATTATATTTTCCTAAAAATTTGTTGAAGAAAAGGAGATAAAATGTCAAACAAAACAAAACGTCCTGTCTTGTTGTGTATCTTAGACGGATGGGGAAATCGCGAAAACAAAGAAAACAATGCTATTGAAATGGGAAATACCCCAAATTGGCACAATCTTGTTAAAACTTGCCCAAATACTTTAATTGCTACGTCTGGATTAGACGTTGGTTTGCCTGATGGACAAATGGGCAATTCCGAAGTTGGCCATACAAACATTGGTGCTGGTCGTGTCGTTATGCAAGACTTGCCTAAAATTGATGCAGCTTGCGCAGACGGCTCCTTAAAAAATCGTCCAGCTGTCGTTGATTTAATCGCAAACTTGAAAAAAACAAAAGGAACCTGCCATTTAATGGGATTAACTAGCCCAGGTGGCGTTCATTCACACATCAACCACATCAAAGCATTGGCTAAAATTTTAAGTGATGAAAACATCCCTGTAAAAGTCCATTGCTTCCTTGATGGCCGTGACGTTCCACCTGATTCAGCTTTAGGATACGTTTCTGATTTTGATAAATATTTATCAACGTTAAATAACGTTAAAATAGCAACTGTTTCCGGCAGATACTACGCAATGGATCGTGATAATCGTTGGGAACGTGTCACACTCGCCTTTGACGCTTTGATGAATGGTAAAGGCAAAACAGCTTCTTCTGCAGTTCAAGCTATTGACGCTTCCTACAATGAAAAAGTTTATGATGAATTCGTATTACCAACCGTTATTGGTTCTTATAGTGGTATGGCAGACGGCGATGCTGTTTTATTTGCAAATTTCCGCTCTGACCGTGCTCGTGAAATTATGTATGCTTTAGCAGACACACAATTCGATAAATTTGAACGCAATAAAACGGTAAAATTTGCAGCTGTTGTCGGTATGACACAATATTCTGCTGATCATGATCGTTTTGTTAAAGCAATTTACCCACCAGAACAACTTGTTAATATTTTTGGTGAAGTTGTTTCAAAAGCTGGTTTAAAACAATTGCGTATTGCTGAAACAGAAAAATATGCTCATGTTACCTTCTTCTTTAATGGTGGTGAAGAACGCTTATTTGATGGCGAAGATCGTATTTTGATTCCTTCCCCAAAAGTAGCAACTTACGATTTGAAACCAGAAATGAGTGCTTTCGAAGTTTGTGATTCTTTGGTTGACGCAATTAAATCTGAAAAATTTGACGTTATCATATGCAACTTTGCAAATGGTGATATGGTCGGACATACAGGTGTTCTTGAAGCAGCCATCGCAGCAACTCAAGCTGTTGACAAATGTTTAGGTCGTTTGACTGAAACAATTTCAAGTGTTGGCGGTGTTATGTTGGTAACAGCAGATCACGGCAACTGCGAATTGATGAAAGATGAAAAAACAGGCGCTCCTTACACCGCACATACAACCTTCAAAGTCCCAGCTGTTTTATACAATGGTGATGCAGGTGTAAAATTGCGTGAAGGTGGCAGATTAGCAGACCTCGCTCCAACTTTATTGGAATTGATGGGCATTGCTCAACCTGCTGAAATGACCGGAAAATCACTTTTAGTCAAATAGTATGATTTTAATAAAAAAAGCCCCTCTTTTTTTAAAAACCGCTTGCGTGGTTTTAGGGGGGCTTTTTTTGTGTTCTCAAAGTTTAGCTTCTACAGACAAAGCTTCTGCAAAAGCAGAACTTTCTCAAATTAATTCACAAATTCAACAAGCAAAAACGAAACAACAGGAAATCAGCAAACAAGTTAAGCAAACTGAAAATGAAATTTTAAGTGTGCGTAAAAAAATGGTTTCTGCTGCAAGTTCTATTCAAGAACAAGAAGATTCTTTAAACAAACTCGAAAATAAATTGCATGAATTTGAAGAACGCCAAAAATTGATGAAACGCTATCTTGAAAAAAGAAAAAGTCAACGCGTTTACGTTCTAGCTGCCCTTCAAAATTTAGCTTGGAAGCCAACGGAAGCTCTTTTAATGCAACCTTTGCCTCCAACGGATACTTTACGCAGTGCCCTTCTTTTACGGGAAACTGTGCCTCGTATTGAATATTCAGCAAAGGGATTGCGTAAAGACTTACTCAAGGTAGCGAGTTTGACTTCTGCCATTCGTGCTCAGTACAAACAAATTAAGCAAATGACAAAACGATTAGAATCAAAACATAAAGATATGAACGTTTTGATCAAGAAAAAAACGGATTTGCAAAAAAAGCTTACAACCGAAGAAAATCATCAAAAAGAACGTGCTGAATTGTTGGCAAAACAAGCAAATGACTTGCGAGATTTGTTGGCAAAATTGGAAGAAGAAAGCAAAATCAGAAAACTTAAGCTAAAACAATCAGCTGAGACAACCGGCAAGTTTATGGCTGCAAAAGGAAAAATTCCATTCCCAGCTAAAGGAAAAATTATCAAGAAATATGGTGATTTAACCGAAGCCGGCAGTCCTTCAAAAGGAATTGTTATCCAAACGCGTCCAGGAGCTCAAGTTATTTCTCCATTTGACGGAACAGTTTTATTTGCAGGGCCATTCCGTGGTTATGGTGAACTTGTAATTATTGAACATGACGACGGCTATCACACTTTGTTAGCAGGATTAGGCAGACTTGATACTTCTGTCGGTCAAAACTTATTAGTTGGCGAACCAATAGGAATAATGCTAGCAGAATCTCAACAAACGTTGTATATTGAATTACGAAAAGACGGACAACCTGTCAATCCATCAGGTTTTATGAAAGATGAAAGCAAAGGATAAAAGTATGAAAAAGGTAATCTTATTTTTAATGATGTTTATGCTTGCAACACCAGCTTTTGCAAGCAAAAAGAAAACAGATGACAAAGATGTTGACGTTTACAAATATCTTGCTATTTTCAGCGAAACATTGAAAAAAATAAAAACGGATTATGTTGAAGAAGTTTCTGAAAAGAAATTGATTGAAAGTGCAATCAACGGTATGCTGACTGCTTTAGATCCACACTCTTCATACTTAAACGAAGATGACTTCAAAGAAATGCAAGAACAGACCAAAGGTGAATTTGGTGGTCTCGGTATTGAAGTCACAATGGATGCAGGGTTCGTAAAAGTTGTTTCCCCTATTGATGACACACCTGCTTTCAAAGCTGGTATCCAAGCTGGGGACTATATCACGCATATTGAAGGTAAAAACGTTTTTGGGATGACCTTAAACCAAGCTGTTGAAAAAATGCGTGGTCCTTTGAAAACAAAAGTTAAATTAACAATTCACCGTCAAAATACAGAACCTTTTGAAGTTACCATTACACGCGATAACATCAAAATTAAATCCGTCAAAACAGAAGATAAGGGAAACGTTGGATATTTGCGTATTTCTTCATTTTCTGAAACGACCACAGATGATTTGAAAAAAACGATAGATCAAATTAAAAAAGATCACTCTGATTTAGTTGGGTACGTTTTAGATTTGCGTAATAACCCAGGTGGCTTACTTGACCAAGCTGTTCGCGTTTCAGATTTATTCTTGACACAAGGGGAAATCGTTTCTACGCGTCCTCGTAACAAAGATGAAATTCAAAAATTTTCTGCAGAAGATACAGAAAAAGGTGACTATATTGACGGATTACCTCTCGTTGTTTTAATTAACGAAGGTTCAGCTTCTGCAAGTGAAATCGTTTCCGGGGCATTACAAGACAATAAACGTGCCGTTATCGTTGGAATGAAGTCTTTCGGAAAAGGCTCTGTTCAAACAGTTGTTCCTGTTTCTGACGTTGGAGCTATTCGTTTGACAACTGCTAGATATTACACGCCATCCGGTCGTTCTATTCAAGCAAAAGGGATTGAACCTGACATTAAAATTCCTTTGGCAAAAGTCGAATATATTCAATCTCACATGGGTGATTTCGAAGAAGCTGCTTACGAAAACGCTTTAGACAAGCAGGATGAAGATAAAAAAGACAAGAAAAAAGAAGTCAAAGACGAAAAGAAGAAAAAGACTTTAAAGACGAACAAATCCAATAAGGATAAAGAAAAGGAACCAGATCCTTTTGATAAAAAGGATGATAAGAAAGAAGATTATCAATTAGAACGGGCAATGGATATCGTTCGTGCATTGAATATTCTTCATCAAGCAGGAAAATAACTTATGGAACAAACAGATCATCCTTTTAAGCAAAAAAAGAAAGTATCAGCCAAAAAGTTGTATAACATCTTAGTGTTATTAACTCTTTTGGCTCTTGGATACGCTGGAACAGGGATTTACTATTCCTTTTTTAATACAGCTCCATCTTCTTTTTATTTTTCAATCAAGGATAAATCCCTCAAAGAAAACGTGTTAACTCCTCCTCCAATGGAAGAAACACCTGCTCAAAAAGAAATTGCTGACATTTCTGCTCAAATAGAACAACAGCAACAAAATATCGACAATTTGAAAAAGCAAATTGATGAAATAGATGTCGACGGAACGGAAAAATCTGATATTGAAAAATTAAACGATGAAAAAGTCGCCGAAGAAAATAAAAAAATTGAAGAAATAGAAAAACTCAATTCTGAACGTGAACAGGCAGTTCAAGAAAAAATCGGCGAGAATATCCCTAAAGTTGAAGAAAAAACACCTGATGCAGAACAATCTAAAACGACACCTCAACAAGCTTCTGAAAAAAGTGAATCTACAAAGGAAAATACAGAAGCAGTAAATTCAACGGAACAATCGCAAATCGAAAATGAAAAAAAAGAAACAAAAAAAGTAGCGACTGTTGGGGGAATTATTTCTGCTGAAGAAGCCAGTGCTGCTTTAACCGAAAAAATCAAAGAATTTGAAGAAAAGGGAACGACAGAAATTGAAATGCCCAAAGATAAGCTTGTAAAAAAAGCTGTTCATAAGATGGGTGAAATGCCTAGCTTCAAATCAAATATGTCTAATTTAGCTGACATAAACAATAAGAATGAGAAAACAAAAGAAGAAAAACAAGCAGAAGAAGATAAACGCCGCTTAATTTTCCGTTCTCATGAAGAATTACCATTACCTGATGTTTTAAAAAGTGATATTAAAGCCTCTTTACCAGACTTCTCTTCGATTTTAAAAGGAACAGCTGATGGCAGAGAACCACTTCATTTATTGACGCCTATTGAAAACTTACAAGAAGATCATCACTATGGCAAAGTTCCAAGAATAGATACAACAGGGGAAGGAATGACTGCTTTTAAAGCATACAGCGCTCCGGTCAAAAAAGATCCTAAAACAAATGAAATTTATAATTTACCTTTTTTATCTGTGATGATTTCCAATTTAGGACTAAAGGAAAATTTAACAAAATCAGCAATTGACGTTTTTCCTCCAGAAATATCACTTTCCTTTAACGTTTATTCCAGAAAATTAGAAGATTATTTTAAAGCTGCTCGTACAGCAGGCCATGAAACATTATTAGACATACCTGTTCAAATTAACGTTTTTCCACAAAGTGACCCAGGTCCTTTTGGACTTGTTGCTGGATTACCTGAACAAGAAAACAGAAAGCGTTTTTACAAAGTTCTTGGCTTAAATTTAGCATATATCGGGTTGGCTGTTCCTGCTGATCAAACTTTTTCATTTTTAGAAACGGAAATAGCTCGTGATTTTGTAGATGAAACTGTTCGCAGAGGCCTTATTCTCGTTTCAGGAACGGATAATGCAAATGAAAATGCTTCCGAAAAAACAATTTCACCTGATATTTATATCAGAAATAATTTTTATCGTTCTGCCCTTCGCAATTACTTTGCTAAAGTCAAAAAGAAAATCACAAAAGATGGAAAAGCATTTTTGCGTGTTGATGCCTGTCCTGTTTGTTTAGTTGAGTTAATGACTTTCTTAAAACAAGCTGAACCAACGGATGCAAACCCTATCCCAGAATTTGTTTTACAACCGGTTTCCTACTATGTCGAACAAACCAGAAAATGATCCTTTATATAGAAAAAACGTTGGCATCATTGTTTTAAACAAGGATGGAAAGGTTTTTATGGCCAAACGAATTGATTTTAAAAATGAAATTTCTGCTCCATGGCAATTTCCTCAAGGTGGAATGGATGAAGGAGAAAGCGTTGAACAAACGGGATTACGTGAATTACGTGAAGAAACGGGTATTACGTCCGTTCGCTTGTTAAAAATCAGTCAAGAATGGCATGCTTACAATTACCCACCAAACGTTCATTACCTTACTCCAGACAAACGCAAATTTAAAGGACAAGTTCAAAAATGGATTTTAGTGGAATTTACAGGCAGTGAATCAGAAATCAATTTGAACAAAGAACCTGTGGAATTTTGTGAATGGGAATGGAAAAATCCATCTGAAGCCCCCAAGTTAATTGTCCCTTTCAAACGCCCAATTTACGAAAAAATTATCGCAGAATTTTTTCCAGAAAATTAGTTTGTATTACTCACATTTAAAAATGATAAATAGCATTAATCATACCTGTGTGATTGGTGTAATCGTTTTTAAATTTGCCGATATAATCCAAAGACACTTCTGTATTTCCTTTATGGATCAGTGAAACACCTGCCCCCATTTCTACACCGAAACGATCCATTTGAACAGATTGAGTTTGATATTCAGCCCCATTTCTTAATGTCACTATGCTTGTTCCATGATCACGTTTAAAATCATAAGTTGCATAGATATCTGCCTTTGGTTTAACACTTAGATTCTTATTTAAACGAACTTCTTTTTCAACTTTTATACCAGCCAAAGCTGTTCCTTTTTTTGTCGTTTTTTGATGAACGATTTGATTTGCTGTATCCACGTATTCATACTGAACAGATGAATTAAACCGAGCTCCAATTTCCGGTGTAAACATCCCCATTGGCATTCCAGCAACCAAGTATGCTCCCATTGACATCACTCTATATTTAGAATTAACGGAAATACCTTCAACAGACTTTGCTTCATTATACTTTCCACGACTTACACCAAACATGCCTGATAAATAAAATGCATCAAAATTATATCGTCCATACATGAAACCTGTATGCGTTTCTGCACTCGTTTTCCCCTGTTTAGCAGAAATATCTGTATCCGTATCCAATTCCCATTTTAAAATCATCAGAAGCGTCTATATCAACACCTGTAGCAAATCCCGTATTATCAGCTTTAAATCCGTTTGAATGAGACATTTTAGCATGATTCAAAAGCCCTTTTGCCCATACGTTTCCTTTTAAATTTTCAAATCCGGCACTTTTCCCCATAATTCCGGCTTGCGTCATACTAATATTGGCAATATCATTCATCGTTTCAGTTTGTGAAAGAACTGCAACGCTATTTTGAGGAGCAAGTTTATTCAAAGCTCGAATATAGGATGATCCCCCTTTACTAGATAAAATTGCCAACTTTGTCGCAATTTTACCTTCTGTCGTTATCTGATTCATTTGTATTCCATCCCAAGCTTCAGCAGTCTTCGCTTGTCGAGATGAACCTCCACTCATTTTCACCATTTCCGTTGCAGTTTTGACGTTTGTAATATTCAAAATACCATCATGACTGATTGTATAAGAAACACGCCCTGAACTTCCTTGACGAGCAACAGAAGCCACGTTGATATTATTATCAGCTAAAAATAAAATATGGGGCTGATCTACCAAAGAAAGTTTATTAACGGCAATATCTAAATGTGTCTTCTCTTTAATTTCAATATTTCTAGTTGCATAGAATTTTCCTGTATTATCAGGTCTGTCAAACAAGACTATGATGTCCCCATTTATTTCAAAGTTATCAGCTGTAACAGTTTCTGTTCCTAAAACAAAATGATTTGGTATTTTTGTGATTTCTAAATCACCTGGATCGATAACGGATGAAACAATACGTAGTATATTTCCGTTAATACTTGCAACGTATTGATAATCTGCTGATAAATATTTATTTTTATCTAACGAAAATTCAACCCCAGCATTATCTCCATAAATAAACTGAAAATCTTGAGTTTTAACTTCATTCCATAAATTTAATAAAGATAAATTAAGCGTGGCATTCGTTCCATTTTGACTGCCATCAGAAATCGTAATTTTGTCAATTAAATTTCCTGTTAAATCAACGTCTAATTTCAGCGTTCCTGTCCCTATGAACGAACCAATCGTCAAATTGTCTCCCGCTACTCCATTTGCCATATTGAGTGTCTTATTATTCATATCCAAAACGCCATCGATTTTAACTTCATTGGTAACATTTACGTTTGCAGATTGCAAAATTGTCTTTCCCAAAGTACCTAAAATATTTTTTGTTAAATCACCATTTAATTTTAAAATTCCATTATTTGTAATTGTTCCAGTTAATTTAGATAAATCAGTTTCTACTGTTCCCCCAATAATCACTTTTCCATTAAGAGATTGTGATAATATTCCATCAGACAAATAAATTGTTCCGTTATTATCAACTGTACCAAGCAAATTTTCAGGTTTTATTTGAACAGTATAACCACTGCCAACACTTAAATTATTATAGATTTTGTTGTTGATTGTAAAATTACCATTCAGATTCAGCGTTCCAGTTCCCAAGTAATCTATATCAATTGTTCCTGAATATCCTAAATTAACTACTCCTGAATTTGTAATACCCCCCCCCGTAGATAAAATTCCTGTTGTAAAAGAAACAACTCCAGATATATTCAACGTTCCGTTATTAACAATATCATTATTATTTCCTGTAAAATTTACGTCTGAAATGTTTAACGTTCCACTGTTGATTAAAGCTGTATAAAAATTAGATATAGTTCCTTTACTTGTTGGATCTCCATAAAGAGTTAATTCCATTCCAGAAGCAACCGTAATCCCATCATTATTTTGACTATCTCCATTGATTGCATACCCGTTTAAAGCAATCGTATATGGATTTTTAGCTGAACTTTCACTTCCCGTCGTAATAGCACTCGTTTGATTAATATCGCCAGCTAATTCAAATTCTCCAGAAACTTCCAACCCCTTTTCTGTTCCCGTAATATAATCAGCCAAAGTTAAAACGTTATATTTTTGAGTAACCTTTAATTTTCCAGCAGTCGTTCCATTTTCAAAAGTATATAAATAATCACCAAACTGATTTTTTATCGGATTTGTTAAAACGAGAGAACCAGCATTTGTTAAAACTGTCAAATAATCATCTTGAGGTAAAAAGTTTTCACTTGCATATCCATTACTAATATGAATACCCGTCAAATTTAAAGTAGCACTATCAAACTCCGCTGCATTAATTTTATCTGTCTCTTTTGTATTCAAATCAGCATCAATTTTAAGATTTCCCGTTCCTGTCATTACACCAACAGTTAGCGTATTAAACACAGCAGGATCATTTTCCATATCAATCGTTTTTTCATTGATATTTAACGTCCCAGAAATTGATATATTTGAAGCAATTGAAATATCACTTTGTAAAACCGTTGTTCCAGAACCAGAAATATCTTTAGTCAAATTTCCTGCTAAATTTAACGTTCCATTATTTGTCAACGTTCCACTGATAACCAAATTATTTGATGAAACGTTTAATATTGATCCCATGTCTATTGTTAAATTAGTTTGATTTAAATTTGCATCAGAACTAAACGTCGTTGTTCCAGATTTGATTTCTGTTGATCCTGTTCCCGTAATGCCAGAAGAAAAACTATTTATTCCTGTTAAGTTTAATGTTCCTGCATTTGAAATATCAATCGTATTATCTTCAAAAGTTATATTCTGAATAACCAATGTTCCATTATTTGTTAAAGCCGTTGAAAATCCTGTTACCACTCCATTTCCAACGATATGAAATTCATCACCACTTTTAACCGTAATTCCATTATTATCTTCTCCAACAAGAGATTTTTCGTTCATATTTAAAGTAAACTCATCATCTCTGTTCGTTTCTAAAGACGCAGTCACACTTTGATTTGCAGATAAATCAAAAATTAAAACCAATTTTCCTTTTTCAGTTCCAGTAATAAAATCTTCAAAAGTCAAATTTTCAATTGATCTGGAAATACTTAACACTCCAAAAGAATTCGTTGTAAATTTATACGTATATCCTGCAATTTCTTTATCATCTACATCAACGATAAAATTCAAATTCGATGAATCGCTCGCGGAAATAATAGTTAGTCCCGTATCTATTTGCGTAGGATTCAAAATACTAATATCCGTTAAAGTAATTGTCCCTGTTCCGCCTGATAAAGATAAGTAATCTGCATTTTTTGCTGTCAAATCTGCATCTATTTTTAGATTTCCTGTTCCTATCAAATTACCAATTGTTAAAACGTTATTTGAAACACTGTTTTGCATATCAAGTGTTTTATTGTTCAAATCTAACGTTCCAGCAACAGTTGTTGCTGTTGTTACTTCAACGTTATCGCTTTGTAAAACAGTCGTTCCTGTCCCTGCTATATTTTTTGTTAAATTATCTGCTAAATTTAAGGTAGCATTATTCGTCAATGTCCCCTTAAAATTCGATAAAGGAGAATTTACTGTTCCACTTGCAATGACTGTAGTACCCTCGATTGTTTTTAATAATGATCCCCCTGTTAGGTTAACGCTTCCTGTATTCGTAGAAATATTTTGGAACAAATTGTCGGCATCAACAGTTAAATTTGCAGATACTTTTAAGGTTCCATCTCCCTTTATCATTTGCGTTAATGTCCCATCATACCCAAAATCAATTATGCCATTATTTGAAACAGCATTTGTAATACTCAAATTTGCTGGATTAATTTTTAACGTTGCCCCACTGCTAACTGTCAAATTTCCCTGCTGCAAACCAGCTGTTGAACTAAAATTTGTCGTTCCGGAGCTGATAGTCATTAATCCTGTTCCTGTAACCCCAGAAGCAAAACTGTTTGTTCCTGCTAAATTTACGGTACCAGCATTGGCAATATCATCCTCATTATTTGAAAAAACAACGTCTTGTAAATTAAGTGTATCGCCTGTTTTAATATTCGCAAAAGTCGTATAATATTGAACAGTTAAACTATTTACCGTCAAAGTTTGATTTTTACTATCGGTTACAACCCCTGCTAGTCTCGTTGAACCATTTTCTGCTAAACCACTTAACGTGTGATTATTTCCGTTAATTGTAAAAGTTCTGTTTGCACCTGCTAAAGTTCCCAATGCCTCTTTTGGTTGCAAATCTCCTGTCATTGAAAAACTTGCCTTTGAAGAATCAGCTATCAATTCCGGCAAGGTATATACTCTTTCAGCTTGCTTAACGTTCAAACTAAAATAACCACTACTTGCTGTCGTACTGACAGGAGTAATTGTATATTCGTAATTTTCAGTATTTACGGTAAGAGGATTTGTATCCAGCGTAAAATTTCCTAATATCCCTGAAGAAGCCTCTATAAAACGTATTCCCGTTGCATTTCCTCCATCAGCCAGTATCTTAATATCGCTGATTTTTATAGTAATTGCTGATGCAGCATTCGTAATACTTAAAATATCACTTTTCTTTGTATTCAAATTTAGGTCAAAAGCATAATTTAGGGTTGTTCCACTTTCGGCCAATAAATCTGTCATACTTAATGTACCAATTTTACTGTCTTGTGTACTTAATATGGCTTGATTTGAAATGTTAGTTTTAATGGATTTGATCGTTGATGTCGCCGCATCATCTTGTAAATGAAGTGTTCCGTAATTTAAATCTATTTCTGTAGCAGTTGGTAAAACTTGCGTTAATAAAATCGTTCCTGTATTCGTTGAATTTTTATTTATTTCTAATCCTATTTTTACATAACCTTCTGAAACAATTTTATCTTTTATTGTTAAAGTTTTTTCATTATTTGCATTTAGTATCAATGGTGAATCATATTGTATATAAATACCACTATTTACACCCGTTGACATATTATCAAACAAAACATCTTTTTGATCAGCATATATGGTTGTTGTCCAACCATGAACTAAGTTTGCAATAGCAGCTCCATCATAAGCAAAATTATCAACAAATGAAGTATCTGTTATTTTTAAATCGCCAAGAGCCGTAGTTTCTAAATAGATAGCCCCACCTCGAGCTTTGTCTTTTACACCTTCATTTGAAATGTTAATCGTATTTTTAGAAAAATAGGAATTACTAATGACAAAACTTTTACTTTCTGCAGTATAAATTGAAATAGCCCCACCTCGAGCCTCTGCATCAATTGATGAAATACTATTTCCAATAAAACTCGTATTTGTAATAGAAAGTGCATTACCTGTATGATAAATTGCTCCTCCTTGAACTGTAACAGCTGAAGAACTAGAAGCTTTATTGTTCGAAAAGATAGAATCTGTAATACTTATCAATTGTGCATCTGTAGAACTAGTTGGTTTATATGTATTATAAATAGCTCCACCTTTGGCATCACCACCAGTAGATTCAATTTTATTATTCGCAAATATCCCTTTAATCTTTAAGGATTTATCACTTCCACTTACAGTTCCTTGATTGTATATTGCACCACCAAAAACACTTCCACTTGAAGAAACAGTATTATCTATAAAATCACCTTGTATCGATGTAAAATATCCCAATCCTCCATTATAAATACCAGCCCCATCTCCCGTAGAAAAATTACTAATAAAATTTCCCTTGATAGTCTTTCCATTTCCAGACGACAAAATAATTGCTGCACCATCTGTATTATTCGTATTTCCAATAAAATTAGATGTTATATTCCCTGTTATCGATTTTGGCGTATTAACTTTCCCAATATAATCTACTCCGTTATCATCAGAAACGTCATATTTTGTTCCCAAAATAGTAACCGCCCCTGATGAATTAGGAGTTAACGTATAATTATCTGTTGATAAATTTAATGAAATTGTAGCGTGTTTGATTTCACCATCAACAATATAGTTGATTATATTTCCATTAGAAGCATATCCTGACGTCTCTTCTATTAAAGTATAACTTTCACCGTATGGAGTAATTGCTTTCGCATAATGAGGTGATCCTATCATAAAAAGACCACTCAACCACACATATTTCATTTTTGACTTCAACATAGGATATACCTTTTGAACAAAAAAATCTCAATCCTATGAAATCTACCATAAAATCACAACATTGTTGACTCTTATTTATCAAATAAAAGATGTAAATAAAATATGATATTTTTTATTTCCATTTTTACCTCGCCCTGCAGGGAGAGGACATCTTTTGTTAGCGAACTTTTTTAAGTGAACTTAAAAAAGATTGATGAGGGGGGCTTAACACAACAATTTCCAAAACATCTTGCCCCCTCATCGCGTTTTTTTATAGTCGCAAATAAATTTGCTTCTTAAAAATCGTGTTCTCCCTAAATGAAGAAAAATTATTTAAGCAACAATCTATGTAATGGGCCTATTCCAAAAAATTTTATTTTTTAGGACACCATTTTTTTAAATCATCCATATTAAGTTTGTATGTTTTTTTATTTTTTTCTAATCTTTGAATATACAAATTTGCATTTTGCAAAACAGTTTCATTTAATATTTTGATGTAGGTAATATCATCCTTTTCAAATTCTTTATCAGTTGCAATAATAATTTTATTTGCTTTTTCTGACTCAGGATAATATGCATATTCCAATAACTGACCTATAGCTCTTCTAATACAATATTTAGCTTCACTTCCTGTCTTTATTTCAAAAATAATTCTTTCATTACCTATCTTTAATTCTACATCAGATTTTCCACCTGATACTTGTTCTTTTTCACACTTTATTTGCTTATCATTTAAATTTAAATGGTTTTTTAATTCATTATACAAAACATTATTCAGTCTATTTTCCTGTTGGGTACGATAAATTTGTTCAACATGTTTAATTTTTAAATCTTCTTCAGATTTGCTATTATGTTTAGAATTTGTATTTTCAGAATCTTCTTCCACATCCTCTACTTCTTCAATTTCAAAGATTTTTAAATTTTTGGATTTTAATTCCAAAATA
The DNA here is from genome assembly GCA_024413465.1 of Alphaproteobacteria bacterium. GTDB lineage: Bacteria > Pseudomonadota > Alphaproteobacteria > CAAGCB01 > CAG-977 > UBA2903. The sequence continues at coordinate 39,239 of JAKSVU010000005.1, forward strand.
TTATTCAAAAGAGATTTAAATTTTTCCAAAGCTTCATCATGAAGCAAATCTTTGTCTTTTACCGTTTTTATTGCACTACAAACATAGCATTTTTCTGCTGTACCAAAAGTAAATTTTAACCCTAAATATTCGGCGTATCTTCCTTTTTTCTCTCCTTTTAATTCATCATACATAAAATTTCTTAACAGATCTTCTTGTTCCTCACGATTGTTAGCCGTAAATTGAATTCCAAAACCAACTTCATATGTATCATAACTATTTTTATCGCGATCAAAATCAGATGGAGAAATAAAAGCATAAAACGCTTTTTCTTTATCAAAATCAGCTTCCAATATTTTTAGATACTTTCTACTTTCATTCAAATAATTTTCGAATGTAATTTGCGAATATTCTTTAACCAATTCACATTTAATTTTTTCAAATTTATTGTAGGTTTCTTTAGGTGAGCTAGTTGCTTTTTTCATTTTTCTTTCTCCTATTGTTTTTATATTACACGCTTGAATTTTACTATAAATTACTATGCTTTTCAAAAGTTTTTTCCAAAAATGATAGTCTAATACATCATCAAAGTACTTTAAAGTAACTTTTTCATTTTTTTGTATGTATAATACAAATTGTTTTTACAAATCATCTAACAATTTTTCACCTATCGTCTTTAAACGAACTGTAATTGAAATTTCATCTTCATTGATAACCTCATAAAAAGATTGTTCCTTTATCATTTGTCTTACACATTGTGTCGGAAACAAAAATTCTAATGTCTTTTCAAATTTTTCCGAAAATTTAGCAATTTTAGGACAACACCGAATCATTATATTTTGACATTGTGAAGGAAAATCTGAAATATCAACTAAAAGTGGATTATCTGAACAATCAAATGTCCCTTCTACTTTTTCTGGACATCCCTCTAAATTTGTGAGCTGATTGTCAGAACAATCAAAATTTCCTTTTATCTCTTTTGGACAACCTTTTAAACTCGTTAATTGATTTTCAGAACAAGTAAAGTAACCTTCTACTTTTTCTGGGCAACCTTCTAAATTTGTTAATTGATTTTCAGAACAATCAAAAGCTCCCTTTATTTTTTTAGGACAACCTTTTAAATTGATTAATTTATTACAATTACACTCAAAAGCTCCGTTTATTTCCTTTGGACAACCTTCCAAACTGGTTAATCTTTTTCCTGAACAATCAAAATATCCATCATAATATTTGAGATTTGTAATTTTTCCTTTTTTTACATTAAATGAGCAACTCATAGCAATCCTCCCAAATTGTTTTTACAAATCATCTAGCAATTTTTCACCTATCGTCTTTAGGCGAACTGTAATTGAAAATTTATCTTCATTGACAACTTCATAAAAAGGGTGCTTTTTTATCCTTCGTCTTACCAATTTTGTCGGGAAGCAAAATTTCAAAGTATTATCTATTTGCTTTGGAAATTTTGTAATTTTAGGACAATCCTCAATCTCTATTTTTTGACAATTTGAAGGTAGATCTGAAATATCAACCAATAAAGAATTGTTTGCACAATCAAAATACTCATCTATCTTTTCTGGACAACCTTCTAAACTTGTCAGTTGATTATGAGAACAATCAAAAGCTCCTTTTATTTCCTTTGGACATCCTTCTAAACTTGTTAGTTGATTCTGAGAACAGTCAAATTCCCCATCTACTTTTTCTGGACATCCCTCTAAATTTGTGAGATAATTTTCCCAACAACTGAAATCACCTTTTACTTCTTTCGGACATCCTTTTAAACTCGTTAATTGATTATCAGAACAATTAAAATAACCTTCTACTTTTTCTGGACAACCTTCTAAATTCGTCAATTGATTTCCAAAACAATCAAAAGCTCCTTTTATTTCCTTTGGACATCCTTCTAAACTTGTCAATTGATTATCAGAACAATTAAATCGCCCCTCTACTTTTTTTGGACATCCTTTTAAACTCGTCAATTGATTTTTAGAACAATTAAAATAACCTTCTACTTTTTCTGGACAACCTTCTAAACTTGTTAATTGATCATCAAAACAATAAAAATTTCCTCCATCATATTTGAGGTTTATAATCTTTCCATCTTTGACTTCAAATGAATAACTCATAACAATATTTCCCAATTATTTTACAAATCATCTAACAATTTCTTACCTATCGTCTTTTGACGAACTGTAATTGAAAATTCATCTTCATTGACAACCTCATAAAAAGATTGTTCTTTTATCCGTTGTCTTACACATTGTGTCGGATGTATAAAATTCAAAGTATTATCTATTTGACATGGAAATTTAGTAATTTTATGACAATTCTCAATGTCTATTTCTTGACAATTTGAAGGTATATCTGAAATATCAACCAATAAGGTATTACCAGAACAACTAAAATTACCTTTTATCTCTTTTGGACAACCTTTTAAACTAGTCAGTCGATTATACGAACAAGAAAAATTACCGATTACTTTTTCTGGGCAACCTTCTAAATTTGTCAATTGATTTCCAGAACAATCAAAAGCTTCTTTTATTTCTTTTGGACATCCTTCTAAGCTTGTGAGTTGATTTCCATAACAATAAAAAAAGCCTTTTATCTCTTTTGGACAACCTTTTAAACTTGTCAATCGATTATACGAACAAGTAAAATTTCCGATTACTTTTTCTGAGCAACCTTTTAAATTCGTCAATTGATTTCCAGAACAATCAAAAGCTCCGTTTATTTCCTTTGGACATCCTTCTAAACTCGTCAATTGATTATCAGAACAATTAAATCGCCCCTCTACTTTTTTTGGACATCCTTCTAAGCTTGTGAGTTGATTTCCATAACAATAAAAAGAGCTTTTTATCTCTTTAGGACAACATTCCAAACTTATTAATTGATTATGAGAACAATTAAAATCTCCTTCTATTTTTCCAGGGCATCCATCCAAACTTGCTAGTTGATTACAAGAACAATCAAAATCTCCTTCTACTTTTTTTGGACATCCCTCTAAATTTGTGAGTTGATTTCTAGAACAATCAAAAGCTCCCTTTATTTCCTTTGGACATTCTTCTAAACTCGTCAATTGATTACCAGAACAATCAAATTTTCCATCTACTTTTTTTGGACATCCCTCTAAATTTGTGAGTCGATTTTCAGAACAATCAAAATCTCCCATTGTCTCTTTGGGACAATTTTCTAAACTTGTCAATTGATTGACAGAACAATTAAAATTCCCATCTACTTTTTTCGGGCATCCATCCAAACTAGTCATTTTATTGCGAGAACAATCAAAATCACCTCCACCATATTTGAGATTGATAATCTTTCTATCTTTGACATCAAATGAACTTTTCACATCTAATCTCCTAAATTGTTTTTACGTAAAAAACTTTTTCATATAATCTATCAATATCATCTCAAACAGACAAAATGAGTCATACAAATTCCATTTAATACGCTATAATTTTATCAAGAGTTTTTCATTGGAAAAAAGCCATAAAAAAAGACAATTAAGTTCATTAGAACAATAAAATTGATTAAATAGATCAAAATACTTTATAAAAATAAACCCTTGCTACAAAGCAAGGGCTTATTTTATTGAAATCCGAGAAATTAGGAGCATAAAATAAAAATGACAAAGACCTCTCTCCCAAGCATTCCCCGTTTTGACCTCTCAATTAGCCACGAAAGGATAAGGTCTTTTTGATAACTATAAATAAACATAACATCCCTTATAGACAAAGCGTGTCATATTTTTTTAATTATCTCAAAAATAAATTAAGAAAAATTAATGGCTCTAGTGGTATTTAGCCTCTCACAACTGTCAAAGATGGGAATTTTACAACTAATTCAAAATAAATTTATTCTCAATCTACATAACTTCCAGGAACAGGACAAATATTTTTGCCATCATTATAATTTCCAATACAATAAGGATCACACGCTTGTAGAGCAAGGGAAGAAAGAACTAAAGCTAAAGCAAGAATTAATTTTTTCATGACACATCTCCCCATATAATCATTACATTTATAAAACGAATAAAAAAGCAAATGGTTACAAAAAAAATAAAAAAAATTTCTAACTTTATAAATTTTTTGTAACTATTTTTCATTTTATCCGTTTCACTAATTAGAAGGAACACCTTTTTAGGAGAACAAACATGGAAAAAGAAAATAAATTAGTTAACGAACAAGAAGCTAAAGAAAACGAAATCGTTGAATTAAAAGATGATGATTTATCTACAATTACTGCTGGTTCAGGGAATCAGGTTTTAGATTCACACAAAAATGAGGTACTCAAAAACAAAAATGATGTTAGACGAAGCAACACTTGCGTTTTAGATTCACACAAAAATGAGGTACTCAAAAACTTACTTTTATCTTCTATTTTCTTTCAGTACCGTTTTAGATTCACACAAAAATGAATAAATTTAAAATTGGAGAATATCCATGGAAAAAGAAACAAAAGATACAGAAGTTGTCGAGTTGAAAGATGAAGAATTATCTGCAATCACTGCTGGTTCTAATAGTTTAATCACCTCAGAATTTACCGAAAAAGATCGATACGTTTGTACGGGCAAAATTTCTCCACGGAAGCTAGAAATATGCTCACGATATGCTGAATATAAATTAGAAAATTGATTAATTAATCCCTCAAAAATAAAGAATATCAATCTTTATTAAACGTATAAGAAACACCTTTTGTTGTTCCTTGTTTTACCAAAAAACCTTTTTTTACCAATCCTTGAACAGATTTTCGAACTGTTTCGGATTTTTTACCCGTTAATTGAATTATTTCAGCCATATCTAGCTCAGACTTATTGATAAATAAATCCAAAATCTCCCGAGCTGTTGTCGGCAACCTGTCTTCATTTGAATTGTGCAATTTCTGAATCTTACTTTCCAAAAGTCTTTTCTGTTTTTGTAATGATGTTATAAAAAACGTTAACCAAGGTTCATAATCAACCTTATCAGTCCAAATCGTTTTTTGAGTTCCTCTCAACGCTCTATAATACGCATCCTTATTGGCTTCAATCATTGATTCCATTGAAGCATACGGCATATAGCCGTATTTATTTTTGAGCATTAAAAGCACTGTCAATGCCCTAGACATTCTTCCATTTCCATCAATAAACGGATGAATAGATAAGAAATGAACAACAAAAATACCTATGGTGATAATCGGATGAAGGAAATGATCCTCAAAAGTATCATTCGTCCATTGAATCAATTCCCTCATCAAACGAGGTGTATCAAAAGGCGTTGCCGTTTCAAAGATTGTTCCAATTTCTTTTCCATTTACATCATAAGCGGCAACCCTATTTGAATCTGTTTTATATTCACCACGATGACGTTCATCTTTTGAAGAATATTTTAACAAAATTTGATGAAGCTGTTTTATATAATTCTCAGTTAATGGAATATCATCATAATTTTCAAAAATAGTGTTAATCAATTCTGAATAACCTGCAACTTCCTCCTCATCTCTTGATTTAAATGACGTTTGATTGATATGACTGAACAATTCTTCAATCTCTGCATCAGTCATCTTATTTCCCTCAATACGATTTGATGAACCAACAGATTCAATCGTTGCAACACGCTTCATCACCTTTAAATCAGCCTGTGATAATTTTAAAGCATCCGAATACCAAGATCCAACAAACTTATCAATTTCTGCAATTTTATTAAGCATATCCGGCGTGATGATAATATCTTTTATTCTTGGCATTATTTTTCTCCTTTCCCATATATTACCAAATAATCCCAAATAGTCAATAATACTTCCCAGATATTCCCAAATACCCTATTATATAATTGCTGATCTTATCTACTTTTCCACAAAAAAACTCCTTCAAATTGAAGGAGTTTTCCTTGTTATTTTTTGATAAAATCTTTGATCTTATTGAAAAAGTTTGTTGATTGAGGACTTGAATCTGTTCCTAATTCTGCAAATTGTTTCAATAATTCTTTTTGTTTACTGCTTAATTTAGTCGGTGTTTCGACTTGCAATTTCACGAATAAATCCCCAATTGAACGAGATTGTAAAGTTGTCATTCCTTTTTTACGCAAACGAATTTCCGTTCCTGATTGTGTTCCTGGTTCAATCTTTACTTTTTCCATCGAACCATCAATACAAGGAATCTCAATTTCTCCGCCCAAAGCTGCCGTTGTCATTGGTAAAGGCACGTTGCAATACAAATCTGATCCTTCACGAGCAAAAATAGGATGCTGTTTTACGTGAACGAAGATATATAAATCTCCATTTGCCCCCCCATTTGTACCGGCTTCACCTTGACCGGACAAACGCATACGATTATCCGTATCAATTCCAGCAGGGATAGTTACGTTCAAATTCTTCTTAGCTGAAACTTTTCCTGTTCCACGACATTTTTTACAAGGAGTTTTAATAACTTGACCAACTCCATGACATTGTGGACAAGGGCGTTCTTCAATAAAGAACCCAGATTGACGACGAATACGACCTGTTCCATGACACATATCACACGTTTCAGGTTTCGTTCCCTCAGCACATCCTGAACCATTACAATCAGGACATTTTTCAGTAGATTGAACTTCAATTTCTTTTGAAAGACCTGTATAAGCTTCTTCCAAAGTAATTTCCATATCATAACGGATGTCAGCACCTCGTTGACCTTCTGAACGGGAAGAACGACGTTTTCCACCCATTCCGCCTCCGAATAAATCCGAGAACACGTCTTCGAACATACTGCCAAAACCACCGGCACCACCGAAATCGAAATTAAATCCGCCAAAACCACCTCCGAAGCCACCGGCTCCTCCGCCAGCACCACCTTGAAATGCAGCTTTCCCATACTGATCATACGCGGCCCGTTTTTGAGGATCTTTTAAAATTTCATAAGCTTCAGTTACTTCTTTAAATTTTGCTTCAGCTTCTTTATCACCAGGATTGCGATCCGGATGGTATTTCATTGCCAAAGTTCTATAAGCTTTTTTAATTTCAGTATCACTTGCATTTTTTTGAATGCCAAGTAATTCATAATAATCAGTATCTGCCATAATCTTTTCCGTTTATCAAGGAAGCCCTTTCCCCATTTTTTATGGGGAAAGGGTCGAGGTTTTCTTTTATTTTAAAGTCTATTTTTTGACTTCTTCAAAGTCAGCATCAACAACACCGTCATCTTCAGCTGGTTTTGCTTGTTCAGCACCTGCACCAGCAGCACCGGCTGCAGCACCAGCAGCTTGTTGAGCTTTATACAAAGCTTCACCAATCTTCATAGCAGATTGCATTAAAGCTTCTGTTTTTGATTTAATTGTATCTGCATCACCTGATTCTAAAACGTCTTGTAATGCTTTGATATCAGCTTCGACTTTTGAACGATCATCAGCAGATACTTTATCACCTAATTCCTTCATGTTCTTTTCTGTTTCATGAATCAAGGTTTCTGCATGGTTCTTAGCATCAATAGCTTCACGACGTTTTTTATCTTCACTTGCATGAGATTCTGCATCTTTGACCATCTTTTCGATATCAGCATCTGACAAACCACCACTGGATTGAACACGAACTGTTTGTTCCTTACCTGTAGCTTTATCCTTTGCAGAAACGTTTACGATACCGTTAGCGTCAATATCAAATGTTACTTCGATTTGTGGCATACCGCGTGGAGCAGCAGGAATACCAACCAAGTCAAATTGAGCTAATAACTTGTTGTCTGCAGCCATTTCGCGTTCACCTTGGAATACACGAATTGTTACTGCTGTTTGTCCATCTTCTGCTGTAGAGAATACTTGAGATTTCTTTGTAGGAATTGTCGTATTACGATCGATCAAGCGTGTGAATACACCACCTAACGTTTCAATACCCAATGATAATGGGGTAACATCCAACAACAAAACGTCTTTTACTTCACCTTTCAATACACCACCTTGAATTGCTGCACCTGTAGCAACAACTTCATCTGGGTTTACACCCTTATGTGGTTCACGACCAAAGAAGTCCTTAACGATTTCTTGAACTTTTGGCATACGGGTCATACCACCAACCAAAATAACTTCGCTAATATCAGAAGCTTTTAATCCAGCATCCTTCAAAGCTTGTTCGCAAGGAAGTTTTGTACGTTCCAACAAATCTTCAACTAAAGATTCCAACTTTGAACGGGTTAAAGTAATATTCAAATGTTTTGGACCTGTTGCATCTGCTGTAATAAATGGCAAGTTAATTTCCGTTTGTTGAGCAGAGGACAATTCGATCTTTGCTTTTTCTGCAGCTTCTTTCAAACGTTGTAAAGACAAGTTATCTTTACGCAAATCAATACCGTTTGTTTTTTTGAATTCATCAGCTAAGTAATCGATAATACGAGCATCAAAATCTTCACCGCCCAAGAAAGTATCACCATTTGTTGCTTTTACTTCAAATACGCCGTCTCCGATTTCCAAAATGGACACATCGAACGTACCACCACCCAAGTCGTAAACAACGATTGTACCAGAAGCATTTTTATCCATTCCATAAGCCAAAGCTGCTGCTGTTGGTTCGTTAATGATACGCAATACTTCCAAACCAGCAATCTTACCAGCATCTTTTGTTGCTTGACGCTGAGAGTCATCAAAATAAGCAGGAACTGTAATAACAGCTTGTGTTACAGGTTCACCCAAATAAGCTTCAGCATCTGTTTTAATTTTTTGTAAAATATAGGCTGAAACCTGACTTGGAGCATATTTTTTTGAATAAGCATCTACCCAAGCATCTCCATTTTCACCAGAAATAATATTATATGGAACTAATCCTTTTGCGCGTTCAACTTGTTTATCGTTAAAACGACGACCGATCAAACGCTTAATAGCAAAAAAAGTTCCTTCTGGATTTGTAACAGCTTGACGTTTTGCTGCTTGTCCGACCAATTTTTCGCCTTCTTTTGAAAAAGCAACCATTGAAGGAGTTGTTCTTGTTCCTTCTGCGTTTTCAATGACGCGAGCGTCTTTGCCATCCATAATAGCAAAGCAAGAGTTTGTTGTACCTAAGTCAATACCAATAACTTTTCCCATAGAATTTAAACCTCATTTATAAAATAACCAGTTCACTGGCGTTAATATGGATATAAGAAACATTTTTTTGATTTCAAGAGGAATTTGATTCTTTTTTTGATTTTTTTTGAAAATAGTGATAATTATTCATGTATTATGAATGACGTTGAAATTTTGAATTGGTATATAACCGCTGGTGTTGATGAAATAATTGGTGAAGAACCAATTAATCGTCTTGTTGCTGTCCCTAAAAAGCAAAATCTAGCCCCAATTATTCAAAAAGCTCTTTCACAAGATATTCAAGTTCAAAGAATTGCTGACGTTCCAACAAATGTTTTGGCTAAACAAGCAACGTCATTGAATGAATTAAAATATTTAATTGCCAATTTTGATACACCTTTGAAAAAAAATGCTCAAAACATGGTCTTTGCAGACGGCAATCCTCAAGCAGATTTAATGGTTATCGGTGAAGCTCCTGGAGAAGAAGAAGACAAACAAGGTCTTCCTTTTGTCGGCAGAAGTGGGAAATTATTAGACGCTATGCTAAAATCAATTGGGCATGACAGAACGAACACTTATATTACGAACGTAGTCAACTTTCGTCCACCAAACAATCGCACTCCCGCTGATGATGAAATTCTTTTATTTTTACCTTTTTTACAAAAACACGTTGAACTTGTTCAACCGAAAGTAATATTAACTCTGGGAAAATGTGCTGTTGAAGCTCTTACAGGAAGTAAAGAAGGTATTACTCGTTTGCGTGGAAAGTGGACTTTGTATAACAATATACCGATGATGCCATCTTTTCATCCGTCCTTTTTATTGCGAAATTCAATTCAAAAAAAATTTTCTTGGCATGATTTTCTGAGCATTCAACAAAAATTATCAACTTTATAAAGTTAAGGCATTATCCCTTGATGTAAATAAAATATGGTATTTTACCTCACCCTGTAGGGAGAGGACATCTTTTGTTAAAGAGTTCCAACGAATTTTACAAAAGATTGGTGAGGGGGCTTTTTTCAATATCTCAATAAATTTCAAAACATTTTGCACTCTCATCGTGCTTTTTATAGTCGTAAATAATTTCACTCCTTAAAAATCATCTTCTCCCTAAATGGAGAAGAGTTCTTTTGGCTTATTATTGTCTAAAACAAAATCAAATATTCCACTTAAATTTTAATTCGTTTGACAAATCTTAATTACAAGTTCCACCAAAAAAGATAATATATGTTTTTAAATCAAAATCTTTATATAGTTTATATGCTATTTTACAACCATTTAGTACATTAGCTTTAGAACAAAAGGGAAATATTCCTATATACGATTTATAACCATCTTTTAATTTTCCTTTTGTATTAGTAAACCTAATATCCTTTAACATTGTACAATTACATGCGACACAATTAGCTTTATTATTCTTTAAAACCAATATTTTTTCATTATCTAATAAATAATACCAAAATTCGCAGTTGTCGTTTTTCTCTCTCAAAAATTCTTTTGATTCGTATTTTTGCTTTTTTATAAACCGTCTGAATTTATCTGCTAAATTGCAAGATGTACAATAATTATAATCGATAGCTCTATTCAGTTTTTTTGCTGTATCTGTAATAGTTTTAGCTATTTTTGAAGGAACTATATAGGGATTAAACATTTGATCTCTATAATAATTAGGTTCACTTAAATCTTTACGAGTTAAGTCTTTTTCAACAAATAAATCATTAAGTAAAACAAAATAATCATATTTATAATCAAAGAATTCTTGTAATATTTCCATTATCTTCATTGCGAACATAGTAGATTCTAATGGCTGTTTTCCACATGATAATTTATCTTCTAAATGTACAACAGAATGTCCAGCTGAAATAATGCCTCGTGAAGATAATTCCATAACATTATTCCTTTTAAAAAAATCAAAAAATTCCGACGAATCTTTCTTCCCTTCAAAAATTTTAATTGCACCATTTTTATCAACCTTATAAACTTCAATTGAATCTGTTGTGATTTGAGATGCACAAGTAAACTTGTAATCAGGCACAATAAAACGATCTTTATCAGAATATATATCGTTATTAAATGGATAATTTATTTTTCTGAAAGGCATAGCATTTCTTCACATTTTCATTCTCATGTCCATGTGGTAAAGTATAGCACAAATTTTTTCTAAATATCAAATTTAACCTCAAATATGATGATGTGTGTATACTTTTGTTCATGACTTTACTCCGTTGTTTCCAAGTATTCCCGATTACCAAACCTAATAACATTGTACCAAGTGAATATTTTACTCATAGCTATAAGCCTTTTGAACTACACACTTAGCACTAGCAGATAGTTTTCTGGAAACAAAAAGGCCAATCCAAAATGGACTGGCCTATAAAAGGAGAAAAATTTAAAATTGTTTTTTATCTGCCACCATTTTTTGCACGCATCTGAGCAGCAACGTAAGCATTAACTTCTTTCGTGCGATTTGCTTCTGTTGCATGTTCTGGTTTGTACAACTTTGGATATTCAGATGGATTTACGTTAGACGTATAGTTTGGTTCAACTTTTACGTTATCGCGTGTGAAACCATATTTCTTTGGATCGTAAATCATTTCATCACAACGTGGCAACATAACACGGCGTGTTTCACCTGGACGAATACCATCAATTTGTGGATCAAGAATATCATGGTGCCACTGATCATGTGGATATAACGGTGTTAAAATGAAGTTCTTGAATTCGTTCTTACCACCACCATGTAAAGGTAATTTGTGGTGAACGTTACAGCATTTTGGACAATATCCTTTTTTCATGGATTCGATTTCAGCATCACTCAATGCTAATTTTTCACGCAATTCAGCTTCATGTTCATTAGCTAACATTTTCAAAAATTGCATACGAACACCTTCACGAATAATCGTTCCTGTTTCGTAATCGACTTCACCATTAAATTCTGCACGTTTTGCTTTGCGTTCTTCTTTTGAAGGAACACAATAATCAACTTCTTCTAATGGCATACCATGTGCGGTATCAAAATTGAAGTTTCCAGCACGTTGATCTGCATTGAATCTTCCATTTGCACGAAAAGCTTGTTCGCCACCATGTTGTTGGCCACCATTGCCTTTTCCGCCCTTACCTTTACCGTTTTTGCGTTTCTCATGAACGTATTTATATTCTTCTGCCATTTCTTCCACCTTTAAAAAAAGTTTCTCAAAATTGAGTTATTGACAAAAATATAACAGAAAAAAATTTTTTTGTCTATAATCTTTTTAAATTTTTTGATATTTTTTTTATTAAAATCTAAAAACTTCTTTGGATAGTCCTTTTAATTTTTTCTCACTTAAAAGGTAATTTGGATAAATCTGACCGACTATTTTCCAAAATTTTACAGAATGATTTAACTCTTTTAAATGTGCGACTTCATGCGCAATAACGTAATCTAAACAAGCAGGATCAGCAAACCCTAATCGCCAACAAATACTAATCACCTTTTTGCTTGAACAACTTCCCCAACGACTTTTAGTTTCTGTCAATCGAACCCGTGAAAAAGTCACTCCTAATTCTTGACAAAAATCTTGTATTTTTTGAACGATATAGGGTTTTACCAGTCTTTTTAATGCCTCTAAAACATGGACTCGAGCAAACTCTATTTTACCTGGAATAAATAAAATATTTTCTTCTATCTTAGGTAAAGAATATAAATCTCCACACAAATGAAGCGTATATTTTTGACCTAAAAAAGAAATTTCTGCTCCTTCACAATATTTAAAATCTTCAGGAATTTTTGAAATCTGACTGTATATCCAATAAATTTTTGATTGAGCAAATTCAATTGCTTTTTCTGTTTTAACGCGTCTAGGAACAACTAAAACAGCACATTTATTTTTTCTGTCTATTTTTAAACGAACATATTTTGCACGAACAGAATTTTCTATTCGAACTTCAATTTTGTGATTTTCAAAATCGAAAATCATTTTTTATGGAGTAGCAATATATTGAGGATCTGTCAAAATAGAAACTAATTCATTTTTGACTCGTTTGGCATCAGCTAAATCAACTTGGCAAGTTCCAACGTTTGCATGGCCACCACCACCGTAGCTTAACATCAATTCACCAACGTTTAACAAATGAGTTTTATTCAAAATTGATTTTCCAACGGCAAAAACAATTCTTTGACCATTAATTCGCCACATCGCTTGAATAGACATATTTATTTCCGGATGTAACGCATAAATCATAAATCTGTTCCCTGCATAAATGACTTCATCTTGCAAGAAATCGATCATTGCTAGATTTTTTTCAATTTTCGTACGTTGTTCAAGCTGTTGTTTAAATTTTTCTTGATGATCAAAATATAAATCAACGCGTTCACGAACGTCTGGCATTTCCAAAACGTCCTCTGGATCATTATCACGACAAAAATCAATCAAGTTCATCATCAATTGATAGTTGGAAATTCTGAAATTATGGAACCGGCCTAAACCTGTTCTTGCATCCATAATAAAACTTAACAACGTCCAACCCGTCGGATTTAAAATATCATCAATCGTATAATTTGCACTATCAGCTTTATCAACTGCATCCATCATCTCTTCGGAAACACTACGAAATCTTTCTCTTCCGCCAAAAGTATCCCACACAACACGAGCTGCAGAAGGAGCATTAGGATTAAGGTAGCTATTGCTTTTTTGTCCGACACGTGCAAGTTCACTGATATGATGATCGAAAACGTAAGAAGCATTTTTATTATATGGAAGATTTGTAATGATATCTCCTTGATGAATATCAACAATACCATCCTGAACGTCTTTCGGGTGAACGAATTTCACTTCGTCAATTAAATCTAATTCTTTTAATAAAATAGCAGAAACAAGCCCGTCAAAATCACTCCTTGTGACCAAACGAAAATGATCTTCCATATCGTCTTTTCCTTATAAGTCTTGTGTCATTGTTTCAATAATTTCTTGACGCACTCTATCAGCATCTTCAACTTTTACCTGACAGGTAGCAGCATTAACGTGGCCACCACCACCATACTGTAACATAAAGTTTCCAATATTCATTTTGGAAGTACGATTGAAAATAGATTTACCTGCAGCAAAAACGACGTTGCGTTTATTTTTTCCCCAAATTTCATGTAAAGAAATATTAATTCCCGGGAATAAAGCATAAACCATGAATCTATTTCCTGCATAAATGACTTCTTCATCACGCAAATTAATATGAATCATATTTTTATGAATAATTGAACAACGTTTTAATTGTTCAATAAACTTATCTTGATGTTCAAAATATAAATCAACGCGTTCTTTAATATCTGGATCAGCCAAAATTTCATCAACGTTATTACAAGTTAAACACAAATCAGCCAAATGAATCATCATATCATGCGTTGATAAACGGAAATTTTTAAAACGGCCTAAACCTGTTCTCGGATCAACGATAAAAGCAATTAAAGCCCAACCTTCTGGATGAAGAATGGATTCCATCGTATGATCTGCAGTATCTGCCTTATCAATTGCCTTCATCAAAGCTGGAGAAATACTCTTAAAACGACCTTCTGCCCCATAGTATTCGTAAACGACTCGTGCTGCAGAAGACGCATTTGGATAAGTAATATAGTTTGGTGGAGTAATTAAGCGTTTTTCTTCACTGCTGTGGTGATCAAATGCAATAAATACGTTTTCAACATAAGGAAGATTACAAATGATATCTGTTTCAGAAATTGAAACTCTGCCATCCTGCATATCCTTTGGATGCACGAAACGAACTTCGTCAATAATCCCTACTTCTTTTAATAAAGCCGCACAAATTACACCATCAAAGTCACAGCGTGTAAGTAATCTCTTCTTTTCAATCATGGGAAACTCCAACCAAAAAATTAAATTAAATCATTTTATTAAAAAAATATTAAAAAATCAATTGAAACTATTTCAATTCGTGCGTAAATATAAGTTATGAAAAAAAATTTACTTTTTATACTTTTATTTGCAACAAGTTGCACTCCTTACATTGATTACAGGCATGAACCAAATCAACCGAATGGTGTTGGAACTGCCACTTCAGATCGTGCTGCCATTTGTTACAACGCTTGGCTTACAAATCAAAAAGAAGTCAATGACTTAGCAGTTTATCATTGTTCAAAAACAAGGCGTGAACCTGTTTTTATCAGCCGTGACACTTGGTCTTGCAGATTATTTACCCCTCAACGCGTCTATTACAAATGTGTCGAAAATCCAGAGTTATCTGAATATGATTTGACTGAGGACGAAATCATTCTTCGTCAAAAAGAACAACGTGCTCAAGAATTAGATCAAAAACGATTAAAAACACTTTGGTAAAATGTCAAAACAATTTGCACCAAACGGCTTTTTATTGTATCATGCGTCTCAAGTGTATTTTTGGAGCAATATAATAAAATGAACTCTCTACTCGCAGTAAAAAATCTTGTTTGGGACATACCAACTATTGTTTTGTTATTGGCAACGGGTGGATTGATTACTTACATTACGGGAGCCATTCAGGTCCGTAAATTTTTTAAGGCTCTAAAACTTGCTTTTTGCAACAAGGTAGATCGTTATGATGCTGGTGAATTAACTCATCTTCAATCGTTACATTTAACACTCTGTGCAACTGTTGGTTCTGGAAACATCGTGGGAATTGCAACAGCAATTACTCTCGGTGGAATTGGATCTATTTTTTGGATGTGGGTTGCTGCTTTTTTAGGAATGGCAACGAAATATGCTGAAGCTCTTTTATCCGTAAAATATCGTACAATTAATGAATTTGGCGAAATGGTCGGTGGATCAATGTATTATTTGAAAAACAGATTGCAAAAACCTGTATTGGCCTTTTTGTTTGCTATTTTCGCTATTGGTGCTTGTCTCGGAATTGGCAGTTCTGCACAAGGACATGCTATTTCAAGCGTTGTATTTGAAGAAATGCATATTTCCAGAATAACAACAGGAATCATTATTGGGATAATGACTTTGTTGGTCACAATCAGAGGAATCAATTCTCTTAAGTATTTCGTTTCGATTTTTGCGCCAATTATGATCCTTTTGTATTGCGGTTTTTCATTATTTATTATTTGCTCTCATCCTGTTCTTGGTTGGAATGCTTTTAAATTGATTTTTACTAGTGCCCTTTCCTCTGACGCTTTGACAGGAGGAATGCTTGGTGTTGCAATTCGATACGGAATTGGGTATGGTGTTTTTTCAAATGAAGCAGGAATGGGGTCTACCGCCATTGCAGCAGCTTGTGCAAAAACAGGGGAACCATCAAATCAAGCTTTAGTTTCAATGATACAGGTTTTTGTTGATACTTTCGTTATTTGTACCTTAACGGCTCTTATCATCATCATGTATGGTCCTAGTAGTCAATCCGAAAGTATTATTGAAATGGTTCCTAGCGCTTTCTCTCATTTTATTGGACCAATTGGTGGAAAAGTTGTCTTAATTTCACTCGTTCTATTTTCATTTTCAACAATTTGCGGATGGGAATATTACGGAGAAAAATGTATAGACTTTTTGTTGGGATACCGTGCTATATGGCCATTTAAAATTATTTTTCTTATTTCTATATTTTTTGGAGCAAAGGCTGAAAACCTAGATTTTGTTTTAGGTTTTGCAAATACCTTTAACGGCTTAATGACCTTACCAAACTTAGTTGCTTTGATTCTATTTGCTGGTGTTATTAAAGCCGATACAAAAAAAATTAAATAAATTCTGGAGATAAAAACATGGAAATTGTTATTGAAAAAAAAGAAAATGTAATGAACTGTTGTGTTACTGGAAAAATAGATACAGTGACAAGTACAGAATTACAAAAAAAAGTAGATTTATCTGATGTTACAGATGTTACATTTGATTTATCAAACGTGGATTACTTATCATCTGCTGGACTTCGTTTTTTCATTGTTTGCCACAAAACGTTAGCAGCAAAATCGGGATCTTTAAAAATTGTAAAAATTCAAGATCACGTTAAAGAAGTCTTCGATATGGTTGGTTTAGATTCTATTTTGGATTTATCGTAATGAAAAACATAGAAAAAGTTGATACATCTACAATTAAATTACCTGCTGATATTCAGTATTGGGAAGAATTAGAAACATATATGTCCAGAGAATTTGAACAAAACAATATTCCTAAGGACAGAATTATGAAAACGCTGATGGCTGTTGAAGAAATTTTCGTAAACATTGCCCATTATGCTTACCCTAAAAACAAAGGGTTCGTCTGGATTAAAAACTTTATGGCAGAAAATATGTACCAGATTACCTTCATTGATGAAGGAACTCCTTATAATCCATTGGAAAAAGCAGATCCAGATATTACTCTTAATTTAGAAGATCGCGAAATTGGTGGTCTTGGAATTTTTATGGTTAAAAACATCACAGATAAAGTTGATTATCACCATATCGGAAACCAAAACCAATTTACGATTGGAATTAAAATAAAATAACAATGATCCAGAAAATAAAAAAACGCGGGAAAATAAAATTTCTCGCGTTTTTTAATTCATTTAAACTGACCTTATCCTAGTTCAATAAACATGATTTCAAATCTGCTGCCATTTGTTTACACAATTCACGTAGTGTTTTTTCTGCGTCTGAAATAAAAGTACGAACTCTAGATTGATTATTGACTTTGACTTCTCGGTAAATCGGAGAATACTTTGACAAGTTTGGATAAGTTCCTGACAACTCATTCCAGTAAGCTTGTGCCCCTTCTAACGTTTCAAATGAAGAAACTTGCAACATTTTTCCAGAAACAGGTTTTGCCTTAACCGTCTTTGATTTTTTCACAACAACAGGTTTTTCCACCTTTTTAGGTGTAGACAATTGATCCATGGTAGGTTTCAATGAAATTGGTTGAGCAGGCTTATCTGCTTTAACTTGATTTTCATTCAAATTACCAAAGACTTCGAATTGACTACGTTGTGATGGAGGATAATCGTATGAAACGTCTTTGTATGGGAAATCTCCTGCATCACGAGATAAATTACTTTCCAAAACATCGGCTAATGCAGCAACAGAAACGTCTGAAGTATTTATACCATTAACAGGATCCCATCCTAAAGCAATAAACATATCACTTTCTGCCATTTTATATTCAGCATAAGCTAAGTCACGATTAATTTGGCTTTGAATTGCATCAACCATAGCTAACAACAATGCTGATCTGTCCTTTGTTTTTTTAGCAACTTGACGCATCAAATTTTCATTAACAACGCGCAAGCGTTCATTTACGTTAAAGTTTTCAATTGATTGATTTATTTGTAAATGAGCAATATTGACTTGAGAAATAATCGCCATTGTCATTGCCAAGCGTTGTTGACGGGCCAATTCTTTTTCAGAATCAATTCTATTTAAACGGCCTGGAGCCGTAATCAAATTGATTAAATTCCAAGAAACACCAACACCAACTTCTGCCCAATTTTTATTTTTCAGGAACGTATCAGATTGATAATTTATTCCACCACCAAAACTAATTCCAGGGAACAATTTAACAATTTCTTTTTTCGCTTCATATTCGCTCAAACGAACTTCATAATCATGAATACGCAATTCTGGACGAGCTAACAAAGCAGAATATTCCCATTCGTACAAACCTTCTGCTTTTGATATTTTTTCAATATCCATTTCACGAGGAATATCAAGGACAAAACGAGAATTCATTCCAACGTTCATTAACTTTGCTAAATCAAGTTTTGCCGTTAAAATTTCTTGTTTGATTTTATTCAAATTTTGCAAAGCAGATAACAAACTTTTTTCGCTTGTTAATTGTTCTGTTGTTTTATTGCCATCTGTATTTATTCTAATCAATTCTTCATTAATTTTAACTGACAACGTTTCTAAATCTTTTTCAATACGTTGAGCTGCTGCTGCACGCCAGAAAGCAACACGCACGTCATGAACAAGATGTTGAACGATTTTTCTTATATTTTCTTGAGCAATAAAACTTTGATTTCCTGCCTGCTTAGCATTGTAATAGCTGACACCAAAATCAAGCACGTTAAAAACCATCTGCAAATCAGCATCTCGGAAAGTTTTATTTCCTTTAAAATCATGTTCGACACCTTTTTTATCATGATTTTTAGGCTCTGATACGCCTCTGTATTCCACACGATTTGAACGAGTTGTCCAACCACCAGAAGCAGCTAATTCTGGCAACATATCAACTGTTTCACCATCTAAATTGATATTTAAAGCTTGTTCAAAAATTTCAACACGATTTTGAGCATTGTATTTAATTGCACGAGCCATTGCTTCATATAATGTTACTGGTTTTACGATAGCTTCTTGATTTTCAAATAAAGCAGTTCTATCCAATTGAACGCGAGCAGCAATTTGTTCATCTGTCAATGGATCATTTTGAACTGTACAAGCGGTTAATCCCAATAAAAATAAAATACTTTTTTTCATCAAAATAATCCTTTATGCCAACCAATCTGGGTGGAACAACATAATAAACCCTAATACGAATAAGATTAACCCACCAAATAATTTACACCACACCATATATTTATCACCAGCATATTTATTGACAGCAAAAGCAGCCAATGAAAAGACGATAATATCATCTAACATAAAGAAGAACATATATACGGTGATATACCAATAATGCATCCAAGTTGATAAATGGGAAAATGCCAAAACACTTGTAAAAATAGCAGGCAAAGCAGCAGAACAAACAAATTCAATTCCATTAACAACGATTGCTAAAGCGAATACACCTGTCAATGTCCCCCAACTTAGAGGTTTTTCAGCTAAAGCACGAATTCTATTTTTAATTCTGTTACGACCTTCAGCTGATGTAACCTTACATTTTGGACCTTCAAAAAATGATTTTAAAGATTCAAAACCGGTATAAAGAGCTATCGCACCAATACCAACTGTCAGCAAACGCATATATCCAATAACTTTAAACAAGTTAATCCAACCTGCCATCAATGCAAAATAGAATACAGCTGAAGCAGCCAAAAAAGACCCAACGATAACGACAATCTTGCGTTTATCATTCAAATCAACAATAACGGAAATCATAAAGACGAGAACCCACATAGCACATGGATTAAATCCATCAACCAATCCTAAAACAACAGCTAAAAATGGAATTGATTCTTGGAAAACGTCAATTTCTCCAAAATATGGCAAGGTAACCATACGAGATGGCGTATTTGTTTTTGGTTTAGTTCCCATCAAAGCAGCTTTAATATCTTCAGCGGAAACAGCTTGTTCTTCTGTTTCACAAGCTTCCCCATCCTTTAATCCGCAAATTGCATGTTTTGTATTACTTTCCAAAGTACCATTCAACAAAGCACGATAGTCATTAGCATTAAAACCTTCAACGTATCTGCCTTTATATTTGAAAACAGGAGTACCTTTAATGCCATTTTCTTCTGTATATTTTAGAAAAGCTGTCCGTTCTTCGTTAGAAATTTCAGATAATTCCTTTTGAACAAACGTTTTTTCTGGAAATTCTGTTTTTAGAGTGTTTTCAATGAACTCAATTGCTTGATGACAATGAGGGCAACCATGAACGTGATACAATTCGACAACTTCACCATTTTCATCAACTGGCAAAAATTGGTTGTCTGTTGTTTTGAAAAAACCTACCCACACAAACAACGCAATACTAATAAACAACGCTGCAGCATGTGCTTTATCATCACGCAAATCTGCGATAAAGTTCTTGAAAAATGTCATTTCTCATAACTCCAAAAAATAATTATTTTTTATATTGACAGCGATTTTAATAAATTATTTACCAAATTGCAACGAGTCTTTGACATTTTTTATAAAATTTTACTTAATTAAAGCTTGAACTTCTTTTAAAGATTTAACAACCACATTTGCTTGTGTTCCATGACGAGATGTTTTCCCGAACAATATATTTGTTCCAACTCCTGCATTGACACCAGCAGAAATATCCGTTTCTTTATCTCCAATAGAAAAAGAAGATTTCATATCCAAGTCATATTTATATTTTGCTTTGATAAATAATCCTGGATAAGGCTTATGGTCAATAGACTGCATAAATTGACACCAATATAATTCATCAATATGGACTTGACGTTTTTCAAACTCAGTCAACATATAATTTGAAACCGTTTCAAAATCTTGAACGGTATAATACCCTAAATCTATTCCAGATTGATTTGTGATAATGATAATTTTATAACCCAAATTTTGAGCGTGCTGACATAAATCAAAAATACCAGGAACAAATTCAAAATGTTCGATTTGATAAACGTATTGGTGATCTACATTGATAACGCCATCACGATCTAAAAAAAGAGCTTTATTCTTCATCTTTCTTTTCTAAATCACGACGAACTTTTTCTGAAGACAACAATGCTTCAATATGATCCGCTTCAGCTTGAGCTTCATCAGCAAAAAATTTTACTTCTGGAGCAAGTCTTAAACGCAAATTTTTAGCTAATACTGTACGGAAAAAGCCACGAACTTCGTTCATCTTTTTGATTAAATCCTTCGTTTCAACGGGATTTATTACCAAAAAGGAAATATAAACTTTACAATAAGAAAAATCCGAAGAAACCTTTGCTTCCATTACTGTCGTTGGAGGCAAATCTAACAAAGTTTCAGGTACGTTTCCCCGTTCAAAACAGGAACTGATTAAGTGTTTTATTTGTTCCCCAACGCGCAACTGTCGTTGGGAAACTGGTTTAGAATTTGATCGCATACTAGACCTCGATAATATCTAATTTTGCAGCAACTTCTTCGATTTCATAACATTCGATTGTATCGTCTGCTTGGAAATCATTATAGTTGACAAAACTAATACCGCATTCGTATCCTTCACGAACCTCTTTAACGTCATCCTTGAAGCGTTTCAATTTGTCGATAGCTCCTGTATGATAAACGACGTTTGAACGCAACAAACGGATCTTTGCACCATGTTTCATCAAACCTTCTTTAACCATACAACCAGCAACTTTACCAACTTTAGATATATTAAAGACTTCACGAATTTTAGCAATACCCAAGCGTTTTTCTTTCAATTCAGCTGGCAACATACCTTCTAACAAGTTATGAATTGCATCTGTCAATTCGTAAATGATTGAATAGTAATGCATATCAATACCTGCCTGTTTAGCAGCATTACGAGCCAACGTATTAGCACGAACGTTAAAGCCAACGATCAAAGCATTTGATGCTTTTGCCAATGTAACATCTGATTCGTTAATAGCACCGACAGCACTGTGAACGATTTTGACACCAACTTTTTTGTTTTCTGCTTTGTTGAATTTTTCCAAAGTAGCAACGATTGCTTCGACAGATCCTTGTACGTCTGCTTTAATAACAATCGGCAATTCCTTAACCGTTCCAGCATTAACTCCATCACGGAATCTTTCAATAGCAGAACGAGCAGACTTAACTTGTAGAGCTTCACGTTCTTTTCTTTGACGATAAGCAGCAATTTCACGAGCTTTATCTTCATCATTGACAACGACAAAATCATCACCAGCAGAAGCTGTTGATTGGAACCCAACAACTTCGACTGGGAAAGCTGGACCAGCTTCTTCAACGCGTTTACCATTTTCGTCTAACAAAGCTTTAACACGTCCCCAATCTTTACCAGCAACAAAGATATCACCTTGTTTTAAAGTTCCGCGTTGTACAAGAATAGTAGCAACTGAACCACGACCTTTTTCCATTTTAGCTTCAACGATAGCACCTTCAGCCGTATGGTTTGGATTTGCTTTCAAATCAAGCATTTCAGCTTGCAATAAGACAGCTTCCATCAATTTATCAAGATTGATGCGTTTTTTAGCAGAAACTTCCACGGACAAAACGTCACCACCCATTGTTTCAACAAACACACCTTCTTGCATTAAATCTTGACGAACTTTTTCTGGATTTGCCCCCGGAACGTCAATTTTGTTAATTGCAACGATAATAGGAACACCAGCTGCTTTTGCGTGAGAAATAGCTTCTCTTGTTTGAGGCATAATACCATCATTTGCAGCAACAACCAAAATAACGATATCTGTAATCTTTGCCCCACGAGCACGCATTTCTGTAAATGCAGCATGCCCCGGTGTATCAATAAATGTGACCTTATGGCCATCTTCCAATGTAACTTGGTAAGCACCAATATGTTGTGTAATACCACCAGCTTCACGAGCAACAACGTTTGTTTCACGCAAAGCATCCAACAAAGAAGTCTTACCGTGATCAACGTGTCCCATAACGGTAATAACTGGAGGACGAGGTAATTTATCGTCTTCATTATCCGGTGCATCGCGCAATCCTTCTTCAACATCAGAATCAGCCACACGACGAACTTTATGTCCCATTTCAGTTACAACGATTTCTGCCGTATCTGCATCAATTGTCTGCGTAATCGTTGCCATAACACCCAATTTCATTAATTGTTTAACAACGTCAGCACCACGTTCTGCCATACGAGAAGCTAATTCTTGAACTGTAATTGTTTCAGGAATAATAACTTCACGATAAACCTTTTCAACTGGCTTTTGTTGAGAAGCAAGTTTATTACGTTCTTTTTCTCTTGCACGTTTAATGGAAGCCATACTACGACCACGGCCACCTTCGTCGTCGTCATCACCTCCACGCATATAGGAATTCATATTGAATTTCTTACCGGAAGACCACTTATCTTCGTTGTATTTAGAAGGACGACGTTCTTCATCACGATTTGATCCACTTAAACCACCGGCGCCACCAGATGTTTTATTGTGTTTAAAACTCTTTGCTCGACGCATTTCTGCTGCTTCTAACTCATCCGGAGTAGAAATTGCAACAGACTGATGAACTTGAGGTCTTGAATTGTTATTATTATTGTTATTGCGATTTTGATTATTTTGCTGATTTGGCTTCTTCGCTTGATTATTATTGTTCTGATTTTGAACAGGCTTTTTGTTAGCTTGTTCAACAGGCTGTTTTACTTGTTCTTTAGCAACAGGTTGTTCAGCCTTTTGCTGAGAACGTTCTTTTTCTTCTTTTGCTTTACGTTCAGCTTCACGACGAGCTCTTTCGGCTTCATCTTTTCGACGTTGCTCTTCAACAACTTTTTCGCGTTGTTCTTGAACTTTTTGGTTATTTTTAACCAACTCCAATTTTTTTGCTTTTTCACTATCTAAAACGGAAGAACCACCGTGGGCAGAACTTTGATGATTCGTAACCGAACGATTTTTCTTCACAATCATCTTAGAACCAGAAGATGTTGGTCTGTTTAAGGAAAGAGTTTTTTTGTTGTTTGCATCTGTCATAAATAATCAGCCTTTTTCTGTGCAATAATAATCTGTTTGACGAAATGCCGCCAAACGTTTTAATTCAGCAACAATTAAATCAGAAATTGTTGTTTTCGTCAAAGCTAAATGGACACAATTATCTGTGCCAACAGCTTCACCCATTTGTTGTGCTGTCAAACCCATCACAACCTCAACAGGATTTTTCTGACAAAGTCGAATAACTTTTACCCGTCCATCAATTGATCCATCCGTTGCCTCAACAACGTAAGAAAATTTATGTTTAGGTACCCCGGCCTCGACTTTATCAAAACCAAAAATAACAGCACCTGCTTTTCTGCCCAAACCAATTAAATTTTTAATTCGTTGAACAAACAGATTGTCTATCATTTCTATAAAATTTTCAGGGACAAGAACTTTTTGTTTGGCAACTTTTTTAAACAATCCCTTTTCAACAGCATTCAAAATCATTTCTTTATCACAAGAAACCCACATTCCACGACCTGGCAATTTATGAGCCAAGTCTGGACAAAGAACACCGTCTGGGGAAACACAAAACCGAACAAGTTCGGCTGTATCCCTAACCTCACCGGTCACAATACATTTCCGAACAAGTTCTTCGTTTTGTTTTTTTGTTTCAGCTGTCAAGGAATTAGACTTCCTCTATTTCTGTTTCATCAACGTCATCAACAGGATCAATCCATCCTAATTGAACACGAGCATTGATGATCAAATCGTTGATTTCATCTTTTGTCAAAGAAGTTTCACCAATCATTTCAAGAATTTCATCAGCAGAAGCATCTGCAAAATCTTCCAAAGTTTTGATTGGATCTGTCAAATAAGCAAATCTCTTATCATCTGAACCTTTAAATTCAGCCATTCTCTTAATAGCTGTCAAGTTCAAACCAGCATAATCCAACAAGGATTTATCAACACCCAATTTGCGAATACTTGCTTTGACTTTTTCCATAGAAGCATCAGCACGTTGTTTCAAATCTTCTGCAATTTCTTCGTCGAATGCTTCGATTTCCATCAAATCTTCAACTGAACAAGCAGAAATTTCTTCAACTGTCTTAAATCCTTCGTCAATCAAGACACGAGCCAAAACTTCATCAATATCTAATTCGTCCATAAATACTTTTGCCAAAGAAGCCAATTCAATAGCAATTTCTTCTTCAGTTTTAACGTCAATCATATATTCCGTTAATCTGGAAGCCAATTTAACGTTTTGACCTTGTGTTCCGATAGCAATCTTTTTTTGATCTTCATCTGGAACGACAACACAAACGTGATCATCAGCATCCATAACACATCTGGTAATCACTGCTGGAGATAAAGCATTTTCAATGTAAGTTCCCAAATCTTCATCCCAATTGATGATATCAATTTTTTCACCTAATAATTCATCAACAACATTACGAACACGTTCACCACGAGGACCAACACAGGTTGCAACTGGATCTAAAGTGTTATCATTTGTAGAAACTGCCATTTTAGCACGAACACCAGGAAAACGAGAAACTGAACGAATTTCAATTTCACCTGTGTAAATTTCATTAACTTCGCGTCTAAACATACCAGCTAAGAAATCATTGTGGGTTCTAGACAACATAATTTGAGGTGCATGACCACTTGATTTTTGTTTAACGTCAATAATAACTGCTTTAACACGATCACCTGGTCTAAATTTTTCATGTTTAATTACTTCGTCAAATTTCAACAAAGCTTCAGCTTTTCCAACTTCACGATTAATTTCAACAATAACGTTTGCACCGTTAGATTGTTTATCACGTTCAATTCTTTTAACGGTTCCGTCGACAATTTCACCAATACGGTCTTTAAATTCATCGTATTCACGCGTACGAATTGCTTCAACCAATTTAGAACGAATAATTTGTCTTACTTTTTGGCATTCCATTCTACCAAAATCAAATGGTGGCAATTCATCCATCAAAAATTCACCGACTTTAGCATCAGATTTCATTCTTTTTGCTATTTTCAAAGGAACTTTTTGTTCAGCAAAATCTTCTTCGATTTCAGCATCGTCTGCAACAACTTCAGTGAAACTTACCAAAGTAATTGCACCGGTTTTACGATCAATCAAAGCACGGATATCCATTCCTTGGCCATATTTATCTTTTGCAGATTTCTTAATGGCCTCTTCCATTGCTTTAAAAACTTCTTCTTTATCAATGCCCTGTTCATGAGCAATTGCATCAGCGCCTTGAACAAGTTCAGGACGTGGCAAAGTTTTATTTTCCATTTTCGTTTCCTTCTTCATTTAAAGTTTTCTCTATTAATTCGTCGGTTAAAATTAATTTTGATTTAGCAATTTGACCATGATTTATTGATAAAACAGCTCCTTCAAAATTAATTAATACATTGTCTTGTTCTGTGCCAGCTAAACGCCCAACAAAACGCTTACGGCCATTTACAGGTAAGGTGGTTTCTATTTTTGCTTCAAAACCTTTAAAACGATCAAAATCAGCCAATTTAATCAAAGGTCTATCAATTCCAGGAGAACTGACTTCCAAGGAATAATTTGACTCAATTGGATCTTTTTCATCTAAAATGGGAGACAGTGTACGACTAACCTTTTCACAATCATCAACTGTTAAATTTTTTAAATCATGACGCTCAATCATGATTTGCAATAACTTACGACGTTCCCCACCTGTTAATTGGATACGAACAACGTCATACCCCAGTTCGTTACAAACCGGTTCAATCAAAGAATTTAAGGTATCATATACCGTCATCAATTTCTCCTATAAAAAAAAGCGGGGCTTTTGGCCCCACCCTTATAAAATACAAGAATGTTAAATGTTAGATAGCAAAGATTTTATATACTTTCAAGCTTTTTTTTATTTTTTTTGAATTTAAAGTTTAAAAATTCAAATTTAGAGCAATTACTAGAGAGTTATTCCCTGAAATAATTTAATGTTGTAAAAACAATTAACTTCTTGAAAAAAAAATTATTCTTTAGAGGTAAATAAAAATGTTAATTGAGATAAGGTAATATCAAAATCACATAAAAAAAAAGATATTGCTATTTTTTACAAATAAAAAAACCGACAAAACAACGTTTGTCAGTCAAGGAAAACTGCAAATAAAAATGAACAGAAACCCCAATTATTCTTCGGAATCCGGGCGTTCCTGTAATATGCCTTTTATTTCGTCGAAATCCATCATATCGTCGGCAACGGCAAAGGTTGGCATCATTGTTCTGGCAATACCGCCAACAACGATTTCCAATTCTTCTTCCGTTAATTCAACGGTTTCAAGATCTTCGTCTTTTTCAAAATATTCTGTCATTTTGACACCTCTATACGAATCCAATATAACACCTTTACACTACATTGTATACGATTTATTTACTTTTCTATACTTAAAAGAGGAAAAGTATCCTATAACTTATTGAAATACAAGAAAAAATTTTATATTAATTTTTTACATTCAGATTCAATTGAATCTTGTAAAACTTTCATAAATTCAGTTTTATTTAACCCTGGTTGAATCGGAGGTAAAACGGACACAACCACTTTTCCTGCTTTTTTAACAAATGCCTTTTTACTCCAAAAAAGCCCCGTATTCAAAGCAACAGGAACAACCGGCACTTTTACCTGAGAATATAAAAATGCTACGCCTGTGTTATACATTGGTTCATCGGTTGGTGCACGACGAGTTCCTTCCGGAAAAATCACGACAGGTTTATTTTTTTCAATTTTTGCAACAACTGCTTTTGTCATTGATTTCAACGTTTTTGCACCACCACCCCTGTTAATTGGAATACATCCCATTCCCCACAAAGCTTGTCCAAAAACAGGAATAAACGTTAATTCGCGTTTTAAAATATAAACCATTTTGGGGAACAACATGTAAAGTAACATTGTTTCCATCGCTGATTCATGTTTTGAAGCCACGATATATTTTCCGTCCTTTGGAATATTTTCCAATCCTCTAAATTCAACTGTTATTCCAACAATCCATTTAGCCCCTAAACAAATCATTTTTCCCCAACAAGCTCCAATAAAAGCGTGAGGCATCCAACAAAAGAGTAAAATACATATACTGGTAAGCAGAGTAATGATAAAATAGTATGCATTAAACAACAATGAGCGAAAATATATCATTGAACGCAATCCTTTTGTAGCTTGACTTGAATAGATTCAATTTTAAAAAAATGAAGAATTTGTATCATTAAAAATTTTGTATATTCCATAAAAATTAGTTGAGCAGATCTAAACAAATTTGTTTTAAATTGTGATGGAGTAACAGGATATGGAATAATTTCAACGTCCGGTAAAACAAATTTGAATTCCGTCATACTGCGAGCTAAATGGTATTTTGCTGTGACTAAAATAACTTTTTTAAATTGATTTCGTTCAATCCAATCCTTACTTTCCAAAGCATTACCCTTTGTATCGCAAGCTATATGTCCCAAAGTAATTTCGTCAGCTAATTCTTGCGGTAAACTTTCTAGCGTTTTAGATAAATCAATCCAACCGACGTCTTTATGCACACCGGAAATAAATAATTTTCTCGCTTTTTTTTGACGCAACAAATCAACGGCAACGGCAATTCTATTTTTTCCACCAGTCAAAGCAACAATTGCATCTGCCTCTTCAACCAATTCTGGTTCATTTAACAAACATGCTCTAACGCCGAAAAAAATCAACCCTGACAAAAAAATACCAACAAAGATTAATGCTATTTTTTTCTTCATAAAAGTTTCCGCAACGTTCTTTGAACTGTCAAATATGCAGTTAATGTTGATAGTATGATAGATAAAATTGGAATTAAAATCAACAAGAACCATGCAAACGGAGTTAATCCGACTTCAGCCAACAATCCCGCCTGAATATCCGTAAAAATTTTACTGAAAAAATTGATAATAGGTAAAACAAATATAAAACCAACGACTGAACCGACAGAAGACAAAATCAAAGTTCGAATTGCATATTGTTTTGCAATATAATCATCCCTTGCTCCAATTAAATGAAGTAGTTCAATCACCGGCTTATGAACAGCTAAAGATGAACATGAAACGTAAATCACAATAATTGACGTCGTTGAAATAATCAAAGCTAATAAAGCTGACACAAAATAATCTAATTTTCGAGCAACTCGAATTAATTTTCCAAGCCATTTTTTATGAACGTCAATCGAGGCATTTGGAGCTTTTTGTCGTAGCAAATTACGCAAATTGTCTAAATCGACGTCAACTCCATCTAACAACTGAACGTCTATCAACGAAGGGAGTGGCAAATCTTCCAAAGGAACGCTTTCACCCAACCAAGGTTTTAATAAATTTTGCATTTGATGATCTGTCAACAAGTTTGCCGAAGCAACCCCTGGTGTATTTCTCAATAAAGAAAGAGCTTCTTCCGTTTCAATTCGCGTTTGGCGTTTATCAATTCCATCATCACCTTCCGTTGGAAGAACTTGAATTGTAATTGATCCTGAAACGGATTGAGTCCATTTAACCAACATCGTATTAATGGATAAGGTCATTGCCATCGTTAGCGTAGCAAAAAAAACCATTAACATCGCCATCCATGGTAAAAACCATGCAATAGCATCTTTTGAAAGAGGAAGATCACTCGGGCGTCTTTTTAAAATCATGATTGCCCCCTTTCTGGCACAAATCCAGCTGGGAAAATATCCAATTTACCATTAGCTAAATGCATTCGAGGAGCAGGAAATTCTTTGATAATATTTTCATTATGCGTTGCAACGATAACCGAGGTCCCTCGTTTATTCAGTTCAAAGAACAACCGCATTACTCGGCTTGCTGATTTTTCATCCAAATTTCCCGTTGGTTCATCAGCAACTAATAAATCCGGTCGATTAATTACAGCGCGGGCAATCGCAACACATTGTTTTTGTCCCCCTGCTAAAACGGGAGGCTTTGATTTTAACTGGTTTCCTAATCCTACCCAAATCAGTAATTCTTTAACCCGTTTTTGAACTTCATTTTCATCTAAACCTGCAACACGCAATGGTAAAGCAACGTTATCAATGCAGGACAAATGATCCAATAATCTGAAATCTTGAAATACAACACCTATTTTTCTGCGAAAATTAGGCAAATCATTACGAGAAACAGACTGAATAGAACGCCCGAACAAACGAACGTTTCCACGCGTTTGCGGTTGAGCCAAATAAAGTAAACTCAACAATGACGTTTTTCCAGCACCACTTTCCCCTGTTAAATAGTGAAAAGACCCTACTGGCAAACCAAAAGAAACGTCTTTTAAAACTTCTGCCCCTTGTCCGTAACGCAATCCAACGGATTCAAATTCAATGATATATTCCAAAAAAAGAAATCCTTTAACTTATTTTAATATTTTTGCTATTATAATCATTAATCGTTAAAAAAGGAAGTCGAATGTTACTGATTTGTCCACAATGTAAAACAAAATATAGATTGCCAGATTATATGATTATGGCACAGGCTCATTGTTCAAAATGTGGGAAAACCTGGAAATTGGAACCAGATAAAGAAGAAATTATCGCTCAGTTTAAAGCTGAAAAAGAAAATTTATCAGAAGAAAAACTTGCTGAAGAAAAATTCAAAGATTCTATTACGGATCCAAACGAAACTTTTCCTGAAACACTTAATTTTTCTGCGAATGAACCTGAAATAAAACCGATCAAAAACGTTTTCAAAGTTGACGAATCTAAAAAAGAACAGCAATACCTGAAAAAATTGCGTCCTCTTCTTTACACCATCATCACTTTAATCTGTTTAGGATCGTATGCTTTCTTTTTCCACCCGTTCAGCAAATATCCTCTCCAAATAAAATCTCTCAGTTTCAAATTCGTTGAAATCGACTATGTCACAACGCTTCAAGTAACTACTGTTTTACAAAACGTATCTAATGATACAATTGAATTAAATGACGTTGATGTCGAATTCAGAAACGACCGAGATTTCATTATGAGCAAATCACCATTAACCTTTGAAAAAACGATGCTCAAACCTGGTGAAGAAAAGACAGTAACAATGCAATCTGGCCGTCCACCATCGACAGCATCCAATGCAAAAATTCAAATCGGAAAAATTTCAAAAGTTGTTCAGTTTGAAAAATAATTTTATTAATCTTCAATTACTTTAACTAAAACTAAATAGCGTTCATCTTTCAAACTCGTTGGATTATCATAACCAACGCCTTCTTCATCTGACTCTAAAAAAGGATAGATTTGATTATCTTCAACACCCATTTCAATCATAAATTGATAAACAGAACGGATTCGTTTTGCAGCTAACATCATTTGAGCTTGTGGAGTTCCTTGATGAGAAATAAAGCCAACGACAGCAAAATTACGATGAATCCCTGCAGAATCGACAAATTTTCTGAGTTTTTCAATTGATTCATCTTCTATTTTTTCATTTTTTTCAGTTAATCCCGTCTGATTATAATGAAAATAAATCAAAGCTGAGTTACCTCCAAAAAGCAAGGATTTATAACGACTTTCGGTCGTTGATGAACAGGCAAAACAAAAAAAAGTAAAAAAAATTAAAAATAATGTTTTCATTTTAAAATCCTTGTGGTAAATAGTACCTGTTTTTCATTTCGCGGATATGGTGGAATGGTAGACACAACAGACTTAAAATCTGTTGAGGCTTTGTCCTCGTGCGGGTTCAAGTCCCGCTTTCCGCACCATTAAGACCCTCGTTTCATCGAGGGTTTTTCTTTTGGTTAAGAAAAAAAGTATTGCTTTTCCCAATATAAGTCAAACTGTTTTTAACGATTTTCCTTATTAAAAATCAATTCCCAGTCACTCAAATTAACCATTTGTAAATAAATTTTGATTTTTTACCTTAATTTTGGTATAATTTGTTTCGGATGAAAAAATCATCCTAAAACTAACAATGAAAGGATTTTTATGAAAAAATTTTTATTGGCTACCGTAGCTTTAATCGCATTCACAGCAACAGCAAATGCTACTCCAGCTCAAAAAAAAAGCAACAGCAAAAGCTCCTGTTCAAACAAAAGAAGTTCAAGCTGAATCAAATTTCAAACCTTACGTTTCTGTAAAAGGCGCTTATGCTAAAACATCCATGTCTTCTGTAAGAGGTGAAGAAACTGATGATGAAGGTACTTCTGTTGGAAAATATAAATTCAATGACCATACCTATGGTGTTCGTGTTGCCGTCGGTGCTAAATTTGATGCAATCCGCTCTGAATTAGAATTTGGATGGAATGATAAATTTTCAGAAAGACATTCTGACTTTGATGAAGATGATGGATCAACAGATTCTTGGAAAAATTCATTTAAAACAAAAACTATTATGTTGAATGGTTACTATGACCTCTTTACAAACAATGGTTTTACCCCATACGTTGGTGTTGGTGTTGGTCTTTCTCATAACAAGATGAAATTGGTAGACAGTACTATAAAAGAATCTGATAACTCTTTCGCATGGCAAGTTGGTGCTGGTGTTACCTATGACGTTTGCGACAATATGGCTATAGACGTTGGCTACCGCTATATGGACTACGGTTCAGTTAGAAAAAAAGAAATTGATGAAGATTACCATTCAAACATTAAAGCAAAACTCAAAACAAATGAAGTTTTGGTTGGTGTAAGATATTCTTTCTAATAAAAATTATCTTAAAAAATTTAAAGGGGCAAAAATTTGCCCCTTTTTATTTTTCTTATTTTCCTTCTACCGGTCGTTTAAAAACGGGTGGACGAACTGGAGCATTTGTTGGTGCAGGAAATTGTTTTCCTTGTCCTCCTATGACGGCAGGACGAACAGGAGCAGGAGCTGGTTCACCCGGTTTTCTAAAAACAGGAGGTCTTGCTGGAATAACTTCTGCAGGTTGCTGAACGACAGGTTCTGCTTGTTTTTCTTCAACAGGTGCTTTTTCTTCAGCAACGACTTCTTTATTTTGTTCAACAGTAACTTCTGTTTGTTCAGCTACTTGTTCAGTCGTTTCTTCTGTTATTTCATCTGTTTTATTTTCTGAATCTGTTGCTGGTTGCTCAGTTTCGTCTGCTGGCATTTCAACTAAATCACCACTTTGCTTTTTATAATCAGCCCAAGATTCAATTGCCTTTTTCATTCTATCTCTTGAAGCATCTTTATCTTCAAAATATTTTTTAAAAGCATTTTCAAATCCTTCTTTAAAATAATGGCATTTACTTACTTTTGAAAAACCTGCAAAAATTTTATTGGTTTTAAAATTTTTATTTGGAATAGAAATTCTGTTTTTAATTCCTAAAGCTGAAGCCTCAGACATTGCCAAATATTTTCCAGCAACAATAAAATCAATTTCTTTTGATAACAATTTTTTATAAGCAACGTTAAAATCTTCAACTTCCATCAACTTTGCGTCTGTTGGCAAAATTCCAGAAATCATTCCACCCAAACCTTCACTTACAATAATTGCCCCTATTTTTCCACTTAATTGATCATCTTGAATGATATTATCTTTTCGACTGATTAAACTAATCGGATTTCCAAAATATGCTGGATAAATTAAATCCATTACTTTTATTGTTCTGGCATCATAAGAAGTTGTGAAGATAATATCAATTTTTCCCAGCGTTGCATCTTTCAACATATCTTCTGTACTGTCATAAAAATTTTCATGAATTTTTTTAATTCCGATATCATTTAAAGCTTTATGAACGATTTCCGGAACAAAACCTTCATACTTTTTTTGGGCATCATTTTGAACTTTCCATGAAAAAGGCGGATATTTTCCATAAGCAGCTATATTAAATGAACCAAGATCGCTACCACCACCACACAAACCAAGCAAAAGTTCCAACTGCTTTTTTGAAATTTTTCTTTTATTTGTATTTTCATCAAAAGCTGCACTGGCATCAAATGACACGATTGCTACAAAGAGCGACAAAAAAATAATCTGAAAAAGTCTTTTGATTGGAAATAATTTAAATTTCATGGTATAATCCTTGATGAATTTTTAACTAACTGAATGTATCATATTTAAAAATTATCACAAGTAGGAGATTAAATTTATGAACACAAATCCTTATGCAACATCAGAAGCAACAGCAATGCCTCAAAATGAACTCGAAGCTCGTGCTTTAGTCAGAACAGCAGGAAGATTAAACGTCTGCAAAGAAAATTGGCCTGTTTCTCGTGAACAATTAGACGAAGCATTAGATTTAAATCGTAAATTGTGGACCATTTTAGTTAGTGACGCCACAGAACAATCAAATCCTCTTCCTTTTGAAATAAAACAAAACGTTTTCAATTTGGCTCACTTTATTTTTAAACATACTTTTAAAATTATGGCAAAACCTGAAGCAAAAGATTTAGATATCTTAATCAGCATTAATATGAATATTGCCAAAGGATTGAATGAACAAAGCGTCAATCGTGCGAAAGCAGAAATGGAAACAAATCCTCCTGCAGGTGGTTCAATCAACATCAGTGAATAATCTCTATTTAAAAAGCCCCTAAAAAAAGGGGCTTTTTCATTATCTGATAATTTTATTTTGAATTTCTTTAAATTCTGTTGTTCCTGAAACCCGCAACCATTCAAACAAAACCATTTCCGTTGAAACAGGAATAATTCCCTCTGCTTGAAAACGGAACGTTGCCAAATTTTCATTTAAAGCCGTTCTGGTTGAACAAGCATCTTCAACAACAAAAACGTCATGTCCAGCCTGTTTTAATTCAACTGCAGTCTGTAAAACGCAAATATGTTTTTCAATTCCTGCAATAATAATTTGTTTTTTCCCAGAAACTGCTTGTTTAAAAGATGGTTCCAACAAAGCAGACAGAGTAGTTTTACTGATAACTTGCGTATCAGCGGGTTGAACTTCACGCAAATCAATCATCGTTGGTCCCAAACCTTTGGGATATTGTTCTGTAATAATGACTGGCATTTTTAAAATATCAGCTCCACGCAACAAAGCACAACAATTATCTATCACTTCTCTTGAATGATGCATAACAGGTAACAATCGTTCTTGAACGTCTATAATCACTAAAACAGAATTTTCTCTTTCAATTAACATTATTTTCCCTTTCATTTGATAAAAATCATCATATTAAAATAAAAAAAAAGATAAAGTATTTATTCAAAATCTTGAAAAACAAAAAAAGTGTGCTAATTTTTCCCTAAATAAATTTTTAAGGTCCTAAAAACATGGAACAAAAAAAAGAAAAAAAAGAAGTCAGTTCTTATGACGTTAGCAGAAGAATAGCAGGAATTGCTGTAACAGTACTCATCCTTCTTGTTATCGTGATCATGTGGGTCCATGTTTTCTTTGACAAAGCCACCGTTTTCCCTGATTAATCTAAACTTAGAATTGTTCATCTACATATCTTTCTTTAAATTCTCAGAAGAATTATTCTCCGTTCCTCTCATAAATTTATAAAAATTTAAAGAAATTTGTTTATATCCCATTGGCAAAAGAGTATAATGCGTCAAATTTTTTAATATGAAGGCAAAATTTTATGATGAAAACCAGTGAAATTCGTTCTACTTTTTTGAATTATTTCAAGAAACAAGGACACGAAATCGTTCAATCCAGTTCTCTCGTTCCACACAACGATCCAAGTTTAATGTTTACAAACTCTGGAATGGTGCAATTTAAAAACGTTTTTACAGGAATGGAAAAACGTCCTTACGTACGCGCTGCTTCTGACCAAAAATGCGTTCGTGCCGGTGGAAAACACAACGATTTAGATAACGTTGGATATACAGTTCGTCACCACACTTTCTTTGAAATGCTTGGAAACTGGAGTTTTGGTGATTATTTCAAAGAAGACGCTATCAAATTTGCATGGGACGTTGTTACGAAAGAATTTGGTTTACCAAAAGAAAAATTAACGGCAACTGTTTATCATACAGATGACGAAGCCTATAAATTATGGAAAAAAATTGCAGGTTTGCCAGATGAACGCATTATCCGTATTTCCACAAAAGATAATTTTTGGATGATGGGGGACACAGGTCCTTGTGGTCCTTGCAGTGAAATTTTCTATGACCATGGGGAACACATTCAAGGTGGCCCTCCAGGATCTCCTGACGAAGATGGTGACCGTTTCGTTGAAATTTGGAACCTTGTCTTTATGCAAAACGAAATGTTTGCAGACGGTCGCTTAACTGACTTGCCTCATCCTTGTATTGACACAGGTATGGGGTTAGAAAGAATGGCTGCCGTTTTGATGGGAACAAACGACAACTATGAAACAGATATTTTGAAAAGCTTGATTATGACAGCTGCTGCAACGGCAAACGTTGAACCTTATGGCGAATTCAAGATGTCATTGCGTATTATCGCAGATCACTTACGCTCATCCAGTTTCTTGATTGCTGACGGCGTATTGCCTTCAAATGAAGGACGTGGTTACGTTTTGCGTCGTATTATGCGTCGTGCAATGCGTCATGCTCATTTGATGGGATGCCGTGAACCTTTGATGTATCAACTTGTTCCAGCTCTCGTTCGTTTGATGGGTGAAGCTTTCCCTGAACTTGTTCGTGCTCAAGCATTGATTACAGAAACACTTAAATTGGAAGAAACCCGCTTCAAACAAACCCTTGATCGTGGTCTGAAGTTATTGGATGCTGAAGCCGGTCATTTGTCTGCAGGTGACAGCTTGTCTGGTGAAGTTGCTTTCAAATTATATGATACCTATGGCTTCCCATTGGATTTAACACAAGATGCTTTGCGTTCTAAAAACATTGCTGTGAATACGGATGAATTTAACGCTGCTATGGAACGCCAAAAAGCTGAAGCTCGTAAGGCTTGGGCTGGTTCTGGCGAAACAGCAACAGATGCCGTTTGGTTTGATATCAAAGAAAAAACAGGTTCTACCGAATTTTTGGGTTATACTCAAAATGAAGCTGATTGTTCTGTCGTTGCCATCGTTGTTGATGGAAAACAAACAGATAAAGCAACAGCTGGTCAAACAGCATCTATTGTCTTGAACCAAACACCTTTCTATGGTGAAATGGGTGGACAAACAGGTGATACAGGAACGTTGTCAAATAGCTCTTTCAAAATGACAGTTTCTGATTCACAGAAAAAATTATCTGCCTTAACCGTTCATATCGGTAAAATTGAAGCAGGAGAAATTAAAGTTGGTGATAATTTAACAGCCAAAATTGATCTTGATCGTCGTCAAGCTATTGCTCGTCATCACTCTGTAACACACTTATTACAAGCAGCTTTGCGTAAAGTTTTAGGTGAACATGTAACTCAAAAAGGTTCTTCTGTTCACGCAGATGGTATGCGTTTTGACTTTTCACAACCTCGTGCAATTACACCAGATGAATTGTTACAGGTTGAAAATGAAGTTAATAAAAACATTTTACGTAATTTACCTGTCATCACAACAATTTCTACGCCAGATCAAGCTATTGCATTAGGTGCTATGGCTTTGTTTGGTGAAAAATACGGTGACGAAGTTCGTGTCGTTTCTATGGGAGATGACTTTATGAAAGTTTCCGTTGAATTGTGTGGTGGTACACACGTTTCCAGAATGGGTGACATCGGTTCTTTCCGTATTGTTTCTGAATCATCTCTGGCTGCAGGCGTTCGTCGTATCGAAGCTGTTGCAGGAATGGCAGCTTTGAACTATGCTCGTTCTCAATCAGAATTATTAGTCAAAGCCGCATCTACAATAAAAACGTCTCCTGCTGAATTGCCAGAACGTTTAGTTGCTATGAATGAAGATCGCAAAAAGGCAGATCGTGAAATTTCTGATTTACGCAAAAAATTAGCAACAGGTGGCGAAAAAGCAACAGCTGACGTCAAAGAAATAAATGGCATTAAATTTGTTGGTAAAATTTTATCTGATATTCCTGCAAAAGAACTCAAAGGCATGGCAGATGAAATGAAAAAAGAACTTGGCTCTGGTGTCGTTGGTCTTGTTTGCGAAACAGAAGGAAAACTTTCTATCGTTGCTGGTGTGACCGAAGATTTAACATCAAAAATTTCAGCTGTTGATCTTGTCAAAGCTGCAAGTGCTGCAACAGATGGAAAAGGTGGCGGTGGACGTCCTGATATGGCTCAAGCAGGTGGATCAAACTTATCTAAAAAAGCTGACGCTATAAAGGCTATGGAACAATGTCTATAACCCCTAATTCTGCCGGTGCATTTTTGACCATCAATTTGCGTCAAATTGCTGAAAATTGGAAAGAAGCTCAAAAAAGGGTTTCTCCTGCTTTCACTGGCGCTGTTTTAAAAACGAATGCATATGGACTTGGGTCAAAAAAGATAGCTTCTGCTTTATACAAAGCAGGATGTCGTCATTTTTTTACTGCATATATTCATGAAGCTATAGATATTCGTTCTGTTGCTCCAGATGCTGAAATTTATACTTTACATGGTATTTTTCCTCGTACAGAACTTGATTTCTTTAATGGTGAAATTACACCTGTTTTAGCAACACTAGAACAAGTTGAATATTGGAACCATTTAGGAGATAAAGAAAATAAAAAGTACGCTTGTGCTTTACACCTTGATACGGGAATGACACGTCTTGGCTTAACTCAAGAAAATATTGACTTCATTATTTCTCATTCAAATCAATTTTCACATTTAGATGTTCGTTTGGTGATAAGTCATTTGGCTTGTGGTGATGAATTACAAAATCCGAAATCAGAAAAACAATTAGCTCTATTTAAACAAAAAGTAGCACAGCTAAGAAAAATTTTTGGGCAATTTAAATGTAGTTTATCGGCGACAGATGGATCTCGATTAGAAAACAACGAATTTTATTGTGATTTAATCCGCTATGGTGTTGGTCTATATGATCATGCGATTTCATTAGATGCAAAAATTTTACAAATTCAAACAGCTCATCCAGGACAAACTGTCGGTTATG
The DNA here is from genome assembly GCA_024413465.1 of Alphaproteobacteria bacterium. Classification (GTDB taxonomy): domain Bacteria; phylum Pseudomonadota; class Alphaproteobacteria; order CAAGCB01; family CAG-977; genus UBA2903. Next base: position 78,266 of record JAKSVU010000005.1, read on the forward strand.
GGGCAACATACAAAATTGAAAAAGAAACAAAAATTGCAACCTTAGCGATTGGTTATGGAGACGGCTATCCTAGAACACTAGGAAATAAAGGATTTGTTTATATCGCAGGATATAAATGTCCTATCATTGGAAAAATTTCAATGGATCTAACAACTGTTGATGTAAGTGAAATTCCAGAAGATATTTTAAAAACAACACCTACTGCTGAAATTTTTGGAGAACATTTATCTATTTTTGATGTTGCCAAATCTGCAGGAACTATTCACTATGAATTGCTGACAAATTTATCTAACAGATATTATCGTATTTATGAAGGAGACGAAGAAGTATGATTTTTGCTTCAACAGGTCGCGTAACACTTAAGTTTTTGCGTTCCACAGGTGAACTTGCTCTGTTTATGACAAAAACTTTATCTCACTGCGTAAAACCTCCTTTTTACTTCAAGTCATTATTGAACCAAATGATTGAAATCGGGTTTTATTCACTACCTGTTGTTGCTTTAACGACTTTATTTTCAGGAATGGTAATTGCTTTACAAAGCTATTCCGGTCTTTCTTCTTTTTCAAGCGAAGGAGTTGTCGCTTCCGTCGTTGAATTGACAATTACACGTGAATTAGGTCCTGTATTGGCAGCGTTAATGGTTGCTGGTCGTGTTGGTGCTCGTATGGCTGCCGAAATTGGAACAATGCGCGTAACTGAACAAATCGATGCTTTAACGACGTTATCGACTAATCCTTACAAATACTTGATTGTTCCTCGTGTATTAGCAGGAATATTCATGTTACCCGTTCTTGTTTTAATTGGGGATATTATTGGCATCTTTGGCGGTTATCTTATCAGTATTTATAAACTCGATTTCAACAGTGCAAATTACTTACGCAACACTTGGAATTTTTTGCGTTCCATTGATATTTACTCAGGTATGACAAAAGCTAGCGTTTTTGGGTTCATCGTCACAATGTTAGGATGTTATAACGGATACCATTCTCGTGGTGGAGCTGAAGGTGTTGGTTCTGCAACAACAAATGCAGTAGTAGCATCTTCCATCTTGATATTAGTTTCAAATTACTGGCTCACAGAACTCTTTTTTGCAAGGTAAATCAAAATGACTGAATTTAAAGTTGAAATGACGAACGTCAAAAAAGCATTCGGCCCTAAAAAAGTATTAGATAGGGTTGATTTATCTGTCAAAAAAGGAGAATCTCTTGTTATTATTGGTGGCTCTGGAACAGGAAAATCTGTCACCATCAAATGTATTCAAGGTTTACTCGTTCCTGATTCTGGTTCAATTAAAGTTGATGGCACAGAAATTGTTGGCATGAGCGAACGACAATTAGAACAAATCAATCAAAAAACAAGTATGCTCTTTCAGGGAGCTGCGCTGTTTGACAGCTTGAATATTTGGGAAAACGTTGCCTTCGGTTTAGTCGAAGGTAAAAAAATGAAAAAATCTGAAGCAAAAGAAATTGCTATTGAAAAACTTCGTCAAGTTGGTTTAACGCCTGACGTTGCAAATTTATATCCAGATGAAGTTTCCGGTGGGATGAAAAAAAGAATAGGTTTAGCTCGTGCCATCGCAACCAATCCGGAATTGATTTTCTTTGATGAACCAACAACAGGTCTTGATCCCATTATGTCAGACGTCATCAATAATTTAATTCGAGATTGCGTAACAAATCTTGGTGCAACGGCTATTACAATCACTCATGACATGAGCTCTGTTCGTAAAATAGCAGATCGTGTTGCCATGCTTTACAAGGGAAAAATCATTTGGCAAGGTTCAGTTGCAGAAATCAATTCAACCGATAACCCTTACATTCAGCAATTTGTAAACGGACGCGCTGAAGGTCCTATTCAAATGGAAATAAAAAGTTGAAAAAAACAAGTCAATTCGTTTGTCAAAATTGTGGAGCTGTTTCTCACCGCTGGTCTGGGAAATGCGAAGCTTGTGGTTCATGGAATACAATTATTGAAGAAGAAACTCAACAAGCCTTACCGCAATCTACTGGTGGTAAAGGTGGCAGACAAATTACTTTTTCATCTCTCGACGGCGTTCCTGAAACGTCATTTCGTTTAAAATCTGGCATCTCTGAACTTGACCGCGTTTGTGGTGGTGGTTTAATTGCCGGCTCTGTTTTACTGATTGGCGGAGACCCTGGAATTGGAAAATCAACTCTTTTACTTCAACTGACTGCAGCTTTATCAAAAGTCGCAAATCAAAATGGGGCTCCTGTTCGTTGCGTTTATATTTCAGGTGAAGAATCTGTTGATCAAGTTCGCTTGCGTGCTTCCCGTCTTGGCGTAGCAAAATCAAACGTTGAACTCGCCAGTGCCATGAACGTGCGTGATATAGTTGCTACACTTGATACTGGCGACGCTCCAGACGTCGTTATTATTGACTCTATTCAGACAATGTTCATTGATACGATTGAAAGTGCCCCTGGCACAGTCAGTCAGGTCCGTGCCTGCGGAAACGAACTTATTCGCCTTGCAAAAAGACGCGGTTTTGCAATTTTCTTAGTTGGACACGTCACAAAAGATGGCTCACTTGCTGGTCCTCGTGTGCTAGAACACATGGTTGATGCCGTTTTATACTTTGAAGGAGACCGAGGACACCACTTCCGCATTCTTCGTTCAGTCAAAAACAGATTTGGGGCAACAGATGAAATCGGTGTTTTTGAAATGACAGAAAAAGGATTGGTTGAAGTTCCAAATCCATCGGCCCTCTTTTTAGCAGAAAGGCGTGGAAATATTTCAGGCAGTTGCGTTTATTCAGGAATTGAAGGCTCTCGTCCTTTACTGGTTGAAATTCAAGCCCTCGTTGCACCTGGTGGTGCATCACCAAGACGCTCTGTTGTTGGATGGGATTCTTCCCGTTTAAATATGGTTTTAGCTGTTCTTGAAGCCCGTTGTGGAATACCTTTTTCTGGAAAAGACGTTTTTTTAAACGTTGCTGGTGGAATAAAAATTACGGAACCTGCTGCTGATTTAGCTGTCGCTGCTGCTTTATTATCCAGCACTTCCAATATTCCTGTTCCTGCAGATGCCGTCATCTTTGGTGAAATTGGTTTATCAGGTGAAGTGCGTGCCGTTCCTCAACCAGATTTAAGATTAAAAGAAGCTCACAAAATGGGTTTTACACGAGCTTTTGCTCCACCCAAAAATGTTAATAAAAAATCAATAAAAACAGACGATAATCTTTTCAAAACAACCGAAATCGGACATTTAAAAACTTTAGTAGGTATGTTTGGATTACAGGAGAATAATTCAAATGGATAGTATTTGCGGAATAGACTTTTTTATCGTTTTTACCTTACTTATTTCTGCATTGTTATCTACAACGCGTGGTTTTGCCTCTGAAATGTTGGGATTAGGTGCTTGGTTTGTCGCAACGACACTTGGCGTTTATTTAATGCCTGTCCTTGAACCTGTTTCATCCAAATATATTTCAAATCCTATTATTTCAAATTTGGCCTCTTGCATTATTTCAACCATTTTAATTTTATCCGTTTTAACAATTGTTTTTAATCATTTAACAGAAAAAATAAAAAGAAGCTGTTTGAATAAAATTGATCACGTTCTTGGACTTTTATTCGGACTTCTTCGTGGTTTAGTTATTTTAGTTCTCATTTATTTCTTCGTAATGACATTAGCTCCAAAATCTTTGGAACAATTCGAAAAAGAAAGCAAATTATTCGTTTATCTCGAAAAAGTAACAGATAACGTTAAGGAACAATTGCCTGAATCATTATTTGATAATCCAACGAAAAAACTGGATGAACAAGACAAATTAGATGCTTTGATCAAATTACTGAATCAGAAAAAAGAATTAAAAGAAAAAGATGAAGATAAAAAGGACGTAAAGAAAAAAGAAGCCAAAAAAACTTCTAAAAAAGATAAATCAAAAAAACAAAAAAAGAAGAAGAAAACAACTGAAGATTTGCTGATGGAAGAAATAGAAGCAATAGAAAAAATTGCTCTTGAAAATCAAAATATCGAAGATCGTCCTGCCGATTCAATCAAAGCAGGTATTGTAAAAACAGCTGAAGATTTATTTGAAACGCTAAATGCTCCTAAAGTTGAAAATCCTAAAAAGAAAAAGAAAGGATATGACGATACAGAACGGAATCAGCTTGATAAGTTATTTTTAGAAAACGTGGATTAAAAAATGATACTCGCCATTGATTGTGCTCATCAAAATTGTTCCGTTGCCTTAACTGACTCAGGAAAAGTTATTCAAGAACTTTCCGTTGAAATGGAACGTGGACAAGCTGAAAATTTAATAAATATGGTTTCAAAAATAATGGCAAATCATTCTTTTGATGAATTAGATTGTATTGCCGTTTCTACAGGACCAGGATCCTTTACAGGAGTTCGTATCGGGTTAGCCACTGCCAATGGATTAGCAATGACTGCCCATAAACCAATGGTAGGAGTTTCTTTGCTAGATTTACTAGCTTTTCAAAATCCAAAAGGAAAAATTGGCGTCGTCTTAGAAACAAAACGTGAAGATTACTATGTCCAATTATTTGAAAACGGCAAATCCATCGGTGAGGGAATGGTTGCTTTGGCAGATGATTTGAAACAATATACCGACTTTACTTTTATCGGAAATGGAACGGAAAGATTATCAACGGAAACAAATTTGAAAACTAAATATGTTTCTATGCCAACTGCGACATATATTGCCTTATATGCAGAAAAACAAACGCCTAGTTTTTCCAATCCTCCTCCCTTGTATTTACGCCCAGCAGATGTAACAGTGAAATAAGATGACTGATATCGTAATTTGTGGTGCAGAATGGTCTGAAACGTATGCGACACTTCATCATTCCTGTTTTACAAAAGCATGGAATGAATCAATGATGCGTCAAACTTTACTTTTGCCAGGTTCTATTGGTTTTATTGCATTTGAAAATGAAATTCCTGTTGGTTTACTCATTTTCGCATTTAGCATTGACGCTGATATTGTAACATTTGGAATTATACCGGAATATCGTGGTAAACATATTTCTGATACGTTGATGAAAAATGCACTTGATTATTTAAAGCAACAAGGCATTGAAAATGTTTTTTTAGAAGTAGCCGTCAACAATCCTCATGCCATAGACGTTTATCAAAGAACAGGTTTCGAAACCGTAGGAAAACGCCCTAATTATTATGTGCATGGAACTGAAAAAATTGATGCTTTAATTATGAAAAAAGAATTGAATCATGTCGAAGTTTTATGAAACTCCCATTGGTCAAGACCTTTATAAAAAAATAAACCTATCAAAAGCAGATTTGATTATTTCAAATGATTCAACTTTTGAAAATCGACTTGATTTGATGTTTAATTTTTCATCACTGCCCCCACATTCATTTCAAAATATAATTTTAATTCACGCTTTAGAATACGTCCCTTTTCCAGAACAATTTATAAAAACGATTAGTTTATTAGTAAAACCAGAAGGGTGCGTTACTTGTTATACACCTTTAAAGCGTTTTAACGGATTACCAACTTTTTCACCTTATACAAAAAAACAAGTTCGCATCTTATTTGAACAATTTTATTTCAATGTTTTTAAACAAAAAAATTTATCTTTGGAAACGAAATTAAATCTCTTTCCTATTCCAAGTTTTATTGAAACCTGTGGGAAAAAAATCAATCTTGTCACACAATTTCAACCTCAACCTTTAAATAAAAACTTTGCTTTTACACTCAAAAAAAGTTAAAAGTATTATTGAAGGTTTGAAATGAATTACAGTCAAAAAAGTAAACTAAAAAAATATTTATCAAAAACAATTTGGGTAATGCTCTTTGCCTTTAATTGTTGCATTTTGTTATATATGTTAAGTCATATTTGCAAAATATGGACGAATCAAAATTTTGACTTGATGAAAACTTTTCTTATTTTTGATCAAGAAGAAGAATTTAAAAATTTAGTTTCCGCAAAACATCAATTATGGACTGCCCTTGTTTCTGAAACAGCATTACTCGTTCTTGGTGGCTTTTTTACCTATGACTTTTTAATCAGAGTCAAAAATTTTAGATTAAATATCATAGCTTCATTTGTTTTATTTTTCTGTATTTTTACAGGTGAAAGTCTACTATTGTTTTTCCCTGCACCAGATAAAGCTCTTGAAATTCAAACTTGTGAAAGCATCCCTTTAAAAAATTGTTCTCCAAAAGAAAAAAATTGCACACCTAAATATATTACTTGGAACAAAGAAAATCACTACTGCAATTTGATTGAACTTGAACGTCAAAGAATGATGAATTTCTTAGAACAAAAAGCCGTTGAAAAACGACAAGCTCTTTTGGCACAGAAAAAATTCATAAAAGAACGGGCTAAATTATTAGAAAAACGAAAAGCTACGTTAACAAAAGAAAATACAGAAAAATCTAAAATTGAAAAAAAATCCTCTATTCTGACAGAAAAAGACGCTATTGATAATATCGAACAAAACAAAGTTCCTTCACCTGTTTTTTCTGATGATATAGATACTTCTGCTTTGCCTGAAAATGACAGTATTTCAACAGAACAATCCCCTGTTTTACAAGAACAACAACTTGAAAAAAATGTAGAAACGATTTCTGAATCAATCCAAGAACCCGTAAAAACAAACGTTCAACAAAAAACTGATGCTCCATCAGTACAACCAGGACAAACTGAGGAAGTCCCTGCTGAAAAAACAAAAGTCGTAAATAAAAAATATAAAAAGAAAGTAATCGTACTTAAAAATAATCCTCCGGAACAACAAACTGAAAAAAAAGTAGAAAAAAACTCTACTGACACGGAAGCTCTCAAAGCACCAACATCTCTATTGAAAAAATAATTAATCTAAATTGTAATGCAACATTGAACAAACAGGACAACCTGTCTTTTCAATTTTTTCACGTCCTTTTAAAGGATCCAATTCAATGACAAAAGCCGTACTAACTACCGTTGCTTCTGTTTTTTCGACCAAATGAACTGCTGCCATCGCCGTTCCACCTGTTGCCAATAAATCATCAACGATTAAAACACGATCTCCTGCCTGAACTGCATCTATATGCATTTCAATCGTATCCGTTCCATATTCTAAAGAATAAGTTTCTTTAATCGTTTCAGCTGGTAATTTATTTGGTTTTCTGATTAAAACAAACCCTGCATTTAATTTTAAAGCTAAAGCCGTTCCAAAAATAAAACCTCTAGATTCTATTCCTGCAACGTAATCAATTCTTTGATCTTTAAATTGTTCTGCCAAATAATCTACGATATATTGCAATGCCTTTTTATCTTTGACAGCCGTTGTGATATCTAAGAACAAAATCCCTTTTTTAGGAAAATCAGGAACTTCACGAATATGAGAACGAACGTATTCTTTATCTGACACTTTTCACCTAAGAATAATAATAAAAAAAGGGGAATCATCCCCTTTTTTTTATTTTAAATTAAACAACTGATAAAATTTTATTTAATTTTGTTGTTGCTGCATTGCAATCTGTATTATCAATTGCAGCTAATTCATTTGCTAAACGATCTAATGCTTGTTCGTAAATTTGTCGTTCACTATAGGATTGTTCTGCACTTGGTGTAGGACGATATAAATCACGAACAACTTCTGCGATAGCAATTGGGTCACCTGAATTAATTTTTGCTTCGTATTCAACTTGACGGCGACTCCACATCATTTTTTTAACTTTTGCTTTAGTTTTTAACGTTTCTAAAGCTGTATCCATAATGGATTTATTTGATAATTTTCTTAAACCTGAGGTTTTTGCTTTTGCCATTGGGACGCGCAATGTCATGCGATCTTTGTCAAAATGGACGGCAATCAGTTCTAATTCTTGCCCTGCGATTGTATCACGGGAAATGTTTAGAACCTTTCCTACACCGTGAGTTGGATAAACCACTATATCACCGGTTGCAAAAGAAAGTTCTTTAGCCATTTTTTTAAATGTCCTGTTAAATTGTTAAAGTTAATACTAAATTCACGAAACTTAGGATTTCCTTTGTTTCGCGAAGTATTATATCACAAATTTTTGGGAATTTAAAGTCTAAATTAACATTTTATTAATGGAAACCGCTTTTTCGTTATTTTCCCTATTTTTTTAATCTGCATTTAACTTGAATAAAAGTAAATTTTAAGGGATTTTTCACTTATTATCTCTAAAATTATCCCAAAGAAGGAATAGGGAAAAATGATAACATTAGAACATGTAACTCGTATGTTCGGCAAATTCAAAGCCGTTGATGACTTGTCACTTCACGTTCAAGCTGGCGAAGTTCTTGGTTTTTTAGGACCAAATGGTGCAGGGAAAACAACAACCATGCGTATGATTTCTGGTTTTTTACCGCCATCAGCTGGTAAAGTAACCGTTTGCGGAATTGACGTTGATGAAAATCCTGTCGAAATAAAAAGACATATTGGTTATATGCCTGAACAAGCCTCTTCTTATCCAGATATGACTGTCATTGATTTCTTAAATTTTATTGCAAAAGCACGTGGAATTTCTGAAAGTCAATGTGAAAAAGCCATCGATAAAGTCATTCACGAAGTCGGTCTAACAAACGTTCTATACCAAACGATTGAAACCTTATCCAAGGGATATAAAAGACGCGTTGGTTTAGCTCAAGCACTAATCCATGATCCTGAAATTTTAATTTTAGATGAACCCACAGAAGGACTTGATCCAAATCAGAAAAAAGAAATTCGTAGTCTTATTCGAAGAATCAAAGCAAACAAAGCAATTATTATTTCCACACACGTTCTCGAAGAAGTTGAAGCTATCTGTACACGTGCAGTCATCATTGACCAGGGAAAAGTCGTGTTAGATGATACGCCCAGAAATTTACTTTCCTTATCCCAAACACATCAAACTATTTATTTTCTAATTCCTTCTTTTCAGGCAGAAAGAGCAAAAACTGTTTTTGAACAAATCAATACGATAAAAAGTTTTGAAATGACTGAACAGACGAATGACCTTCACCAATTTGCAATTGTTCCCAAAAATCATGCTCAAATTGCTCCTGATTTAGTTGAAATTTTACACAGACAAGACATCAAAGTCATTGATATGTATATGGAAAAAGGGAGACTTGAAGAAGTTTTTTATGCCTTTACCACAATGCAAGAAAAAGGAACTGAACAATGAACCCCTTATTTGTAATTACAAAGCGTGAATTTTTAGGATATTTTACAACTCCTATTGCTTGGATTTTTTTAATTGTTTTCGTTATTTTTTCTGCAGTTTTAACCTTCTATGCAGGTGATTTTTTCGTTCGTAACCAAGCTGATATGCAATCTTTCTTTACTTTTCAACCCTGGTTATATGTTTTAATGATTCCTGCGATTTCAATGCGTTTATGGGCAGAAGAACGCCATCAAGGAACGATTGAACTTTTAATGACCTTGCCTTTTTCAACAACACAACTTGTTCTTGGAAAATTTTTAGCTTCACTCAGTTTTATGGCTCTTGCGTTATTTCTGACAATCCCTGTATGGATTACCATCAATTATCTTGGTGAACCAGATAACGGCGTCATTATTGTCAGTTATTTAGCTTCTTTTTTGATTGCTGGTACGTTTTTATCAGTCGGCTCTTGCGTTTCCGCAATGACGAAAAATCAAATTATCTCATTTATCATTTCGATGGCACTATGTATGTTGCTAATGTTTATTGGATCTGATGCTTTGATGAATTTATTTGCCCCTGTTGTTACAGAAAAAGTCTTGAAAATCTTACAATCATTCAGTTTCTTGATGCATTTTGCTTCATTGATTCGTGGCGTTCTTGATTTTCGGGATATTTTGTTTTTCATTTCCTGTTCCGGACTATTTTTGTTTGCAACAGTAATTGTCCTTGATCATAAAAAGGCGGTATAATTATGAAAAAATACGATTATAACAAACTTGGCATATATGGCCTAATTTTAGCAATTCTTTTGTTTTTTGCCGTCAATATTATGTCAGTTTTTGCCTTTAAATCATACCGTGTTGACTTAACACAATCCGGAATTTATTCCTTATCAAAAGGTTCTTTGCAAGCATTGAAAGAAATCAAAGAACAAATCAGTATCAAATTTTTTATGTCTTCTAAACTAGCTCAAGCATCTCAAACACATTCATCTTATGCTATTCGTGTTTTGGAATTATTAGAACAATATGCTGCTAAATCGAACGGTATGATTAAATTACAAGTAATTGATCCTCAACCATTTTCAAAACAAGAAGATGAAGCTCTTTCCTACGGATTAAAAGGTTTACCTGTTGGTAATTCATCTGAATATATGTATATGGGCGTTGTTCTTTCAAACTCAGTAGACAGAAAAAGAATTATTTCATTTTTGGATCCAACACGCGAACGCTTTTTAGAGTATGATATTACAAAATACATCACAGACTTAACTCAAACAAAACGCCCTGTTATCGGTGTTATTAGCACCCTATTACTTGATGGTCAAGGTCGTCCGAATGCTCCTCTTCCTAAGTATTATCCTAAATGGGCAATTACAAATTTAATGCGCGATATTTTTGACGTTCGTTTTATTTCTCGTCAAACCTTAAATATTCCTTCCGACATTGACGTTTTAATGATTGTAAATCCCAAAAAATTTACTGAAGAAACGCTTTATGCCATCGACCAATATATTATGCGTGGCAATCCAGTTGTGATTATGGTTGATCCATTACCAGAAAGTGAAATCACCTCTGGCAACTCTGAATATATGGTTTCTCCAGATATGAACAGATTATTTGATCATTGGGGAATTCAGCTCGAAAAAAATCACTTTATCGGCGATATGGAACAAGCTAGATTCAAAACGAAACAAACTGAAAATCAATATAGTGAAATTAAATTTCCACCTTGGATTGCAGTTAAAAAATTGAATCCAAATGATCCTGTTACAGCTAGTTTGAAAACAATTCATCTTGCTTATCCCGGAGCTTTGGCAGTCACAAAAGAAACACCAAATTTGGAAATTACCCCTTTACTTTATTCTTCAAATGAAGCGATGGCTTATCCAAACGAAACGGCTCTTGCCCCTGATTTATCTGTCTTAAATAAAATGTTTAAATCAGACAAAACAAATTACGTTTTTGGTTTAAGAATCAAAGGACAATTAACAAGTGCCTTTGAAAAAGCACCTACGCGTAATTTTTTGAAAAAGAGACCAGAAGATCATTTAGCGACCTCCATCAAACCGACAAACATTATCGTAATTGCCGATAGTGATTTATTAGCTGATTCTCATTGGGTATTAACACAAACAGAAGATGATCAAGTCTATGCTATGGCAGACAATGGCGACTTTGTGATTAACATTCTTGATAATTTGTCTGGAGCAGCTTCTTTAATTGATTTACGTGCAAAATCACAATGGAATAATCCTCTAAAGGTATTGGACGATTTGCGTGAACAATCTGATAAAAAATATCGTACGCAAGAACGTGAATTAAAAAATGAATTATCAGCTGTCCAAAATAATTTACGACAAATGATGCTTACTACGGAACAAAATGAAGAAAAGGCTGATTCTGAAGAATTAGAGCAAGTTTATTTACTAAAACAAAAAATCATTGAACTTCGTAAAAATTTACGCCAGGTTCAAAGTATTTTAATTCAAGACGTCCAAGATCTTCAAACAAAAATTATTTTAATCAATATCTTTGCAGTCCCATTCTTACTGATTGGAGCAGCATTATTCGTTGCTTGGCGCAAAAAAACAATGAGAGAGGTTCATAAATGAAGTTTCAACATTTTAAAATTTTATTTTTAGCAACACTCATTGCAATTTTTGGAGCAGTGACCTTTTGGATTTGTAGCCCTAATCTTTCTTCAAATAAAAACTTTGGAGAAAAAATGTTTCCAAATTTATCTGCCCAAATAAATGATGTCACCGTCATTGGAATTGAAACACCATTTGAAAATTTGACTTTTGAAAAAAAAGAAAATGGAGATTGGATTTTATTAGAAGCAAACGGATACGTTGTAAATCGTGAAAAAATTCGTAAAATGCTAATAGGTTTATCCGAATTAGAAATTATTGAACCAAAAACAGCTCTTCCTGAATTCTATCCAGATATTTCCGTAGAAGATCGAGACGTTTCCGGATCAAATTCTACCCTTGTCAGCTTAATGAACCCATCCGGTGAAGAATTACTGAAACTTTTAATCGGTAAAAAAACACAGGGCGTCTCTTGGAATGGACAAGGCATTTTCGTTCGTATTCCAGATATGCTTCAATCTTGGCTTGTTCGTGGATATCTTGACGTATATGCACACAAAATCAGTTGGTTTGATACCCTTTTATTCCACGTCAATGAATCAGACGTTAAATCCATCAAGATTACAGAAGATTCTCGATTTGTTATTTATCAACGTGTAAATGAACTAGCATCTCTAAGACCTGTTCGATTCAGTGATTACCAATATCTGAATACGGCAAGCTATATTCAAAGTTTATCTGACACAGTATCAGATTTACAATTTGTTGACGTTGTTCAAACACCAGCTGACTTATTAAAACCTTCTCGTGAAGTTTTAATTGAAACGTTTACAGGAATGATTATTCATATCCACGTTTATGATATGATGCAAAAATCATTCATTAGTTTAGAATTTTATCCGGAAAAAACTGCTCCTATTTCAATAGATGAACAAGCAAAAATGCTCAATGAACGCCATACCGGTTGGTTGTATGAAATAGAACATGAAAAGCAATCTGCCTTTATGCCTTTTTTAAAATTGTAAAGGAAAAATCACATGATTAAATTCTTTATCTTATTCTTGTTTGTTTTTCCAACCTTATGTTCTGCTGAATCGCTTCATGATGTTGATTACGATACTGTTGAGTTAGCAGAAATAAAACGTCTAGTTGAAACAAAAGCTGCAAACGTTAATGAACCAGATCAAGAAAATCATACTCCTTTAATGAAAGCTATTGCTTCTGACAGAAAACAAATAGCAGATTATTTATTTGAAAAAGGCGCCCGTATTGATGATCAAGATAATCGTGGAAATTCTGTTATTTTAGCAACAGAAAAAAAAGCAGAAAACTCTGACGAATATACACTTTTACCAACAGATTACATCGAAAAAATCAAATATTTTGTCAGTAAAAAAGCAAATGTAAACACTCAAAATAATTTGGGAGATACAATGCTTACAATTGGTAATAAAACGGCAGAAACATACCAGTATTTAATTGATGTTGGAGCGTCTATCGAACAAGGTGGCAGAAATGGAATTTCCCCATTAATGTACACTATTTATTTGAATAATTTTGATGCATTTATGGTAATTTTAAAACAAGCAGATAAAACAAATCCCGAAAGAATTATCAATCATAAAGATGATTCAAAAGACTCTGCTATTCACTACGTTGGCAGATATTGTTCTGATTCTAAATTTGGCAAAGAATTATTTAAAAGAAAAGTAAATGTTACTACAAAATCCAGTAAGGGAATGTCTTTATTAGGTGAAATTTTGATGGCGAAGTGTCCAGTTTCTTTATTTGAAGAATACGTAAAAATACTTGATGAAAATGGATATTCACTTTCTAAGGAAAAGGCTCTTCAAGAAAAAAAACGTTTTATCGATGAATCTATGACACTCCATGAAGCAATTTCACTTGGAAATACCCCTTTTGTCAAAGCATTTTTAGAACATGGCACATCATTAATGCCAACCTATCCTGATGGCAGAACACCTCTCATGGTTACCATCGATAAAAATAATCCTGAATTGTTTGAAGTTTTATTTCCTTACGACAAAGATAACAAAACAAAGGACAGATCCGGCAGAACTGCATTTAAGCATGCAGAACAACTCAACCGGATTGAATTTTTGAATAAATTTATTAGTAGTGGAATTGAAAAATAAACTTTTATTCAGCTTGTTGTTCAACTTTTATTTCATATAAAGCTGTTTTTTTATGCAAATCAATCACGACAACTTTGTCACCACTTGTTGTAGAAACTGTCATACATAAATAATCACCACAAGGCGTTGTTGTTTTCAAATAACTCCCTTTTGGCTGACTTAAAATCAAATCACCGGCAACGGGATTCATTTCTTTCAGCTTATCCGTTAATTTAGGCAACTTTTTATAATTGACTAATCCGTATGCAACACCAATTAAACAAGCAATAATTAAACCTGTTAATAAAAAAATTATACTTTTTATCAATAATATTTTGTTCATAAGACACCTCTTGTGATAAAACAGACCTATGATGAATGATTTTGAAAAAATATGCAAAGAAAAAGTATTATTAAACGAACAAGGCATCCGTTTAGATAAATGGTTGTCTGACAAACTCGATATGTCTCGTTCCAGAATAACGAACTTGATAAAAGACGGTTTTGTAACAATCAATGGTATCATCACAACTTCTGCTGATAAAAAAACGTGTTTAGATGATGAAGTTACTTTAAGTATCCCAGCTCCAACACCGGCAGAACCTATTGCTCAAGATATTCCCCTTGATATCGTCTATGAAGATGATGATCTGCTCGTTTTAAACAAAGCAGCAGGAATTGTTGTTCACCCAGCCTGTGGAAATTACGAGGGAACACTCGTGAATGCCCTTCTTGCACATTGTCATGGCTCTTTATCTGGAATTGGTGGTGTTGCCCGTCCTGGAATCGTTCATCGTTTGGATAAAGATACCAGTGGCCTACTCGTCGTTGCTAAAAATGACAAAGCTCACGTTGGTTTATCAGAACAATTTCAAGTCCATAGTTTAACCAGATGCTATTTAGCTATCGTTTGGGGGATGTTTTCTTCATCAACAGGTGTAATTGAAAATTATATCGGCAGAAGTCCTTTTGACCGCAAAAAAATGGCAATTGTCCAAAATGGTGGAAAAAGGGCAGAAACACATTACACTGTAAAAAAAATCCTCAAAGAAGGCATTGCAAGTTTAGTGGAATGTTCTTTAAAAACGGGGCGCACACACCAAGTTCGTGTTCACATGACTTCTTTAGGACATTCCTTAATTGGGGATGATACTTATGGACGTGCTCCACGCCTTAAAAATGAAATGATAAAGGAATTAGCTCAATTTCCTCGTCAAGCCCTTCATAGTTATAAAATGAGTTTCATTCATCCTGTTACACAAAAAGAAATGTTTTTTGAAATTCCTTTGCCACCTGACATGCAAGCTGTAATTGATAAATTTGGATAAAATTTTAGGAAATTATCCTCTAAAGCAAATTCAGACTAATTTTTTCTTTCAAAAGTATCTTTCATAGGAAAAATTGAAACACCTTCGACAAATAATGACTAACCTCTGTATTACACTAAAAATGTATGAACCAGATGATTCATATATTTCGCTAGAAGAATCTATAAGGGGTATGGATAATGACATGTAAAATTATAAATTTCAAATAAATAACCTGTGTAAAGGAACTATTCCCCAATTTTATAAATCTATTTTATTGGGAACACGAACAAGTTCATTTAAGGTGATTATCGTATCTCTTAATTGACGACGATCAACAACTTTATCAACCATTCCATGTTCTTTTAAATATTCTGCTTTTTGGAAATCATCAGGCAATTGTGTATGAATTGTCTGTTCTATTACGCGTTTTCCTGCAAAAGCAATAATTGCTCCAGGTTCTGCCAATTGAAAATCTCCCAACATGGCAAAAGAAGCAGAGACGCCTCCTGAAGTTGGATCTGTCAAAACAACAAAATACGGCAATCCCTTTTCTTTTAATTGGCGGATAGCTGTTGTTGTTCTAGCCATTTGAACTAAAGACAACATCCCCTCTTGCATTCTTGCTCCACCGGAAGCTGTAACTAAAATCAAAGTAGCTTCCTGTAAGGTGGCTAATTCAGCAGCACGAACGATTGCCTCTCCAACGGCAGTTCCCATTGATCCACCCATAAAATCAAAATTAAAAACACCGATTACAACAGACATATTTCCCATTTTACCATGCGCAATACGAATAGCATCTTGCTGGTTCGTTGTTTTACGGGCAATTTTTAAACGATCGTTATACGATTTTAAATCAGAAAATTTAATTGGATCTTCTTTGACTTCCGGCAATTCAATTTCCGTATATTCTTCATTATCGAATAACAATTTAAATCGTTCTGTTGGAGTTAGGCGAAAATGATGATTACATTGATTACAAATTTGATAATTCGAATCCAATTCTTTGTGATACATCATTGCCCCACATTCAGGACAACGAACCCACAAATTTTCAGGAATATCCTGATCCCCGACTAAACCTTGTAATTTAGGACGAACGTAGTTTGTTAACCAACTCATTGTTCAGTTTTTGTTGCCTCTAACTTTTTAGTCAAGTTTTTAATCGTATAATCTTGTTTAATTTTTGCAGCTTTTACAGGCAATGCCAAAACCCAAGCATACATTCCACCTAAAACAAAAAACAACAAAGCAAAAGCAATGATGATAAAACTGAATGACATCTCAAATTCAAATGGCAATGGCCATAAAGTCATAGTAACAACTTGCCTATTTGATACAGCAAATAAAACAGTTATCGTAATGAGTAAAGTTGAAAATAAAAATTGAAGTAGTTTCATTATTTTGAATTCAATTCGTCTTTTAATTTTTTACCAGACTTGAAAAAAGGAACGCGTTTTGCGGAAACTTTTACTTCTTCACCCGTACGAGGATTGCGTCCTTGTCTAGCTTTACGCTGACGAACAGAAAAGACACCAAAACCACGCAATTCTACACGATTTCCCTCTTTTAAAGATTTTTTGATTGTTTCAAAGATTGTTTCAACAACATTTTCTGCATCATTTTGAAGCAAGCTTGGATTTAATTTTGCAATGCGTGCAACTAATTCTGATCTTGTCATGCTAAAACTCCTTATACGAAAATTTCTAAAATCTATAATGACAAAAAACAAATGATTCGTCAATTTTTTTTGAGGTTATTCTGCCAAAAAATTATTGAAAACAATAAATTATTTATTGAATAGAAGTAAAAAAAAGCTTATAAATGTTCTTTAGGATAGACTTTATTATTAGGACGAAAAATCATGCAAGAAGGACAGCAAATATTTGAATTTTTGGCTTTTTTTGCGGCCGTAGTTATCTTAATTCCACTTTTTTATCGCTTTAAAGTTACCCCATTCCTTGCATTTATTGCATCAGGTATTCTTTTGGGACCTTATTGCTTTAGAGTGATTCAAAGCGTTAGTTTATCTGAAAAAGTTGGAGACATTGGTTTATTGTTCTTGATGTTCTCCATCGGTTTGGATATGTCTTTCCACCGTTTCAAAGCAATGCGTAAAAACATCTTTTTGGTTGGTGGAACACAGATGGTTCTTTGTGCCCTCGTCTTCGGATTAGCTGCATTCTGCATGAAAAGAACCGTTGACGAATCGATTTTGATTGGTGTGGCCTTGGCTATGTCCTCTTCAGCAGTTGTTTTCGACTTATTGCCAAATTACTGCGGTCTAAATTCACCAGCAGGTCGTGCAACGATTGGTATGTTAATTATGCAAGACTTGATGGTCATCCCATTAATGATTTTGATTCCTCGTATGGCTTCGGACAATGGTGCATCTTCGTTAGATGACGTCGTTCAAGCAACGTTGCGTTCTATCGGTGCAATTACAGCCATCATTTTGATTGGTAGAACAGTTTTGCGTCCTCTATTCAAAAGCGTTGCCAATACAAAAGTTCAAGAAGCTTTTATGTGCATGATTTTCTTGGCATTCTTTACGACAGTTTGGGCAACAAAATCTGCAGGGTTATCAGTTTCTTTAGGAGCTTTCCTTGCTGGTATGTTGATTGCTGAAACAGAATTCAGTCATGAAGTAGAAAGTCAAGTTAAACCATTTGAAGGCTTATTACTAGGCGTCTTTTTCTTGTCAGTTGGAATGAGAATTGATTTACCTTACGTTTTCAAACACATTCCTCAATTACTTTTATTAACTTCTATTTTCCTTGCAACAAAGACTTGCGTCATCTATTTAATGATGCGTAAATTTAAACATACTACAGATTCTGCATGGTCTTGTGGAACGTTATTGTGTCAATGTAGTGAATTCGGCTTTGTCGTATTTACACTTGCTTCAAAAAGTATCGATGGTATGCCAGCGATTATGAGTCCAAATACAGCAAGTCAATTACAAGTTGTTGTTGCCCTTTCAATGTCATTGACTCCTCTTGTTTGTGGTTTTGTGTTTAAGAAACTGGATATTAAGACACAAGCAAATATTGCTGCTCGTGACGCTGCTGCTCCTGCTGATTTAGCAAACGAATCAATTGCAATGACGGATCATGTAATCGTCGTTGGATATGGTCGTGTTGGTCAAGCAGCAACTCGTATGTTGTTCCGTAATGAAATTCCAATGTTTGTTATTGATACGGATATTACACATATTGAACGCGCTAAAAAGAATAACAGACCTTTTGTCTTCGGTAGTGCAGCAAACGAAGGTGTTTTGAAAGTTGCGAATATCAAAGAAGCAAAATCTGTTTTGATTTGTATCAGCAACCAACAATCTGCATTGCGTGTTTTACAAGCAGTTCGTGAAATGAACAAAGACGTTCCTGTCTTTATCCGTGCAAATGATGATTCTCGTTGGGCTGAATTAACGAAAAATGGTGCAACAGGTGTTATTTCAGAAACACAAGAATGTGGTATTCGTTTAGCAGCATCTTTGATTATGTCTATCAATGGAGATGAAGAAAAAATGCGCGAAACCGCTGCTGTAATCAGACAAGAACATATTGCTAACCAACCTCTTTCTTCAAATTCGGAAGTTTAGTTGGTCTTTTAATCAATTATCAAAAAGCTCCTTTATTTCAAGGAGCTTTTTATTTGCCCTTAATCAATAAAGGTGATAAGAAAAAAGAAAAAAAGGAGAGCTTTTTATGAACGTAGATTCCGTTATGATTCTTGCAGCAGGTCGTGGGACCAGAATGCGTGAATTAACAAATGAATGTCCAAAACCTTTAATCAAGGTTGCGGGACGCACTTTAATTGATCGTATCGTTGATAAAGTCGTTGATTTTGGCTTTAAAAAATGTGTCGTCAACACCTGTTATTTAGGGGAAATGATTGAAAATGATTTAAATGCCAGAACAGATATTTCCTTTAATGTTTCACGTGAATCCGAAGCCCTTGAAACAGGGGGTGGCGTAAAAAACGCTTTACCTCTATTACAGGGAAATACTTTTTTCGTTATCAATTCTGATCCTTGTTGGACTGACACAAAAATTCCAGCTTTAACAAAACTTGCTAATACCTTTAATCCAGAAAAAATGGATATTTTATTGATGTTAGAACCTTTGGATAAAATTTTTGGGCATAAAGGAACAGGTGATTATCACCTTAATCAAGATGGAACGATTACGCGTAAATCTCCAAACGAAGAAGCACCCTATGTCTATGCGGGAGCCCAAATTCTCTCTCGTAAGATTTTTGAAAATAGCCCAGATGGCAAATTTTCACTCAATATCCTTTATGACAAAGCACAACAAGCAGGTAGATTATATGGAATGCCTTATGATGGAAATTGGTATCACGTCGGCACGCCAGAAGCCCTTGAATTAGCAAATCAAGCCTTTTCAAAATGACACTTTTATCAATTTTTATAGGAGGCGGATTAGGGGCAGTCTTGCGTTACCTTATAGGCACCCTTATCCATGGCCATTGGGGAACTTTCGTTATTAATGTTACGGGTGCTTTTTGTATTGGCATAGCTTATAACTACTTTAGTCAAAAAACAAATCTAACCTGGAAACCTTTTATTATGACTGGTCTTTTGGGAGGTTTCACAACATTTTCAACGTATATGTTGGAATTTAATACTTTAATAAATCAGTCGAACTTTACTCAAGCTGTCCTATATTTACTGTTATCAATTCTTGTAGGATGTCTGTTTTTAAGACTAGGAATGATTATCACATTCTAAAAAAGTTTCAATTTCCCGTCTGATAAAATCAACCTCTTTTTGATTTTCTGGATTGGTTGGAGGAAAATCAAGTAATTTAAAAATATACCCTTGTTTGACAAGAATTTTTTTGCTTTCAGGAAATACTAATTCGAAAACAAATGAAGAAAAACCTAGTAAAAGATCTATGTTCTTTTTTCCAATACTACGAGGTATAGTACGATGTTGTTTAAATATTTCTAAAACAGCAGGTGTAAAAGTCTGTTGAACGATAACATTCCATGAAGCCCCATAAGTGACTTCAACAGGTGTTTCTGTTATGACTTTGATGATGTCGATCTTATCGGCATCGCGCAAGATATTTGAAAACAAACGTTCTGTTTCATTGTAATTTTCAGGAACAATATAATCACTATGACAACGAATAGCTTTTTCTAATAAAGTAAAATCAAAATCATCAGCATTTGGAAAAAATTTATCAATCAATTTCTCTTTAAACAATAAATCACAACCAAATTCTGCATGAGAAAAAGATGCTCTATCATTAAACGTATTAAATTGTTTTACCTGTTCAAAACGAGCAATATCGTGCAACAACCCCATTAACCAACAATACTTGATTTCAAATTCTGTCATATCAAGAGATTTAGCAATCTGTTCACAAATTTCTGCAACACGTAAAGTATGATCTCGTTTTAATTTAATACGGATATTTTCCATATCATAAGTTGAAACATATGCATCAAAAACAGAAATCAATTGATTTTTATCAATTTCTAACATCTTAATCCCCTGTTTCTAAACTTTGTTTTAAGGAAATCATCCGATCATATAATTTGCGTTGTTCTTCAGGAGGAACACTTTTTAATTTTTGTAAAATAGAAGTTATTTCATCTTGAATTGCTAATTTGCGATTTTCATCTAAAATTTGTTGTAAATCCTTATTAATATTTACTTTTTCCTGATCACGGCTCATCAGCATTTCAACTTCTGAAGTATTATATAATCCCAAAGCTTTAATTTCTGCCAATTTTTCATGCACTTGTTCAGGCAGAATTTCTTCTCCACTTGAAATAAGTTTAAGCAAAACGTCAAAAGTTTTTTGCCATCCTGCATTTGGCATTTTTAATTCTGACAATTGCTCAACAAAAACTGCAGATTGATTTGGATACAAAGCCATATATGCCAAAATTATCTTTGCTTGACTAATTCCTTTTTGTGGTTTTGGAACAGGATGAATTTCGACCGTTTTTTTCTTGAAATAATTTTGTTTAGTTTTATTTCCATCAACAATTCCCCACAATCTATTTTTAAATTCTGTGTAATAGAAATTGCGGACTGTTTCATCAGTGATATGGGATAGTGTTTCACGAATATCTTTTTCCAAAGATGCTTTTCTCTCTGGTGTTTCTAAAGATCTATTTTCTGTAAGCATTTGCCACAATTGATTCATCAATGGGCGTTTTTCAGTTTCCATAAATTTTTCAAAAGACGCTTGACCATATTCCTTAATATATTCGTCTGGATCTAAATCATCTGGCAATGTCAAGAAATTCAAAGAAAGACCTGCTCCTAAAACAGGCAAGACAACGTTAGCAGCCCTATTCGCTGCATTTATTCCTGCAGTATCACCATCAAAACAACAAATTGGTTCTGGACTGTGACGCCACAATAATTTGATATGTTCTTCGCCAATGGCTGTTCCGCAAGTTGCAACTGCTAATGGAATTCCAGCAGCATGCAAGCTAATAACGTCCATATATCCCTCAACAACTAAAATTGTCTGACGTTTTCTAGCCTGTTCTGATGCAAAGTTTAAACCGTAAAGAATATTTTCTTTCTTATAAAATGGAGTAACAGGTGAATTTAAATATTTGGGATCGCCCTCTCCAATAATTCTTCCTCCAAAAGCTATGACTTTTCCCTTTTTATCAAAAATAGGAAACATCACGCGATCACGAAAATAATCGTGAATATGTTTTCCCTTTTCTTCAGGGAAATAAAGAACACCTAGCTCTTTTTGCTGTTCAATAGGGACTTTTTTAGCATCAAGCATTTCCTTGATTTTATTTCCAGCTGGAGCAAAACCAAGTCTGAACTTTTTAATTGTTTCATCAGATAATCCACGATTACGCAGATAAAGTAGCCCCTCTTTACCAACAGCCTGATAGAGTTGTTCCTGATAAAAACAACAAATTTGTTCTAATAATTCATAGTTATTCAGCCGTTGTCGTTCCAATTTTTCATCTTGTTTTGATGGTTTTGGAACGGGAATTCCTGCATACTCTGCTAAATATTCAACGGCTTCAATAAAACTTACATTCTGACTTTCTTGAACGAACTTAAAAACGTCCCCATGTTCATGACATCCAAAACAATGGTAAAATCCTTTTGTATCATCAACTGTAAAGGAACCTGTTTTTTCATGTCCACCAGCATGAAAAGGGCATTTTCCCCAATAGGTATGCCCTTTACGAACCAGTCGAACAGTTCTGCCAATTAAATCAACGAGAGAAACTTTATCTCGTAATTGTTCAATAAAATCGTCAGAAAAAAATGGCAAGCTTATTTTCCTGACAAAGCAGCTTTAACGAAACCGGAAGCTCTACCAAAATCCATGCAACCAGCATATTGTGTGCGTAATCCTGTCATGACAGCACCCATTTCTTTTAATCCTGTTGCACCAACTGATTTAATGATTTCAGCAATAGCAGCTTTCATTTCATCATCATTCATTTGTTTTGGCAAAAAGGTTTTAATCACGTCAATTTCGAATTGTTCAGAATCAACTAAATCTTGACGACCACCTTTTTGGTACATAGTAATACTTTCTTGGCGTTGCTTAACCATAGATTGTAACAACTGTAAAATATCGTCGTTTGTAATTGTTCCTTCTTTTTCTGTACCACGAGAAGCAATATCACGATCTTTAATTGCAGCTAAAATCAAACGAATTGTAGAAATTTTATGTGTATCTTTTTCTAACATTGCTGTTTTCAAAGCAGCTTTAATCACGTCACGCATTTTTTATACTCCTAAAATGTATTTTATGCCCTTTATAAAACACTCTTTTTTTTCTTTTTGCAATAGGATTGAGACAAAATTTTACACAAACTTGTAACAGGTCTTTCTTTTAATTAAAATCCCCGTAGAAATCGTATTATTCCGCTTGAAAAAAACAGAATTTTTTGTATTATTATCGTCAAATAATTTATTCAAATTAAAGGATATTGAAATGCAAAAAGAACCTATGACAAAAAGAGGTTACGATCGTTTAAAAGCTGAACTAGATGAACGCTTAAACGTCATTCGTCCTCGTATTATTGCTGCTATTTCCGAAGCACGCGCTCAAGGTGATTTGTCTGAAAATGCAGAATATCATGCTGCTAAAGAAGAACAAGGACACAATGAAAATCGCATTAATGCTCTTCAATCTGCTCTTGGTTCAGCAGACGTCATCGACACATCAAAAATG
This sequence comes from Alphaproteobacteria bacterium, assembly GCA_024413465.1. GTDB lineage: Bacteria > Pseudomonadota > Alphaproteobacteria > CAAGCB01 > CAG-977 > UBA2903. The sequence continues at coordinate 101,614 of JAKSVU010000005.1, forward strand.
AAAAATAAAAACGTTGTCTTTGGTGCAACAGTAACCGTTATTGACGTTGAATCTGAAGAAGAAGCTACCTATCAAATCGTTGGTCGTCACGAGGCAGATTTGGAACATGGATTGATTTCCGTTCAATCTCCTATTGCTCAAGCTCTAATCGGGAAAACGGAAGGTGACGATGTAACTGTCAAAGCACCAAAAGGTGATCGTGAATTCGAAATAGAAAAAATAGAATATCTCTAAATGAAACCAGATAAAAACCTCATCGCCGGAATAATTGCTTTACTGTGTGTTACATTAACGCTCACATTAATTAGTACGCATCCATTCAGCCGTCATGCAGGTTCAAATTATATTCTATTTGCAAAATTTAATCAAACCTCTGGTCTTGAACCCGGTGCAGAGGTTCGTCTAGCTGGTATAAAAATCGGAAAAGTCAATCACATCACTTTAGATGAAAATTTTAAAAGTGTCGTTGAATTAAAAATACCTCAAAAAATACAAATTCCAGATGATTCTTCTGCAAGTGTTGTATCTATCAACATTTTAGGTGGGAAATACGTTGAAATCGTTCCTGGTGGCAGTGAAGACAATTTACAAAATGGTGATTATTTAGACTTTACGCAAGATTCACCAGAACTACCGAAACTGATTGATAAAATGATAGCTGTATCCAAAAACAAAGGAAAAAATTAAATGAAAAAAAATCCAATTGAAACTGTTCTTGGTATTCTAGTCCTTCTTGTTGCTTGCTTATTTGCAACTTATGCTGCAAAAAAAATAAATATTCGCCCACAACAAGGATACGAATTACATGCTGAATTTTTAAAATCAGGTGGAATACAAAGTGGCAGTGACGTCCGCATTAGTGGAATAAAAGTTGGATCAGTTATCCAAATTGAATTATCTGAAAACTTTACAGCTAAATTAGTTTTAACAGTTAAGGATTCTATCAAAATCCCAGATAACTCTGTTGCCTCTATCGTTTCAGACGGATTAATGGGAGATACAATTATTGAAATTGAACCAGGAAACTCCTCTGAATATTTAAAAGCGGGCGACTCATTCAAGAAAACAAAAGATTTTAGATCCCTAGAAACAATGATTGGTGATGTCATCTTCTCTGGAACGGAGGAATAAATGCGTTTTATTTTAGGTATAGCTTTAGCCCTTTTCCCATTTTTTGCTCATGCTGACAACATTTCATTGAAATCTGTTGTTTTACATGGACTTGATAAGGTAACAGGTCGATTAAGTACAATGACCGTTAACGTTGGTGATAAAGCTACTTTTGGCGCCCTAGACGTTTATGTTCGCGTTTGCTATACCCATCCACCAGAAGAAGCACCTGAACATGCTGCTTATTTAGATATTGTTGAAAATCATCCAGAAGGACAAACCGTCCCATTTTCAGGATGGATGTTTGCTTCTTCCCCTGCTTTATCAGCAATGGATCATGCTGTTTATGATATTTGGGTTGTTAAATGCCAAGGAGATGAAATTCCTGTTCCAAAACCACAAAAACTTGAACTGGAACATTTAATTACAAACATGCCAACAGTTTCAAAGTTGCGCGTTCAACAAACAGAAGTCAGAGAAGTTACCGAAGAAGATTTGAAAAAAATGCCGGAAACAGTTGCATCTGATGAAAAAGAAACAGATGAAAGCTCTGCTGTTCTCATTCCACTTGAAGAACAAAATCCAATTCCTGTAAATTCGGAAGTTTTAAAAGATATTCCATCTGATGACAGTCAAAAAACAGCTGAAACTGTTGATGAAACAGATGAAGATGAAGTCATTATTGACGAATTAACAGGTGAAGCTTTAACTGATGCAACAACGCCAGAATTAGAAGAAGCAATTCCTCCTGTAGAAGTGACTGATTAATGGCATCAGTTCATTTAATTACCGGAGCAAGGAAAATTGGCAAAACAGAAACTGCCAGAATTATTTCTTTACAAAGAAATGCTCTTCTTTTATCAGTAAAGGAAACAGCTTTTCACTTTTTTGGAACAGAAGCAACCGCTGAACAAATAGATCTTGCTAGAGCATATATCTGGAAGCTATCAGAATCAGTTGTCAGTGCAGGTGGAGCAGTCGTGATAGATGATACTCTTGAAACACCTTTCTTGCGTCAGCGTGCTTTTGAACGAGCTAAATCCTTTGCAGAATATGTAACATTTCATCAAATCGAAAAAAACAATTCAAAAGATGACAATTACACACCAATATCTGCAGATGAACGCTATGATGACGTTCTTTATTACAGATATTAAAATCTTA
>JAKSVU010000050.1 GCA_024413465.1 Alphaproteobacteria bacterium
ATTATCATATAATTTTCGCTTAAATATACGTTCCATATTCATACCGTTAAATGCAACCGCTAAAGTAATAATTTTTCGTCAATTACATATACTAATCACTAAAATATCCAAAAATACCGAATTGTTTTTAGCCAAAATATCCAAAAATACCGAATTGTTTTTAGCCAAAATATCCAAAAATACCGAATTGTTTGAGATTTAGGGCAAAATAGAAAGACGTGGTTTTTGAGACCATGTCTTTATTGGTGTCAGTGTTCATAGTTCACACTGTGGAGACACGTCTTCATATCATTAAGATTAAAATTAGACTATTTGCTACGAAAAAAATCATAATCTGACTGCCCAGAATCCAAACGGTTGTATATGCTTTGATTGAATTTATCTTCTATTCTTTTATCTATTTCATCTGTACCTATGCCTCCCACAGTAGCACTATTTGAGGCTAAAATGAGTTTTGTGTTATTTTGTATTGAAACGTGGACACCAAGACCACAACTAACCATCAGTTCTCCTAACCTTGATAATATATATTTATCATCACCTTCTTCATCAATAACAGATTGTCTTAATGCTCCTGTTGAATATAAAATTTCAGAACTTCCTTTAGAATCATAATAATCTTCCTGATATTTTGGTAATTCGTTTAGATCAATAAAAGGAATGCGTTCTAACATAGACGATAATCTGAAAAAATCTTCTATAGAAATCTTCTCTTCCATTCGAGCTATCGAAATTTTAGCTAAGATTTTTTCTTTATTGATATTTTCCATTTTATCTACTATACTAGCCAACACATTGCCAGAATAATCTTGAGCTTTTTCTTGTATATCATTTGCAAATTTCTGTCGTTCTTCAATTGTAGTTTCCTTCAATTCAAAAATGAAAGTTGCATATTTTCGAATGAATTCACTATCTCGATAATTCTCTATATTCTGAATTTCTTGAGCTAAAAATCCACCTACTGTTGGAATTAAGTTCACTATCGCCTTAAATTGGTCTAACATAATTTTAGAGACATTGATTTTTTTCAAATCAGAATATCTAAGTGTCCCTTCCACAATGTCTTTTATGTTTTCATTAGTCATTTTTTGAAATGCTTATATGTAGAAAAAATACCAAAGTTAATAGCAATTAATTCTGTTAATTATCTTTTTCCTACTTGTTTGTACGTACTGCACGAACAGAGTATCCAAAACTACGAGAATTGCCCTCAGCGTCCCAAAAGGCTCCTGCCTTAGAGACGTGTTGAGAGTGAGCATAAAGATCGTAAAGTGAATTCAATGAAGACGACCAATAATAACCAATACTTTCCTTAGAATTTAGAGCACCCGAACCGCTATAGTAGCCAGCTGCTGGAAGAAAAATAGTGTTGCCATTATAGCCTATAAATTTCATTCCTATCATTCCGTTCTCGTCAATCCAACTATATTCGCATTGTATAAGTTCGTGGAGTTGAGCGATTGTAGGCATTCTCCAATCCGATCCCCAATTGGCTGTAGCTGCGTCATCTTCGGGAAGGAGTGTTGAAAGACTGTCTATTATTCCTCTATAACTGTCTATTGTTCCTTTATAAGATGTTCCAAAACAATACTTTGTCAAGTCTAAATCCACGTTCCATTTATATGACTTCCACTCATACATCTTCCCCTCTTTTGGTGATGTTTCTCCCCATGCGAAATAGTCACCGTACTCCTCTGGTTTTGTAGCACCTACATTACATGTTGCCCAAAGCGTACCACTTGGCAAACCAAGATCTACATATTCATGCCCGTTTATAGTGTTTTCTGTTTTTGAAGTCACTGAATCCTCTTCTTCACAAGATGAAAATGATAGCAAAACCAAAAATGGCATAATAAGCAAAAAGTCTTTTCCCATATTAATCTATTTTATTTCTTTTTCCAACATCAATACCCATTCCTATACAGAATGCAGATAATCTCTCATTTGGAATTACATAATTTAATCTTTCCGCACCTCCAAGATTTTCAATTTCTGTTCCAATAAATAAATTAAATCTCTTTACTCTCATTCCTGCAGTAATTCTTGAATAAAATGACACATCTGAAAAGTAATCAATTCCCATCCTCACATCTATATAAGGAGACCATTTACGTTTTATAAAATCAACTCGTGCATCTGCAAAAATAGCAATGACAAAACACATTTGTTCTTTATAAGTAACTTTTGAATAAGCAGAATAATATGGATAATTATATGAATAACCACTATAATCTTCATATCTTCTATCCACATTAAAATTAAAATCCATTGCGTATCCTCCACCTAAAAACAACAAATTTGTTACTTGACGTCCATGAGAAGTAGACACAGAAAACCTATTATATTTTGAAATACCAAACAATCCATCTACAAATCCTCGATATTTTCTAGGCAAATAAAACTCTTCCTCAAATTTTGTTTCCTCAAATTTTGTTTCCTCGAAATTTGATTGGTCTTTAGAAATTTTATCAATTTCATCTAACCCATACACAAACAAACTTCCATCTGAAGTTTGTACCTTTAACTTATCCACTGTTTGTTCAGTAATAAAGCCTTTTACAACGCTTCCATTTTTTAGGAAGACCGATTCTTTTGATTTTTTTGAATTTGTTTTTTCAATCTTCACAACATCTTTTGAATCGTACACAAGCAAACTTCCATCCGTTGTTTTTATTTTTATTGTTTCATTGGGTTTTTGTTCTACAATAACTCCATTTATCTCGCTTCCGTTTTTCAGAAAAACTTTTTCCAAGTTTTTCTGTGCATTTGCTAATACAACAAACAACGAGAAAAAAAATAATAAAAAAAGTCTCATAGTAATCTCTTATTTAGCCTTATTAATCAGTTTTTTTATATTTTGATAGGTCAAATCATTAGAAGATGATTTTTCAAACTCTGTTTGTCCAAAAATCAGATTATTTGAATCTGAATATCTATAGGCAGTCATCCAAAGGTCTTCCTTCAATTCTTCTTTGTCATTTACTATCTCTTTGTCAATTAGAATTCCATTGACAAATTGTGCATAACAAATATAATCTGGCGTGAAAGTTACCAACCCTTCACCAGAACAAATATAAGTACCTGTCATATATGTCACCTCTTCTTCCTTACCAAAATCATAATAATAAAACTCCTCATATCGTCCAGGAGTAGAAAAATCATAATAAGCACTGGCTGCTTCAATTGTTGTTTCAGTTGTGAACCAAATTCCAAACAAATCAGACTTTACGTGGTCGTCTTTTTCATCATCATCACTACAAGTGATAAAAAACAACGAAACCAATGACATTAAAACAAAAGAAAATATCTTTTTCATATATTTGATTTTCTCTCCCCAATCCCCAAAGAGAAATATAATACAAAAAAAGCGTGGGATTGTCTTGCACCCAATCTCACGTTCAAGGCTCGGCAAAGCCATTATAAGAAGATAGGAACAGCAAGAAAACACCACGCATTAGTATACAATAAACCCAACCGCGTAGC
>JAKSVU010000051.1 GCA_024413465.1 Alphaproteobacteria bacterium
ATTGCGAAAACATTACAAATAAACAAAATACAAATAAAATCCGTTTCATTTCTATATATAAGCGTAAGCCAAACTCCTATTAGTTTCAGCCTAATGGGCTGTGCGTATAACATTGTTTTAAACCGCAGGCAGCTCGACTGCCTGTCGGATTTTGAAGATTGTGTTATGTGTTTCTACTTCATCATAGCTGAATAACTCAGATGATGTTCCCTTGCATAATTTATAAAGTCTTTTTCTTCCTGAGTTACTCTTATCTGGAATTTCAAAGGCTGTTTGAATTTTTGTTTTCTTCCGGCATTCTCTCTTGCTCCGCCATGTCCAAATTCTTTTTCATAAGCAGCAAGACCAGATTTTTTCATATATTCTTTTTCTGTTATGATTTTTTCGTCTGCAGAAACTTCATTTGCCAACTTCTTAAAAACATAACCTTCTGAATCTTTTACAAATACATATTCCATAACTACACCTCTTTCAATCTTGTTTCTGCAAGCTTTATTTTTTCTTTTGGAGTTTTCTGTGTTTTTTTCACAAAGACTACTCCAACCACAATAATCTGACCTTCTTTATATTTAAATAATGATCTAAGTTCATTACTTTTTATTTCAAAGATTTTCTTCTGAATCGGTTTTACACGAACAAATTCAATTCCTTCATTTTCTATTTTTGCATATTCCGATTTCAGTAATTCTTGCTGAGCCGGTTCCAATGCTTTTATTTCATTTTCAACGGCTTCCAATTTTGTTACTTTGAACTTCATAGTTTAAATATACTACTTATTTTGATTTTGTCAACATTTTCAAATAAGCATAAAAAAGGCAGGCTTGACCTGCCATACTAACGAGCTATTTTGAGAACTAAACTCTTCTTGTCATTGCACGTTCACAATCTTTTACAAATCCAAAATGTTCATATAGACCATGTGCATCTTTTGTAACTAGAAGTCCCAATAAGGATGAAAAGCGTTTATCTGAAACAATAGTTGAAATCAGTTTTTTACCAATTCCTTTTCCACGATACTTCTCATCTATAATTACATCAGCTAAATAGAATGTTGTAGAAAAATCAGTTACAACACGTGCCATTCCAATAAATGTATGTTTTTCTTTTTCATATACCCCAAAAACTGTCGAATTTTCAATTGATTTTTTTATAACTTCAGAATCTCTGTTGGCGGCCCAATATGTAGTATGTAAAAGATTTATTGCATCTTCTACTGGAAATATTGATTTATCGTCACTAATTATTATACTTTCCATTTTCTCTCCGTTGCCACTGGCAATCCACATAACACATATTATACGTATCTCGTATAAATCCTGTTATACCGACAATTTTTGTCCGTATAAAAATTCATTGTGAGATACCTATTAATCTAGAATAAAACAAATTAGAGAATTTTTTAAGAGCTTATCAGGATACTTCTAATCTTTCACCCATTCACCACGAGGTTCGTAAGGTGTGATTTTAATATTCCATGGTAAAATCTTTTCCCAATCTTCGTCAGTTTTGCAATAAGGTGCACGTTCGAAAACACAACGAAGATAATCTTCTGGGCTGATGTTATGAATTTTTGCAGTTTCAATCATAGTAAGAATCCAGCAGCTGCTTTCGACCCCTTTCCCGCTTCTGTAGAACATGGAGTTCTTTCTGAGCAGCGTAAACGGTCGAACGGTCTGCTCTGCAGCTTATCCGAATATTCAGATAAATTGCGGAATGGGCTGTAAAAGAAGACGAAGAATGGATAAATGAGATAGATGATTATAAAGAAAAGATAAAGTTAAGAGGGGAATAATAGGACTGCAGTTAAAGCTTTGTGTAAAATGTGAATATTTTTTTATATCAAAACTTATGATATACTTATTTAATAAAAAGTGGAGTAAAAAATGGTTTATCAAATCAATGTTATGGAATACAAGCCAAAGAAAACTCTGATTTATTTTTTGTCAAAGTTTTTTGGTTATTTATCATTATTTTCAGTTATTCTGGGGATCATATTTTTTATTTATATAAACTATGGTGATTCAGAAAATGAGTATTTTCCGGATTCAAAACAAACTCAGACTTATGTTCAAATAAAAGAAGATACTCAATGTTTTTTTGATGCAAAATTAAAAAAAGAAGCTTTCATTATTCCTCAAAATACAATCTGTTATGTCTCACGAATAAGGGAACCGGCTTCACGTCTATTTTTCCTTAATGAAAAGGGGATAAGGCCGGTATATGTTTCAATTGATAATGAATATGACTTTTATGATTTATATGAAAGAGTAGACTTAAGAAATCCACTGGGGTCAAAAAAAGCCGGAATTTCTTTTTCTTCAGCAAAATCCATGGCACAAGTAAAATTATGGAATGACTTTTTGGATGCAGATATAGAATACAAACAGAAAAATAAATTTCTTCAAGCAGTTCAAGATTGTTACTGTAAGGTTTTCTCATTTATTAGGGGCTGGAAGCCTGATTACTACCTTTTCCCAAAGGAAATTATTTTTTAGGAGAGAAAAATGCAACAATCTTTATATTGCGGTGAATGTAATGGTATTCCCGTTCAAATTAGGCTTGTAGAAGAAGAAATCATAAAAGTCGAAAAAAATTCTGTTACTTCAGGATCTACTACAGTAACAACAAATACCAGAGTTGATTCGAATTATTACAGAGAAACAGTAAACACAAATACTGTAACAAGAACAGATATAGATACAAAGATTCATACTACTCTTTATTTCAAAGAAAGTTCAGAGAAATTTCAATTTGATGTTCAAGCAGTCGAAGGCTGGCATATTAGAAAAGTTTATCTTTATATTGGAGATAATGCTATTTGTTGTCGTAGTGTTATTCTCGAAAATAGGTTTGAAACTGGGCGCTATCGAAAACCTTCTGATGAAATCAGAAATTATTTTTGTACTAAACGTCCTACCTATGTAAAAACTTTGTCAGGAAGGGCTGCTTTATGGATAATGTTCCCATTTCTCAGTTATATTTTATTATGGGGAATACCAGCAGTTTTCTATAAAAGATTTTCAGATTTATTTATTACAATATTTTTGATTGCTTTCCCCATTTTGTCAGGTCTTTATTCCTTTTTTGAAAAAAAACACAATATGAAGCGAAAAGCAGAATGTGGCATGCAATTTGAAGAACTGCATGCCAATGAAAATGAGATTCTGGCTCCAATTATTGAAAAGGCAAATCAAATTGATAAAAAATTTGTCTCAAATGGATTTTTTCTTAATGATGATGGAACTCTTGCGGGCCAGTTTACAAATTAAGTTTTAAAAATTGAAATATTGACTACTAAAAATCTTCTTAAAGATTGGAGAAAACTCCTTCCATGGAATATTGAAATGAAACCTTTTGAAGATCGTGGTGAGTGGATTTAGTTATTCCGACAAGACCTTATTTGTCTTTATAACTCTT
>JAKSVU010000052.1 GCA_024413465.1 Alphaproteobacteria bacterium
AACACGAATGCAAACAGTACACATATGAGAACTTTCATGAAGAAAAAGTTAGTAAGAAAGTGCTGGAAAAAGCTCTGCAAGATTGAAATCCCGGACTTTTTTATTTACGTTTTTTTGAAATTGTTTGGAATTTGCCAATATTTGTCGTTCAATTTTTTTATTCTTTTTCTCCAAAGAATATATTTTGAAGGAACTGCAGGAGAAAATATGTTTGGTTTAGGTGAAATTTTTTATAAAATAGCGGGTTTGAGTTCGCAAAATCCTTATGGAGATACCCGTTATGATCGCGTTTTGAAGAAAAGTGAACAACTTACATGGTTGCCGTGGATTGGACATAAATTTGTAAACTCAAAACATCGAGTACTTATTGTTGCTGAATCCCACTATGCAAAGGGAACTTCTGATGATGAGGTTGCAAAAGATATTGAACGCATAAAAAATAATGCGGATTACTCCCGTGCTTGTGTATATGAAAGTCAGATTTGTAATGACTGGAATACGAATATGTTCCGAAATTTGAATTTAGCTTTGCTTGGTGGAAAACAGCCTGCGGAAAATATAAGCAAAATGTGGCAGAAACTTGCATATTTCAATGTTGTTCAAAGGCCGATGTACACTAGAGGTGAACGACCTTGCGAGGAAGATTTTAAAAAAGGATATTTCGCTTTCCATGATGTTGTAAAGGCAATTCAACCTACGAGAATTGTTTTTGTGGGAGTTTCTGCTGCGAAATATTTTGATAATACAATGGGATTACTGAAATGTCGATATACACCGATAGTGCAATTACCTGAGGGACAGGGTGCATGGGCTCGTGAATCTTCCATAGACGGAATACCGATATATTTTATTAGACATTCTTCTGAGTGCTTTTCGTGGAATTTTTGGCATGATTTCTTAAAGAATCATTGCTCTGCAGAAATGGAATTCTTAAAAAATTTTTAATAGAGGGTTATATAGAATATGAATACGCAGTTAGTGAATGTTAGTAATTCCTTAAAAAATAATTCAAGAGAAGTATATGCTCTTCAGCAATTTTTGCAGCAGGAACTTGAGTTAGATACGAAAGCTCCTTCAACATCCTTGTTTAGCAAAATCCAGGGCACCAGTGGAATTGATAAATTGGATGCAAAATTTGCTCACGCAGTGAAAGTGATGGAGTTAACGACAATTACTTATGAAAATGGTGTGGACGCTACAAAGAGAGTTGTTGCGGATTTTTTGAAATTGCGTAATGATATAGATGGTGAGTATCGCAAGGCTGTTTCTGAACTAAAACTGATATTGGGTCCTAGAGTAAAAACTATAGATCCAGAACTTTTTGACTTTTCAAGGGTGAGCTATCTTGACGGAAAGGCTATTTTTCAGGAGATGTCATCAAGTTATGGGGCGTTCCACGCAAATGCCTTAATCTATAAAGAAGAGATTGTTGATAATTTTAAAAAGAAAATGGAAGAAGCGAAAAAAGCTAGCTCCAAGAATTTATTAAGTGCCGCGGATGCGGGTGAAAAATGGTTAAAGTCTAAAGATCAAAAAAGCAAAAATGAAGCTAAGATGGAGATAGTGCTTGAATTAATCGTTGCAACGGCAAAAGGTCTTGTTAAAGTCGGAAGTCACTATTTGGATGCTCATAAAAGGAAACTCATTCTAGAAGAAGAATATGAGAGTTTCAAGGGGAAAGCGTTATCTTCCTATGCAGAAATGCAAAAAGACTCTATCCGAGTAGACTGTATTTATCAGAATATCGAAAACTGTTTTATTCCGCGTTCAAAGATATTCTTTGAAAACTTTGAAAAGGTTTATACAAAAGAGATATCATCCTTAACGACGTCTATTTATTCAACACCTGCAGCTCAAAAACTAAAAATCCAACAAGAAGAATTATTGGAAAAATTAAAGGAAAAACGCAACGAAGTTGTTTTTGCTGAATATGAACTTTCAAAGAAAGAGAATGAAATAAAGACTTGCAAAGAAGCTATTGCTCAAGAAGCGCCGACCTATGCTCTTGCAAAAAAACAAGAACCGTTTTTGAAGACTTCTATTTTAATTCTCATTTTAGTCTCGTCGCTTTTGCTTTTTACGCTTTCTATGTCTACTGTCTTTATTGTGGCGAATATAGCTTGTATAGTTGCTGCTTTTGTATTTGCTGTTTTTTCTACAAAAAAATTTGTCAACTGGAAAAAGCTTTATGGTGAATTCTGTAAAAAGCATAAAGAGAGAATCGTTCTTGTGAAACAAAAGGAAAACGATATTCTTCCTGTTCAAGTTTCTATAAATAATCTAGAAAGTGAGTGTAAACAGATCGATAGTGATGTACAAAGTAATGCGGAAACTATAGTCGCTACAGTTTCTATTGATGAATCCATTCGAGAAAATGTTTCTGCAAATTTGGAAAATGTGGTGCGCTTGTTAAGAACGGGTAAGATGATTCTCGAATCAAAGATTGATGATCAAAATTTAGCCCCTATGGAACAGAAGTCATCAATTGAAAGTGAAAAATCTTCTGTAATCACAGAAGCCTTAACAGAAAAAATCAAGAATGGTTTAGAAGAAAAGATGGGGGATGCGAAAGAAGAACTTTCGGGCTATTTGCAAAATGCGCAGTCTAATGCATTAGATTTGATAAATAAAAAATTTAAGATAAATGATGATGATAATGAAGAAGCGAAGAAACGAAAACAAAAGGCTCTGAAAAATTCTATCGCTATTCTAGAGAAAAAATATTCAAGGACTACGGAAGTCGCAACTCTGGCTTTGGATGCTTCTGTAGAGATTTCAAATGGGCTTTTAAGTGTACTTAGTTCATTAGCAAAATTGAATGAATTGAAATGTAAGAACTCAATGGTTGAACAAGAAAAAGTTTACGAATACGGCGAAATGTTACGCAAGTTTGAATTTGATTTCATGAAGCTTGATAGAGACATTGCTGAAATTCAAAAGACTGGTGACGCTGTACAAAGTTCACAAGACCATGAAACATTGATGGGGCTACTGACGACTCTTTGTGGATATTCCGAGCTTTCTCAAAATGAAATAGACGATTTTCTTGATGGAAAATCTGATTTAGTCATCTAAATTTTTTCGTGCAGAAAAATGTTTCTTGTAAAAAAGGAGATTTAGTACCTTCAGAAGTAAGAATTAACGGAGGCCATTATACCTGCGGCATTGTGAAGTGGACCTTTGAGGCGACATTGAGTTAAGAGGCGTTTCGTAATGCTCGGGGTTTTTAAGGGGTGTCCCCTTAGGGGTGGGGGTAGCGTAAAATTTTGCGTTGCCTGCTTTTTAGGCTGATTTGCGCAAAAGTTGGAGCGAGGGGGGCGGCTGCCCCCTTTTTTTATTTTCTAACTTTTCGCCGTAAATTTTTACGA
>JAKSVU010000053.1 GCA_024413465.1 Alphaproteobacteria bacterium
GGGAAATGGAATGTTGACAAATTGTCTTCATTAAAAAAATATCTTGAAAAACTAATCAATCCGAATCAGGCTTTTGAAAAAAATGATTTTGGTATCTATCTTAATGCAGATGAATTTGTAATCGAGAACAATCAAAAAAATCAAAATGACCAATTTATTGGAAAAGTAGAAAACACCATCTTTCAGAAACTTGATTTTAAAACAACTTGTATTGAATGCAAATCCATTAATGGAGACAACCAAATCATAACGACTTTAAAAGATAAAGGAGAAACTGTTTTCTGGCTTAAAGAGTATTCTGATTTTTACCCCGAAATTCAAAATTTCAAAATAACAATTTTTTTCCTAAACACTTACGCAAAGGCATTTTTCACTAAACAAACTGGAATGCGACCTGTATCTTACGGATCTGTGTTTCTATTCTTGAATGGATTCCGAATTCCGCCATACGGAGAAGAAGGAGACGATTGGTTGAAATTGGAACAAAGAAGATCACAAGGTTATGCTCGTTTCATCAGTGCACGTGATTTAGTAGGACAAATTGAAATATTGGATTCAAATAATGCGTTCCAAATTGTTTCAAGTCGAGAAGGACTTGTTAAAAATGATAACTTTGAGAATTTAACAGGCAGAGAAGGCCTGTTTTATAAAGTCCTTCGTAGATTGGAAAAATATGTTGTGGATGGCTTAAATTGGGATAGTATTCCAGAGGAAGACAAAAACAAAGTTTCAGAAATTGAAAAAAAGATAATTAGCGGTGAATTATCCGAAGATGATTTAAAATACCAAGAAGACGACCTAACTAAAAAGAGGAGAATTTATGGAAGCATACATTCAATAATAAATGCAAATCCAAGGAAAGTTGTTGAATTATATATAAATGAAGATTTAATCGAATCAAAAATTATTGAAGAAAAGAAAGTCGCCGAACAAGAGTTTTCCAAACTATTATCGGATTTTGAAAATAAGAAAATTTCAGGCGAACTTTTAGCACAAATCCTCCAGAAAAAAGCACAAGAAAGCAAGGAACTGGAAAAACAACTTGCCGATTTTTCAAAATACAACACGAATGAAGCAACAGCAAAGGCTATTACGGAAATTCAATCATATAAAGACACCATTGAAAAACAAGCAAGAATCATTGAATCGTTAAAAAGGCAACTTGAAGAAAAAGATAAAGAAATTGCCTCTGCTCAAGTCGATGCAAATAGCAAAATAGCAGAAGCTAAACAAAAACAGAAAGAAGCTGAGCAAAAGCAAAAGGATGCTGAAACTGAAAGAGATCTCGTCAAACAAAAAAACCTTTATCTAGAAGCTACAAGGACATTGACAGATGAAGACGAAGCCTTAACACATATCATTAACGTATATTCCGTTGATGTAAACACTTCTTTCAAAAGAATTGAAGAAATATCATCCGAAGAGAATGTCCCTTTTAACATACTTAAAGAAATAAATGTGCTGAAGCTCTTTTTTGAAAAAATGCAAAAAGTTGCCAGTATGCTTACAAAATCTGATATTATTCGACTTTCTGAAAAAAATATTATCAATGTTTCTGACTACATTTCCCAATATCTGGAATCATGTTCTGAAGTATATCCTGATATTAAATTTTTACTTGTCAACAAAGATAATATCAAAATATTGAAAGCTGTCAGAATGATAGATATTTCAATAATCATTGACAATCTTATAAGTAATTCACGAAAAGAATTTGACAAAAACGCGGATGCTGTTGCAGAAAAAATCTTTCAAATCAACATATCGAAAGAGCGAGACAAAACAATCATTGACATATCAGATTCCGGCAAAGGAGTTGACCAGAATTTCATTAATCATCCAGCACAATTATTTGAAGTTGGTGTAACCAACAGATTCAAAGGGTCTGGAATAGGATTAGCATCCGTTCAAACAATGCTAGCCAAAATACACGGGAGCATTCGGTTTCTTGGTAACAATATTTATTTAAGTGGAGCAACTTTTAGAATAGAGATTTAATTATGGAAACAATTTGTTTAATAATAGATGATGATGAGCAAGAAGCATATTTCAATACAAATATTAAAGACGTATTGAAAAAAGAAAACATCACAATTATCCCCAAATTCATTCATACAAAAGACGATAAATATATTAATGAAGACGGAAAAACTCTCTGTTACCAAAAAATAGTAGACGATTGCATCTCAACCATGTTTGATTTCAACGTGTCTATTATTGCCTGTGACTATGGAATTGGCACAAGTGAAGATTTTTTCAATGGGATAGACTTATTGGCTGACCTTGCAGAAAAAAAGCCCAAAATACACAGAATCCTTTATTCTGGCACCATTACCAAAGCAATAAAGGATGTGAAAGACAAATCGGAGAATGATATTGAAAAGAGATTGATGAAATTAGCCATAATTCATGAATTTAACAGTGGCAAAGGCTATGCTGAAAAAGTCATCAAATTTCTAAGAAATCCAGAGATACAATTCAGGCAGTATTATTTGCAAAATATGAAAAAATATCACGATTTGTCTTTTCAATCTTGTTATCCAACATTTAAGGGGAAAAATTTCAAAGAAATAGCCAATGAGATTGAAAACGAAACTGCTCAAGGAAAAGATTTCCAACAAGCTCTTATCAGTCAAACCATCGCATACTTAGCAGAAATTAACAGAGACGATGAGTAGTGTTGTTTGCATATTCCCCAAAGACAATTCAACGGACTTTCTTATTCCGATATATAAAAGTCTGGAAACACTTTCTGACTTCAAAGGATTTCGGATTGATACTAACAATGTGTCAGAACGGAGTGAATTATTCTCGGTTTTATCAAACAACGAAGGAGGGGTATCATTGGTGGTCTTTTTAGGTCATGGAGCCAGCTATTGTTTGTACGGGTCGCCAGATAGCGATGGAAAAGTGAAACTGTTTGACAAAGACAACATTAATATTTTATCGGATTTCCCCATCATCTGTTTGGCTTGTAATTCAAAGGATTTTCTAAAAAACAAACATTTGAATTATATAGGATTCGGAGACATTCCAAGTGATTTTTCCGAAGTGGAAGCCGAACGAAATTTAGGGAACCCCGATTATTTAAGTTGGGCAAATGAT
>JAKSVU010000054.1 GCA_024413465.1 Alphaproteobacteria bacterium
CGTTCCAAAAAGACTCCAAGGTATTAAAAAAGCAAAAAAGCGTGATGTCCACAAAACAGCGACAAAAGCTTTGGCAGAGCTTCGCTCATGGAAGCGGACCATGAAACGCACAATTGCAAAACCCCAAGTCTTTGCGACTCGGGGCTTTTAATTTATCTAAACTTCAAAACTTAACGCTTTTTGTATTCAATCTCTCTCAAAGTTGAACCAGCCATGAGATACTTCGCGCCGAGATATTCCGCAGGAATAGTCACCGTTACATCGGTTTCGCAAATGCACGTGGTCCGAGAAACAACATACAACGTATCTCCCAAGGCAGGATCATATTCCGCAGAGACAATAGTCGAAGCATCGACAAAAAGTGTATCCAGATTCTTCCAAATTTCAATTTTTCCATAACCGCAGTTCACGC
This sequence comes from Alphaproteobacteria bacterium, assembly GCA_024413465.1. Lineage (GTDB taxonomy): Bacteria > Pseudomonadota > Alphaproteobacteria > CAAGCB01 > CAG-977 > UBA2903. Next base: position 413 of record JAKSVU010000054.1, read on the forward strand.
TGAATTTCAAGTCCGCAGTTGCAGAACCATCTTCATTCACCCACAGTTCATCTTTGGGCTTGGTAGCGATACTGGCATCGGCGATAATTTGTAATCCACCAGCTGACTTTTGAAGCAGCCCCAGCTCCTCGGATTTTCCAAGCGTATTTTCGCATCCTTTCTCCACAAAAGACGCTTCTGTCTTGGCAACAACATCATTATTCTGAAAATTCATCGAAGACATTGACGACGCATCCGAACCATTGTCGGAACAGGCGAAAGCAAGCAAAGAGCTAGCGAGCAAAGCGAATATTTTTTTTGCCATGTTTGAATTTCTCCCATGATTTACGTGAATGAGGAACATCTATAATATAAGATAAAGTTTTTCCATCCGCAAGTTTTATTTCCGATGCATAAGAAATACAGGGGAACAATTTTTTACCATCATCAGAATCCACTTCACAATATGATGCAGCAGTGCTTTCTGCTTCAACACTTTCCGTTTTTACAGTCGTCACAGATCCATCGCGATCATCAAATTTCTTAATGAAATTGAAATCCGTACGCAAAGTGGAATCAAGAACAGCCATATCCTCGTCAAAACTTTCATTCGTTTCAACAATTTCAGAAGTCAGTGAAAAATCTTCCATTGATATCTGAGCCCTCTTCAAATAACCATCACGTTCAACATCAACTCTAAGATAGTTATTGGCACTGCGAACTATTCTGTTATTATAAAGTCGCGAAAAGTTAAAAGTATAACTTTCGTCACGAACCCCTTGTGACATAGAAAAAGACCGAACAGTGTCAATAGAAATCAAATCAAACTGGTTCGCATAAGTTCCAGGCAACAAGGTTTTCAGAATGCTTTGTGCACAATCAAAACGGCTTTCCTTATTTCGGGAGATATCTATTTTATACTTTTCCTTTTTTATTTCCAGCACATTTTTTTCTAATTCCGTTACTTCAAACTTTCCGCGCAAGTTTTTTTTCAATTTTTCACTGGTTTTTGTTGTTTCACCAACATTTACAACATACGACCTATAGGAGTCCTTTTTATCAAGCGCCGTATAATTCAAACGATGACCATTCACAGCATGGCGATTTTTCAAAAAATCACTAGCAGCACTACTCAACTTATGTGAAGGTGCAGAAAAAGACACTACGCTTGCTGCAAGAACCAAAAAAAGAACTTTTTGAAATTTTTTCATTTTTTCCTCTATTAAAATTTCGGTTTTCCATATGTTTCATACATTACAAATAATTCCAAGCCTGCTTCAGGCTTCAAAGGAGCCTTATAGACGTGTTCAAACGTTTCCACGCTCGTATCGTGATACTCGCCATTTTTATCATAACCTCGCAAAAAAGCAATTGCAGGCTTAAATCCACTATTAGAAAAGAATTTTTTATACATATTTTCAACAGTCAACCGATACGCATCCCAAATAGTACGTCCTTCTTCAATAAAGTATTTTGCAAAAAATTCATACATACCAGCCGCTCCCAACAATATAGACGCATCTTTATGGTTATTTTTAATTAATTCGAGGTCATCTTCAGAATCTCCCGTAGTATTATAATATTGCCTGCCCTTCGCATAATTCCCTAATACAGCGTGTACCCCATTAAACACTTTTCGAAGTTCATCGACTTTCGAGAAATCAATAGTTTCCGTCGTCAAAGGCTTATCTAAAAATTTTTCTTTATTAACATTCAAATACAAGCAGGCGTCAAAAATAGCCCATCGAATATCCCCACCCAAAGGTCTTTGAGAGGATTTCAAAATTCCATCATAGAAAGCCAGAAATTGCTGATTTCCATGCCCTGAGAAATACACAACATCTGATTTTGACAAAAAATCATTACGGAAATTATATGTAGAGGCATTCTTATTTTTTCTATCATACGGAACGGCAGTATTTATCGTAGGATACTTTTTCTTTACAGACTCGAACATATATTTTACAAAAGCATACGCATACCTTGTCGAGCCCAAATCTTCCGCTTTCGGATCTAAAGTCTGGCGGATTACACTACAATCATCAACTGCATAAGTTGAAATATGTAAACGATTCATCCTTCCCCACTTATTACTTGCGGAATATAATGAAGAAGCACATAAAAGAATTAAAAGAAATATTGTTGTTTTTTTCATAATGGCCAAGTATAAAAAAAAAAAAAAAATGTCAAGCTTTATTTTGTAAATATACACATACAAAAAAAAACTTATTTTTTACTTTATCAGCACCTTATCAACTTTTTATTTCCTTAGAAAAAGATTAATTTATCCAAAACAGTTTCATCCACAACAAACGTTTTCTCAGCAAAACGGTAAAAATGTACAAATTAAGAATTGCAGGGAGAATGCGGCGGTAAAAAACATTAGGAAAGCGCAAGCGAGATTCTAGCTCGGAGGATGAAACACGCCGAATGGGACTCTTGATGAATAAATTCTTCTTTCACCCAAAATTCCATCATCCATCGGACTCCAGAATAACAGCAAAAAACAATTTCGCAACCCCTAATTCAGTCTCCATTTTTCCGCCTCAAAGACCCGGGGACTTTAATTTATCTAAACTTCAAAACTTAACGTTTCTTGTATTCAACCTCTCTCAAA
>JAKSVU010000055.1 GCA_024413465.1 Alphaproteobacteria bacterium
AGCGACGCGTTCGCAATGCGTAGGTCGTGAGTTCGATCCTCATCATCTCCACCAATTTAGAAAGCCGAGATTTAATATCTCGGTTTTTTTAATGTTGAGATTTATGTTTGTGCAATCTATATTATGATTGCTATTATATGACTAAGGATGAATTTTGAAAAAAAGCTATTTAATAGAAAATGATGAACTTATGAAAGAATGGGATTGGGAGGAAAATGAAGGCTTAAATCCTCATGAGTTAACTTTCGGCAGTAATAATAAAGCTTGGTGGAAATGTTCTATGTGTCAAGGTAAATGGCAGGCTACCATTTGTGATAGAACAAGGATAGATGGTAAGAAAACAAACTGTCCATATTGTGCGGGTCAAAAAGTTCTAACAGGTTATAACGATCTTGCGACAAGATATCCTGAAATATTGAAACAATGGCATCCAAATAAAAACATCTTAAATCCAAATGAAGTAATGCCAGGAATATCGAAAAAAGTTTGGTGGGTTTGTCCTAATGGTCATGAGTATGAACAATCTATAAATGCAAGGATTTTACATCCAAATTCATGTCCAATTTGTTCAGGACAAAAAGTAGTTGAAGGAATAAATGATTTACAATCAAAATATCCTAATGTTGCAAAAGAATGGCTCCAGGGCAAAAATAGTATTGTTACTCCGGCAACAATAACATGGGGTAGTAATAAAAAATTTTGGTGGAAATGTGGTGATTGTGGATATGAATGGCAGGCAAGAGTATCTGATAGAACTAGAAGACATAATGGATGTCCAGCATGTGCAAATAAAGTTTTATTTAAAGGTCATAATGATTTAGCTACAACAAATCCCAATATAGCCCAAGAATGGCATCCAACTAAAAATGGTAACTTAACTCCTTCTGATATAGTTAGAGGAAGCGGAAATAAAGTGTGGTGGGTTTGTTCTAAAGGACATGAGTATCAGCAATCTGTTTCGCAAAGAATAAGTGCAGGACGAGGGTGTCCAATCTGTGCAAATCAAAAAATCCTTGTTGGTTGTAATGATTTAGCTACAACTCATCCTAAAGTAGCAAAAGAATGGCATCCAACTAAAAATGGCATTTTAAAACCAAATAATGTTGTAGCGGGTACAAAAAGAAAAGTTTGGTGGATTTGTTCTAATGGTCATGAATATGAACAAGCTATTGATAAAAGAACTGTAAGAGGATTTTCTTGTCCATATTGTTCAAATCAAAAAGTACTAAAAGGTTATAATGATTTGGTTACAACCCATCCTGAAATAGCAAAAGAATGGCACCCAACCAAAAATGGAAGTTTAAAACCATCTAATGTTACTTTTGGAAGTGGAAAAAAAGTATGGTGGATATGCCCTATAGGACATGAATATCAAACTAGCGTACATAGTAGAGGTTCTGGAGGAACTAATTGCCCAATATGTAATTCTTCACGTTTAACATCTTTTGGAGAACAAGCTATATATTATTATATTAAAACTGTTTATCCAGACACTTTGAATAGATATAATGAATTTTTTAGTACCTCTATGGAATTTGATGTTTATATTCCATCGTTAAAAATAGCTATTGAATATGATGGTGGGCATTGGCATCAGACAGAGGATGAGCATAAAAGAGAAATTAAAAAATATAATTTTTGCAAAAAAAATAACATTATTCTCATTAGAGTAAAGGAAAAAAACAAACAAAATTGGAATGATGTTGCGGATAGAACTTATTACATTCCCAAAACAAAAAGGAATGATTTTTCAAAATTAGAACAAGCTATATATTCTATTGTTGAAGATATAAATAAAAATGTAGAAATAGACATCAATATTTCCAGAGATAAACTAGAAATTCAAAATTACTTATATAAAATAGAACATTCCTTAGCAGATGAACGACCAGATGTTGCTAAAAAATGGAACTATAAAAGAAATGGAATTTTATATCCAAATATGTTTTCTGTTAGCTCTAATGAAATTGTTTGGTGGAAATGTTCAGATTGTGGATATGAGTGGAAATCTAGTATAAATAGTATGACAAGAGAAGGACGTTATGGATGTTCTATATGCTCTAAAATAAAAAAAGGTAAAACATTTACAAAATTAAGAGTTTCCCAGAGAGGTTCACTGGCAAAAAACATGCCAGAATTGGCAAAAGAATGGCATCCAACAAAAAACGGAGATTTAACTCCAAATGATATAACATCAGGAAGGTTTAAACCAGTTTGGTGGAAATGTTCTAAATGTGGATATGAATGGCAATCTAGTCCAAATAATAGAAAAAAAGGAATAGGATGTCCTTGTTGTAGTGGTAGGGTTCCCAAGAAAGGGGTTAATGATTTAAAAACAAAATATCCAGAACTAGTGAAAGAGTGGGATTATGAAAAAAATTATCCTTTACGACCTGAAGATTTTTTACCTGGAAGTGGTAAAAAAGTGTGGTGGAAGTGTTCTATTTGTGGTAAATCATGGCAAGCTATTATCGTAAATAGAGTAAAAAAATCAAAGCAACAAGGTTGTAGAAAATGCAAATCAAAAATAAGATCTTCTAAAGAGAGCAAACAAATAAACTTTGATTTTTAATTTTCCTTTTTCTAATTATAAATTGGTTGTTCTTTTTGAATAGTTTGTAGTTTTATAACCTACCAATGCATAGAGCGAATAAGTTTGAGATGTACCAAATTTTTAGACATGTGTTGTATAATACATTGAAAAAAATCAATTATTTTTGAAAAATTTTTAAAATATACAAAACATATAACAGTTATTGTTCAGCAGAGCACTTGCACCATAGAGAATAAAATTCATTGATTATTCAAGGATTTTTTTGTCCTAAAATTCAAATTAGATTCAATATTTGACATATTTT
>JAKSVU010000056.1 GCA_024413465.1 Alphaproteobacteria bacterium
CTCTTGTTTTATGCAGGAAATTGCGTGCTCCAGGCTTTGTTTACGGGTTAACAGCCCAGGGATGAGTAAATTAGGCGGTAATTTTTCGAAGTTATTTTCCATTTTGGAACCTCATTTTTAGGATTTACGGGTTTAAACAGTGACCGTATGGTTTTGAGCCGTAATTTTGAGGGTTTTTCAATGAAAATAAAGCGCGCATTTTGAAAATTACGGGCGTGCTGGCGTGCTATGGGCGTGTTAACCCGTAATTTTCAGAATTTTCCACAAAAAAGTTTCAGGTTTTCAGAATAATTACGGGTGAGCGGGCAGGTAGGCATCGTAAATACCGTAATCAGTCAAAAAACTTAAATAAACAGATAACAATTTACGGTACAACAAAGAATAATGACTCTTTTAAACCGTAATCATCAAAACTACAAAAATAATAAACAACAAATTACGGTTTACAAATGCAGGGATCAGCTGTAAAACCGTAACAATACTAAGATTCCCAAAGAAATTACGACTTTACTTCAAAATAATAAAAAATCGCATGAATCGTCAAGAAAAAAACACCACCGCAACCGTTGCAACCGCACAAACAATCCCCGCGCTCAACCGTACATCAACAAAAGGAATTGTAAGCGGAAAAATAAAAAGCAAAAAGCCTGTAATTTTGTTTGCAATTGAATGAGGAATTACAAACTGTTTTTCCCGGATACAAGCGACAACAATTCTGGCAATTTTTACAACGGCAATAACTCCTATCCAAATCCAGATGAACTTTGGCAAACTGATTTCTGGGAAAATTTTCATACCAGCCACCGCAACAAAAAATAAATCTGCAGCAGAATCAAGTTTTGCACCGAACTCGCTCGAACTTCCTGTTTTTCTTGCAACAGTTCCGTCAATCATATCGGAAATACCAGCCGCAATGTAAAAGCCGTAAAACTGCGCCGAAAACACCGGACAAAACAGCATTACAATAGAAAAAACTATTCGAAAAGATGTAATTATATTCGCAATCAACTTTTCTGCTTCCCGCCCATTCCCCAGTTTTCAAGAGGTGGCTCATTCATAATTATAAAAACGTCCGTTGCCGCAATTCCAAGTTTTTCTCCGAGCAATGAAGTTATAATTTCAATTGCAGCTTTCTTTTGTTCTTTTGTGCGGCCGGGAAAAACAGTCATCTCAATAATCATAAAATTTTCAGTTTTTCCTTCTGGAACTTCCCAGCAAGATTTATCATATTCTGTAATGCGCTGAAATCTGTCCCAGTCTTCAATTCCAAAAGCCTGAATCAATCCGCTGTGAACGCAATCAAAAACCGATTTTTTATATTCAGAAGATTTTCCTTTCAACATTTCAATTTTTACTAGTGGCAATTATTCCCCCTTTACCGCCTTAAAAATCCATTCGGTAAGACCATTTGGCAAACGCTCATCCATGTAAGTTCCGTCATCAAACAAAAGATTGCACGCCATAGGATTTACAAGACAATGCTGACCCATTTCTGTGCCAAAGTTGATAGAAGCAATTCCTTTATCGCCATTGTAAACCCAGTCTGGTGTAAAAATAAAACTGTGCTTCATTTTTTCAAGACGAGGCAGGCGCGGAATAATTGAGCCGTTATAATCATTAAACTCATCGCGCTTACCCATAGCCAAAAACAAATGAACATTATTTTCATCCCACTTATCAATTACAGAATCCTCTGGCAATTCATCGGCGCCAATTGGAATTAAAATATTAAAAAACGAAGGATATTTTTCGCCCATTAAATAAACCATTCTACCGCCCGCAGAATTTCCCCACAAAAGTTTTTTGCCGGCCCCACCATTTTTATCAGCATGCTTTTTTATAAACTGATTGATTAAATCATAAAGCGGTCCAACATATTCTTCGCTCCAGGAATCGACTACTTTGCCTTCAGAATTACGTTTTTCGTTTGCAAGCGGAACAAGAATATAAGCACCGCCAAAACTTTTCTGATATTTTTCAGTCGCAAAAAATTCAGCACCCGTATAATTTATACAAACATCACCTTCCAGCGCATTTGTGTATCCGTGTAAAAATACAAAAACAGGATACGATTTACCTTTTTCAAAACCATGTTCAGTCGGATCAAAAAAATAATATTTCATGCCAGCCGCTTCATCAGTTTTATAAAGATTAAAATATTCACCAACTTTGTATGTAGGCGAAGAAATAAACGCACCTTCTGGAATTTCTTTTGTCCAATCTTTTCCCAATTTCGTAAACTCCGTGATAATTTAATTTTTTCTATTATACAGGATTATCAATTTATTTGTGATAAAGATGTGATTTAATCCTCTAAATTTGATATTATCAAAATATGTTCAATTTAATCTGGCCGGCCGCCATCATCATTTTTTCAAATATTGTTTATCAGATTTGCGCAAAAGGTATTCCTGAACAGATGAATACTTACGCTTCCATGACAGTTACTTACGCCGTTGCAACAGTTTTTTCGGCGCTCATGTTTTTTGTTACAACTAAAGGTGACAACATCCTTCATCAATTTAAACTTACAAACTGGGCAACAATAATTTTGGGAATTGTGATTACCGGGCTCGAAGTTGGATTTATTTACGCTTACAAAGCCGGATGGAAAGTAAACACGCTGGCAACAGTAACAAACGCATTTTTGGCAATTGCTCTCATCTTTTTGGGCTTTTTTATGTA
>JAKSVU010000057.1 GCA_024413465.1 Alphaproteobacteria bacterium
GTTAACACATATAAGGCCCCATTGTGTCAATATTTTTTCAGAAAATAATATATTCCTATAACTATTTTTTGAATAGTTTGTTGATGAGGAAAATATAAGATCTAATTTAATAAAAAAAAACAAATCTGCATCGTTATTCAAAGTAGATTCAGGAAAAGCATCCTGTATCAAACACATATAGTCAGTCACAAAATAATGTGCTGAAGAATTTCATCGGTACCCGATTAAGTCTGATGCAAAAATTAAGTGGTAAAAAAATTCCAACAGTTATATTAGCAGTTCAAAACCGGGACAGTTTGCTATTTATATTAAATTTTCTCCATCTATAAAAAGGACCGGAACGGTGTCCATTCATTTTTACTGGAAGTTATTTGAAACAAATAATCAATTAAAAATTTTATACTGCAGAATTTTTAATGAATCACTGTCAGAATACTTCAGTTAACCTTATTGCTCATCGTTCCGTCCTAATATTAAGTATAAAATTTTTGGTTATCAAAAGGTTCTTTGTTTTTTAGCATATAAAAAACAGTCCTTGCTAATTTCTGTGCGAGCAGTGTAATAGCTTTCCCCTTTCCATATCTTGAAACAAGTTGTTCATGAAGTTTTTGTCCTCGTTCATTTCCTATCAGAAAATGAACTGCAGCTTCTGAAAACGCCCATTTCAAATGTACATTACCAATTTTATTATGACCTCCCTTTTCCTTCTTTCCAGCAGAATCATGCGTGCATTTTACCAAACGACAGTATGAAATAAATTTTCCTACATCTTGAAACCTTGAAATATTGTCTATTTCATAAAGAATTGTTAAAGCAAGTATTGGACCAATACCTGGAACGGTACGAATAAGTAAAAATGATAAATGATCCTGTGTTTTTACCATATCAAGTACTTCTTTTTCAATCTTTAATATTATTTCATTGTATGAATTGAAAAGAAAATTATCTGCATCCACCATTTTTGAAATAACTGGATTTGAGAATTGTTCTGGCAGGTTATTTCTGTATGTATCTGTTTTAATCTTTGTAACTGACAATGGATGATTTATATTATATTGATGATTTGTATTTTGAAGATGTACAGCAAGTTCTGCTCTTTGTTGCACAAAATATATCCTTCGTCTAAGCAAATCTCGAACCGCACGCTTTTCTTTCGGATATGCATAAGCTATAGGAAACATTCCTCCACGAAGCATATTTGCAATTTTTTCGGAATCAATCTTGTCAGATTTTGTTTTACCTCCGTGAATAGCTTTCATATAAAGAGCATGCCCTAGAGCAAAGTCTATCCCATTTTCTACGCAAAAATCAGCGACCCAATACCAGGTAAAAATACATTCCACTCCTACAACTATATCGCTACCAAAAGTATTTGTTACAATCTCTAAGTTTTCAACTGAACAAGCCATATTCTTGTGGAATACTGTTTTTCCAGTATTATCAATAACACAGATATACATGGTTCTTGCATGCAAATCTATACCGATATAAAATTGATGTTGATTCTTATAGAATCTCATTAAGGTTCCCTCCAGAAATAGTAAGATTTTAGGTCATCATAACATGACTTGATAAACTTGGGGCCTTAATGATTTTCAGATTTAAAAACATTTAAAAAGTAGTTTTGGAAAGTTTTTTTAAGATCAATTAGTATTGATGGGGATAACAACTGGTTGTACCGCACGCGGCTTGATCGCGTGTCGGCTACAAACCTTTGTTATACGATATTTCTAAATTCCAGTATCATAATCAAAACTACTTTCTGGAATCCATCCTTCTTTTTCATTGAAGTTTATTTTCATCCATTTCTGATTATCAATTCTATAAGTTAAAACACTTATTGGCGTAAAAGAATCTTCCTTGGTTATTGTTGCAACAATAGAATTGTTCAGACCTGGATTTTCATAAATATTTACAGAATCATCTTTTAAATAATAATAGAAATAATCAACGGCCTTTATTTCTGTAGGAATCCCCTTGGAAATCAAATAATTTCTTATTTCTTCGTTTTCGGCGTATAAAAGAATGTTTCCACCAATTCCAAATCTTGGTCCACCTGCATTTCTTGAGCCGTAAAGTAATTCATCCTTACTTTCTAAAACAGGAATTTCATTATCAAAATAAAATTTAACATCTTCTAAAGATTTGTTTTTTATAACATACAGAAACGGAGATTCAGAATAATCTCCCCAATTCATATTTCCAAACAGAAATAGTTCCTTTTTGTTTTCTAAAAAGAATTGAAGATTTTCAGGATATTGTTCATAACATAAAAAGATTGGATTGTATTCATAAAGTGGTTCATTATGATGATATTTTGCAAGTGATTCTATAAATGTATGGAAATTTAATACTTCAGTAAGATCTTGTTTTTGAAAAAGTACATTATATACTTCTTTCTGTTTTTCATTGGTCCAGTAATTCGGATCATCTGTATGATGATTAAAAACTGCAGAGGATGTTATAACTTCAGTAATTTCTTCATTTTGATTTTCTGTATTTGTTTGAATTTTAAGTGTACTAATATCATTATTAAAGATTATAGTTTCATCTTTTTCAACTTCAGAGTTTTGTTCTATTTTTGTTTGTTCCTTTTTTGTACAACTGATGAAAACAAAACAAATACAAATTACTACAACTAACGTTTTTTTCATTTTTT
>JAKSVU010000058.1 GCA_024413465.1 Alphaproteobacteria bacterium
ATACCACATTAATCATATGAGGATTAAGCGACAAAAGAGGTAATACAAAGGATGTCGGGTGTGCATTTTGATATGTTTGTTTTGATTGTATAAAATCTAAATAAACACTTTGTCCTGGCGCAATATTCCGATTGGCATCTTTCAAGTGGGTCCACTGTAATGGCGCAGGAATTAAATTTCGTGTAACCCCATTAACACTTGTAATTTCAACGATGTCAGCTACAATTCCCTTAGCTTCTTCTGCAGAATCATTTACTATTTCAAGACGATAAATTTCACAAATGTTTAATCTTGCAGGATGTCCATTAGACGGTCCAAATTCAATATATTGTTGCCTCGTTTTTAAAATATTTTTTACTGAAATTTTGGGCTTTTGAGCAACACAATTCTTAAGCCTATCCCCCCATACCCCCATAACAAGCGCTATTACAGCAGCAGCAAGAGTACCAATCGCAACAAGAGCATTCCAACTATTTGCAGTCATTTTCAAATACTCCATACAAAACGCTACACAAACTACACCTGTACATACTATTGCACAGAGCCAAACCATAATTATCGCGATATTTGAAATCCATTTTATTACTTGTTTCATCAATTCTCCATTTTAGCAGAGCTATTCTGCATTTCGTCCATTACATCATCAATGTTTTGTGCAGAAGACAACTGGTCACGCTTTAACTGCAATTTTTCTTGAATAAAATTGAGTCTTTTTTCAACATCATTTATAATTTCACTCCATTTCTTCACATACAGCTTATAGTTATCCCCCTCCATACACAAGCCAGTATTTTTGTCTATAATTTTTCTTTCAACGATATCATCATAATCCTGACCTATCAACATAAAATTCCATTTTTCATTGTAATCATTAAAACGATCTTGTTTTAAAATCACATCAATATACATTTCTATCTGTCCATACTCTTTATTTGTTAATTTCTTGATATTCGTAGGGCTCTTGATTTCTATAACAAGATTTTCAGGACCGTTATTTCTAAAATCTTTCCCCGTCAAGAATAAATCCATTTCTTTATACTTATCAGGATGGTTAATAACTTCTTTCTCATCTACCCCCAAAAGAATATAACGATAGTTACGTAACGCTTCTTCAAATTTAACTTCCTCAGAGCAAACCAAATTATATTCTTCACCAAAAATCCAATAATGATTTTCGACAAAAGGTTGCAAGTGAGCGACCTCACCAGCTTCCCACTCGTGCTTAAAAACAATATCCTTTAAATTTTCAATCGTTTGGAAACGGTCCGTCAACAATTTAAGCGTTGCTATAACTGAGCTCAACTGAGTTTTTTCTAAAATTTTAGTAAAGTGCTCTTGATCTTCAGGAGTCAATTCAATTACGGAAGATATGATTTTGAGTATTCTATCTCGTTCGTTTTCTTCCATCAAAAGATTTAGCAAGCGAATAAAAATACAACGTTGTTCTTTATTCAAATTGGTAAAAACTCTCGGTTCTACCTCATATAATTCTTTAACAAATGTCTGCAGCTCTGTTTTCCGCATTTGATTCCAAGATTCATTACCGAAATCAGGGAAAACGGACTCGTTTTCGTATTTTTCAACCAATTTTTCAGCATTTTTTTTTAGAAAAGGCTTTCTTTTTTTCTTTAAATAAGCATTTAGTTGATTGACTATTTCCTTAAATATTTTCTTCTGATCCGGTGACGCAAAGAACTCTATATCATCTTCATCACTAGCCACTTGAACATTATCAAAAAAATTATGTATTACAACAATACTATGCCAAAAGCCATCACCTTTATTATTTAAAAGCGTTGTTTTGGATGTTCTATAATCCAAATTATCGTTTAGGAAATAAAACCTCGAAAATTCATCATTTGGTTTCTTGTTCCATCGCCTGTATTTACAAGGAATAACAATATCTTCATCTTGGTGTTTTATCTTTATGCTAAAATCTTCTTGATCGGCAATAAACCCTGAAACATCTAACTCTGAATCATTTATAAAAATTTTAAAATCTCTACGAACCTCCAAATACCAAGAAAACTCTGTAATTAAATACTGTCGTAGATTATCTTCTATAAACGGAACTGAAATCTTGGAATCTAGATTTGAAAATGTTACTATCGTTCCCGATTTACTATCCGTTTGTAAAACATCATTTGTCTTATAACCAATTAAATTTGCGCTATCAATATCTATTATGTAGGCATAATTCTTATCATCTTTTTCAAATGATGTCTCCCATTTTGCATGCTGAGCAAACTTGTCAAAAGAAAAACGCCCAAATCCATTTTTCCCTTTTACTAAATCATTGCGAGTTGATTGTTTTTGAGAAACAAGAATCGGTTTAAATTTAGACTCTAGTTCATCATAATTAATTCCAATTCCATTATCTTCAATAGACAGAGAGCGAATTGATTGAAGATTATCATCTTCTATCTCATACTTTATTTTTACAACTGAAGCCTTGGCATCAAATCCATTCCATATATATTCAGAAATACATCTCTCAAATGAATGCTTTTTAAGGAGTTTTCGTATCCCTTCAGAGGTGATTTTCACTGTTTGGGTATTTGTTTTTGCCATAATCACGCTCC
>JAKSVU010000059.1 GCA_024413465.1 Alphaproteobacteria bacterium
CAGTCTTATATTAAGTATGAAAATGGAAGTGTTACTCCTTCTGAAAAAATGATTACAAAAATGGCGGCGCTTTACAAGGTTTCAACTGATTATATTCACGAAAATAAATTGCCGCAGCCTGGTAAAAATGATGTTCCCTATCATATCAATCATGATGGACCAAATTTTGTTACAGAAGCAACGCCGGTATATTCAGCTTCGGGTGCAAAAACTTATGACGCGTGGTTTGATGGAAATACTGTCCGCGTAATGGATTCTGATTTTAAATTTACAAAAGGTCAGCGTTTTAAAATTATTGTAGAAGATGAAGACGAAGTGTTGAAACGTAAAAAAGAAGCGTGGGAAAATATTAAAAAGATAATTAAGGAAAAAGTAAAACCATTTAAATTTGATGATGATGACCCATATTACAAAAAAGCTTTGATGGAGGCATTAGATGAAAAATATGGCCTTATTGATTGATACCAATATTTTAATTGATGTCCTTTGTGAGCGTGAAGAATTTTTTCTTGAGTCAAAAAAAGTTTTTGATTTATGTTGTTCTCGTAAAACAAAAGGGATAATTGCAGCACATTCAATCACAAATATTTTTTATATTTTACGAAAAGGTTATACCGATGAACAACGTAGAAATTTGTTGTTATCACTTTTTAAATATTTTAGCATTTCTTCTGTAGATGAACAAAAACTCCGTTCCGCCCTCATTCGAAGAGATTTTAAAGATTTTGAAGACTGTCTCCAAAACGAATGCGCGGTTGAAGAAAAAGCCGACTGCATCATCACCAGAAATAAAAAAGATTTTGAAAATGCAGATGTAAAAGTGTATACGCCAAAAGAATTTATTGAAATGATGGAAGAGGCATAAGTAATTACAACTAAATTACAACTTTTGACACCTTGTTTTTGTGCATGTTCAGGCAGATAATTTAGTAAACGTTGCGGCCACAACAGATTTTTTACGATTAGGAGATTATTATGATTGTAAGTTTTTTATTATCGCTCATTCCAATTTTACTTTCTTCACTGCTGGCAACTTTAACTAGCGGTGGCGGACTTTATGGCGTTTTAGATTTGCCAGATTTTCTAGGCGTTACTTTAGTTTTTGCAGTGTGTATTTTTCTTTCGGGCTACGGAAAAGAATTCTGCACAATTTTTTCTTCAAAAAAGAAGTTTGCTTCATTTGATTTGGTAAAGCTCCAGAAAATTGAAAATGCACTCAACTTTGCAGGAAAAATTCTTTTGTATACAACGTTGTTCTTCCCTACTATGATTTTTATTGCCTTACTTTATTGTACTCCATATAGAAGCATGGAAATGCATGACATTGGACCAAATTCTGCAATCTGTTTTTTATCTGTTGTGTATCTTTGTCTTTTTGAAATGATAATCTGTACGCTAAAGGCTAAAGTCAAAAAATCGGTAATTTTGTATATGGCAGAAACTGATGAAGCGGCCGGTGAAAAAATAGAAGTTTCTTCTCAAAAGGTAATAAAAACTGTTGTTGGAATTGTGCTTTTGTGTGGAGTTTGCTGGTTATACGCTTTTTCTAATCTTGGACTTTATGTACCAAATGGTTTTGTAATTTCTGCGGTCATAGATTTACCATCATTTTTAAGCCTTTTGATTTTTACACTTCCGTTACTTGCGGTTTCTGGTAATTTTACAAATTTCTGGAAAAGTTTTGCAACCTTATTTTCCAACGGCAGATTGAACGTAGCAAAAAAGAATCTGTATTTGAATGCGGTAAAAGAAGCTGTTGAATTGAACTGGTATGGAGCAATCACCTTTACTGTAATCGGCTGGATTGGAATGATGAATAATCTTGAAGATGCAAGGATGCTATTTCCAAATATTGCCGTAAGTTTAATTGCTTTATTTTATGCAGTAGTTCTTAATCTTTTGCTTTTGTTAGTAGAAAATAGAATTATTAAGGTATCACAATAGACGATTTATGATTTTGGATTTAGTTGCTGTAACTGTGAGCATTGTAATAATCACTTTGCTCACGGGAAGAAAAAACGAAAAATTAAATCAGCTTTCTCAAAATTCATTAATTGCCGGAACCTTAATTTCAATCATCCAGTTGATTTTGATGGCAGGACAATTAGAAAAAATTGATTTGAACGATTTTAATGTTCTTTCACTTTTTATAATGATAATTGTCCGCCTGCGCCCGCTGATGATTGGTGCATTATACAAATTGATTTTTATAATTGTACAGAAAATGCTTTTAGGAAAGAAAGCTGATAATCTAAATGAAACTGTGGAAAACTTTTCCCCCGCGACTTCCACTGCTCCTCACCAGTTAGACCTTTCATCTTTGTCGCGCCGAGAACTTGAAGTTGCCCGCCTTGCCGCAAAAGGATACACAAATGCCCAGATTGCCGAAAACTTGTACATTTCCGAAGAAACTGTAAAACGCCATATGTCGACAATTTTTGAAAAATTACAAATTGAAT
>JAKSVU010000006.1 GCA_024413465.1 Alphaproteobacteria bacterium
GACTATTTTATTTATGACGGCACCCATGACGCTATTTAAGGGACACCAAAAATTGGACGCAACAAAAAAAGACTTACGAAAGTTTCACGCTCATATTTATTTAGAGCCACATAAAACGGTTAGGAAGAAGTGGTATTAATAGTTTGAAATTAACATTGAAAACTAAAATGAATTAATATATTATCAACACCGTCACATACGGAAAGAGGACAGAGTGGTCGAATGCGGCAGACTCGGACCCGAAGGGGAACGGAGCGAAGCGAAGGACAAATCTGTTAAACAACGAAGTTGTTTTCTTTCCACGTTTTTTTGTGCGGAAAGATGGCAGAGTGGTCGAATGCGGCAGACTCGAAATCTGTTGATAGGCTTTGCTTATCCGAGGGTTCGAATCCCTCTCTTTCCGCCATAGAATGAAAAATTATTCCTATCAAAAATTATATTTAACTTCCAAAGATCCATTCCAACCTGTTCTGCCACCATCTCTACGATTAATTTCCATATTGACAGACCATTTATTCGTAATGGACTTATTTATGCCTAAACCATATTCTACGAAATTCTTAGTAGAAACGTTTGGTAAAATATATTTATTTAATTTGGTATTACCGTTTTTATCCTTAAAAAGGGCATATTTCCCCTGAATATATCCCTGACAATCATTGTCAAGCTGAGTAGATAATTTAACCCCTGGATCTATTTCAAAAAGATTTAAGTTTTCTGTTTTAACTCTCACACCCGATTTAGCTTTATAATTTTCTGTATGAACAAGTGTATATCCGGCATAAACATTTGGTTGAAGAACCCAATTTTTTTTGAAAGTATAATTATACCCCCCTTTTAATCCCAAACCTAACCAATGTGTATCAAATTTATCTGTTCCATACGAATTTTTTGCTTCATTTTTAACAAAACCCGTATTGATAGTAGAAAGTAAAAAAGCATTTTCCTTTGTTATTTTAGAGCTTAAACCCAAATATCCCCCGTCTTGTTCTATCTTATTATCAGTATATTTTTGTTTTCCACCGATATACCCCAAATATCCCCCAAAAACAGTATCAAAATAACCAAAGTTGATTGTGTTTGTATTTACCCCTGTAGCCAGCGTTTTCGTTTTGGAATCAATGGTATTAAAATGATTAAATTCAACGTTATCATCAAATGCCATCATTTTTACCCACACATTAGAAGTATTAAACATTTCACCACCGGAAAGTCCTTTTACCTCATTTTGTGGAGCCACGTCTAATTTATCCATCGCTAACACAGAAATTTGCCCTGTCATTGTTGCCATCGTTTTAGCCATTGTCGAAGGGGCATAAACGTATTTATTATAATCATTTCCTTGTCTTGAAATCGATATCAAACCTGTATTTGGATCATAACTCGTTTTATATATAAATATCGGAGATTCAATTTGTTCAGGCAAAATCATTTTGATTGATTGTAAGATGTTATCCGTATGCGTTTGTATCGGAGCGATTTGAATATTTGGATTTACCAAAATTTCCTTGGTTTTTGTTGGAATATTTGGATTTATCGTTAAAACGGATTGATTATTATTAACAAAAGCATTAACACTTAGCGTATCAACTGTTCCCGTTGACAACTGAGTATCTAAATTAAAGAATGCATTCTCGTTTAAAGTTAATTTTTCAATTATCATTGTCTGTATAGCGTTATTTTTTAAATTTAAAACAGACTTGTTTAACACTAATTCATTTTGAATATTTTGAACGTGAGGACCAAAAGAAAGTTCACCATTATCTAAAACGTTTAGAACACCACTTCCTGTTATACTTTCTTGACTGTTTTGGGTTTCAATATGCGTATTTCCTTTAATGTTGATATTTCCCTCATTATTGATGGAATAAACGGAAATATTTGAATGATTGAATCCCATATTACCTGTGATATTTACTTTTAAAGTATTATATATATTACTCCCTATCACGTTATGATTAAAATCTTTATCATAATTATTAAAATTCAAATTCGTATACAGGATGTCATCAGTCTGTTTTTCAATCATACGAGTACCATAGCTAATTGAATTCCAATCAGAAATAATGTCTCCCTGTATATTTGCCCCATTATTTATATTGATATTTTTTACCCAAGCATTACCCGATGAATAAATTGCTGTTGTCGCTTTTCCCGTTGCTTCAATCGAACCATTGATAGTTAATTGTTCCACCAAAGCTCCTTTGACTTCATCATCTTGATCTACACTTATTCCAAACAAATATGATCCCATAGAAAAATGTTCTTCTGACGCACTTAATGATGAACCAAGAATATCATCTCCAAAATCAAATCCCAATGCGATTGAATTTTTTCCACTCACCTTGATAACGGCATCATTTGCAATTGTGATTTGATGTTCTTTTCCATAAATTGCCCCTACGGCAATCGTATTATTTCCTGTCAATTCTACGACTTTTCCTGTTTCAAGATTATAATTATCTTGAATACCATCTATTTTTACACCAAAAGTTCCCTCCCCACTTAAATTGATATTTGCCGTTTGTGAAATCGTATCGTTACTTCCATAAATATGAAGACCAATAGCGAAATCTTTTGATGAACTATAATCTTCATCAAAAGAAGTCGTAACATTATCCAAATAAATGGATTTTCCATAATAATCTTTAAGATTAATGTCATAGCCAATGTCTTTTAAAAAAGCTAACTCTGCTTCCATAAAAGTCGTCCAGTTTCTAAACATTTGGTGAGACATATAGCTATTCCTTAATTCAATATGATTCAAATCAGTCGGTGAACCAAACCAAAGACCATCCGTCGGATTCATTGGCAATCCTAGAACACTTCTGTTTTCTTCTGATTGAACGTTCATTGAATAAACGCTGTAATTTTTTAACCCCCCTTTTTCAAATATCTTTTTTTGACAATAATCAATAATTTCTTGTGTTGTTTTTCCTGTCAGTTCCGCATCTGAAACGTTTGCCAAAACTTTTAATGTTTCTGGGCCAACAAAATATGGAGAACTATCACTCATATCAAAAACGTTCCCTTCATTTTGAGTATATCTGGGATCACTTGCTAAATCATGTATTGATGTTTTTGAATATAAAATTATCATTCCATTTTTCGGTGCAAAAATTTTAGAAGAATCAAAATCTTCCGACATGCTTCCGTTATAAGTTCTCATATATTGCATCACTGTTGACATTTTTTCAGAATTTTCAAAATCAACTTGATAAGTTCCGTCAATAAACGTAGGTTTTGAAACGTATGGATAAGTTACAACTACAGGTATTTCTGAAAAATCTGCAAAATCCTCAAGAAAATAATTATTTGATGCAATTCCCAAAGCATGTCCTATTTCATGTTCGATTATAACCCTTAAATTAGCAAAATTCCCATGGAAAAGTGCCGTTTTTGCATTATTGGTATCAAAACCTTTGCCAATTGAAAGATTTAACCCTGAACCAACAAGGATAATTCCATCATCGATTATACCAAAACGATTATATATATCAGCCATCTGTTCTGTAGGAATATAACTTTTCCCATTTATGATGGAATTTAACACCATCGTTTTGTAATTTGATAGTACCCCTTCCTCATCAAAATATTCAACGAAATCACTTTCAACGTTAACGTTTTGATCATCATTCGCAAAAATATGAATTTCTACAGGTCGAGTTTGTTCCGAATGATTAATTATATCATTCCAAATCATACCAGCTTGAATTAAAGAATTTCTTTCTTCAGGAGTAAAAGTTCTTATTGATATTCCATCAAAATACGACTTTTCAGCCCAAACAGCTTTTTCTCCTTGATTATAAAAAAAATACTTAAACATAGGATTATCATTAGGTACGACTACCGTATCAAACGCGACTGCTTGATGAGTACAAAAAACAATCAATAATGCTATAAATATTCGTATTTTTTTCATATACATGCCTAAAAATATCCCCTTGATATTTTCAAGGGGGTTACTTTTTAAATCTTAATTCGTTTCCTTGCGAATAACACCTATCAAACCAATCAAAGCAATCAAGTTTGGAAAAGCCATTAATCCATTAAAAATGTCTGTAATATTCCACAATAAAACTAATTCGTTTGTACTTGCCCCCAGCGTCGCAAAAGCAACAATAGATAACCTGAATGGGACTAAACTTTTTTTCCCAAACAAATAACAAATACTTTTTTCGCCATAATATCCCCAACCACAAATTGTTGAAAAAGCAAATAAAACTAGTGAAATTGAAACAATAATACCACCAAAATGACCAATATACGTATTAAAAGCTTGGATGACTAAATTGACGTTTGCTTCACCATTATTATATTGCCCATGCATAATGACTATAACTGCCGTCATAGAACAAATTATTATTGTATCAATAAAGACTTGAAGCATCGCAACCAATGCCTGATTTTGAGGATTTTTAGTTTTTGCACATGCTGCAGCTATTGGGGAAGACCCTAGTCCTGCTTCATTTGAAAAAACCCCTCGAGCAAGGCCATAACGAATAGCAGAACCGACAACCCCACCTGTAAAAGATTCTGGGGATAAAGCAGAAACAAATATCAATTTAATTGCAGAACAAACTGCACCAAAATTCATAACGATAATGAAAAGAGTTGTAATTAAATAAAAAGCAATCATAAAAGGTGTAATAACGGCAACAACTTTTTTAATTGATTTTAACCCATTGATTAAAACTAAATAAGACGTTATGCAAACACCGATTGCCGTCCATAAATACGGAACGTTAAATTGTGAAAATAATGCAGATGAAATAGCATTTCCCTGAACGCTACCCCCCATTCCAAATGAAGCTAAAATTGTAAAAACAGCAAACAAAACGGCTAAAAATTTTTGATTTAATCCTTTTTGTAAATAATACATCGGACCACCAGCCATTTCACCATTTTCATCAACAATACGATATTTAACGGCTAACAGACTTTCTGCATATTTTGTTGCCATACCAAATAATGCGGATACCCACATCCAAAAAATAGCACCCGTTCCCCCCAAAGCAATTGCTGTGGAAACACCAACGATATTTCCCATTCCAACTGTGCCAGACAAAGCAAGAAACAAAGCTTGAAGGTTTGTTAAATCACCAGGTTCTTTATCATCTTCTTTTTTAAAAAAAGCTAATTTAATACTTTCAAAAAATTTTCTAAATTGAATACCTCTTGTCACAACAGTTAAAACAACACCCGTTCCAACAAGTAAAACCAACATAGGGATGCCCCAAATAAAATTTGAAAGTGTATCTAAAAAATTCATATAATTCCAACCTCATAAAATAATTTTTAGCTCACAATAAAGCATGTTATTTAAAAAATCAATTGTGTTGAATTAATGTCGTAAAAGTTAAAATAAGAAACCTTTTTTGTTAAATTCATAATCAATTTTGAACCTAAATTTTTATCCAATTCTTTTGAATTATTTTGGTAATACCATTTTGCAATATCAAAAATTAAACTATTGTCTTGAATAATCAAATAAATATCTTCATCTTTCTTAAACAAACGTATATGAACAAAATTATTCTTATTTTTAAATTTACCATGATAAAAAATATTTTTCGTAACTTCTTCTAACACAATTTGAATATAAAACGTCTTTTTGATGTCACATTGATGTTCATAACAAAACGCTTCAATATCTTCAAATTTTTTTGTCGCCTCTTCAAATGACGTTGCATAAAGAGAAACATAGTCTTTTGCCTCAATACCAAAATTTTTAGGAAGCATCATCATATTTTCAGCAGAAAACTTTCCTTTATTAGAAAGAACAACGTATAAAACAACAAAAAGCAAAACAACGTATTTTGATAGAAAATCTGCAAAAAAGATGGTTTTATACCCCATTAAATCTGCAAAAACAAACGATAACGTTAATGGAGCAAGTATTCTTTGAATTAAATTCATAAAAATGACCATTTTATGTCTTTTTATTGCCTGATAATAACTTGTGATTATCATCGATAAATTTTGCGCAAATAGATTTAACGCTAAAAATCTAACAACGACACAAGCCTGGCTGAAACATTCTGAATTTGAATCTAAAAATATTCTGACGACTAATGGAGCCGATATAAATAAAACACCCCCTAAACAAATAGTTATCAATCCAGAATATTGAAGAAGAATAATTAAAATTTTTTTTAAATCGAATTTATCACTTTCACCTATTTTTATGGAACTCAAAGTTAAAGTGATTTTTCCAAACGTTTTAGGAAAACAATGAAATAAATTCATTAAACAAACGTATATTCCTAAAACAGGCAAAAGATATTTATCTGAAAATAATAAAAAGATTGCATTAATCATAAATTCTGAAATAAAAATACAAAATTTATTTACTCCCTCTGTCAATCCTGTTTTGATGAGATGAACGATTTCTCTGAAATCTATTTTGAAAAATTTAAAACTTAAATAATGCTTTTTAGAAAAGAAATGTAAAAATAAATATCCTGCAGCAAGGTAATAGCTGATAGACGTTGCTATACCTATCCCTAACATTCCTCCCTTAAATATAAAAACATTAATTAAGTCTGCTGCAATATTAAAAATTGAAAAAAGAATTGGAGCAAAAAAACATCGCTTTTTATCTCCATCAATTTGAATAATTGATGGAAAAGTAGTCATGATAAATGTAGGAAAAAAGCTCCATACAGTTCCAATCAAATAACTTTTGACGTTTGAAACAACTTTTAAATCTTCTGTTTTTCCAATTAAAAGAAAATGTGTAATTGGAGATATAAAAATAATTGTCAGTATTGCTAATACAATAGAAACCACAAAAGCAAAAACAACAGATAAAAAAACTATTTGCTTTGTTTTTTCCAGTTCTTTTTTACCAATAGAAGTTGAACAAAGTATCTGTGTTCCAACCACTAAAATATTCATAAAAATTTTAGAGGCTTGCGTAAAAGGCGAGGTAATTGATATGGCAGAAAACGAAATTGGATCTATCAGATTACAAACGATAATACTATCAATAAATCCACCTAAATAAGATATAACTGAAGCAAAAAGATAAACACTTATCGAAGAAATAACTATTTTAGTTAAAAGTTTTTCACCATGAAAAAAATTAAACACATTCATTTGTTTTAATTTAAACCGAGAACGTCCGCCATATTATACAAACCCGGTTTTTGCTGTGATAACCATTGTAAAGCTCTAACTGCTCCCTTTGCAAAAACAGCACGAGAAGATGCTTTGTGTGTCAATTCAATCCGTTCTCCCGTTCCTGCAAAAATAACGGTATGATCCCCCACAACGTCTCCACCACGTAGCGTTGCAAAACCAATTTCACCAACAGGGCGTTTACCAATTTGTCCGTGTCTATCATAGCAAGCTACGTCTTTCAAGGCAACTTTTCGACCATCAGCAACGGCGTGCCCAAGACCTAAAGCAGTTCCAGAAGGAGCATCAACTTTATTTCTGTGGTGCATTTCAACAATTTCAATATCATAAGATGGATCAAGTAATTCTGCCGTTTTCTTTGCCAAAGCCATCAACAAAGTTACCCCAACACTCATATTTGGAGCAAAAACGATAGCTGTTTTTTTAGCACATTCAGCAACAATCGATTTTTGTTCATCTGTCAATCCAGTCGTACCAATCACCAAAGGTTTGCCATATTTTGCCGCTATCTTAGCATTTTCAACGGAATTTGCAGGACAGGAAAAATCAATCACCCCTTCAACTACTTCAAACAAATCAGCAGAATTTGAAACAATTTTTCCTGAACCAAGAACTGTATTTAACGCTGGATGATCTGCTCGTTCTGTTCCACCAGCTAATTCTTCACCAGCTTCACGGACAGCTTCACATAACATCTGTCCCATACGACCTTGACATCCACAGATACCTATTTTCATTTTTTGACCTTAAATATCCAAATTTGCAACTTCCAAAGCATTATCTTGAATAAAGTTACGACGATCTTCAACTTCTTCACCCATCAACATTGTAAAGACGCCATCTGCATCTCCGTTTGGATTGACCTTGACTTGTAACAATGTTCTGGAATTTGGATCCATTGTCGTTTCCCACAATTGTTCAGGATTCATTTCACCTAACCCTTTATAACGGCTGATTGTCACACCTTTTTTACCAACGACTTCAATAGCATCAGAAAATGAAACTGGACCCATTAATTTGAATTCTTCACCCTTTGATTTATAATTTGTCGTTTCTAAGAACGTTTCATTTAACATTTGAGAATAAGAATTTAATTTCTTTGCTTCACCACTTGTCAACAAATCAACGCCCAATTCAAAATAGTGACGAACACCACGAATTGTTTTTTCAAAAGAATAGACGCCTTGTTCAAATTTGCCAATCCAACCGCGTTCATAAATTGGTTCAACTTCGTTCAAACGTTTTGCAACGTCTTCAGCAACTTTGGCAGATTTAGCATTATCAGCATAAACTTCTGGATCAAAACCATAATGAATTGCCATTTGTTCAATAATCTTGCTTGGAACTTGACGAGAAAGTGTTTCTATCAAAGTTTTGCAAATTCTGGATTCTTTTGCAGTTGCACGCAATTCTAACCCACTGCTTTGAACACCATCATATCTGGTCAAAACAGCATCATTTGCAGCTTGATCCAACAAGTAGTCTTCCATTGCACCTTCATCCTTGATATAAATATCAGAATTTCCGCGTCTTGCACGATATAAAGGTGGTTGAGCAATATAAACGTATCCTTTATCAAATAATTGAGGCATTTGACGATAGAAGAACGTCAACAATAACGTTCTGATGTGAGCACCATCGACATCAGCATCTGTCATGATAATGATTTTATGATAACGACATTTTTCAACGTCAAATTCATCACGACCAATACCACCCCCGAATGCTGTAATCATCGTTCCAATTTCTTGGTTAGATAATTGCTTATCCATACGAGCTCGTTCAACGTTTAAAATTTTACCACGCAAAGGTAAAATAGCTTGATTTTTTCTGTCACGACCTTGTTTTGCAGAACCACCAGCGGAATCCCCTTCCACGATGAAGATTTCACAAACCTCTGGATCTCGTTCAGAACAGTCTGCTAATTTTCCGTTATTTGCTAAATCAAAAGAGCCTTTTTTACGAGCTAAATCACGAGCTTTACGAGCAGCATCACGAGCAGCGGCGGCTTCGACAACTTTGCCAACAATTAACTTTCCTTCTGCAGGATGTTCTTCCAACCATTGAGACAATTTATCACCGACAACGTTTTCAACAACTGGACGAACTTCTGAAGAAACAAGTTTATCTTTTGTTTGAGAAGAAAATTTTGGATCAGGAACTTTTACAGATAAAACGCAAGATAAGCCTTCACGCATATCTTCACCTGAAATTTCAACTTTTTCTTTTTTCAACAATCCTTTTTCTTCGGCATAATTATTAATAGCTCTAGTCAAAGCACTACGGAAACCAGCCAAGTGCGTACCGCCATCGCGTTGTGGAATATTATTTGTAAAGCACATAGTTGATTCAGTATAGGCATCTGTCCATTCCATAGATAATTCAACGGTAATACCATTTTTTTCACCGTTCATAGAAATAGGAGCTGGATGAATTGGTTTTTTATTTCTATCAACATAACGAACAAATTCTTGAATTCCACCCTCATAGCAAAATTCAACTTCTTTTTCACGAGAAACGCGTTTATCCTGTAAAACTAAATGAACACCTGAATTTAAAAAGGCTAATTCGCGCAAACGATGTTCCAAAGTTTCAAAATCAAATTCTGTCTGTGTAAAAATTTCAGGAGATGGCATAAATGTCACTTGTGTTCCTGTTTTATCCGCAGGACATTCTCCGACAACTTTCAATGGAGCAACTGCAACACCATTTTCAAAACGCATATAGTGTTCTTTACCATTTCTCCAAATTCTTAAATCCAACCAACAAGACAAAGCGTTCACAACGGAAACACCTACACCATGTAAACCACCGGAAATTTTATAAGAATTTTGGTCAAATTTACCACCGGCATGTAATTGCGTCATAATAACTTCAGCAGCAGAAACACCTTCTTCTTTATGAATATCCGTTGGAATACCACGCCCATTATCAACAACCGTCACAGATCCATCAGAATTGATCGTTGTATAAGTTTTCGTGCAAAATCCTGCTAAAGATTCATCAATTGCATTATCCAAAACTTCATACACCATATGATGTAAACCTGTTCCATCGTCTGTATCACCGATATACATCCCAGGACGCTTACGAACAGCGTCAAGTCCTTTTAATACCTTGATGGATTCTGCATTATAATCTTGTTGTTCTGTCATGATATACCTTTCTTTAAGAAGCAACTTCTAGGGTTGCTTTGTTTTGAAAATTATCTAGTTTTAAAATTTGGGCATTATTTTTCCAAGCACTAAACGTTGTTGTAGAAGTGCCTGTCAACCAAATTTGCGTTTTAAATTCATTTAATATTTCAAGAAGAGCTTCAGTTTTATGCGTATCTAAATGAGCTCCTAATTCATCAAATAAAATCAATGGTAATTTTGAATGTAATTCTGATAGCGTTTCAATATGAGCCAATAAAATAGAAACGACTAACGCCTTTTGTTCTCCTGTTGAACACATTGATGCCTGTCTATTTTTTACAGAATGAAATGCCTGTAAATCGATATTATGAATACCTGAAATTGAAATATTGTCTGCAACAAATTGACGTGATTTTTTAAAATGATACGAAATTAAATCTGCTAATTCTTCACCCGTTTTTTGTTCGGCGTTAAATTTTCCTGAAAAACTAAGTAGTGCCGTTGGAAATTCAGGACGATTAACAGACAATTTCCTTTGTAATTTTATTAAATAATTTTGACGTGCAGAATGAATCAATTCCCCGTATTTTCCCAGCGTTTTTTCGAGAGCTGATAACCATTGTTCATCAAATTTACGTTCTTTAATCAAGCTATTCCATTGACGCAATGCATTAGAATATGCAATACAATTTCCAGCATGACGAGGATTGAACGATTGAACAAGTCTGTCAAAAAATCGACGACGTCCTGCAGGTTCTGCGGAAAAAAGACGATCCATTGATGGAATTAACCATACAATTGAACAAATTTCCCCTAATTCATCCTGACTTTTAATTGCCACTTTGTTAATATGAATTTGGCGTTTTTCTACCTTTTTTGTCACATCTGGCTTATAAGCTGTTCCGACTTCAATTTCATCACCAGCATCATCAAATATAGCTGAAACAGTCCAAGATTTATCCATTTGGTGATTTTTCAACATATCTATCAATTTTGATTGACGCAACCCTTTTCCAGGGGCCAACATTGAAACAGCTTCAATCAAATTTGTTTTTCCTATTCCGTTTGGTCCCGTTAAAACAACGTGATCTGAATGAACAGGTAAGGATAAATAATCATAATTTCTGAAATTTTGAACTGTCAACTGACGAATGAATACACCTCTTTGTTCCTTTTTCAAAAAAGGAATTCGAGATTCAGCAACAGAAAGCATAGGATCTACCCCAGCATGTGCCAAAAATATATCATTCGCTGTTAAAATGGTCTTACACTCTCAAAGGCATTAAAACGAACAAGGAATTATCATCTTTAACGTCTTTCAACAAAGCTGGAGACGTTGAATCTGCAAATTCAATTACCAATTCACTACTTTTGATTTGTTTTAAAATTGCATCAAGATAAGTGAAGTTGAAACCAATATCAACCGGTTCACCATCATAAACGATTTCCATTTCATCTTGAGCAGAACCACCATCTTCCATATTGGAAGCTGAAAGTGTCAATAAATCTTTAGCAAATGATAAGCGAATTGAATGTGATTTTTCACTCATACAAGAAACACGATCAACGATAGCGGACAATGTTTGAGCATTAATATTTGCCTTTTTGTCATTTCCCATTGGAATAACACGTTCATATTCTGGGAACGTTCCGTCAATCAACAAGCTTGTTAAAACTAATTTTTTAAATTTAAAACGAACTTTGTAAGTAGATAAGGAAATTTCAATATCTTCTTCACTACCTGTCAACAATTTCGTTAATTCACCAATTGCCTTGCGTGGAACAATTACACCAGGCATACCAACACCACCAGCAGGCATACTTGTTTCACTGCAAGCTAAACGGTGACCATCTGTAGCAACAGCACGCAATAATTGAACTTCTTCACCAGAATCACTTGTTTTTGTCAAACAATGTAAATAAATACCATTCAAATAATAACGTGTTTCTTCCATTGAAACTGCAAAAGAAGTTCTGTTTAATAATTCAAGCAAAGTAGCTGCGTTAATAACAAAACTATGCGTCATTTCACCATCAGAGATAGATGGGAATTCATCCCCTGGCATTGTTCCTAAAATAAATCTAGAACGACCTGCCTTAATATTCATTTTTTGATTTTCAGGATTTAATTCACATTGAACTTCAGAACCTTGTGGCAATTTACGAACGATATCGTAAAGCTTGTGAGCTGGAATTGTAATAACACCTTCTTCTGCTACTGTTGCTGGAATTTGTTCACTTAATTCCATATCGTTATCTGTTGCATCTAACGTTAAACCATTTTCATTCGCAGTGATTTTAACATTTGATAACAATGGATTTGTCGTTCTTTTTTCAACGATTGTTTGAACGTGTGCCAAAGCATTAGATAATACGCTGTGTTCAATAGTAAATTTCATCTTTATTTTCCCTGATTTCAAAGTTGATAATTATTTCGCGTTACAATACCACAAAAGTGCGATTTTCAAAACAAAAAAGTAATAAAAAAATCAAGAAAATTTTAGAGTCGTTGGGAATAAAACTTCTTATCGAAAAAGAAGCCTTTTTTAGATTTTTACCATCCGGCGAATCTTGTCTGTTTCAGCACAAAATTCACTTTTTTCTTTACGCAATTTTTCAATAGCTTCTATACCATGCATAACGGTAGAATGATCTCTGTCAAAAAATTTAGCGATTGCAGAGCTTGATTTCGTTGTTAACTCATGAGCTAACCACATTGCGATTTGACGATAACGAGCAATTGGCTGTTCACGTGTTTTTGATAAAATCTGGCTAACGTTCACTTTATAAAACTCTGCCACACAAGAAACGATTGAATCCATCGAAACAGCCTTATCTGAAAAACCTAATTGATTTTTCAAAATATCATACGTTTTCTCCAACGTAATTTCACCACCAATTAACTGCAACCGAGCAATCAAGGAAATCAATGCCCCCTCAAGTTCACGCACGCTAGTCGTTATTTTTTCAGCTAACAAATTTTTGACTTCTTGAGGAATAACGATATTCAACAATTCAGATTTTTTATCCAAAATTTCCAAACGCAACTCATAAGTCGTCGGTAAAATATTAACGACAAAACCACTTGATAATCTTGATTTTAAACGATCTTCAACTTTATCTAACAAATTAGGTGGTCTGTCCGCCGTTAAAATAATTTGCTTTCCAAAAGAGAGTAAATCTTCAAAAATATTGAAAAATTCCGTTTGTGTTTTGTCTTTACCCATTAAAAATTGAATATCATCAACAAGTAGAACGTCAATATCTTGAAATTTTTCACGAAATTCATAATTTTTTTGTGATTTTGAGGCCCCAACGTAAAGCCTCATAAAACGTTCTGCTGATAAAAGGGCATATCTAATTTCCGGACGTTCTTTTTTTAAATACCAAGCAATAGAATGCATTAAGTGTGTTTTACCTAAACCAGAATCCGAATAAAAATACAACGGATTATACAGATTTGTTCCTGCTGCAACTGCTTTCGCTGCTTGATAAGCCAAGCCATTTGGATCGCCTACAACAAAACTTTCAAAAGTCCATTGTGGATTCAAAGGAATAGATAATTTACTCTCTTTAACATCTGAAACGACTTTCTTCGTTGTTTCCGTTTTTTCTTTTTCAACAGATTCTTCTTGATCAACACCAACAACTAAATTAATTTTTTCAATTTCAGGATACTCATTTCGCCAAGTTTCAACTAAAACATCATAAAAATGTGTTTTAACGAAGTTATAGTAAAACTGCGTGATAAATAACATCGTCAAGACACCTTCTTTGTATCTGTATGATACAACGCGACTTGACAAATAGAGATCGAAGTTTTCTTTCCCTAACTTTTCACACAATATAGCTTCAACGTTTTTTAACGTTATGTTTGTTTTATTTTCCACTTTTTGATTCCTTAGTTGAGGATAATAAAAAGGAATTTTTCATAAATATCAAGTATGTTTTTTACTTTTTTTTAACTAAAAAAACTTGACTCAACATCTTGTGGTTCTGCAGTCACAGGAGTCTATTTTTTTACAAAAAAAAGTGGACTCTTTTGAGAATCCACTTTTGAAATTCTGTTATTAACCCAAATAAGGATTAAGCTAAAGCTTTAACTTTTGCTGCCAAACGAGAAACACGGCGAGCAGCTGTATTACGGTGTAAAACACCTTTTGAAACAGCGCGCATAATTTCTGATTCAGCTGTGCGGAAAGCTTCTGTAGCAGCAGCTTTGTCACCAGTAGTTAAAGCACTTTCAAATTTTTTTGTGAACGTATGAACACGAGCTTCGCGTGCATTATTGATAGCTGTACGACGAGCGTTGTGACGAATACGTTTTTTTGACGACAGATGATTTGCCATATTTTTTACTTCCTGCTTTAATAAAATATAAAAAGTATGCCCATTTATACCTAAATTTTAGGTAAAGTCAAGGGTTAAACTTATTCTTTCTTTAAATTTGATACTTGATTAGCATTTAATGATGAAATTTTTTGCTGAACTTCCGCAGATTGAAGAGCTAATACAGCCATAGAAAATTCTGCAACAGGGGAAGTTTCTGTCGATAAAGCCCGTTTTAACATCTTGATTGCTTTATCAGAAGCACCCGCAATTTTTTTTGCTGTATCCATTGCTTGTTCGTCTAATTCAATACGATCGACGATTCTTGATACAATTCCACAGGCAAGAGCTTCATCAGCTGAAATATGACGAGCTGTCATTAGTAATTCACTTGCTTTTGCTGTGCCTGCCTTTGCTTTTAATTTGGAAATTCCACCCATAAACGGCAGCATGCCAATTGTAATTTCAGGAAAACCAAATCGAGCATCATGACTTGACACAATAATATCGGAAGACAAAACGAGTTCAAAACCAGCCCCAAAAGCATATCCTGAAACGGCAGCAATAATTGGTTTAGAAAAGTCATTTATCTTTTTATTCAAATCCAAATAAACATCTGGAGAAAAATCTCCTCCCATTTCTGCAACGTCTGTTCCTGCTGCAAAAGAAGCTCCAGCCCCTTTGAGAAGAATACATTTTATCGTTTCATCCGCTGAAAAATCATCCAATGCTTGAATAAGCTCACCAGCCATTGATGCACAAATAGCATTCAAAGAAGCTGGACGATTCAACGTTAATATACCGACTCCATCATTTTGTTCTACAATAATTGTTTTAAATTCCATGAACTGCTCCTTATTTTGAAACGGTCATTAATTCTATCTTCACTAAAATCGGATCTGAATTTTCAATGATAAATCGTAATTCTTCTTCATCTCGACTAAATGAAAAACTTTGTATTCCCTGTTCTTTAACTTTCCACCCCAATTGTGGCAAAGTTTTCGTATAAAATTCTTTGATAGCCATCCGCTGTGTTTGTTCACCTGTAAAAACAGCTTCAATAATTCTGCCAGAAGGCGTATCAAATTTCAATTGACCATCATCAATCTGCTTTAATTCAGGCATAATCGGTAAATCTTCAAAACCATGAGCAAAAACAAGTTCTTCTGCATAAACAGAATGGATTGAAAATAAAAAAGCTATAAAAAATAAAAAGTATTTCATTGTTTTATCATATTACTCATTACGATTTACATTAACACAGTTTCCTTAAAACGCAAACGAAACGTGGCAAATATAAATCAGGTCACCTCTGTAACAGCACGGATGTTACCCTGTCTGTTAATTTGAACGACACGCAATTTTTCATGCATTTCAGCAATCGTTTTTTCACGATCGATCGTTGGATAACAGTGCAAAATACGATCTGTAAAGGCTTTATATGCAGCTTCAGAATTTTCAGCGTGGATTGTTGCGAAACAGTTATCATGACCTGACCCCATCAATTCCCACAAAGCCCCAGCATTCGCCGTAGAAATTTCACCACCGATAATAGCATCTGGGGTAAAACGCACGACCAAGTCAATCAATTTCGGATAGGTCATCGTATTTGTTTGTTCAGTACGAGATAAAACAAGATGAACGTGATTTGGATGCGGAACTATCAATTCTCGAGTATCTTCAATCGTAATCACGCGTTTATGGGGTTCAAGAATTGTCAAAAGGTTATTCAAAAAAGTTGTTTTACCTGTTGCCGTAGCACCTGATACCAAAATATGATCACCACGCTTAATAGATAAAATTAAACGCTCGTATGGATCTTCTGGGTTTTCAACTTCCTTCAATTTATTCAATTTTTGTAAGCGTTCACCAGATTTTAACCCATAATCGCCCAATCCAAATTTAACTTCGTCAGAGTGAACACGAATACACATCGCAATTCCCCCTGTCAAATCTTCGTTATCATACATCACGTTTTTACCAGCAATTCCTGTAAAACGGTGATCTCCTGGCAACGTAGCATACACAGCTGGAGACCCTTGTTCTGGATCAAACGGCAATTCAAACGTATTAGCAATGATATGCATAATATCGGTCAAATACGTTCTGGACAAGTTTTTATCAACCTGACATGCCCATGGATGTGCACGACGACCACGCAAACGCAACCAAATTTCATCAGGACGATTGATAGAAACTTCTTCCACGTTATCTTGTTCATACCAATAAGATAAGTAGCGTAGCGTAGAACGGAGAACTTGGAATGGATCTGTGGACATTATGTTATCCTTTCATTAAAACAGTTCCGGAGCATCTTCGGCAGGTTCCTGAGCTGGAGCCGCTGTTGTTGCTGGCACTTTTGTTTGAGGAGGAGGGAGTGAGGTTCCGCCACCACCTGATCCTGTCAAAGACCCTGCTCTCGGTGGTTGTGGTTGTCCTTGATAGTTATTGTAGTATAGTTGTTGTTGTTGCTGAGAGTTAGGATTTGGTGTTCCTGATACTGCACCATTTTGGTTAGCAGCATCTCTAGCAGCTCTGTTTTCTTCTCTATATTCAATCTGACTATCATTGGCTTCTGAAACAGCTTCCATTTCAGGATCGCGGTCATTAATCAATCCTTCAGCACCAATTATTCCGTCTGATTCTTCATCTTCAACTTCTGTTCTCAACCACAAATCAGCATTTGCATAAACGGTAAGTCTTGTTCCTGCTGGAACGTATGTGACAGGTTTAATAGAGCTTACAAACATTTCAAATAATTGCTTTGTCATATCTTGCAAATCACTAGAGAATTGTTTACGAGCATCTTTACTTGCTTCTGCTCGTTCACTCACACTAGCATTTCCATTCTGATCCACGCCACCTTTTTCATTAGTTGCCATAGCCCACGTAATACCACTTGTCAAAGTACTAGATAGTAATGGATATCCGTATCGTTTAAACAATTGTAAATCAACGTATGAAGAAATTCCACCACGACCCATTGAATCGCCAGAAGTTCCATCATCAAACGTAAATGCAGCTCCATCTGGGCGAATCAAACGCGTCCAATTGACAACTAACTTAACTGCAAATTTATTTGCATCTGAACCGGCATTCTGTACTTCACCAATAATACGAGAACCTGCTGGAATAATAATCTTTCTGCCAGATTCAGAATAAATGTTTCTTTCAACGATAGCTGAAGCTGGAACAGCAACTTGTGAATCGATAGCTCTTGCTAAAACAGCAGGAATTGCCTTATCAGCTAAAATCATATGATCCATATTGACTCTATACGTAGACACATTCTTTTCCTGTCCAACGTCTTTCCAAGTCGTTGACTTATGTTGTTTTCTAAGCAGAGCTTTTTCACTATCTGTTGCAGACATCCCACCAGAAATACCCGGACGAATCATTTTACGATAAGCTAATTGTTTTGCTCGTAATTCTTTAATCCGAACGGGATCATATCTTTCACCTTTACCGGTTCTGCCATTTTCTTTTCCACGATAACGGTAGGTATCTGGATCAAATCTTCCATAAACAGAGATTCCCTCTTTATCATTAGGATTTTGAGTTGTCCCAATCACTGTTCCATCTGTAGAAACAATGTTACCATCCTCATCAACATATCCAATAACATTACCATCTTCATCTAAAACAGTTCCATCTTCCTGAACGTAACCTATCAGTTTACCGTCTTTACCAAAGGCAAATTTTTTCTTTGAAATGACTTTTGCAGGTGTAAATTTACCATCAGCCCATACACCGACGACATTTCCGTTACTATCAACGACTTCACCATTTGCATTGATTTTCCCTAAAACTTTACCGTTCAAATCAACAACTGTTCCGTCTTCCATAATGACGCCGATCAAATTACCATTTTCATCAAGTAAAGCTTCACCTTCTTTGACAGAACCAACAATATTGCCGTTCATATCTACAACATCGCCATTTTCATCTACTTTACCGACAATTTGTCCGGTTGCATCACGAACGAAACCATCTTCACCAACAACTCCCATAAATTTACCATCTCTATCGACAGCAAATTTAACATGTTTCGAGTTTGTCGTTGATCCTGCACCTTGACGCAAAACGTTTCCTTCATTATCAAGGATTGTTCCATCCTCTAATATTTTTCCAATAACGTTTCCATCTGCATCATAAAGTTTTCCATCCCCATTTGTAAATCCAATTAAATTACCATTTTCATCAAAAATAGGAGTTCCATTCAAGACTGCGTGAGCAACAACATTTCCGTCATCATCAACGATTGAACCATCTGAACGTAATTTACCAAGACGCTTACCTGTTTTATCAAAGACGTTTCCATCTTTATCAACAAAACCGATTAAATTGCCGTTTTTATCATAAAGAGGCTTCATACCTGAATCTAACAACTTCTTATCAGCTGTAAAGCCAATCACGTTCCCCTTCATATCGACAACAGTTCCATCCGGACGAACACGACCGATAATTTTGCCATTTTTATCACGGACAAGACCATCTTTACCAACGTATCCAATCAAGTTCCCATTAGCATCAAAGACTGGCTTTCCGGCAAAACCAATGACTTTACCATTTTTATCAACGACTGTTCCGTCTGGTTTGACTTGACCGATAACACGGCCATTCATATCACGAACAATACCATCTTTATCTGCAAAACCGATAATATTTCCGTGTTCATCGTAGATAGGTGTACCCCCATGGCCAATTATTTTGCCATTTTTATCAACGACAGTTCCATCTGGACGCATTTGTCCAATAATGTTTCCTTCTAAATCACGAACAACACCGTTTCTATCAGCATAACCGATCAAGTTACCATGTTCATCATAAACTGGTGTTCCTGCATAGCCAATAACAGTTCCATCATTACTGATAACCGTCCCATCTGGACGCATATGACCGATAATTTCGCCATTCAAATCACGAACGACACCATTTTCATCAGCATAACCGATTAAATTACCAAATTCATCATAGATAGGTGTTCCTGCTAAAACTGAATCAAGTGTCATTTTTGAAATAGAACACAAAAATCCATTAGAGTTACTGATAGCTGTTCCATCTGCTAACAAGCGCCCAAGCGTTTCTTGATTTTCATCAATAATTTGACCATCAAAATGAACTTTACCGACAGCAACGTCATTTTTATCTTTACAAACTTCGCCAATTGGAACGACACGACCTAAAAACTTGTTTTCATTTGTCAAAGCTTTCATAATACTTGTCGTTTTACCAATTGAACGACCAACATTATCAAAAACTTCACCTTTTGGCATAACTGTACCAACAATTCGACCATCTTTGTTAATAACGCGACGACCCGCAAAAACAAGTCTACCTATTTTCTGATTACTAGGACCAACAACGTTTTCGCCATCAAATGAACCTACTGAAGAATCATTTTTAGGTGAAATTGCATATTTATTTCCAACGATACGTGCAGTCACATTTCCAAAATAATCGATTGCATATTTCATTGCTCCGGAAACACCCATGACGTATTTATCTTTTTTGGAATAAATCTCACCATTTTCACTAAAGCAACCTATGCTTGTTCCATCTGACGCTAAAACTTCACCGGTAGAAATAACCTTACCGATTTCTTTGCCGTCAAATCCAATTGCAGGACCTGTCACAACCATCTTACCGATTTTAACAGAATTGCTATTTAAAGCATCTCCATCCAAGGAAACACATCCTAAATCCGTTCCTTTTTTTACATCGATAATACGACCTGCAGAATTAATTTTTCCAATGACATGGCAATCATGTCCTTCAACAATAGTATCTAATCCAACAATTTGACCAATCTGCTTATTTTTTTCATCCAAAATAGCACGATCAAAAGTAACAAAACCAAGTTCCTTGTTTTCAGAGGAAAGAATTTTACCTTCAGTTGACAATGTTCCTAAAAGAGCACATTGTTTTGAAATCGGTGTTGCATTGATAATCCCACGACCAATATCTGTCCCAAATTCATCATTAACTCGACCATCAATTTGCAATTTTGATTTTGTTGGCTCACCCGATTTATTCTTAACGACACCATCTGATGAAATCGTTCCTAGAACTTCGTTTGCATAATTGATTGCCAAACCTTCACGCAAAATATACCCAACGACATTTCCATTAGAATCAACGATGACACCATGTGCTTTATATTGTAAAGGTTTACCATCAACCCCATTTACAATATTTCCATTAGCATCAACAATTTTTCCGTTAAACCCAACGTATCCAAGAATTTTTCCGTCTGGACCAAGAACAGGCATTCCGACCGGTAATTCTTCCCCAATTACTTTACCTGTATTATCGACAACCTTACCATCTGCACGCATCTTGCCAATAACCTTGCCATTTGCATCAATGACTGTTCCATCTGGCAAAATAGTACCAATAATATTACCATTTTCATCAATGACTTGGCGTAAACCAAACAAAATCTTACCAACAACTTTGCCTGATTTATCAACGATTTTGCCATCTGGCATTTTTAAACGACCAAGATATTTCTTTTGCAAATTCAAAGCTGTCCCATCTGGTAACAATCTACCAATAACAGCATTTGTTACTTCATCCAAAACTTCAATTCTTGCTGGAATCAAACCACCTGTGATTTTTTTGTGATCATCTTGAACTAACGAAACAGCAAGAGTTGATCCAATAAAATCAGATGCTTGAATATTTAAAACCTTACCAATCGTATCCCCATGACCATACAATTCAGTCAAAGAATTAATCGCCAAACCTGTTGCCATTGGAATAGCAACAAATTTATCATCTTTATCAACAAAAACATTATCTGGACGCAAACAAGCAATCTGTTGTCCTGCAGCATCAACTAAATGACCTGTAGAATCAACTGTACCTATAAACTGATTGCCGTCACTTATCCCATATTTTGCATAAGCAACACGCCCAATCTGAGTATCTTTTAAATCAAATAAGGTATCATTACTTTTAATAAATGCCGTTCTTGTAAATGAAGAATCAACAACTCGCCCATCATCCAAAATTTTACCAGCTAATTCACATGCTTTTTTAACAGCCAAACCATTTTTAGGAACGACACGAGCTACTTTTCTATTTGATAAATCAATAACGTCATGATCAGCCAAAGCTTTACCAATTGCGTCACCACTAGAATTTTTGACTTGGCCATCTGGCATAACCCAACCGACAGTTTCACCATTTGCATTTAATGCACCACCTGTTGGTGTTGCGAAAGCAACAGGATTTGTATATTCCTTGAGGGCAACTTGTTCTGGATCCATACACCCCATATATTGGCCATTTTTATCAACGTAGTGACCATTACCGTCAATCAACCCGACGTTACGCCCGTCTAAATTAATAACAGACATTGATTTTAAAGTTTTTCCTAAAACAACGTTTTCTGCATAAACGTCGCCATCACTTGTCAAGCAACCTATGACGTCGGTTGTTGGTGTATAAGATGGTGTATAAACATCTCCATCGATATTTGCATAACCTAACAATTTACAACCAGGGGCAACTGCAACTTTATCATCGACAATTTTACCAACGATAACGTTATCTTTTACAACAGAACCATCTGGAACGACGTATCCTGCGAGTTCTCCATTATTGACAACAGAACCGTCTGGCATAATACGACCGGCAAATCCACACTTTTCTCCAACAATAGATCCTCGAGGCATAATACCGGCTTTGATTTCTTCACGATCATCAACGACATATCCGTTTGGCAATAAACAACCTATTACAGATCCTTTGAAATCGACAGCTTGACCATCCTTATCAATTTTACCAACGATATGATGTTGCCAATCGATCAAAACCCCTTCTTGCACCATGCTACCGATAACGTTGCCACCCATATCTAAAATCAAATTGGCAGAGTTCATTCGACCAACTTGCTTATTTGACATCATAACGGAACCATCAGTACCGACTTTACCAATCATTTTGCAACCAGGACCAATTGCAAGACCTTCTTTAGCAACGTGACCTTTGATAAGATTATCCTTACCAACGATGTTACCATTTTGTAACACTCGGCCGAAAACATTACCTTCTTTATCAACAGCATCACCGCTTGGTAAAACAACACCTAATGAATTTCCTAATACGTCGATTATTGCTCCCTGAGGTAAAACACTACCGATAATATTTCCTTGTAAATCGACGATAGATCCATCTGGGTTCAAATATCCAATGACATTACCATTTTCATCAACAACACGACCATCTGGTAAAACATTTCCAATCACGTTACCAAATTTATCCAAAGCTGGACCAATTTGAGGAGCAGAACCAATGATATTTCCTTTTAAATCAACAATTGTTCCATCTGGTAAAGCATAACCTATCAAGTTACCATCTTTATCAATTACTCGACCATCTGGTAAAATAGTTCCTATTACAGATCCATCAGGACCTAATGCAACACGTTGATTTTCTGCAATCCCAATGACATACCCCTGATCATCTACGACCGTTCCATCAGGACGCAATGTTCCAATTCTTTTTCCATCTAATCCATAGACAACACCATTTTCATCGGCATATCCGATAGGTTTTCCATCTGGACCAAGAACAAGACGCCCTTTTTGACGAAGCTGATCTGTGACTGATCCTCCCCCCGGAGCATCATCACACACACCACACAAGCTTGTATCAATACCCATTGCAGAAATAGAAACAGTGACCGGTTTACCATTTGCACCAGCTTGTTCATCACGCCACTTGATCGTTAAATTCGTTTGGATTGTTCTTGCTGTTTGAGGTTTCCAAGAAACAAAAATTTGACAAGGCGTATCTGGCGTATAGATATCATTTTTGATACATTTGCTATCAATTTTAAAACTATCCTCATTCAAATTATCAACACTGATATCTGAAATTGTGATACGTCCTTTTGTTGGAACAACTGTTAAAGCACCTTCAGCTGTTGTTCCTAGGACAACTTGATCAAACCTTAAATTTTCCGGTGTAACTTTCAATTGATTGGCTTCACTCACCTCTTTTAGAGGTTCATCGTCTGTAATAACCAAATCATCTGTTTCACCGGATCTAATATTTGAATCTATATCCAATTGTCCTACTACAGATTGTTTTGCATCAGCGCGTTGTTCTTTTCCTCTAGATAAAAGAATAACTACACCTATCAGGAAAACAAACGCACAGACAATTCCAACAATCATCAGTTTCTTGTTGGATGTCTGAACATATTGCTCAGAAGTACCTGTTAAATCTTCGTCTTCTTCTATTTCTTGGTTTTTTTTCATTGAGTACGCACCACAATACAAGTCAAACCACGTTTACCCAACTTGTTGCATAAAGTATCTCCATCTTTGATTGAACCGACTGGCCCAATGCGTAAACGGAAGACGTCATGTGTTTCACCTTCAGCAACGGTATCAATTGAATAATATGGTTCAAATCCACCTAACAAATCTTTATTCTTACGAGAAATATTATCCCATTTTTGTTCCAAATTTTGAATTTCGGAATCAGCTCCTAATTCGATAGCAATAGTTTCAGCAGGAGCACCACGATACTTCGCACCAAAATTATTCGGTTGATATGGACGCGCAAATCCCTGTTGAGATTGTTGTTGCATCATCATACCACCCATTCCTGGCATAGCCCCCATTGGAGCACCACCCATCATTGGATTATTTCCTGCAGCTCCATATCCATTCCAAGTTGCAGCACCACCCATTGGTCCACCTACAGGTGAAGGAGGAGGAAGTGTTGGAACTGAATTTTTCTGAACAGATTTTTCATATTCCGTCCAATCTGTTCCAAAAGCAGGATCTTTTCTAATCTTTAAACAGATTAACTTCTTACCATTGCGTAAAACAATATCCCCTATTCCTTCAACAACCATCAAACGCCCGTATGGACCACGTGTTCTAAAACCAATAGGAGATTCTGTTCTGTCAACTAAAATACTGGCTACAGGACGCTGAACCATTGATAATGCTTTCTGACCAAAATCGATATATGTAAAAATTTCATCACGCCATACACGTTCTGGAGCAATATCCATATCTTCTGGATTTGGAATGAAAACGTCAATATCGAATTTCATTTTTTCTGGATTTATTTCAACGTCTGCCAACCAATCATCTTCAGACTTTTTCTTTTGACCAACAGCATTACCACCCATACCGGAAGATCCAAATCCCCCCATTGAATTCATTGATGTAATTTGTGATCCAACTCCAACAGTTCCCGAAGCAAAAGGTGTTTTACCAGAATCATCAGGAACGTATTTTGCATCATTTACGATAATATCAACAACAGCATTTGTAATTCTGTCAGCATTGAAAGTTTCACTGCGCAAATAGAAAACGTATCTGTTTCCGGAACGACCAAAAACCATCATATTTGTATCCATTCCGACTAATTCAGGATTGTTTGCAAATACCATCAAAGCATTCGCTGTAACTTTCTTTACCCCAAAAGCACTTTCATTTCCAACGAAAACGTTTTCAATAAATTCCCAAGATGGAAAATTAATCAAAGTATGCATTCCTTCACGAATACGCAAAGGTAAAACTAAATCAGGTGTCCAATAATATCTAGAATATCCAGGTTTTGATTGTCCTTCCCCTAAATGTTCCATTGGTTTGTTCCATGCTTTTTGTTGCATGCCCAAACTCCACAAATATGGCATGTCAATTTCGGAATATTGACCATTCGATTGTTCAATAGCAGCATCCATTGATTCTCGAGCAGAAGATTGTTGTGCAAAACCATTGTGTATTGTCGCCAATATAACGGCCCAAAAGATAAAAATATTTTTAATCATAACACAACCTCTTTTAATCATTATAACTCTCAACACCATATTCAACAACTTTAAAGCCTAACGGGTTTTTCAAACGATCAGCGTATTTAACTTTATATCCTGGATGATTAACCAAATAACGAATCCTAACATTTGCACGCCATCTTTGAGATTCTGGCTGATCAGCTTCAGGTTTCATATCTTGCGTTCTGAAATGGACAATCCACATGTTTTGATCTTGAATAACGTTTTCAATTCGAACTTCACGCGTTAACCCTTCAACTTTAATCTGAGTCATACGATCTCGAATATTTTTTGAAAAATCTTTGTAAAGTCTTTGTGTAGACATCCAATAAATAGGACCATCTGTTCCCCAACGATAAGCCATTTCTTCAACGTTTGAAGTCATCGTATGATATAACAAAACATATTGACGAATCATCGCTTCAGTAATGATCGCATCTGCAGCTAAATCTTTTGCTAATGGACGCATATTAACAACTTGATCGTCTTTATTTTGGAACGTTAACAAAAAAGGCTCTACGCGTTTTAGAGGCATCAAATTCAAAATTGCAATTAATAAAATTAAGTTGACACATAATGCAACCGCAGAAACGATTGAAAAAGCGCGAGCTGTCCATAAATAACGGCGTTCACGCAACAAATCAACAGACAATTCTTCTTGTGTTGCACTATTGACCTGTTTTTTAGCAACGTGTTTCTTCTCAACAACTTCTTCTTTTACCTGAGACTGTTGTTGCGGTGCTTCTTTTTTCAATCCTGGTCGAGCATTTGGTCTTGGCATAATTTCTATCCTTGTAAAATCCAATCAGGTAAATTTTTAGGTGTTTCTAATAGCATACAGGCACAAGGAGACCGTTTCAACTCATTTATATCTGGACCTATGCCTACAGGTTCTTTTTCATAAATTGAAGAACATGAAGATAAAAATGCCATCAAACCTAAACCTAAAACAAATTTCATTTTTTTCATTATTACCTCCAAAATAGAAAACCTATTGTCTAACAACACCGAATTTAAAATCAATTACTGTAAAACCTAGTGGATTAGAAAAAGATCTTCCCAAAAATACGTTACTAGGATAAAGACGAAATGTAATCGT
The DNA here is from genome assembly GCA_024413465.1 of Alphaproteobacteria bacterium. Classification (GTDB taxonomy): domain Bacteria; phylum Pseudomonadota; class Alphaproteobacteria; order CAAGCB01; family CAG-977; genus UBA2903. The sequence goes on from JAKSVU010000006.1 coordinate 26,516, forward strand.
TGATGCCCACTTTTCAATCTTAGGATTAGGATCTGCATTTCCTTCCATTGTACGAGAATCAAAAAAAACGTGCCACTTATTCCAGCCTTCACGACGAATTTTCGTAATATCAACCTCTCGTCTTAACAAAGGAACGTGCTCTCCATCAAACAAAGGTAACATTCTCGTTCTAAATTCATCCACAATTTTTGGCGTTGCTAAACGAGGCAGAAAACCATACCAAAGACGACGTTGCATGCTGACATTTGAATAAACTGTTTGAGTTGTAACAATAAACTGACGCACAAACATTTCTGATAAGACATCTGTCGCTTGCATATCCGCATGTAATGGTTCGAAATAAGCAAGATTTTCGGAAAATTGTGGATTTGTCGTTAAAACAGCATCAACTTCAACCTCTTTCGTAAGATGCAATGCAAACAAGGAAAGCATTAATGTCCCAAAAACTAACAGGTAGCAAACGTAGCTAAAAAATTTAGCCAACCAAGCATATCCCCCATTCACGGCTTCCATAGCTGACGGTGAGGGTTTTCTTTGTTTGACTGCGTGCACATTCGCTTTTTGTATACTCTTATCCATAGTCCCTATTTTTGGCACAATATCATTAAAAAAATCTTTAATTTTTTAATAAAAATACAAAAAAATGAATTTTTTATGCTTTTTCCTCATCTGGTATCGTTGATTTTAGAAAAGCAGGAACATCCATTCCAAAAGCATTTTTAGGAAAATTTTGTCTTTTTTCATGTTTTAATTTTTTGAAACCTGATTTTTTTTGCTCCTTTTTTAAATTTTCATCTCCTTTTTGAAAATGAAACTTATGCTTTTTTTGTTTTGAAGAATGATGATCTTCTTTTTGATTGAATTTAAAAGGTTTATGAGGTTTTAGATAACGTTCTGGCAAAGTTACTTCAAATTCTGGAATTTGTTGATCGATTAGCTTCAAAACCATTTCCCAAGCTTTATAATCGGCTGATGTCAAAATCGTAAAAGCACGTCCAGATTTTCCGGCTCGTCCCGTTCTTCCTATCCTATGAATATAATCCTCACTGTTTAAAGGAATATCAAAATTGAAAACATGTGAAACTTCAGGTAAATCAAGTCCTCTAGCAGCAACATCAGAACAAATTAAAAATTGATAAGTTCCATTTTTAAAACCATTTAACGTATCAAAACGAACAGATTGAGACATATCCCCATGCAATTCCGCAACAGAAAATTCATGTTTTGTAAAAGATTTAAACAAAATATCAACGTCTGTTTTACGATTACAAAAAACCATTGCATTTTTTACGTCTTCAGCAGCAATAATTTGACGCAAAACCTCGCGTTTAACCCAAGGATCTTTTTTAGATTTAACAACAAATTGTTCGACTGTAATAGCAGTGCTTGTTGGTGGATCAACCTTGATAGTCCTGGGGAATTTCATAAATTTATTTGATAAGGCTTCAATTTCAGGAGGCATCGTTGCAGAAAATAACAATGTTTGTTTCTGAACAGGCAACCTTGTCATAATCTTTTCAACGTCAGGAATAAAACCCATATCAAGCATTCTGTCAGCTTCGTCTAAAACAAAGATTTGAACGTCTCTCAACAAAACGCGACCGCGTTCACATAAATCAACCATACGCCCCGGTGTAGCAATCAAAACATCAACCCCTTTTGACAAAGCTTTTTGCTGGTCGACGATTGATTCACCACCTATCAATAACGCCATCGACAATTTTTGGTATTTTCCATATTTTTTAAAACTTTCAGCAATTTGCATTGCTAACTCACGCGTAGGTGACAAAATTAAAGTTCTGGGCATTAACGCTTTTGCATGACCATTAGATAAAATATCAATCATCGGCAAAGTAAACGCTGCTGTTTTTCCCGTTCCGGTTTGAGCAATCCCAATCACGTCATTTCTGTATAAAATTTCAGGAATTGCTTTTTCTTGAATAGGTGTCGGCATTGTATATCCGACTTCTTGAACGGCTTTTAACGTATTTTCGGATAAATTTAACTCTGAAAAATTCATTTTCATTTTTCCTAAACTGATTTGATATTTCTATTTTTAAAATATAAGTGATTGTTATGCAATATAATTTGTTTATTCTTTTAATTTTGACTAAAAAAGTGCTTTTTTAGCTTGGCTTTTAATTTTATTTTAAACAATTAAAAAAATAATACGCTTATACAAAAAACTGTTGATGAATAACATCTGTTGTTATAAATTACAGGCGAATTTATTATTTATGGGGTACTCTATATGAAAAATCGCGAATTTTTACTTGATGCTTTTGCATCTTATATTCGTCAAACTACAATCGCTACAAAAGATGCCGTTTTACAGGCATTTAATGAAAACCCTGCAGTTGCCGACTTGTTCGTAAAATATTTTACAACAAAATTTGATCCAGCATTAACCGACCGTCATTTAGACGATTTAGTTGCTGAAATTGAAAAAGTTTTACCAAACAATATCGCTTTGAAAGCTGTATTCTCATTTTTGAAAGCTACCTTGCGTACAAACTATTTCCAAGGTGATAAAGATTACGTTTCTTTCAAAATTAAAAGTGGTGATATTGCCGGTTTACCAAAACCAAAACCAATGGCAGAAATTTTCGTTTATTCGGACGAAATGGATGGTTGCCATTTAAGATTTGGAAAAATCGCTCGTGGTGGCATTCGCTGGTCTGATCGTAAAGACGATTTCAGAACAGAAATTTTGGGCTTGGTTAAAGCTCAACAAGTGAAAAACGTCGTTATCGTTCCAGTTGGTTCAAAAGGTGGATTTTTCCCTAAAAAACCACCTGTAAATGGAAGTCGTGAAGAAATTCGTAACAACGCAATTGAATGCTATAAAATTCTTATTCGCGGTATGTTAGATTTAACAGATAACTTCGTTAACGGTGCTATCGTTAACCCAGCAAATACCGTTCGTTATGATGAAAATGATCCATACTTAGTTGTTGCAGCTGATAAAGGAACAGCTTCCTTCTCAGATATCGCAAATGCTATTTCCTTAGAATACAATTTCTGGTTAGGTGATGCTTTTGCTTCCGGTGGTTCTGCCGGATTTAGCCACAAAGGAATGGCTATTACAGCTCGTGGTTCTTGGGAAAGCGTTAAACGCCATTTCAAAGAATGCAACAAGTCTGTTAAAGACGTCTTTACCGCTGTCGGCGTTGGCGATATGAGTGGTGACGTTTTCGGTAACGCTATGTTATTAGCTGATACAATGAAATTAATCGGTGCTTTCAATGGAACTCATATTTTCGTTGATCCAAATCCAGATCCTGCTGTCAGCTTCGCAGAACGTCAACGTTTGTTCAAAGCTGAAAAAGCATGGGATAGCTATGACACTTCTAAATTATCCAAGGGCGGTGCTGTTTATTCTCGTAAAGATGAAACAATTACCTTATCCGAAGAAGCTGTAAAAAGATTTAATTTAGATAAGGCAACCTTGACACCAAACGAATTGTGCAAAGCTATTTTAACGGCACAAGTTGATTTATTGTATTTCGGTGGTATCGGAACGTATATCAAAGCTTCAGATGAAAATCCAATGGACGTAAAGGATGCTGCAAATGCTCCTATCCGTATCAATGGAAATGAAGTCAAAGCTCCAATTATTGGCGAAGGGGCAAACCTCGGTATGACACAACGTGGTCGTGTCGAATGTGGTCTTGCTGGTAAACATTTGAATACCGATGCTGTTGATAACTCTGCAGGTGTAGATTGTTCAGACCATGAAGTAAACTTGAAAATTATGCTCAACGAAGCTGTTCAAGCTGGCAAAATTACAAATGAACAACGTAATACGCTATTAGCAGGATTAAAAGACGAAATTGCTGAACTCGTTTTAAGCGATAACTTCCATCAAACTCAAGTCATTTCTTATATGGCTCATCGTGGTGCAAAAAGTATCCCAGGCAACAAGAAATTGATTCACGTTTTGGAAAAAGAAGAAAAACTTGATCGTGCTTTGGAATTTTTACCATCTGATGCAGAAATGGATGCTCGTTTCACTCGTGGAGCAGGTTTAACCCGTTCTGAGTTATGCGTATTGATGGCTTATTCAAAATTGACCTTGTTCGATCACTTATTGAACAGTGATTTATTTGATGATAAATCATTAGAAGCTCAATTGATTTCTTATTTCCCACAATCAATGGTTGCTAATTGGAAAGCAGAAATGTTGGCTCACCGTTTGCGTCGTGAAATCATTGGAACAGTTGTTGTCAATGACTTCGTGAACCGCGTTGGTGTCAACTTCATTTCAAGCATTCGCAAAGATGTAACAGCTCCGGTTGTTGATATTGTCAAAGCATATTTAGTTGTCAAAACGGCTTATGATACAGATTCAATCTACAAAGCCATCGAAGCAAAACAAATCGATGAAAATGCAAGAATGGATTTATATCGCAAAGTGATCGTTGAAATCGAAAATATGACTCAAACAGTCCTTAAACAAGGAATGGATGGAAATATTAACGACGAAGCAAAGAAATGGGCAAATAAACCAAACGAAAAATTTGCTGCATTGAAAGCTTAATCTATAAAAATAGGACACACCCTGTTATGAAAAAGATATTCATATTACTTGCGATATTATTTTTCACAGGGTGTGTTTCTTTGACTGAAGAAGAACAAGAAACTTTTCAAGAATTAAAATCCTATGGAGCAGATTATTCTGCTTTTTCCCCTAAAAACGTGTTCATTTCCGCCTTTAATATCTTTGGATTAGGAAATTTTTATTTAGGATACGGAGAAAATGGAGATGAAAGTCAAACAAGTTTAGGGGTAACAAACGCTTATCTTACCCTTTTGATATTCCCTTTAATTTGGGCTATTCCGGAAGCTATTGTGGATACGTTTACAATTAATCAACGCGCAATGATCAATTATTATAAATTTGATCCAAAAGGCATTGAAGAATACACAGCATTTCAAAGAAAATATTTAGCTGAATAAATCAAATTATAACTCTTTTTCACCTTGCCCTGTAGGGAAAATACATGATTTTTATTGCCCATGATAGGGGATGAACGAAGTTCATGACGCCAACAGGCTATTATTATTCCCACATGATAGGGGGAACGAAATTTCTTAATGAACCGTAGGTGAATTTAGAAATTCGAAAGGGGTAGAAATGTAAATTTGATGAAATACTCTACTTTCTAACAAAACATTTGCTGATTAAAAAGCAACCTGCACAACAAATTTCAATAGCAGGAGCCGTTGGCACGTCAAAATAATATGATGAACCTATTCCAGCAAATGAACATAAAACACCCAAAAATATACTGATAATCAATGCCTGTTCTGGTGTTTTTGATAAACTAGAAGCCGTTGCTGCCGGAATAATTAACAAGGCAGAAATCAACAACATCCCTGTCGTTTTAAAACAAACGGCAACAAAAAATGCTAAAATCACTGTAAATAAAATATTCTGACAACGAACGTCTATTCCCTCACACCGAGCTAATTCAGGATGCACGGCACAAAAAACTTGTTTATCCCAGTTTTTGATAAATAAAATGCCACAAACCATGCCAACAACTGCTGTATAAATTAAATCTGTTGTTGTCGTCATTAGCACGTCACCAAATAAATATTGTGTCAAATCAGCTCTAAAATTAGGCATAAATGATAAACAAACCAACCCGACGCACAAAGCAGTCTGCCCCAAAATCATTAAATAAATATCCATCATTTTATGATCAGGCAATTTTATTAATAAAATTGCGATAACCCCTACTAAAATAAAAATGGAGATATTCAAATTTATTCCCATCAAAATTCCGGCAACAACCCCAAGCAAAACGCAATGAGACAGCGTATCACTAAAATACGTTTCTTTGCGCCAGATCATCAATAATCCGACAGGAGCAGCAAAAATTGAAGTTAATACAGCACCAATTAAGGCTTTAATCATGAATGATTCAAACATATCTGTCCATCCAATTGGTGAATATGATTATGGTGATGGTGATACAAGGACTTATAGGTCGTTAAATCTGCCACTTCCTCAGGTTTACCAGAACAACAAACGTGATGATTTAAACAAATAACGTTATCCGTTTTTTTCATTACAACGTATAAATCATGAGAAACCATCAAAATACCACATCCCGTTTGTTTGTTTAATTGATAAATCAAGGCATATAAATTTTCTTCTCCCGCAGGATCAAGCCCTGCAGAAGGTTCATCCAAAACTAACAGCGTTGGCTTTGACAAAAGAGCTTTTGTTAAAATAACGCGTTGTAACTCTCCTCCTGACAAATGTTGCATTGACTTGTTTTTCAAATCACTTGCTTCCGTTTGTCTCAACCCTTCATCAATTTCTTGTTCGGTATATTTAGTTCCAAGTGTCAAAAATCGATGAACAGTAAGCGGTATTCTGCCTGATAAATTCAATTTCTGTGGCACGTATCCAATACGAACACCTGATGATTTGACTAAATCACCAGACGTCGGTTGAATTATTCCTAAAATAAGTTTCAGTAATGTCGTTTTACCGGCACCGTTTGGCCCTAAAATCGTCGTGATTTTGCCATCTGGAATATCAAAGCTCAAATGATCTAGAATTTGAAAACCATCTGACGCTGAAAAACAAACATCTTTTAAAGAAATCATTGATTATTATTTGGAATGAGAAACCAATCCTTTAATTTTATCAAAAAATCCCTTTTTCTCTGCTTTCTGAGTTTTTACAACGATAAATACGCATTCTGAAGAATAAACAGGATGTTCGAATTTATAAAATTGCATACGTTCTTTTGTAATCGTTAAATCACCGACAACGATATCAACTTGACGATAATTCAAAGCTTTAAATAAGTTATCATAATCGTATGGAACTAAATCAGCAACACCATATCCCAATTCATTTAAAATCAAATACAATAAATGAACTGAAAAACCCCGAACTGCACCTTCGTTTGTTTTATAAGAAAAAGGATAACCCTCTGGAGCATACCCAACGATTAAATTTCTTTTTTCACTTCTAGGAATTGAAGGCATTTCAATTGAATCATAATCTTTTCCTAACCATAAATCTTGATATTTTTTGAAAGTTCCATTTTCGACTAATTTATCGTGAACTGCATTGATTTCATCTAATAATTCTTGATCATGTCCATTTACAGCAGAACCATAAGAAATTTCTTCAACTGGTTTTTCATAAATTTCAAGACCTTCGTTTTCAGCAACGATTTTTTCACTGATAGGTCTTTCCTGAGCAATTGCTTTAATTACGCCAGCTTTTAAAGCCTGTATCATTTCATCATTTGTTTTATAATAAACAATTTGAGCTGACGGAATTTTATCTTGCACAATCCCGGCATTGCTCGATCCCATCATCACACCAACTTTTTGATTTTTAAAATCACCAAAATCTTCATCAAGTTTTGCGCTTGCACTAAAAGATATAAAAATCCCCATTAAAGCGATTAAATAATTTAATTTTTTCATGCTTTATCTACCCCTTTTTTATATGAAAAAGTAAGCAATGTAATATCATCAGATTGTTTAGCATCTCCGCGGAATTGATATATCTCATTTAAAATATGAGGGATCACTTCCTTGCCTTCCAAACCTTTGATTTTTTCTAAAACACCTAACAATCTGTCTTTTTCAAACATCTCACTATTTTCATTTTGCGCTTCTGTAACACCATCGGTATATAATAAGAAACGCTCATTTCCAAATAATTTCAGCGTTTGATTTTCAAATTTTGCCTTTTGAAAAGCACCAACCAAACACCCTCTTTTAACATCCAATAATTGAATTTTACCTTTAGAATCTTGTATGTAAGGAGGATTATGTCCTCCATTTGCATATACGAAATCCCCTGTCTTAACGTCTAATACACCTATAAAAACAGTCACAAAAGTTCCTGTTTTATTATTCTTTTCAAGCTCTTTGTTTGCTTTTGATAAAGTATCTGCAGGTGAATTTCCTTGTTCAACTAATTGTTTTATAATTGATTTAGCAGACATCATACACATTGCTGCCGGAACACCTTTATCTGATACGTCTGCAATTACGACACATTTTTTTCTATTATTTTCACCGAAAGAAAATGAATCATAAAAATCCCCACCAACTTCTTTAGCCGGAAGCATTCTAGCAAAAACAGAAAAACTGCCATCATCATCTTGATAAGAAAAATCTCCCGGCACAACGCTCATCTGAATTTCATGTGCAAATTCAAGTTCTCTTTCTACCTTTTTCATGCGTTCTTGCATCATTGTGCGCAAAGAAGAAACCATCTCGTTAATTCCATCAGACAAAATTGTAAATTCAGGATTTGTATAAACATCAACAGTTTGTTCTAAATCCCCTTGTCCAATCTTTTGTAACGTTGCATTTGTTTTTTTTATTCCAGAAATAACAATTTTTTTAATCAGAAAAGAATTGATGCAGAAAATCACAATTGAGGTAAGCAAGAAAATCAAAAAAGTCCAAAACATTAAAAAATAACTTTCTTGATACAATTCAGAAAAAGGCAGAATACCGATTAAGGAAGTTCCTATTTTTGAATCAACTAACATCCTGTAACATAAAACTTTCCCAAGATCCTCAAATTCTGCTTCAAAAGCACCTCTTTCCGGCATATTTTTAACTTTTAAACCGGCATCCTTTAAATAAAGCCCCTGTAAATTACGATAAGTTGATAAAATAACTTTCTGAGACTGACCTCCTAATAACAGCAATAAGCCCTTTTCCCCTATTTTTAATCCACTTAAGGAAGAACGTTGTTTTTCTAGAATTAAACGATCTAAAAAAGGAGCCATTGACTGTTGTGTCTGAATCAATCCATTTCTATTTTTTCTGGCTAATTCAACAGTATATTCACCAACGTTTGTTCCTTTTTCAAACAACAAATAATTTTCTAAACTTTGGGCATCAAAAACAGCCTGATCACGATGTTCATCAAAGGTCTCAATCTTATGAACAGACCTCATTATTCGACCTATTTGTTCTGGATTTGATGATAAAACTATTTTTCCACTGCGATCAGAAACGCTGACATGTTTAAACCCGAATTGAGCAATGATTTTTTTAAAATTTTCTGAATCTTTTACTTTTTTTATATCGATTTGATTTAAAACCGTATCCAAAGCTTCTAGTTTTGATAAAGTTTCCTCTTCAAGATTTTGATGAATAGATCTAAATCGATTAAGTGCCATATTCGTATTTTTGAGGGCATAATCCATGGAACCTTCCATTTTACTAATACCACGTTCTTCTGCATCACCGATAAACAGGAAGAATATAGATACGTTCACAATGATTAAAATCAAACATGCAGTTGGAATCAACCATTTGAAAAAAATCTTCTGCATAATTCTTCTTCACCTCAAATAAATTTCACTCATTTTATAAAAAAAGAGAAATCTTGTCAAAAAACATTTTGAAGAATCTTACGATATATTTTTATTCATAAAAAATACCAGCAATACACCCTGTAATTAAGGTGGCTAAAAATGCTGAAAATAGAGATTTGTAAGCTATCTTTGATGCAATATGTAATTTTTCAGGAATTAAAGAACAGATAGATCCTAATGCAATTCCAACAGAGCCTACGTTGGCAAAACCGCATAAAGCATACGAAGCTATCATCGCTGATTTGTCAGAAATGGCACCTGTATTGATTAAATTACCTAATTCAAAATAAGAGGGAATTTCAGTTAAAATCGTCCTTGTTCCTAACAGCTCTGAAACTTTAAATACGTCTGCTGTATCTACTCCTAGAAAAAATGAAAATGGGACAAACAAATAACCCAATAATTCCGTTATCGAATAAGGAAAAAATGAAGTTAATATCATATTCACTATGCTAACTAAACCAACAATTGCAATCAGCATTTCACAGATACTGAAAATCACTTTTCCGCCTTCAGCTGCACAAATGACAATTGTTCCGTTAAATGTTTTGTAATTTTCCGGTTTTTCTATCTTAATATCTGCTTCTTCTACTTCTTCAGTTTCTGGTTCCATAATTTTAGCAATCAAAACTGCTGCAGGAAGTGATAGAACAGAAGCACTCGCCAAATGTCCTGCAATTGTTGGAAATTTTGATGATAAAACGGAAACGTATAAAACAAGCGTTGTAGAAGCAACAGTTGCCATATACAAAGTGAACATCAAAAAAATCTGTGATCTCGTTAATTTACGTAAATAAGGTCGAATACTGAAAAAAGATTCTGTTCCAACAAACAAACTGCATGCTGAATAAACAGCTTCCAACACTGAAACACCTAATATTTTTCTGACTAAAAAAGCTATCTTTGAAATAATGAAAGTCATTATTCCTAAATAATATAAAACACCAAACAATACAGAAAATACAATAATCAAAGGCAAACAATGGAAAGCAAAAATAAATCCTGTTTGTTCATTTGGTTCTCCCAAAGATCCTAAAACAAATTTTTGTCCTTCTTTGGCAGCCACGATCAATTTATCAAAACATTCACTAAACCACAACAACATATCTCGGCTGTTTGGCAACAAAAAAATAGGAATTGCAATGATAAATGGAGTAATAAAAGCAATTAAAACCGTCTTATAATTTATTTTTTTTCTGTTTGAACTGCATAAATAAGCAACTCCCATAAAAAATAAAATTCCCAAAAAACTGATAAATTTTTGCCCCATTCCTTTATTCCTTCATTTTTTTCTGGTGAAATCATCACGCTTTGTTGTATTTTAAAGCAGAATTATCTTGATGCAAATAAAAAAAATCTCATTAAATTTCTTTAGTAATTTACCTTTTAAAAATTGTCTTATCCCTAAATAAAGAGGAATTTTAAGATTACTAAATTTTGAATAAATTTTTCTTTAATTATTTTGCTGAAAAAGATATAAATAAACTACAATTGCAAATAATTCGGGGCACCATGTTTAAATTCTTGTTGTTTTTTATCTGTTTATTTTCATCTCAAGCATACGCTCAATCTCAGCCAAAAATCTTAGCGTCAATTGCCCCCATCGCCTCACTTATTCAAAACATTACGACACAAGAAACAGAATTTTTAATTAAAACGGATTTACACGACTATCAATTACGCCCATCAGATAGAAAAAAAATAGAAGAAGCTGAGTTCTTTTTTTACGGATCAGACAATCTGGAAATTTTTACAAAAAAAATTCAATCAAATAAATTTGCCCTTGATGATGGCAAAGATAACCCCCATTTTTGGCTTTCCATTAATAAAATGATCAAAGCAGGATATAAAATCGCAAACATTTTAGGTGAAAAATACCCTAAACAAGCCGATTTTTACCTAAACAATGCCAAAAAATTTGATTCAAAAATGTCAGAATTCTTATCTTCGCATAAAGATATTTTAAGAAAAGATGTTCCGTATTTTGTTTTTCATGATGCTTATGAACCTTTTGAACAAGATTTTGGGATTAGATCCGTCGGTTGTATCAAAGTAACGCCACATCAACAAAGTTCTGCCAAAAAAACAGCTGAATTATTAAAAAAGATGGATCAATTCCCTCAATTTTGCTTATTTATAGAACCGGAAACAGCTGAAAAAACAATTCAAACCTTTATTGAAAACAGAACTGTTTTTATCACAGAATTAGATCCTCTTGGTACAGAAATTATTCCTGTAAATCAATCGTTCTATGAAAAACTTTTAACAAAAATATTTACACAAATAACTTCTTGTTTTTCAAAGATACAACCATGAACAAAATCATTCTTCTTTTTTTGATTTTTTTTTCAAATTCCGTTTTTGCCCACACGGAACACTTTAGTTCGCAAAAACCTATTAATTATGATTCATTAAAAGAAATTGCTTTTCTTACTTCAAAAGCTCAGAGCCACTATAGATTTAAAAAAATACCAAAAATCATTATAATGCCTCGAACTTATAATGAAAAAAATGAAAAATTATTCACAGCTGGTTTTGCTTCCATTTTAAAAGCAAGATCTTTTATCAATAACGTCATATTAATCAGTTCTTCTAATCAAGATGATCGTTTTGGTTTTTCCATGACTTCTGCTGATATTTGGGATATTGATGATTTTGAATACAAAATCAACACCACCCTTATTAATAAATTAAGGAAAATTCAAGGAGCTGACGCAGATGATGCCGCTCACCATGAAGAGTTAGCATTCGAACCTATTTTACCATATATCGCTACTCTTCTAAAAAAAGAGGTTATGATTACGCCCCTTTTAATTGATAACGCAAGTTATGAACAAATTTCTGATATTTTAGATATTCTTTGGGGAGGACCAGAAACTCTTGTCATCATTTTGACAGATTTAGGAACAGCTGAAAATGAATATGATGCCGTTGTCCCTAGTCAGCTTGCTTTAACGAAATTAAATCGTCAAATTTCAAAAAAAATGTATTCTGCTCCAGATTTAATGGAAAATTTAATTCGGTATTTTTCAAGAAAATCCGTTGAAATTGAATGTTTTGATACAACTTATGCCAAAGAAACGGGATTTGGCACGTTTGGTGTATTTGAAACATTTGAAAAGAAAGAATTGAATAAATACGAAGACGTTTTCAAAGAACATTCTGCAGAATTATTTGACATTGCTACAAAATCGATTATGCACGGATATAATTGGGGAAATTATTTACGACCAAAAACAGACAAGTATGACAAAGAATTATTAAAGAAAACGGCAACGATGGTCACCTTGTATAAAGATGGAAAAATCGTTGGGGTTTCTGGTTCAAAAGAGCCAACTCGTTCTCTTATTGAGGACGTTTCTTACAATGCTTTTCAAGCAGCCTTAAAAGACCGTAGATTTTATCCTCTTTCCAAAAAAGATATTGTTAAAACAGAAATGACGATTTCAATTTTAACATCCCCTATTCCATTAAAATTTTTAGATGAAGAAAATTTGCTCTCTCAAATTCAGCCGAAAAAAGATGGAATTATTTTAAGAGAAAGAACAAACAAGGCTGTTTTTTTACCACAATTATGGGACCAATTTGAACATCCTATCGATTTTTTAAATCACCTTAAACAAGCCGCTGGATTTGATAAAGATTATTTTTCACCAACGATCAAATTTTATAAATTTGACGTTTTATCAATTTCAAGCGGTGATTTAGATTCACCAACATCTATTTGGGAAAAGAAATGAAAAATTTATTCGTCGTTGCAGCTGCGTTATTCAATGAAAAAGATCAACTTCTACTTGCTCAAAGACCTGCTGGAAAAAATTTAGCTGGTTTTTGGGAATTTCCAGGTGGAAAAATTGAACCGGATGAATCTCCAGAAGATGCTATTATTCGGGAATTATCCGAAGAATTGAATATTACTTTATCAAAAACAGACTTAATTCCTACCACTTTCATTTCTCATACCTACGAACAATTTCAGCTCGTAATGCCATTATTTGTCTGTAAAAAATGGTCTGGCACGATAAAATGCATGGAAAATCAACAGATTGATTGGGTTGATTTATATGATTCCCGTTTATTTGATTCTCATCCTCCTGCACCTGCTGATATTCGTCTCATAAATTTTTTGAAAAAAATTTATAAAATCCTTTGATTTCAAAAAAATAAACTTCTATGATAGAAAAAATAATTATTTTTTGAGTTAACCCCATGACCGACACTTTTAAGAAAAAAATCCCAAATTATCTCACGTATTTGCGTATAATTGCTATTCCTTTTGTGATTGCTAGTTTTTATTTTGAACAAAAATATTGGACAATTACAGGGTTTTCTTTGTTTATTTTAGCATCTATTACGGATTACTTTGACGGATATCTTGCTCGTAAATTCAAAAGTACGTCTACCATTGGAAGAATGTTAGATCCTATTGCTGACAAATTATTAGTTGCTGCAACCTTGTTGTTATTGGCTGGTTTTGGAAAATTAGGTGGATATGGATTAATTGCTGCCGTTATTATTTTGTTGCGTGAAATTTTGGTATCAGGCTTGCGTGAATATTTATCTTCCCTTCAAATTGGTTTACCTGTTACACGTTTAGCAAAATGGAAAACAGGTTTTCAAATGTGTGCTATCCCTTTATTGATTGTTGCAGATATAACACCAGAACAATGGCATGTTTTTGATATTGGTTTATACAGCTTATGTGTAGCAGCCTGTTTGACAATTATTACCGGGTACGATTATTTGCGTGTTGGTTTAAAACATCTTGATTAACGCATTAGATCATATTCTTGCTCGATTTTATTTATATGCGTTTAACTTCCCAAAAACGATGTTTTTTTTGTTGGTTTGTTTTTGTGTTTTATTTATTTATACGCTTTACAGATTAAAAAATTTTTCAAACGAAAAAAAAGCTCTTGTCTCTAAAATCAACGTCCTTTTTAATGCAATCGAAACACAGCACGATGGCTATTATTTATGGATTTATGATGAATTTGGTTTTTTAAAACAAACGCATTGTTCTAGACGCCTTTCTGTTTTATTGGATTTAAAAGACGGAATGGAATCTAAATTTGAAACGGTTTTAGCAAAATTTGATACAGAAAGTTCTCAATTTTTATCAAAAGCTGTTGCAGATATGCGATTAGACCATTCTCCTTTTGATTTACATCTAATTTATAACAATAAAAAATTTGTGATTTCAGGTCATCAAGTTCAATATTCAAAACAACTTCCTTTAATTGATATTGTTTGGTTTTCAGATATTACAGAAAATGAACTTGAAATCGATCGTCTAAACAACGTTGTTTCAGAATTGAAATATAAAAATTCTGTTGATGAATGTTTATTTAATTCTTTTCCTTTTCCTGTTTGGACAAGGAATAGTGAATTACAAATTTCAAATTGTAACGAAGCCTATTTAAAAGCAACCCACGCAGAAAATTTGAACGAAGTCGTTAATTCAAACATCGAACTCGTTTATGATCAAGATCCTCGTCAAGCAAAAGTTTTTGCTTCCCGTGTTCGTTCCGCCGGGAAAATGAAAATGATAAACGAATATGCGGTCATGAGCGGAAAAAGACGGCGTGTCGAAGTTTTTGAAATTCCATTGCCAGATCGTCAAACTTTTGGTTTTGTCAACGACATCACTCCTTTACAAGAAGCTCTTGATGAAATTCAAAGAAACAATGAAGCTCATGATGCCGTTTTGGAACATTTGAAAACAGCCATCGCTATTTTTGATGAAAATACACGATTAAAATATTATAACGTTTCTTTCGTAAACTTATGGGATTTAGAAGTTAGTTGGTTAGACAGTTCACCGACATATACTCAATTTTTAGACGTTTTAAGAGAAAAAAGAAAATTACCGGAAAAACGCGTCTTTGAAAAATACCGTAAATCAGAATTAGAAAACTTTACGAATTTACCTTCTCAAAAATCAGAAGAAATGACTTTACAAAGTGGAATGGTTTTATACAGAACAATTACACCTCATCCTATGGGAGGATTGTTCTTTACCTATGATGATGTCACTGGAACTTTATCCAAAGAAAAAGACGTTATTTTGATGAATGAAAATTACCAAATGATTTTGAATCAAATTGATATTGCCATTGCTGTTTTTGGACAAGATACAAAACTTAAACAAACAAACAAGGCTTATCAAGATTTATGGCAATTAAATTCAGAAGAACAACTTGGAATTTTTGATATCATAGATCAACAAGAAAAATTTTTTGGTGAAAATTGGAAAAGTATTCGAAAAGAAATCAAAGCCGTTATTTCTACCAGATCTGGAGAAGTTTTCCAAATCACTAGAACAGATGGCAAAATTTTAGAGTTTTCAGCTCATAAATTGCCAGACCGCGGTACTCTGTTGATGTATCGGGAATTATTAGCCATCAAAGCCACTGTTCAAGGAAACGTAGATTAATTCCATTTTTTCACCTCACCCTGTAGGGAAATGACATTATTTTATTGGCGAAATTTTAATGCCCCTTACGGAAATTGGTGAGAGGTAAATACTGTCCCCGTTTCCTTAATTATATTTCTTCATTTTTCTATTCAAGAAATATAAAATAAGTAAACTAGGCAAACTTAAAAAAGCAGTCAAAACAAAGAATAGTGCCCATCCCATTGCTTGAACCAAAAAACCACTTGATGCAGATAAAACGTCTCGAGGTAAAGCCATTACAGACGATAACAAAGCATATTGCGTTCCTGTATAGCTTTTATTACATAAAGACGACATATACGCTACAAAAGCGGAAGTTGCCATTCCTGATGCCATATTATCTGAAATAATAGAAATATTTAGCCATAAGAAACTTTGTTCATTTAATGACAAAACTGCAAATGGTAAATTAGAAATTCCTTGTAACATACCACAAATAATCAAAGATTTTATGATTCCTACGCGGACGATTAAGGCTCCCCCCAAAAATCCACCCAATAAAGTAGCAACAATTCCCCAAACTTTTACAACCGCTGCAATTTGAGTTTTAGTAAATCCCAATTCCAAATAAAGTTTTGGTGTAACCGTTCCAAGTGTTGTTTCACACAATTTATAAGTTAGTAAAAACAATAAAATCAACAACCATCCTGGCTTTTTAAAAAAGTCTGCCAATGGCTCAACGACCGCATTTTTAAAAGAAATTTTTTCAGTAGGTGTATATTCTGGTTCTTTGACTTTGAAAAAAATCAACATCACAATCAAAAAAGACAGACCTATAATTTGATAAACTGCAGTCCATCCTAGATGATCTGCCATCAATAAAGCCCCTGCACCAGCTATTAACATCCCTATACGATATCCAAAAACGTAAGTAGCAGAAGCAGCTCCTTGTTCTGATTTATCAAAATATTCAATTCTGAAAGCATCTAAGACGATATCTTGAGAAGCAGAAAAAAAGGCAACACATATCGCTAAAACAGCAGTCATAGACGGATTTTGGAGTGGTTTTGTCGCTACTAATCCAATCAATGAACACATAATCAAAAATTGGCACAAAAGTCCCCAGGATTTACGACGGCCTAATTTGTCCGTTAAAAAAGGAATTTTGCCACGATCAATAAGTGGAGCCCATAAAAATTTAAAACTGAACGGCAAACGAACCAATGAAAACATTGCGACCGTTTTTACGTTCAATCCGATGTCCGATAACCAAAAGGATAACGTTGAAAAAACCATAATAAATGGTAACGCACTATAAAGCCCTAAAATCATCATTACGATCATTTTAGGGGATTTATAGACTGAAAATGGATTTTTAACCATCGACAGATTCGTTTAATTGAGCCAATCTATTTGCTTCACGTTTACGCAAATTTGTATCTAAAATTGCTTTACGTAAACGGAAAGTTTTTGGTGTGACTTCAACAAGTTCATCTTCTTGAATATAAGCTAAAGCTTCTTCCAAACTCATTTTGCGAGGAGGAACTAATTGGATGTTTTCATCTTTGGCTGCAGCACGAATATTCGTCAAATGTTTCGTTTTGATTGGGTTGACTTCAATATCATTTGATTTGGTATGTTCACCAACAATCATTCCCTCGTAAACAGCATCACCCGGATCAACAAACATTGGACCACGATCTTCTAATTTCCATAAAGCGTATGCAACTGCTTCGCCATTATCAGTAGAAACAAGTGTTCCAACGCTACGACCTGGAATTGTTCCTTTGTATGGTTCATAGCTGTGGAACATCTTATTCATCACACCTGTTCCACAGGTATTTGTCAAAAATTGAGAATGGTAACCAATCAAAGCACGAGAAGGTGCCAAGAAAGTAATACGCGTTTTTCCACCACCAGATGGACGCATATCTGTCATTTCTGCACGTCTTGCCCCTAAGGTCTCACAAACTGTTCCAACGTATTGATCATCAACGTCAACGACAACTTCTTCAATTGGTTCTAATTTTTTACCGGAAACAGGATCCGTTTGGTAGACAACGTGTGGACGACTGATAGATAATTCAAAACCTTCACGGCGCATTTGTTCAATCAAAATACCTAGTTGTAATTCACCACGCCCTGCAACTTCGAAAGCATCTGTTGAACCTGTTCTGGAAACTTTCAAAGCTACGTTTCCTTCAGCTTCTTTCAATAATCTGTCCCAAATAACGCGAGATGTTACTTTTTCACCTTCCGTTCCAGCTAAAGGAGACGTATTGATTGAAAAAGTCATTGCCAAAGTAGGAGGATCAATTGGTTGAGCAGGAATAGCCGTGGTAACTGAGGTATCACAAAGCGTATCAGCCACTGTTGCCTTCGTTAATCCAGCAATAGCAACGATATCCCCGGCAGAAGCTTCTTCTAAACCAACGCGTTTAACACCACGATAAGCTAAAATTTTGCTGACACGAGCTGTTTCTATCGTTTTACCAGAACGATCAATTGCTTTAATCGTTTGGTTTACTTTAACATTTCCTGAATGGATTTTTCCTGTTAAAATTCTGCCCACGAACGGATCATTTTCAATTGTCGTTGCTAACAAAGTAAATGGAGCATTTGGATCACATTTTGGAGGTGGAACGAATTTCATAATCGCATCGAACAAAGGTTCTATATTTTTGCGTTCATCTTTTTCCAAATCATTGACAGCCCAACCTTCACGACCAGAAGCAAACAAAACAGGGAAATCTAATTGTTCATCCGTAGCATCTAATGAAGCAAATAAATCGAATACTTCTTCATAAACTTCCATTGGACGAGCATCTTGACGGTCAACTTTGTTAATTAAAACGATAGGTTTTAATCCTAATTTCAATGCCTTACCAACAACAAATTTTGTTTGAGGTAATGGACCTTCTGCAGCATCAACCAAAACAACGGCAGAATCAACCATATCCAAAATACGTTCAACTTCACCACCAAAATCAGCGTGCCCCGGGGTGTCAACAATATTGATACGGGTGCCTTTCCATTCAATTGACGTACATTTTGCCAAAATCGTAATACCACGTTCACGCTCTAAGTCATTTGAATCCATAACACGATCAGCAACAACCTGATTATCACGAAAAGTCCCACTTTGACGAAGCATCGTATCGACTAACGTCGTTTTACCATGGTCAACGTGAGCAATAATAGCAACATTACGCATTGAAAAAATCTCTTTCTAAATAACAATAAAAAACTGTTTCTGTCATACTTTTTTTTTTCAAAAAGTCAATAAAAATACGGCTTTTTGTCAATAAAATTTAACAATAACCTAGTGTTTTCATTTTACTTTTTGTCAATATTAGACTAAAATAGTCTTAAGAAAAAGAGTGACGGAGTTTCCATAATGAAAAATATCCTTTTGATTTTACTGGCAATCTTATTTATGAATCCTTCTTCCGCAGATGCAAAATCTGTAAAATTAGGACAAAAAAATGGTGAAAGTGTTTCTAGAGCTACAGATTCTTCAAGAGGAACCTTTACGCGTGATACAACCGGTTCTAGTGTGGTTTGTAACACTCATACAGACTGTGCACCTGACCAAAAATGCGAAAGTCATTATTGTCAATCTTTATGCCGTAATGGAACGGATGCAGTTGAATCATTAAATGGAGATCCGACACCTCACTGTCCTGATTACCCAACAACACCAACTTGCTACGTTGATACATCGACCAGATCATCTTATTGCGGTTGTTCAGATGACACTTGTACGCCAGGATCAAAATGTGAACTCGTCAGTACTAGAAAACAATGCAAATTCTGTTCTAAAAAAACATCAGGTGACAGTTCAACAAATTCATCTGTAGATGCATGTGGTTGTCCATCCGGAAAATATCCAAACGGAACAGGACAATGCGTAACCTGTCCAAACGATTATTATTGTGGAGCTAGTGAACGCTGCTATTCTCCTGGAACAGTTGCTTCAAAATGTGTTCCTTTAAAATGTGAAACAGGTTCTATCGTTGATCACAATTGTCAAGACTGTGACGTTGATAAGTGTATTAAATGCTCTGCTGACACTTCAATTTGCGAAGCTTGTAAGGATGGTTATCACTTAACCGAAAGCAATGCTTGCGTTCAATGTGCTGCTGATCAGTATTGGGATGAATCATCTAAACAGTGTAAGCATATTGAAGGATGTATTGAAGCCAACCAAGACGATAATGATGGAACATGTTTAAAGTGTGATTTTACTTGCACGACGTCAGAATGTAAAACCAATTCATCTTACAGCCAATATGGTGGAACTGGTGTCTTCGGCGTTGGTGGCGGTAAAGGTTTAGGATATGGATTGTATATCGATGAAGGTGCAGACAGATCTGATAAAAAGCATGTGGATGCCGGTTATTGTATTTTCTGTCATTTGAAAAGAAATGACACTTTCAATACTTATCACTATTTAACCATTGATGGCAGATGCAAACCTTGCAATGATGGTGATCCTAGTAACAAATGCAGAACGTGCGGTTATAGTGCTGAAACAAATATGTTTATATGCAGTTCTTGTAGTGCATCTGGATCAGCTGTTGCCGTTGCCTTTAACGAAGAACAAACAAAATGTGTTGACATCACTTGTAAAAATGGAACCTTCTATCGAACTGACGTTTCTTATGAATCAACGCTTAGTCCCGAAGATCCTAAACAACCTGGAAAAGGCAGAACAGCAGAACAACTTAAAACAGCAACTTGTGTTCCAACTTGTTCATCTCTTGCCGAAGATGTAACCGTACAAGATTCTCCAGATTGTTCTGCTTATAATACAAGTAGCAATAATTTTTATGCTATTCCACAAACTAGTGATATCTTCAAAAAATCAATCAATGGTTATGCAGATATGACATGCTATAAATGCAGTCCTATTTCAATTCCAAAATGTATAACAGCAATCGAAGATAGTACTGGCGAAGTCTGTACAAAATGTGAAACAGGATATACCCCATATTCGAATGGTAAAAAATGTGGAAACGTTTGTACGTTCACTTCTTGTAATGACGGGTTCAGTAAATCTGCCCCATTGAAGACAAACGTTCAACAAGATACCTGTGCTTGTAATCTTTAAAAACTATTTTACACAGACTATTTAGTAACTTCTACTGTCTCGTAGTAAAAAAATACTTTATACACTCGCGTGGATATGGGTGGTAATGAATAATTAAAATTACAAGTGAAAATTAAGCTCTTGTCATTGCTAAAAATTTATCAGAACGATCTTTCTTTAATTGTTCTGCTGACAAGCTAGATAATTCAGCTAAATGACGATATATCGTATCACCAACAGCAT
This sequence comes from Alphaproteobacteria bacterium, assembly GCA_024413465.1. Taxonomy (GTDB): domain Bacteria; phylum Pseudomonadota; class Alphaproteobacteria; order CAAGCB01; family CAG-977; genus UBA2903. The sequence continues at coordinate 47,628 of JAKSVU010000006.1, forward strand.
TAATGACTTCTTCACGATGACGATGAGCTCCACCAAAAGGTTCTGGAACGATTTCATCAATCAAATTCAATCTTTGTAAATCTTGAGCTGTTAAGCACAAAGCTTGAGCTGCCGGTTCCGCCAACGTTGCATCACGCCACAAAATAGAAGCACATCCCTCAGGTGAAATGACAGAATAAATAGAATTTTCTAACATAAGAATACGATTAGCCGTTGCAATAGCAATTGCTCCACCAGATCCACCTTCACCAATAATGACGCTGATTAAAGGAACACCCACTGAAAAACAAGTATCTATCCCTTCTGCAATAGCAGCAGCTTGTCCACGTTCTTCGCCTTCTACACCAGGAAAAGCCCCTGCTGTATCAACGAAAGTAATGATTGGAATATTAAATCTTTCAGCCAATTTCATCAATCGAACGGCTTTACGATATCCCTCTGGTTTAGCCATTCCGAAATTATGTTTTAGTCGTGTATCAATATCATGACCTTTTTCTTGGCCAATGACCATAACGGATTTACCACGAAAACGCCCTAAACCACAAACAAAAGCCTCGTCTTCACCAAATAAACGATCACCAGCTAAAATTTGAAAATCTTGAATTAAAAAATGGATATAATCTAAACAATGTGGACGATCTTGATGACGAGCCACCTGTGTTTTTTGCCATGCAGATAAATTTGAATAGATTTGCTTATACAAACGAGCCAATTTTTTTTCTAAACGAGCTAACTCATCTGTCAAATTCACACCGTCAGCAACGTGTTCAACACCACGATGCAAATTTTCTATTCTGCCCTCTATCGTGCGTATTTCAGTTTCAAAATCGAGATAATTATCCATAAAATCAACCTGCTTTTCTACTGACAGATTATAACAATACTTTTGTTTTTCTCAATATATTTCTGTAAAAATCACTTCAAGACTAATATTCCAAAAGCGTCCTATCCTTACAGAAAGAAAAAAAACAAGATTTATATTTTTTTTGTAACTTTCTTGCTTATCACTTCGTTACATAGACATAGAGACAACAACAATATCAAGGAGAAGGATCATGAAAAAAATCAAACTAGCATTAATTTTATTCGCTTTATCTTTTCTTCTTCAAGCTCAATCTTGCTCGCCAGTACCTTGTTCTCAATATCCAGGTCCTTTATGTGGTTTTTAGTCACTAAAATTAGACAGGTAATTTTTTACCACCTAAAACGTGAACGTGTAAATGAGGAACAACTTGTCCGCCATCGTGTCCGATATTCATGACTAAACGATATCCTTTTTCTGGTAAACCAAGCTGTTGAGCAACTTTACCGACAGATTTAAAAAATCCAGCGATTTCTGCAGGAGTAGCACGAGCTGTAAAATCTGAAAAATCAGTATATTCGCCCTTTGGAATGACTAAAACGTGAACAGGTGTTTTTGGATTTAAATCTGGAAAAGCAATACAATATTCATCTTCATAAATTTTATTTGTAGGAAGTTCGCCACGTAAAATTTTAGCAAACACGTTATCTGAATCATAAGCCATAATTAAAACTCCTTTTTTCTGCTTTGTTTTTCTGTAATTCCAGAGGTTCCTTCGCGTGATTTTAATACGTCATACACATCAGATGGAGTAATATTGCAATCTGCCCATAAAACAAGCAAATGGTACAATAAATCAGCTGATTCTGATTTAACGTGTTCAATGTCATTTGTTACCGCAGAAATAACTGTTTCTGTAGCTTCTTCACCAACTTTTTGAGCAATACGATTTCTGCCACGATGAAATAAACTTGCCGTATATGACGTTGTCGGATTTGACGTTTTTCTGGATTGAATTATTTGGAAAAGATCGTCTAAAATCATAAAAATTTCCTCAGTACATTAAAATCATTGGTTATTCCCAATTATTTTACTTTTATCACACATTTTAATATCGTCAAATTTAAATTGATTTTTTCCAAACTTGATTCAAAATAATCACTAGAAATTACTCGTGATGACAGGAGATACTTTTGAAACATTTTTCCTTGATATTATTTTTATTTTTCTGTTTTTTTTCGGATAGAAGTTATGCTTTTTATGAAACCATCTATCCGCGACCATTAGAAAATTTTTCCGGCTTATCTGTACAAGAAATTTTATCAAAAAGAAAAGATGCTGTTCAATCTTCAAAATACTTTGGAAATTTAGACTATTCCCCAAGCAATAAAGTATTCCAAATAGAAGATCATTTACCTTGGATTAGTGCTCACGAAATATCTTGCTATGGTCTTAAATCAACAGATATCAGCAGAGGACCTTCTCGTGAAAGCGTTGGCATCTTAAATCCAGAACTGCTTTATTATGTTAACATTTCTACCATCAGTATTCGTGTAAACAACACTGAATGTTCTTCAGCTGATTATTTTATTCCAGATTACATTACACTAGATAAATCAGCGAAACAAATTACAGCCCACATCAATTACAGCGCTTTTTTTAACAAAAATCATGCTCACAATTGGATAATACTAAGTGATTCAAATGCTCGAGATTTTGGATATAATTATGCCTATGCGGATCTCGCGTCAAATCTCCAGTTCCAAGATAAAAATAACTTAGCATCTGGAATTATGACAACCAGAGGTTTTTATCATCGAGGTGGAGCTTGTAAGTTGCCCTCTGGTTGTAACAATTATTCCCCTTATAATAACGGAATAGTCTTCTACTTGAAGGGTGTTCCTGCAGTACTTCGCATAAAATTATGGAAAAATCATCCGACCAATCCATCAGACCCTGCTGATATTACTTATGTAATGAAATTTGAATAATTAAGCGTTTTTCAATACGGATAAAGCTTCGGCAACTGTAAATTTGCGTTCGTACAAAGCTCGTCCCGTAATAATTCCTTGAATAATTTTATGTTGCGCACATGCTTTAATATCATCAAGAGACGAAATTCCTCCTGAAATAATCACAGGAATTGAAATTTGAGATGCTAATCGAACGGTTGCTTCGATATTTGCCCCTTGTAAAATCCCGTCTTTAGAAATATCCGTATAAATTAAGGCTGAAACACCACAATCTTCAAATCTTTTAGCCAATTCAATATCAGCCATATCTGAAGTTTCAGCCCATCCCTCAACAGCAACAAAACCATTTTTAGCATCTATGCCGACAGCTACACGATTTTCAAATTCTTTACATGCTTCTTTGACAAAAGCTGGGTTTTTCAAAGCTATTGTTCCTAAAATGACACGTGTTACCCCTGCATCTAACCATTTTTCAATCGTTTGAAAAGTTCTGATACCGCCCCCTAATTCAATTTGAATCCCTGGACATGCGGATAAAATTCCTTGAACAGCTTCTATATTAACGGATTGACCAGCAAAAGCCCCATCTAAATCAACAACGTGAATCCATTTTGTTCCTTGAGTAGCAAAAATTTTGGCTTGATCAGCAGGATTTGTATTATAAATATCAGATTGATTCATATCCCCTTGTTTTAGACGTACACAACACCCTTGTTTCAAATCAATTGCTGGTAATAAATCCATATTTATTTTCTCCTTTAACCTTTTTTAATGTTTTTATGTTTTAATTTGATATAATTATATTTGTGTAAGGATAACGGGTATCTGATGAAAATGAAACGATTTTTATTATTTTTCTTATGTCTTTGTTGGCAAATACCTAGTTATGCTTCGACTTCGGCAACTGACGGTTTTGCAACTGAACTCTTTACGTTTGATTCAAAACTCGCCCCGATAAAGCTTGAACACGTTGATTTTAAAATAGAACGCCATCGGACAGCCGAAGAATATGGAAAAGAAATCGGTAAATATAACTTCAAATTATTTGGTTGTCGCCGTGCTGATAAAAAAATTATGCTAGATCAAGGCCGCGCAATGCGTCGTGATATGAAATTCAGCAACGTCTTTTTTGAAGAAATGAACGAATTATTCCCTGTCGTCGTTGACAAAGATAACCCTTACTACCCTTATTCTATCGGGGATAAATTACCGAGTTACATCATTACCGCAGAAATTCAAGATTTATACGTCAATGCTTGTGACGTTTACGATTGGCGAACACGCGTTTATTCAAATTTACGTAATGGATCGGCAGAAATCAAAGTTTTATGGCGTGTTATGACACCATATAATCGTAAAATATATTGGGAAGATTCAACACACGGATATGCAACGATTGAAGATCCTGTTCGTGACGGAGAAATTCGCTTAGTCGAAAAAGCTTTTGCAGATGCTCTTACCAGAATCGTTGGAACACCTGGATTTTTGGAAGTTATGCAAAATAAACCAGATCCAAATATGTTAGCAGAATTGAAAAATGAATATGATGATTTGAAATATCAACATCTTCAATCTCGCAACAAAATTCGTGATTTTTACCGCAGAAAACGCCAAACTTTTTATACAGAACGCAAAAGACAACGTGAATTTGAACTGTTAGAACACCTTGCTCCAACGGAAAAGGAATTATCTGATTTTGAAAAAGAACAAGAACGTCTTCGTCGTGAAAAACTTGCTAAGTTTGGCAAAGGCGGTACCGGAAATGATTTGGATGGTATGGGTAAAGGAGATACAAGCAGCGACCTCGATAATATGGGTGTTGGTGGCGACGGTAAATTATTACAAGACGGCATGGGTGCAGAAGAAGCTGGTAGATTACTTTCAAATCATGGATATGGTGATGATGGTTTTGAACTAGGTGATCGTGAAAACGGCATTATGACACGCTTGTTACAAAACAATCTTGAACGTGCTGATTTAGGCAGAATGTTGCGTTCAACTCCACTTATGCGTTTATTTGACGGTTATTTGTTCCCTGATGACATGGATGATGAACAACGTCAAAAATTCATGAATATGGACATTGACAAATACGGCTTTACCATTTCACCAACAACAGGTTGGATTACAATTAAAAATACAAAACCTTTCAGAAATTTAACTCCAGCTCGAATTTATCGTATTCGTTCAAGTCTTGTTGCCGTTGTAACCAATACAAACGTTGGCTCCGGTGTCTTAGTCGCTCCATCTTTGATTTTGACAAACTATGAGACGATAAAAGATTCACCTTATACGAAGATTGAATTTTTGGACGGTAGAACGGCAGATGGAATTATCTTGCGCGTTCATAAACCAAAAGACGTCGCTTTAATTTACATTCAACCAAACGATTATAATAAATACAACTGGCCAATGCCTTTGCGTATAGATTTGCCTGAAGTCGGTGAAAAGTTCTATTCTATCGGTACACCAATGCGGGGTGGATTAGAAGGAGCTATGGACTACGGTAAAATCGCAGGTTATCGTTATTTCGACAATGGTATTGATTTGTTGACAAACACCAACGTTCAAAGTGTAACATTGGGGGGGGCTTTGGTTGATGAACACGGGAACACCATTGGATTATCCCATGCTGGCGAAAGTTTAGCAGACCAAGAACGCGATTACTTCATCCCAATCGGAGACGCTTTCGATGCATTAAAGGTACGTATTCTTGATCGTGAAATGGATGAATCACCTACTCAAAAAGCTCTTCGCTTGAAGAAAGCACGTGAAGATTATATTAAATAGGACAAAAAAATGCGTCTAGCTTTATACGAACCTGATATTCCTCAAAACACAGGGACATTATTGCGTCTTGCTGCTTGTTTTAATTTACCGGTCGATATTATCGAACCATGTGGATTTATTTTTGACGATAAAAGATTGCGTCGTGCAGGTATGGATTATTTGGATATTGTTGATTATACCCGTCATGATTCTTGGGAAAAATTCAACGCCCAAAGAAAAGGACGCCTTGTTTTATTAACCACCAAAGGCTCCGTACCACATCATACTTTTAAATTTGAAGAAAACGATATTTTAATGCTTGGACGCGAAAGTGCTGGCGTACCTGATTTTGTTCACGCTGCCGTTGATAAGCGTTTACGTATTCCAATGCGTGCAGATACGCGTTCCATAAACGTAGCAATGGCTGGAGCAATCGTACTAAGTGAAGCTCTGCATCAAACCGGACATTTTGATACCCTTACATGAAAAAATACTCTATTTTTGCCTTTGTCGCTTTATGTCTCGTTGGTTATTTTTTTTGGCCAACAAATAAAATGATAATCAAAGAAACTGCTGACGGCATTTATTATCGCGATTTATCAACGAAACAATTACAAGCTGTTTTTAAAGAACATAATTATAATATGGCAGACTATTTCGTTGAAAAAAAACCACCTTTTCCAAAATTATTCGTTGAAACAATTCCTTATGATTTTAACGAACAAGAATTTGATAACGACCGGCCGGCTTTATTCACTGAAATTTTGATGCCTTTAATAAAAAAAGCTAACGAAAGCGTCTTGGCAGAACGCAAAAAAATTGAAGATTTGAATGAACTATTTAAAAATAACACCCCATTTAATGAGGAACAAATCAAAGAATTAAAAGATACTTGCCAAAAATATGACGTTTTTTATGATGATGAAGATTACAAATCCGTTTTTGCCCACTTATTAGAACGCATAGATATGGTTCCCCCTGCTTTACTTCTTGCCATGTGTGCCGAGGATTCAGGTTTTGCCACTTCAAAATATGCCCGTAAATACAACAATCTGTTTAACTTACGCGATTGGGATGGGCATGGGATAGAACCAGATGAACCTCGTGAAGAAGGAGAAACTTACGTAATTAAAATGTTTGACAATATTTACGACAGCATTGTCGACCAAATTCACTACATTAATACGAACAAATGGTTTAACGGCTTCCATTTTTCTCGTGCAGATTTCAGAAAAAATAAAGTCCCTATGCGTGGATATTCAGCTTGTCGAGAATTTTTACAAGCCCCTTATCGTACTTGGAAATATCCTGATATTTTAAGATTTATTATTACCCAATATAACTGGACCGACATCGAATATTGAGGTTTCAAATTGAACAGGTGAATCACAACATACGGAAATAATATAATCCGTTTGGTGAATTGTTTTCACGTTTTTTAATTCTAAAGTATTAAATGAATTTAACGGTGTAGATAATCCTGTACCAAGCCATTTTAAATAAGCCTCTTTTTTCGTCCACGTTTCAAAAAAATCAACAGCTGTCGAATGATTTTTTAAATATACCGCTTCTTCTTTTGTAAAATATCGTTCTGCAATTTTGGGATTAAATTTTTTTATTTTTTCAATATCTACCCCTATTTCCGTATCGGCAATTGCAATTGCTAAAGCATTTTTCGTATGTGAGATATTGAAATGAAATTGACGCGCATTGACTAAATATGGTTTACCAAATTCATTTTGACTAAATTGTAAATCCTGATTTTGAATCCCTAAAATTTCAGTTGCTTTCATTCGAACGAAAACGTTAGAAATTAAAGTCAGTTTTTTTGCCATTTCAGCTTTTCTGCGTTCAATTTTTTGACGTTGAGCTTCTGACAAGAATGACATAAATTTTTCATATGCAGAAAAGGGAACTTGCTCATCAATTTCCATCAAATAAACTTTATTTTCCATTTTTCTTTCCTGCACACAAATCTGCAATTAAACAGGTATCACATAAGGGCTTTTGTGCTTTACAAACGTAGCGTCCATGTAAAACGAGCCAATGACCGACAGAACAAGCATCTTCCTCTGATAATTCTTTTTTCACCAATACCATCAGCTTTTTTTCAACTTCTAGTGGGTTTTTTCCATTACAAAGCCCAATTTTATTCGCCAAACGAAAAACGTGCGTATCAACGCCAATTCGAGGTTCATGGTAATAAGTATTTAAAAAAACGTTTGCTGTCTTACGCCCTACACCCGGCAAGGTTTGTAACGCATCAAAATCACGTGGAATAATACCTTTAAATTCTGAAATCAATTTTTCAGATAAAGCAATAATATGAACAGCTTTGTTATTATACAATCCAATCTGATGAATATATGTTTTTAATCGCTCTACGCCTACTTGTATCATTTTTTCCGGCGTATCAGCAATTTTAAATAATTCAGCCGTTGCCTTATTAACAGAAGCATCTGTCGTTTGGGCAGACAAAACAATTGCAACCAAAAGTGTATAATCGTTTGTATAATTTAATTCACATTTCGGTGCAGGAAATTGTTGCTTAAAACGGCTAAAAATCTCAGCAATTTTTGACATTGAAATTATAAAAATCTGTTCAACGTTTGTAAAACGATATCCATTTCCTGAGTTTTGCCAGCTCTAATATCACATAACAATGGATACAGATTATAAATTGGCAAACGAACTTCAAAAAATCCAACACGCAAAGGCATATGATCGTTATAAATATTGAAAAATTTCTTGCTAAATGAAGATTGTTTTCCCGTATGAATAAATTCATACTCGTTATCAGCAAAGCAAACAGCTGGATCAACGAAAGACTTAACAGCCCCTTTGTAACATAAAATTGTACTTGAATTGATATCCCCGTGAATCAAACAAGGTTTGGCAGGTTCATCAATATATTTTGATAATTTTCCAGCTAACTGTTCAATTTTTTTACCGACTTCAACAGGCAAATATCCAGCGTTCATCGCTTGTTTAGCAACGAATAACAATCTGTTTTCAGTAAAAAACGGAACCCATTTTTTAGATTTTTTATTGGGCTGAATATTCCCTTGATAAACTGTATCAAAATCAAATCCAAAATCTGACGAAGTATTTTTATGTAATTCAGCTAACATTTGAGCGGCTTGAGGTTCTGACGAAAAAGTTAAAACACCATCAGCCAAAATAAATTCGTGAATAAATGCGTCATCCCCAATATAAAAAACTTTTGGTTGAGGAAGTGAAGTATGAGCTGATAAATAATCAACTGACTTCCCTTCAATTGCTAAGTTTTGGCCATTTTGTTTAGGCAATTTAACAACGACTTGTGAACCATCTGATAAAATCACGTGCTTTGTATCAAAAGCCCCTCCTGCCAAAGTAACAGCAGAAACAACCAAACGACGAGTTGATTTTTCAACTAATTCCGTAATTTTTGCGGATAATGGATTGCTAACGACCTGCATTCAAAATATCCCTTTCTATATGATTCAATAACCCCTCACATGCTGTATGTACCATATCAAATACCGTTTGAAATCCATCACCGGACCCATAATAAGGATCAGGAACGCTATTTATTTGATATTGTGGAGCAAAATCCATCATTTTACACAATTTTGCTTTCGTATTCGCAAATCGTTCTTGCAGAACACTTAATGCTTCATAGTGATCCTCTGCCATTGCAACAATCAAATCAAAATTTGAAAAATCTCTTTTTTCCACCATTCTAGCGCGTAAAGAACGGATATCTACTCCATTTTTCAAAGCTGTCCTAGTCGCACGATCATCAGGTGCTTGTCCCTGATGATACGATATAATCCCTGCAGAATCAACGCCTATAATCTGGTCTAACCCTTTATTTTTCACCATTTGGGCAAAGATACCATGAGCAGTCGGTGATCTACAAATATTTCCAGTACATACAAATAACACGTTAAACATGGAAATATGATATGACATGTTTGACAAAAAAAAAACGATTTTTTACAAAAAAGCGTAACTTTTTATTTAAAATTTCGTTTTGTATCTAGAAATTCACGAAAAATAGATTATATTATTATTAAGAAATAACGTAAATAAAGGAGAAAATTATGTCTTTTGAATCAAGTCGTGAAACCATTTTTTCCCGTTCTGAAGGGCGTGAAATTGACGTTGGTTTGCAAAAATTTATGAATAAAGTATATAACTTTATGTGCATTGGCTTGTTGATTACAACAATCGTCAGTTATGGTTTATCCCATACCCCAATGATTAATTTGTTTTTTGCCGTTCAAGAAAATGCAATTAGAATGACTGCTCTTGGATGGGTTGCCACTTTAGCTCCTCTATTTTTAGTATTTATGATTGCTCATTCAGTTACCTCTGCAAATGCAGCTAAATCAACCATTTTATTTTTGATTTATTCAGCTTGCATGGGTGTTTCGATGACAACCATTTTTATCCAATATGCAATGGCTGATATTTTGCGCGTCTTTTTGATTTGTTCAGTGATGTTCTTATCCACCAGTTTATATGGTTACACAACACGCAAAAACTTGATGAATGTCGGCGGTTATTGTGTAATGGGATTATTCGGTATCATCATTGCTTCAATAGTTAATATTTTTATGAGAAGCTCTGGAATGGACATTTTATTATCCTATGCAGGTGTTGCTATTTTCGTTGGCTTGACAGCTTGGGATACACAAAAAATCAGATTAATTTATGCAGAAGGTGATACAGAAAATGCTTCTACTTCTAAAGCCATTTATGGTGCATTTGAATTATATCTTGATTTCTTAAATATGTTTATTTATCTGTTGCGTATTTTTGGTGGCAGAGACAGAGATTAAATTTAATAAATGAAAAAGGAGAATGAAAATTCTCCTTTTTTAGATTTAAAAAATTATTTGACAAATATAGACTCATTCATAATATAAACTTATTTCAGTAGTAATTTTTTTTATTAAGTATCCTAATTATGAAGAAAATTTTCAATTACACAAACATTGACTATAGAAAAACTATTTCTTTTATTTTATTATTTGTCGTTTTGAGTTTTATTTCTTCTACATTTTGGTTGGAAAATAAATTAAGTTTTTCATTTAATTGTATTTCAAAACAAGACGTAATTTTTCAAATTTTTTATTCCTCAACTAAAGATTTTTCAAAAGAAAATTCCATTAATATAAAAAAAACAAAAAAAGAAAATTCCGTATCATTTTCTATTCCTCTTCGAAAGGTAACTCGTATAAAAATAAATATTTCAGAATTATCTGATATTATTCAATTATCAAATTTTGTCTTACACGGAAACAAAACTAAAAATTTAAATGTCAATGATTTTAGTTATAATAATGAGAACGCCCATTTAAAAAAAGAACTTCTTATATTAGAACCATTCGATGATGAATTTTTCATGTCTTATCAAAAAGAACTGAATATCAGAAGAAAATTACAACCTCATTTCACAAAAGCTTTACTGATTATCTTTTTTGAAATATTTGTTTGTTTAACAATCATAAATTTTCTTTATTCAAAAAAATATAAACATAAAAATAATTTAGTTTTTTGTATCCTTTTTTTCTTATTTATTTTCATACCTATGACGCAAATATCAGATTCAACAATATCCAGAGTAGAGAATAGAACTTTGACTCAAAAACCTTCAATCTCCACTTTTTTTAGCAAAAATGGTTTTAAATATGGGGAACAATTTGAAACATGGTTTAGTGATCACTTTTGGAAAAGAAAAAAAATTATAAGAACGTATCAAAATTTAAATTATTTTATTAATGCTGGTATTGAAAATGATCATGCCCTTCAAGGATTAGATGGCTGGTTATTTTCTAAGCAACATAACGCTGTTAATATGTATAAAAATGAAAATTTATTTACTGAGGAAGAATTAATTCAAATTGGAAAAAAGGTAAATAAATTCGTTGATAGTGCAAAATCATTCGGAATTCAACATATCTATTTTTATTTATCTAACGATAAAGAAAGTTTATATCCAGAATATTATAAAAAGGATATCCTCCCAACAAATCCTGTTTCAAGACTTAATCAAACTCTCTCCTATATTCATAAGAACTATCCTCAAATTAAATTTTTCAATTTTAGGAAAGAATTAGAAGACATAAAAAAAACAGGAGAAATTTTATTTTGTAAAACAGGAACTCACACAAATGATATGGGAGCATTTTACGAGTACAACTTCTTAATAAATAAAATTAAATTAGATAATCCAAATATTATTCCATTAACATTAAACGATTTTACTATTACAGAAGAAAAAAAATGCGACATGGATATATATTCTGAATTAAATCTTTCAAACAAAAATTATTCAGATAACAATTTGATAAATAAAGTTTTATCTAAAAAGAAAGAAACTATCAAGGAAAAGAATGTTATTAATTTAAATAAAAGTTTAGTTTATACTTCTGTAAAAAATTCTTCATCAAATAATAAAAAGCATATTCTCGTTTTACATGATTCCTTTTTTGAACGATATGAACAGTATTTTTATGAAAATTTTTATTGGACAGAGAATTTTTATTGGGGATTTGGATTAGATTTTAATTTAAGTCGTGAAGAAAAGCAAAAAACTTTAAATCACCATCAAATACCCGATATTATTTTAGTTGAAACAACTGAACGATTTTTACAAAGATTTTTAACACTCACCTTTCCACTAGAGAATTGATATGCTTTTTTCTTCTACAACTTTTATTTTTTTATTTCTTCCTATCCTTTGTGCTACATATTTTTTCTGTAACAAAAAATTTCGTAATGTTTTATTACTCATTTTTAGTATTCTTTTTTATGCTTGGGGAGAGCCTAGATATATCGTAATTATGTTTTCTACAATTATCATAAATTACGTTGGTGCAATTTTTATTGATAAATGTTTACATAAAAGATTTTTTCTTTTTTTAACAATAATCATAAATCTCTCATTTTTAATTTACTTTAAGTATTTCAACTTCTTTATTGAAAACATCAATTATTTTTTTAATTTAAAACTTAATTTTATAAGAGTAATTATGCCTATCGGTATTTCCTTCTATACATTTCAATCTATGAGTTATACCGTTGATGTGTATAGAAAAGAAGTTTCTGTACAAAAAAATATATACAAATTAGCTCTTTATATTACTTTTTTTCCACAATTAATTGCAGGTCCTATCGTAAAATATCATGATATTGAATATCAGATTGACAATCGAAAAGAAGATCTTGATCAAGTTTACTATGGAATCAAAAGATTCATACTAGGATTATCAAAAAAAGTATTACTTGCCAATACTCTCGGAGCTATAGCTGACAAAGTTTTTTCACTTCCTGTTCATAATTTTGATTGTTTAACTGCCTGGATTGGAGCATTAGCCTATTCATTCCAATTATTTTACGACTTTTCTGGTTATTCTGATATGGCAATTGGCTTAGGAAGTATTTTTGGATTTAAGTTCCTAGAAAACTTCAATTACCCATATATTTCAAAATCAATTACTGAATTTTGGAGAAGATGGCATATTTCCTTATCTACTTGGTTTAAAGAATATCTATACATTCCATTAGGTGGTAATCGAGTTTCAAAAAAAAGAAATCTATTAAATTTATGGATAGTTTTCTTAGCAACGGGCATTTGGCATGGTGCTGAATGGACATTCGTTGTTTGGGGAATGTGGCATGGCTTATTTATCATTATTGAACGATTAACAAATTTTGCTAAAAAAGAAGGAGGAAAAGGTCTTTCCTTATTTAAGCATGCCTATACTATTCTCGCCTTTGTTATCGGATGGGTAATTTTTAGAGCTGAAAATTTACCTTATGCATATCAATATATACAAAATATGTTTGGGATAATCAAAGAACACCATATTTCTTACGAACTTTCATATTATATCAATAACAAGGAAATTCTTGCATTTTTCTTTTCAACTTTATTATCTTTTCCATTGTTTAAAAACATACTCAATTTGAAAACTAATAATGTTTTTATTCTGTATTCAACAGATGTTCTAATATTCTTTTTATTTCTTTTATCTTGTTCTTCTTTATTGGCATCAACTTACAATCCATTTATCTATTTTAGATTTTAATAAAGGGATTATCACACTAAAATAACGCCCTGAAATCTCTTAGAGAGTTATAAAAATTATATTTAAATCGTTTTCTATAAAGAACGGCTAGATGCTTTTAACATTGTCTGTGCTTGGAATGCTTGAATATTCTTTGTTTCCTTAATCAAACTGGTTTTTAATGCTTGATCATCTGCATTTGAATTTAAAACCAATTTTTTACGACGATGATCGACTGCACTTGCATGGTTGTTCATCGGTTCAAAGCATATTGTATAATCTGATTTTTTCAATGCTTGCAATGTTTTTTCATTATCTTTATCTGCACACAATTCATGAAGAGCATGATTTAAACGACGATTTTCTGTAGGCGTTGTCTCGCGTTTTAAACCAACTGGATCTTTAAAATCACGAATGAAATTCTTTAAATAATCCTTTTTGAAAACTTTACCTAATTGACTGAATGGTCCTTCAATCTTATCAGCAACTTTCAAATCTTTGTAGTCTGGATCAGCAGGAATACCTGTTTTTTCTTCGCGTTTTTTGAAAAATTTATCCATTACAGACATAGATTCTTCATGAACAGAAGTCAATTCACGATCTGACAAAATATCCTTATCGTTTTCCCAATAACATCCCCCTTTTCCATCTGTACAAAAAGCCGTAACAATTTGTTCAGAAGTTAAGTGTTTATTATATGGAAATTGTTCGTAATCATCATCTCTCATAGAATTTCTCATACGACTGCGTAGATAACTATCTTCGTACAAATCAACCATACCACCGTTTGTATACCATCCCAAAAAAGCACCTTGAATAGCTTCCGGTGTTGGACCAGCTTTAAAATCTTTCATCTTTCTGGTATATCCATAATAGATTTCTGGATCATTTTCGACAAAAGATGCCATTGCTGAACGATCACCACTACCGATTGCAATTTCATGACATGCAGCTAAAGAAATAGCATTTGCATCTGCTTCAATAGCGCGTTCAACCATTACTTCAGACGGAATATCAAAATGTCCCATTTCATCACAGGCGGGTAATTTTGCATTTTGTTGTGCATGACGACATTCATGAATTAATGTTGCCAATAACGTTCCTTCATCACAACAACTATTTAATATGATATGTTTTTCTTCAGAATATGTTACACCTGCACAATCACGCATAGATTCCATAGAAAGGGTATATCCTTCTGCCAACGTATCTTCCAAAATTTTTTTAGCAATTGGCGAATGATCTGCACATACGTTAATTAAATGAGCTAAGAAATTCTTATTCAACCCAGCTGTTTTTGACAAGTCAAAATCAATTTTTGGATCTTCTTCTGGATAATCATAACGTTGAATTTCTTCTAAAGCTGTTTCTAAAGATGGCATAACAAAATTCCCTTTAATTTTTCCTAGGAAACTATTCTATACTAATTAGAAATAAAAATCAAAAAAAATGAATTTTTTTGTCTATTTTTTTTATCCCTGAACTAATCTGCATAAATCAGAAGTAATTTCAGGCATCATTCCAAAAAATTGATAAAAAGCTGGTCGAGCTTGTTGCAATAACATCCCTAGTCCATTTGCAACAGGATGATTATACTTTATTGCATTTTGTAATAATGTCGTTTTCAAAGGAGAATAAACTAAATCAGCTACACTCGCATTCGACTTTAAAACTGACAAATCTATTTTCAAGTCATCAAAACCATTCATTCCAAGTGTTGTTGCATTAATAAGTAGGTCTGTAATCGGCAGAATATCTTCTTTTTCAGCCCAAGGAATTAATTTTATTTTGTTGCCGAGCGCAGACTTTATGTCTTGTGCTTTTTGTTCCGTTCGATAAACTAATCGAATTTCTGAAACTTTATCAACGAGTGCTCCAGCAACTCCACGAGCAGCTCCTCCCGTTCCTAATAAAGTTACAACTGCATTTTCAAATTTAAAATTTTCACAACTAGATAAAACGTTTTGGATAAATCCAATCCCATCCGTATTATCTCCTGTCAAAACTCCATCTTTATTGGTAATTGTATTAACCGCCCCTGCTTTTATAGCTGCAGGTGTTAAATGAGTCATATAAGGCATAACAGCCGTTTTATATGGAACAGTTACATTCACACCAACAAAATCATAGATTTTATTTTTCATAAAATCGTCAATGTCTGTAACAATGTATTTATCATATTTGGCAGATATACCATACAACTCTAGCCAATAATTATGAATAAGTGGCGATTTTGAATGTTCAATTGGATATCCAATTACTCCAACTTGCATCATTTTAAATAATATCTTTCTCAACTAATTCACTAAAAATACTAATTATTTTTTTAGCTGCTAAACGACGATGACAACATTCCGGTGTTTCTTCACTACATAACAAACATGTATCTTTCCAAAAATCTTCACCCTTTTTTGTAATATATGTTGTTATATGTCTTTTTTCCATCAATAAATCATATTTTTGTTCGTAAGTTTTCCAATCAATAGTTCCTTTTTTATATGCATCAAGGATTTCCTTTGTTGGAGCAAATTCAAGCATATGAATATAATCTATTTTCGCAATTTCTTTTAAAAAATAGCATAAATCATCACCTTTTGAAAACCCAGCTAATTGAGAAGAATTATTTAAACGAACATCTATTACTTTTTTGACATTATTTTTTTTTAACAACTCAAAAAAAGTCTCTGCATTTTTTTTTGTAAAACCAATTGTGAAAATTTTCTTCATTTTTAACCCACTTCATCAGGACAAAATCCAATTTCCATATTTCTTTTTTGATAAGCTTCCAACAAATAATCTGTTTCTTTTTTCGAGCTAAACATATCAATTTGATTTCTATTTGGACAATATTTATTTAATAATTCTTGATCTAACTGATTTTGTGTTTCAATTGTCCCATCTTCTAAAATATGTTTTACCTTATATCCATGGTCTGTAAAGGCTTTTGATACCATAATAGCTCTGTGACAATCCATTGGATTTTTTTCAGCACACATAAAAGCAATATTAAATTTTTCAACACCTCGACATATACTTTCGTATCCTTTCAAAAAATCTTCACTAGAACGAACTTTATCAAAGTCTAAATAGCGTTTTCCATTTTCTTTGCGTGAATACAAAGACATATCTTCTCGTCTAGCCCCAAAATATTTTCCCATATGAACATAATTTAAAAGATTTTTTTCAATAGCTGGTTTTAAATTTTCCTTATTAAATTCATAAGCATATTTTGAATGTGGATCACTACGAACATCAATCACATAATCAATTTGATAAGATTTTAACAAATCAATAAAATCATCTATTCGATGTACTGAATGACCAATTGTAAAAATCCCACACATTATTTTTTCCTATAACTCAAAAATCTTTGCAACAAATTTAAAGAATTTATTATTATTATAGGGTTTATTTGGCAAACTTACAACAATTAAAGCATGATCTATTTTACCATTTTTATCAAAAAATAAAGGATCTGTAATAGAAAAATTTATATATCTTCTACTTTTATATGTAAAATCAAGTTTTGTCCTTTTTTCTAATTTTTCATTTACTTCTTGATGAATAGATATATTCGATACTTCAAACATTCCAAGAGATGTACCATCCATTTGATTTTCATATAAAAAATAACTTGTATTCTTAAAAACAAAATCTTCATTTGATACATATTGATCCAAAGCATCAACTTTTTCTTTTCCTATATATTCTGTTTTTGAGTACTCATCAATTAACTTATTTTCCTTTTGATATTGAGTTGGTAATGATTGTAATATATTTACTTTAAAAATTTTTAATGGAAAACATGGATAATTTTCATTATCTTTAAGCATTTCACTTGAAATTGCTCCATCTGATTTTAAATCAGAACTTACTAAACGAACCCAAGAATCATTACGAATATCTATTCCAGCAACACAATATTTTCCATATTTTGACGATTTTGTTAATTGTAGAAAAGTTAATTCCATTATTATACCTATAAAACAAGGAAACAACGCATAGAATATACTACTCCTTTTTGTTATAAAGTACAAACTTTCAAAAAAATTGCTAATTATTTAACTTTCTCTTTTCATTTGACGTACTTTATAAACGAGCCATCCGCCATAAATCATCATGATCCAAAAACCTATTTCATTTGCGACTGGAACAGATAAATTAAAACCTATAGGAGCTTGAAAAATATAACTTGTTACAACATACATATAAAACATTCCAGGTAAAGCAGCGATAGCCATTTGTTCTCGTTGTTCTGCTAAATAAAGAGATATAATTGTAAAAGTAACAACAGCAATAACTTGATTTGACCAAGCAAAATAACGCCATAAAAATGAAAAACCTTTACTGTCTAATTTTACCCAAACTAACATACAAAATACACAAATAAAAATAACTATTGAAATCAATAATCTATTACGAGCCTTTGATTGATCTATTTTTAATCCTTCACCAATAATTAAACGTAAAGCACGCAAAGCTGTATCACCTGATGTAATCGGCAATATAATTATACCAAAAATAGCTATTGTTCCACCAATTGAACCTATCATATCTTTAGCTACTAACCCAATAACAGATGGTGTTCCTATAAATTCTGGAGCAATTCCTTTATTGTATATTCCCATTGCAACAGCAGCCCAAATCATTGCAATAACACCCTCAGCTATCATCATTCCATAAAACACCCAACGACCTTGATGTTCATCAACTAATGTTCTGGAAATTATAGGTGTTTGTGTTGAATGAAATCCACTGGTGATTCCACAAGCAACCGTCAGGAAAAAAGCTGGAAATATGGCCTCTCCATTAGGATATAATCCTTTCCAATTTGACAAATTAATTTCATCAATATGATATCCACATGTAAATAATCCTAAAAAAATCCCAACAGATGCAACTAATAAAAATCCACCAAAAAAAGGATAAAAACGACCAATAATTTTATCAATAGGAAATAATGTAGCTATGACATAATAAATCAAAATAACCCCATAGACAGAAAAAATTAAATAATTATTTTCCTTCAAAGGTAGATTTAAAACTTGACTAACAAAAACATCACCAGGCAAATAAACAAATACTGCACCTACCAACAATAAAGTAATTGATAAAAAAATTATATATATAAGTTCTGTTTTACGACCAATATATTTTTGAACCATTGTAGGCATTTGTGCCCCATCATTACGCATAGAAATCATTCCACAAAAATAATCATGAACTGATCCACCAACAATGTTTCCAATAGGAATTAAAATAAATGCAATTGGCCCAAATAAAATACCTAAAATAGGTCCTAAAATAGGTCCTGTTCCTGCAATATTTAATAATTGAATTAAAGCATTTTTATTTTTAGATATAGGCACATAATCCATTCCATTCTGTAAACGAACAGCTGGTGTTTGCCTATTATCCGGCTTCATCACACGAACACAATAGGCGGAATAAAAATATCCGCCTACCAACAAAACAACTAATCCACTTAAAAAAGTAATCATTTTTCCAATTCACCGCAGGAACGGAGAGCTTCTAGTAAAGGTAATAAAGGTAATCCTAAAACTGAAAAGAAATCACCCTCAACGTTTTTGACTAATTGAGCCCCTAAATCTTCCAAATAATAAGCTCCTACAGAATCACAAACGTCTTCTCCTGCTTCTGCCAAATAATCATCAATAAAGTTATCTGTATAATCACGCATCGTGACAGAAACGACACTTGTATCAAACCAAACAACTTTTTTATTCAAAACAATGACTGCACCTGTTAATAATTGATGTGTCTTATTGCGTAATTTTTTAAGATGTTTATGCGCCATACTTAAATTTTCAGGTTTTGAATACCATTCACCATCTAATTCAAGGATTTGATCAGCCCCAATAACAAAAGCATTTGGATGTTTTTCAGAAACGGATATTGCTTTCTGCTTTGCCAATTCCAAAGCAGTTTCTTTGGCATCATATCCACTCGTTCTTTGTTCCGTCTTAATTTTATTTTCATCTATATTTGCCGCGCAACACGTAAATTCTACACCTGCTGCTTCTAATAATTCGGCTCTGCTCTTACTTTGTGAAGCTAATATCAACATAAATCATCCTCCTTGTGCATAAGTTTGATAAATTATACGTGAAAATCACTTTATCCTTTTTATTCAAAAAAGCTCCCTTCGTTATACACTGAAGATAACTTTTTTTCAATTTCTTTTTATAAATTGGATAACTCTTTTTTAAGGTAAAAACGACTCTCAAACAACGTATAGAGTCGCCTTTTATAAAAAAAATCCACACCTCTTCGAGTCAATTTGTGGATAACTTTGGGGTAAAAAGTTATGAGATTTATCCACATTCTACAACAAGTTACTACTAAATTATTTTATAATATATTCTTATTATATTTGTTTTGAATTACTTCAAATTTTCTTGACGCCTACCATAAAACAAGATAAAAGAAACACGTTATGTCGAATAACTATATACCTTAATAAAGTATATAATCAAAAAACAAATATCAATCAAAGAAACGAATACAATGCATTTAAAAGATTTGAAAAAAAAATCTCCAGCTGAATTACTTAGTTTAGCTGAAGAACTTGGTGTCGAAAACGCTTCAAACATGAGAACGCAAGATTTGACTTTTGCTATTATTAAACAACTTGCTAAAAATGATGAAGTTTTGTTAGATGAAGGTGTCATCGAAGTTTTACCTGATGGATTTGGATTTTTACGTTCTCCACAATCTAATTACCTAGCAGGATCTGACGATATTTATGTTTCTCCCAATCAGGTCAAAAAGTTTTCTCTTCGTACGGGAGATACAGTTGAAGGCGAAATTAGCGCTCCTAAAGAAGGTGAACATTATTTTGGGTTGTCAAAAATTTTAAAGATTAATTTTGAAGATCCTGAACAAGTTCGTTACAGAATTAACTTTGATAACTTAACTCCACTCCATCCTACTGAAAAAATTAAGATGGAAAATGATTTAATTAGCAAGGATTTTACAGCCAGAATTATTGATTTAATTTGCCCACAAGGTAAGGGACAACGCGGAATGATTGTTGCTCCTCCAAGAACGGGTAAAACTGTTATGTTACAAAATATTGCTCACGCTATTACGGCAAATAATCCAGAAGTTTACTTAATTGTTTTATTGGTTGATGAACGTCCAGAAGAAGTAACAGAAATGAAACGCTCGATTAAAGGTGAAGTAATTAGTTCTACCTTTGATGAACCAGCAGCCCGTCATGTTCAAGTTGCAGAAATGGTTATCGAAAAAGCAAAACGCTTAGTCGAACATAAACGCGACGTTGTTATCTTGTTGGATTCTATTACACGTTTGGCTCGTGCTTATAATACTGTTGTTCCAAGTTCTGGAAAAGTATTGACAGGTGGTGTTGATGCAAATGCTTTACAAAAACCAAAACGCTTTTTCGGTGCTGCTAGAAATATCGAAGAAGGTGGTTCTTTGACAATTATTGCAACAGCTTTAATTGATACTGGTTCTCGTATGGATGAAGTTATTTTCGAAGAATTTAAGGGAACAGGTAACTCTGAAATTATTTTGGATCGTAAAGTTTCTGATAAACGTATATTCCCAGCAATTGATGTTACAAAGTCTGGAACGCGTAAAGAAGAATTACTTGTTGGTCCAAATTTATTGCCAAAGATGTGGATGCTCCGTCGTATTTTAATGCCAATGGGATCTGCAGAAGCAATGGAATTTTTAATGGAAAAATTAAAGCTGACAAAGAACAACAGCGACTTTATCAATTCAATGAATTCATAAAAAAAAGGAGTGATTTCTCACTCCTTTTTTATAATGTTTCACGTGAATCATTAAATTATTTACGTTGTAATAATCCTTTGTCTATGGCTTTTAAAACAACGACAATATCACGCCATCTTTGGATAGGTTGTTTTTCATTATCTAAAACGTCAATTCCTTTTTCAAGGCAATATTTGATATTTTCTTCATTATCTCCATCTAAAACTTCTTGCCAAAGCTGTTCAAATTTTGGATTTGTATAATCAAGGGTAATTCCAAATAAACGAAGAACAACGTTATCCGGATCTACACCTAATTCTTCCATATTTTCAGCACGATCTTCGATTGTTGGAACAAAATCAACAGCTCTGATAATTTCTTGCATTTTTTTCTCCTGTATTTAAAAATTTGTGGTATTGTATCATAAATTTCAACTCTAAATCAAAGGAAAAAAAATGATCCCTCGTTATTCAAGACCTCAAATGGCATCTATTTGGACAGATGAAAATAAGTTTAATACTTGGTTTCAAATTGAAGCGTACGCAGCTGAAGGTTTATCAAAACTTGGTAAAGTTCCTGCTGAAGCTGTTCAACAAATTTGGGAAAAAGGTAAATTTGATAAAAAGCGTATTGATGAAATTGAATTAGAAGTCAAACATGATGTAATCGCTTTTTTGACAAATTTAGGGGAAAACGTTGGTGATGCAGCCAGATATATTCATCAAGGGATGACCTCAAGCGACGTATTAGATACCTCTTTTAATATGAGATTAACCCAATCAATTGATATTTTATTAGCTGATATGGATAAAATGCTTGCTTCTTTAAAAAAGCGTGCTGAAGAACATAAATATACTATTTGTATGGGAAGAAGTCATGGAATTCATGCTGAACCAACAACTTTTGGTTTGAAAATGTTGGGATATTATGCTGAATTTGAAAGAAATAAAAAACGTTTAGAACAGGCACGTGAAGAAGTTGCAACTTGTGCTATTTCAGGGGCTGTAGGAACGTTTGCAACAATTGATCCTCGTGTAGAAGAATATGTTGCAGAAAAATTAGGGTTAAAAGTTGAACCAGTTTCAACACAGGTTATTCCTCGTGACAGATATGCTATGTTATTTTCAGTGATAGGTGTGATTGCTTCTTCTGTTGAAAGACTAGCAGTTGAAATTCGTCATTTACAAAGAACAGAAGTTCGTGAAGTTGAAGAATATTTTTCTGCAGGTCAAAAAGGTTCTTCTGCTATGCCACATAAACGCAATCCAGTTTTAAGTGAAAATTTAACAGGATTAGCTCGTTTAATGCGTTCTTATGTTATTCCAGCAATGGAAAATGTTGCTTTATGGCATGAACGTGACATTTCCCATTCTTCAAATGAACGTATTATTGCTCCTGATGCAATGATTGGAATGGATTTTATTTTGAACAGATTAGCTGGAATTATTGATAAATTACTTGTTTATCCAGAAAATATGATGAATAACGTGAACAGATTAAAAGGATTGATTTTCTCTCAACGCACTATGTTAAAAATGGTAGACAAAGGCGTGACGCGGGAACAAGCTTATAAAATTGTCCAAAGGAATGCAATGAAAGTTTGGGCAAATGAGGGGAATTTCAAAGACTTATTGCTTGCTGATTCAGATTTTACAGCTGTGTTAAATGAACAAGAAGTTGATGAATTATTCGATTTGAACTTCTATACAGCTCAAATTGATTTCATTTTTAAGAAAGTTTTTAAATAATTTATTAACTTTTTATATTTTTAGAACCGCTATTTTTTTTATGGTAAAAATAGCGGTTTTCTTATATTTGAATCACTTTTTTAAGGTAAAATGTTTCACGTGAATCAAAAAAAAATTAAATATTAACCTTTTTTTTCTTGTATAACTTGATAAAAAAAAGTTATTAATACTTCATTAAGAATTTCAAATTTTTGTTTCACGTGAAAAAAAATAGGATTTTAATTTGATTTTAGCCAACAGAAATGAGGTTTTATCACAAATAAACGTTTCGAAAAATTGTATTTCGAAGCTTGATAAATTCGTACAACTTGTTGAAAATGAAAGAAAAATTCAAAATATTATTGCTGAATCAACTTTACCTGATATCTGGGTTCGACACGTGTTGGATAGTGCTCAATTACAAACTTATTTAACAGAACAGGATAAAATTATTTTGGATTTTGGAAGTGGAGCAGGTTTTCCAGCACTTGTTTTAGCTATTTTAGATGAAACAAAACAAAAAACTTTTCACTTAGTTGAAAGTGAAGTCAGAAAGAGTGAATTTTTATCACGCGTCGCTTCAGAACTTGATTTAAATTGTGTTATACATCACGAAAGAATTGAAAAAATGTCAGTATTTAAAGCTGACGTGATTACAGCACGTGCATTAGCATCATTAGATAAGTTAATGGCTTATTCTGTTCGTTTTTGCCATGAAAAAACACGATTAATGTTCTTAAAGGGCAAAAAAGCACCAGAAGAATTAAAAGACGTAGAAAAGAAGTTTAAATTTAATTGTTTAACATATCCCAGCATTTCCAGTTCAGAAGGAACGGTCATGTGTTTTACAAAGGTAGTCAAAAAATGAAAAAAATTAAACCATGGATTATAGCTATTTCTAACCAAAAAGGTGGTGTCGGTAAAACAACGACTGCCGTTAATTTGGCAACAGCCCTTGCTGCTGTGAATAAAAAAGTATTGATTATTGATATGGACCCTCAAGGAAATGCTACTGTTAGCTTGGGGTTTGATAAGAATAAAGCAACGAAAACATCCTATAACGTTTTGACAGGTGATTGCACTATTTCTCAGGCAATAGTTTGGTCTAAAATTCCAAATTTGTCAGTAATTGCTTCTTCAAAAGAATTAGCAGGGGCTGATTATGAGTTATCTCAAATTGAAAAACCACAATATTTTTTAAAATCAGCTTTTGAACGCGAATTATTAAACTATGACTACGTTTTCATTGATTGTCCTCCATCTGTGGGTATGTTGACGGTAAATGCTTTAGTTGCTGCAAACAGCGTTATTGTTCCGGTACAATGCGAATATTTAGCGTTAGAAGGAATTGCTGATTTAATGAGAACAATTGATCGTGTTCATAAGAATTTCAATAATAATTTGAAAATTCAAGGAATTGTTCTGACAATGTATGATACTAGAACAACCTTTTCTGATGAAGTTGCACAAGACGTTCGTGCAAATTTTGGAAAAATAGGTATTAAAGTTTATTCTTCTGTAATTCCCCGTAACGTTCGTGTTGCAGAAGCTCCGTCTTATGGAAAACCAATCCTATTGTATGATTTTAAATCAAAAGGATCTCAAGCATACATTGGATTAGCAAAAGAATTTTTAAAACAAGAGGCTGAAAATGGTTAATAGAATAGGATTAGGTCGTGGATTAAGTTCATTACTTGGTGATGATTACGAAGAATCTAGTTTTACTGCTTCATCTGAAACAGCTGGAGGAGAAGGAATAAAACAAATTCCTGTAGAAGACTTGTCTCCAAGTCCATTTCAACCGCGTCGTGTTTTTGATGAATCTGCCATCAAGGATTTAGTTGAATCCATCAAGAAAAAAGGTGTTATTCAACCTTTAATTGTTCGCCAAAGAGGAGATAAATACGAAATTATTGGTGGTGAACGTCGTTGGCGTGCCTCTAAATTAGCAGGTTTGGAAAAAGTTCCAGCTATTGTTCACGATTTTACTGACAAAGAAGCAATGGAAGTTGCTTTAATTGAAAACTTACAACGTCAAGATTTGAATGCTTTGGAAGAAGCAGAAGGATATAGACGCTTGATGGAAGAATTCAAAAATACACAGGAAGAACTTGCTGCAGCCGTTGGTAAAAGTCGTAGTCATATTGCCAATATGATGCGTTTATTAGGTTTACCAGATTCTGTTAAGAAAATGTTGGAAGATGGTAAAATTACAGCAGGTCATGCTCGTGCTTTATTGACGTCTAAAAATCCTGAAAAATTAGCAGAACAAGTTGTTCGTGAAGGATTGAACGTTCGTCAAATTGAAAAACTTGCTCAAGAAAATTTGCCAATAGAAAAGAAAAAGCAAAAAACAAAGCAGACAAACAATAAAAAAAGTGAATGTGACGAATTAGCTAAACAGTTATCACATCTTTTGCAATTACAAGTTCAATTAAAACCAAAAGCTCATGGAGGAGAAGTTGTCATTTCATATTCTTCTTTGGAAGAACTAGATAAAATAGTTTCTCGCTTGAGTAATACTTTACCTAAATCAGAAAAAAAATCTTCTGTTTTTGAAGAATCTGCTTCCACAATTGAATTTGGTGATAGCGTTTTAGATATTTCAGAAGATGAAGACAAGGAAGTTGTCTTTGACGAAGGTTTTGATTCTAATATCGATATCAAATAAGACGTTAAATAAATCAATAAAAAATCCCCAATTAAGGGGATTTTTTTATCTGTTTTGTCCTTTGGATTGCATCATTAAATTTGTTTGGTAAACTTGAACAGTTTTCGAATTATCAATCAAAGCAGTTTGTAAAGTTTTATCATCAGCATTACGATTTAAAATAATCTGCTTATGACGATGATCTACGGCACTTGCTCCTTTATTCATTGCTTCAAAACAGAGCGTATAATCTGCTTTTTTCAACGTTTGTAATATCTTTTCATTTTCCTTGTTGGAGCATAATTCGTTGATTAAATGATTCATACGACGTTTTTCTGATGATGTAGCTTCTTTTTTCAATCCAACAGGATCTTTTCTGTCGCGACCAAAATTCTTTATGTAATCTTTTGTAAAGACATGTCCTAATTCACCAAAAAGCCGTTCACTTTTATCACAAATCTTTAAATCAAGATATGATTCTTCAGGAGGGATACCTGTATCTTTTTCGCGTTTTTCAAAGAATTTTTTAATTACAGAAAATGAACTTGAATGAATTGCTGTTAAATTTCTATCTGATAAAATATCTTTATCATCTTTCCAATAACATTCTCCTTTTTCATTGGTACAAAAAGCAGTAACGAGTTGTTCAGATGTTAAATGTTGATTATATGGATCTGTTTGATAGTCCTTTTTGTGCATTGCATAATTCATGGCATTTTGTAAATAACATTCTTCATACAAAGTAACAACGGTATCATTTTTATACCAAGCTAAAAAAGCTTCTTGCATAGCTTTGTCAGTTGGACCTTTACTCATATCAGGGCAGGCTCTTTTATAAGCATAATAAATATCGGGGTCTGATTTGATATAAGAATTAAAAGGAGCATAATTCTTTGAATTTAACCCAATTTCGTGACAAGCAGCAATGGAAGCAGTATTGGCATCAGCTTCAACAGCACGTTCAATCATAATTTCAGATTGAATATCACATTGCCCAATTTTTTCACCCGCAGCAAAACGAGCATTTTGTTGAGCGTGGCGACATTCGTGAATTAAGGTTGAAATCAACATTGCTTCATCACATTGTGTATTTAACACAATTAATTTTTTTTCTGGATGAGCAACACCAGCCATATTACGCAATGGTTCCATTGATAATCTGTATCCATAATTCATTGCGTCTGTTAAAATTTGTGCAGCAATTGGGGAGTTTTCCGCACATACGTTTATGAGATGAGACATATAATTTTTATATCTGCCTATTTCAAATGGAATCTTAGGTTCTGTTTCCGGATATTCCAAACGTTTAACATCTTCAATTGCGTCAGAAAGAGTTGGCATTTCAATAATCCTTTTAATAGCTTATTTTCTGTATGATACTATACATTTTTTTTAAGAATTGCAAACCTTATCGAAAAATTTTGACAAAAATTTTCGAAAAATGTCCAAAAATAAAAGGGAATTTTTCACTAGATAAAATTCCCCTCTTAAATGTAAAATTTAGGAAACTAAATTATAGGCATTCTTTTGTTGAAGGGAGTTTATCTTTTGCACGTTCATCTATTTCGATAGCTTCACGTAAAGCATGGGCAAAAGCTTTGAAACACGACTCCAAAATATGGTGTGAATTTTCACCATACATATTTTCAACGTGAATAGCAGCTTTTAAATTATCAGCAACTGCAAAAAAGAATTCTCTAAAAACTTCTGTATCAACGTCACCAACTTTTTCACTTGGCAATTTCACGTGAAACACAGGTGCTGTTCTGCCTGATAAATCTATAGCAACACGACTAAGACATTCATCCATAGGAAGGGTGAATGTTCCATATCTTTTAATTCCACATTTATCTCCAAGGGCTGTTGCAATAGCTTGACCAAACACGATACCAACGTCTTCGACTAGATGATGAGCATCAACGTCTAAATCACCTATTGCTTGAACTGTTAAATCAATTAATCCATGACGGGCGATTTGATCGAGCATATGATCAAAAAATCCACATCCTGTGTTAATATTTGATACGCCTGTTCCATCTAAATTTACTTCAATTTGAACTTCTGTTTCTGCTGTTTTACGATTTAATTGACAAATTCTCATTTTTTACTTCCTTTCAGGATAAAAGTGATTTAAACAGAAAATAGCAAAAAAAAAGTTAACAAAGGAGTTCTTAAATGGAAAAAGAAATGCCGACCTTATTAGGAACAACAATTTTATCCGTCCGTAAAGGGAATGACGTTGTTGTTGCTGGTGATGGACAAGTTACTTTTGGGAATACCGTTTTAAAAAGTAACGCTAGAAAAGTTCGCCGTCTTGGAGACGGATCTATTATTTCAGGTTTTGCTGGGGCAACAGCCGATGCTTTCACATTGTTTGAAAGATTAGAGGCAAAACTTGAAAAGTATTCTGGTCAATTAACACGTGCTTGTGTTGAATTGGCTAAAGATTGGAGAACAGATAAATATTTGCGTAAATTAGAAGCAATGATGATTGTTGCTGATAAAAATACAACTCTCGTTTTAACAGGAAACGGAGATGTTGTCGAACCAGAACATGGAGTAATTGGAATCGGTTCTGGTGGAACGTTTGCTCAATCTGCAGCACTCGCTTTGCTTGATATGGATTTATCTGCTGAAGAAATCGCTAAAAAAGCAATGAAAATTGCAGGCGATATTTGTATTTATACTAACCACAACGTTATACTGGAAAAGCTATGAGTTTCTCTCCTCGTGAAATTGTATCTGAATTAGATCGTCATATTATTGGTCAACATGAAGCAAAAAAAGCTGTCGCTATTGCCTTGCGCAACAGATGGCGTCGTCAACAACTTGATCCGTCTTTACGCGAAGAAGTTGTTCCTAAAAATATCTTAATGATTGGACCAACAGGTGTTGGTAAAACAGAAATTGCCAGACGCTTGGCTAAATTGGCACAAGCACCTTTTATCAAAGTAGAAGCAACCAAATTTACAGAAATTGGATATGTTGGTCGTGATGTTGAAAGTATTGTTCGGGATTTATTAGAAAATTCAATCCAAATGACAAAAAAGACATTACGCAAATCCGTCAAAGTTAAGGCAGAACATAATGCTGAAGAACGTGTATTGGATGCTTTAGTCGGTGATACAGCAACAGAAGAAACACGTCAAAAATTTCGTGAAATGCTACGAAATGGTGAATTAGCGGATCGTGAAATTACAATTTCTGTTCAAGATAATCAACCAAATACCTTACCAACTTTTGACGTTCCAGGGATGCCTGGTGCTCAAATGGGAATGTTTTCTTTATCTGATTTGTTAGGGGGAGCCGGTCCTCAAATGAAGAAAAAGAAAATGACAGTGAAGGATTCTTATAACGTTATTATGACAGAAGAATCTGATAACTTGATTGATAAAGATACGTTGATGAAAGAAGCAATTGCAAACGTTGAAAACAACGGGATCGTCTTTATTGATGAAATTGATAAAATTTGTGGCAGAAGTGAAGGTAAAAATCCAGATGTTTCACGTGAAGGCGTACAACGTGATTTGCTTCCTTTGATAGAGGGAACAACGGTTTCAACAAAACATGGACAAGTAAAAACAGATCATATTTTGTTTATTGCAAGTGGTGCTTTTCACGTTGCAAAGCCGTCTGATTTGTTACCAGAATTACAAGGTCGTTTGCCAATTCGTGTTGAATTAAACGCTTTAACAAAAGATGATTTTTATCAAATTTTGACAGAACCTGAAAACAACTTAATTTTACAATACAAAGAATTATTGAAAACAGAAAAATTTGAATTAACGTTTTCTGATGATGCTTTGCGTGAAATAGCTTCTTTGTGTGCAGAAATTAATGAAAACGTTGAAAATATTGGGGCTCGTCGTTTACATACGATTTTGGAAAAGTTATTAGAAGAAATCAGCTTTACTGCTTCTGACAGAGCTGGTGAAAAATTTGAAGTAACACCAGAATTTGTTCGTGAACAAGTTGGAAAATTATCAAAAACAACAGATTTGTCAAAGTTCATTTTGTAAGCTATGGTTTCTGCATTCCGTATTTTTATTGAGTTTTTTAAAATAGGTTTTTTTACAGTCGGTAGTGGATTTGTGATGATTCCTATTATTCAAGATACGGTTGTCAATCGTCGTAAATGGTTGACAGATGAAGAATTTATGGATGCTTTATCTGTAGCACAATCAGCTCCTGGTCCAAACATTGTTAGTTTAGGAATTTTAATTGGGTGGCGTTTACGTCGAATTCAAGGATTCATTGCAGGGGCTTTAGGCACAATCTTGCCATCATTTTTGATTATTTTAGTAATTGCAATGATGGCAAATAATGTGCGTGATAATCCGTATGTAATTGCCGCATTCAAAGGAGTAAAACCAGCGGTTATATCGTTGATTTTGATTCCGTTAATAGGATTGTGTAAATCAGCTAAAATAAAAGGTTGGGCATATATTATTCCATTACTTGTTTGTGGAGGAGTTGTCTTTTGTGGTATTTCCCCAATATATGCTATTCTGCTTGCTATCCTTTTTGGTGCTATTCGAGGAATAAGAAAATGATTTTATTAGAATTATTTTTATCGTTCTTTAAAATAGGCCTATTTAGTTTTGGTGGTGGTTATGCAATGCTTGCTTTGATTCAAGATGAAGTTGTAACGCGCCATCATTGGGTAACAATGGGTGAATTTACAGATATTATCGCAATTTCTCAAATTACACCGGGACCAATTTCTATTAATTCTGCAACGTATATTGGATATAAAACGACAAATTCTATTTGGGGATCTGTTATGACGACATTCGGGGTAAGTTTACCTTCATTTCTTGTCATTGCATTTTTAATTTATTTTATTGCAAAATGTAAAAATTCTCCAGTTTTAAAAAGTATTTTATTAGCTTTGAGACCTGTTGTTATTGGAATGGTTTTGACAGCAGCCGTTTTATTAATGAATAAAGAAAATATTTTCGATATTTATTCATATATCATTTTGGTTGTTTCAAGTGTTCTCAGTTATTACAAAAAATTATCTGCTTTTGGAATGTTTATTGCCTCCTCTATCGTAGGAATTTTATTGTATGCTTAGTGAATATTCTTTCAGAAAAAGTATTGATGATGATAAAAATCAATTAGCAGAATTGTTTGTATCTGCTTTTGGTTTTATGGCTGAAAAAGGTGGTGCATTACAGCCGATTAAGGACAGATATTGGGTTGCTCTTTTTAAAGAGCATATTGTTGCTGTAACAGGGATTTTACCAATTGAAAAGTCTGATTATAATGGATATGAAGTAACTTGGACTTGCACAGCAGTTGATCATCGAAAAAAAGGGTTGATTGTTCATATGCTAAAAATGGCAGAACAAGAATTACCAGATGATCATATTCCCTTATATTGTGATTGTTGGAGGATAAGAGATAACAAAACAATTAATATGGTGTCAGTGATGAAACATATGGGGATGATTGAAATTTTACGTGAACGGATTAAACGTAAATTTCCACATAGTAATATATGTTCAAGTTGTCCTCTTAAATCAGAACAATGTTATTGTTTTGGTGACTTATATCAAAAAACGAGATAATTAAACATCTCAATTTTTCATTAGTAATCGTAAGCAATACGACGACCAATTTGAACAGAGTTATGAACGTTTACGCACTCTATTAAGCCGAAAGAAATCATCAACGTTAACATAATTGATCCTCCGTAAGAAATCATTGGTAAAGGAACACCAACGACTGGGATAAGGCCTAATACCATAGCAATATTGATGAAAACATACAGAAATAAGTTTGTTGATAAGCCTAAAACTAACAAGCGTCCAAACAAGTTAGCAGAGCGGAAAGCAATCACAAAGCCGTAAAAAATAATACAGAGGAATAAAACAAGTAAAGACAAGCAGCCAACTAAACCAAATTCTTCTGCAAAAACGGTAAAAATGAAGTCAGTATGTTTTTCCGGTAAGAAGTTTAATCCGGATTGGGTTCCTTTTAAATAACCTTTACCAAAAATACCTCCTGAACCAAACGTAATTTTTGATTGTAAGATATGGTATCCCTTATCTGAAGGGTCACTTTCAGGATTTAAAAAGATAAGAACACGGTTTTTTTGATAATCATGTAAGAAATGCCAACCAATTGGAATGATGGATAATCCAGCTACGCCGACAGCAATGAATTTCCACATTTGAATACCAGCAAGGAAATATAAAATAACAGCTCCCAAAATTAATAAAACTGTTGTTCCAAGGTCAGGTTGTTTAAAGACTAAAGCTGCAGGAATAGCAACCATTAAAGTCGGTAAAACAATATAGGACATAGATTGAGTTTCTTGTAAAGAACCAAAACTGAGATAACGAGATAAGGCCAATACAAGGGCAATTTTCATAAATTCAGAAGGTTGTAATTGCATAAAACCAAGATTAATCCAACGTTGAGCCCCCATACCAACGTGTCCTGCGATTTGCACCCAAATTAATAAAACAAGAACTGCCAAATAGATTAAATAAGCGTTTTTATACCAGAAACGAATATCTGTTAGCGCAATTCCAATCATAAAAACGAAAAAGATACAAAAACGGATGATTTGTTTTGAAGCATAAGGTTGAAATGAGCCACCGGCTGCAGAATATAAAATAAAAAAACCTGTACAAGAAAGCAAAACAATAAAAATAATATACATCCAGCTTAGATGATAAAATTTATCTTTCAAAGACAATTCAGAAGATTCACGCAATGAAGAAATTGGAAATAACATTATGAATTCTCCTTTGGTGAGCAAGGGTCAAGTTTTAAACATTCTTCAAAAATTTTACGAGCAATCGGTCCTGCGACAGCCCCACCTGATTCCCCATGTTCTACGACGACTGAAACTGCATATTTAGGTTTATCAATAGGACCATAAGCGACGAAGAGAGCATGGTTCTTTTCTTTCCATGTTAAATCTTTTCTTTCGCCTTCTTCACGTTCTTTCATAGATACACGACGTACTTGGACAGTTCCTGTTTTTCCAGCAATTTTTTGACCATCAATATTAACACGAGCAACTTTCGCTGTCCCTTTTGGATGGTTCACCACGTCAATCATTCCTTCTCGAACTAAACGAAGGTGTTGTTTTGATATGTTGAGTGTTTCTTTGACTGGTGGTTTGTCATCCATAACTAGCTTTGGTCGAACTTTAACACCATCATTGGCAATCGTAGCAACCATAACAGCTAATTGAAGAGGGGTAACAAGTACATCACCTTGACCAATTCCAACGTTGAATGTATCTCCCTGTAGCCATTGTTCCCCACGAATGGTTTCTTTCCATTTACGTGTAGGGATAAATCCACTTTTTTCACCAGGTAAACCAATATCAGTTGAATCGCCTAATCCAAAACGACGTGCCATTGCAGATATTTTATCAATCCCTGTTCTGCGTGCAATTTCATAGAAGTAAATATCACAAGAATGCATGATTGCTTCTTTTAATGTAAGTTTTCCATGTCCTGTATGTTTCCAACAGTGGAATCTTTGGTTTCCGTTCATAATATATCCGGAACAATCAATTTCTGTAGATGGAGTAATCACACCGGCTTCAAGAGCTGCCAAAGCAACAATCATTTTAAAAGTTGAACCAGGAGAATAAAGTCCGTAAATCGTTTTATTCAATAATGGATTTTTTTCGTTATTGATTAATTGATCCCATTCATTTTGGGAAATCCCTAAATTGAAGGAATTTGGGTTATAACAAGGCGTAGAAACGAAAGCTAGAACTTCACCTGTATGAATATTCATCAAAACGGCACTACCACTGTGGTCTTTAAAGGCTTCAAAGGCAGTTTTTTGTAATCTAGCATCAATTGTCAATGGTAATGTTTTTCCAGGTTCACCTTCATCACGTTCAATTTCACGAATAACACGACCAAATGCATTGACTTCAACTTGTTGAGAACCTTCTTTTCCGCATAATTCATCATTATGTTGCAATTCAATTCCTTCTTTTCCAATTTTGAATCCAGGAAGTTTCCATAAACGAGTTGCATTTGGTTTTTCAAGTTCTTTATCAGAAACAGGACCTACAAAACCTAATAAATGGCCTGCCTGTTCAGCAAAAGGATAATAACGGCTAAGACCTTCATCAATAATAATTCCCGGTAAATCTGGAGAATTTAATTGAATACGAGCCATTTCTTCCCAAGATAAATTTTCACGAATAATGACAGGTGTATAACTGCGAGAACGACGAACTTCACGACGAACGCGTTGAATTTCATGTTCAGACAAGGGTAAAATTTTATTCAGCGTGTCTAAAGTGATATTTAAATTACCATCTGTTTGTTCAGAAACGACGAGAACTCGGAAGTTTTGGTCATTTCTGGCCATTAATGTACCAAACCTGTCAGTAATCAAACCACGTGGTGGTGCAAGATATCTGGTGCTGATTCTGTTTTTTTCAGCTAAGGTTTTATACTTATCGTATTTTAAAACCTGTAAATTATACATTTGCCCAACAAGGACACCGGATAAAGCTAATTCACCGCCGGCAATCAAAACTGCCCGACGGCTAATCATTTTTGTTTTATCACCCTCATGTGCAGCCATTTTCGTGATCTCTTACAATAATATGTAATTTGTTACAGAATGGACAAATTAAAGGATAAGATAGAAAAACTAAAAATTGTGAAATGAAAACAATTTTGAATGGTAAAAACGTTGCATAATTAACGGAAGCTAATAACCATTTTAAAACATAGGCTGCACAACCGAATAATCCAAAAATACACCAAACAAAAGCAAAGGGATGGGTGAACAAAAATCTGCGTTGTGAATTTGATAAAATATAAAACAACGTCATAATTAACGTATTCAATCCCAAAGGAGTTGTTTCAAATAGATCAAGAACAAGTCCAATGATGAAAGCATCTTTTGCTGAAAAGCTGTGAGGACGATAAACTGCCCAAAAGAAAATAGGAGCCAAGGACAAACAAGGGCGAATATCAGAAAATTTTGAAATAAAAATCGGGCAAAAAGAAATTAGGACAACAAAATAAGTAAAGAATTTAGGGATATTAAACCACATAAATTCTCGAACTTGTTCTTTAAACGTTGGTTTTGCTATTGAGTAACTTGTTCGCATGGTGTCTCCGGTAATAATCCTGATAAGCCATAATCAACAATTCGAACGATTTCGAGATGATTTCTGTCTGCAAAAGGTTGAATTTTAATGATGCCATCGTCTATTGAAACGATTCTGCCGATTGGTAAACCTGCAGGGAAAACACCTGCAACACCTGAAGTTACAATTTTATCACCTACGTTTACTTTGACGTCATTTGATAATGAAATCAATTCAGGAGTTTCACTGTTATTTCCTGCTAAGATGGCTGGGGCATCCATTGGTTCAACTTTAACAGGGATTTTAGAGTTAATATCTGTAATTAACATAATCCGTGCAGCATTAAGTCCGACAGAAGCAACTCTGCCAACTAAACCATCACCAGTTAAGACGACATCACCTTTATGAATATTTTGATCTAATCCAACGTAAGCAATTAATGATTGAGCAAAAGAACTGCCAGTGTCTCCAATGATTTTTGTTGTTGTAAATTTAGCTGTTGGAGGTGGAACGTAGTTTAATAATGAAGATAAATAGAGATTTTCTTTACGAATATTTTCAAGTTCTATCTGAATCATATTCAATTTTTCATTTTTTTCTCTTAATTTTTTATTTTGAACACGAATAGAGGCTAATTCCTGAATATTCGATAATCCTTTTCCAAGATAGGAAGCTGGTGTTGCAATAATTGTTAAAAATGGAGTTGCAACGCTATTAAATAAGGTTTTGACCTGATTAACGATTAATAAATCAGCTTTACCAATTAACATTACGCCAAAAGATAAAATCACCAACAATAACAACGCATAACGTTGTAATTTCGATTTAATTTGAAAAGAATAGGAGGAATTCACACTATGATTTGATGGCATGAAATTCCTCCCTGTAATAAATTATAATTGATGAATATATTAATACATCGTTGACAAAACGTTGCGCATTTTGTGGATTTGTTCCAATGTACGACCTGTACCCATAGCGACGCATGTTAATGGATCTTCAGCGATAGATACTGGCAAACCGGTAGATTTACGCAAAACGAAATCAAGATTTGTCAATAATGCACCACCACCTGTCAAAACGATACCTTTATCAACAATATCAGCTGCTAATTCAGGAGCTGTTTGTTCCAAAGCAACTTTAACTGCTTCAATAATTTGAGAAATAGGTTCAGCTAAAGATTCAGCAATTTGACGTTCAGAAATGGTCAATTCTTTTGGTACACCATTCATCAAGTCACGCCCTTTAATTTCCATTGTTCTGCCTTCACCTTGTTCTGGAGGACATGCAGAACCAATAGCTTTCTTAATTCTTTCAGCAGATCCTTCACCAACGAGCAAGTTATTATTACGACGGATATAGTTAATGATAGCTTCATCCATTTTATCGCCACCGACACGAACGGAACGAGCAAAAACGATATCTCCTAAAGCTAAAACAGCAACTTCGGTTGTACCACCACCAATATCAACAACCATGGAACCTGTTGGTTCTGTAACTGGTAAACCAGCACCAATAGCGGCAGCCATAGGTTCTTGAATTAAAAATACTTTTCTTGCGCCAGCTGCTTCAGCAGATTCTTGAATAGCACGTTGTTCAACGGCTGTGGAACCAGATGGAACACAAATAATAATCATCGGGGATACAAAATTACGGCGGTTATGAGCTTTGTAAATGAAATGTTTAATCATTTCTTCAGCGACTTCGAAATCGGCGATTACACCATCGCGTAATGGACGAACAGCACGAATTGAACCAGGAGTACGCCCTAACATCTGTTTAGCTTCATCACCAACAGCTAAAACCTGTTTTTTCCCTTTGTTTTCAGAAATTGCAACAACAGAAGGTTCATTTAAAACAATCCCGCGTCCTTTGACGTAAACTAAAGTATTTGCAGTTCCTAAGTCGATGGCCATATCTGCGGAAAGCCAACCAGTTAATTTTGAAAGCATTGTACACCCTATATAATTTAAAATAACAAATGTTCCCATCCCCGTGACAGAAACTTACTTTCCTCACTTTAACCTATAAAATGTAAAACGTTGGTTAAAATTTTGTCATTTATTTCATTATTTTTTAAAATTATATCAGAAAAATATCTGTGATTAAACCACGTAATTTGTCGCTTTGCATAGTTTCTTGTCATTTGGCAAGCATGTTCTATTGCATTGTTTTTATTAATTTTTTTACTTAAATAGTCCATAATTTCAGCAACACCAATAGCTTTTGAAATCAAACTTTCAGGGGAAGGATTTTTTTGAATTAATTTTTTTACTTCTTCGAAAGTTTCTTCACAAAACATTTTTTTGAATCGCGAATTACAACGTTCATACAAAATTTCACGATCAGGATTAATGAAAATAGAAAAAAAGTCACCGTTAAATTCGCGTTTAAATGGTAATTTTTGCCATTCAGTCATCGTTTTATTCGTTTGTTGGTAAATTTCAAAAGCACGTAAAACGCGTTGCGGATCAGAAAATTTGAATTCAGGATCTATTTTTTTATGTTGTTCTAGCAGGTTATCAAAGCCAATTTTATCAACAAGTTGTTGAACTTGTTGACGAATTTCAGGAAGTGTTTCAGGTAAAGGAGAAATACCTTTTGTTAAAGTTTGAAAATAAAAACCTGTTCCACCGATAACAATGGGGACTTTATGACGTGCAATCACTTTATTTATGGTTAGTGACGCCATTTTTACCCATTTGAAAACGTTGAAAGAATCATTAGGTTGTAAAAATCCATATAAGTAGTGAGGGACATTATGAAAATTGGTTGGTCTTGCTGTTAAGGTTGGTACGTCTTCGAAAACTTGCATACTATCAGCATTGATAATTTCACCATTAATTTTGTTTGCAAGAGAGATGGCAAATTCAGATTTTCCACTTGCAGTTGGTCCCGCGATAAGAATCACTTTATTTTGATTCAAATTTGGGGTATAAGTTTTACAATTTTGATAAATGGAGTTTAACAATGTCCTTATTCCGTCCTTTTAAAGCTGTTCGGCCAATCCCTGATACTGCTAGTCAGGTTGTTGCCCCACCTTATGATGTATTAAATACAACAGAAGC
This sequence comes from Alphaproteobacteria bacterium, assembly GCA_024413465.1. GTDB lineage: Bacteria > Pseudomonadota > Alphaproteobacteria > CAAGCB01 > CAG-977 > UBA2903. Next base: position 85,532 of record JAKSVU010000006.1, read on the forward strand.
ACGTCAAAAAGCTAGTAAAAAACCATTTTCTTTTTTACATATTTCAAAAGCAGAGATTGATTTACCAGATGGAACAGATCCGTATGATGCTAGCGTTTATGAAAAAGCAAAAGAAAATTATCGTGAATTATTGGATAAAGGAATATTGATTCAAGAAGATAAACCTTGCTATTACATTTATCGTGCAGAAATGGCTGGACACGTTCAAACAGGATTTGCTGTTCAAGCTTCAGTTGATGCCTATAATTCTGGGCGTATTCGTCGTCATGAGTTAACACGTGTAGATAAAGAAGATGATCGTGTTCGTCAAATTCAGGCTTTAGATGCACAAACAGGGCCAGCTTTACTTGCTTTTGAATATATTCCTGTTGTCGATGAAATCATCAAAAAAACAGTTGAAACACAATATCTTTATTCTGTCTTAGGTGACAATGATGTTCGTCATACAATCTGGAAAATAGATAATGATAAAGATATTGAAACTTTAACAAAAGCATTTGATCAATTAAAAATTGTTTATATTGCTGATGGACATCATCGTTCAGCAGCAGCTTCTCGTTTGCAGAAAATTAAACAACAATCAAATGCAAATCATACTGGGGAAGAAAACTATAATTATTTTTTGGCAGTTGCTTTTCCAATTAATGAAATGAAAATTTACGATTATAATCGTGTTGTTACAGATTTGAACGGTTTGACAACTGATGAATTTTTAGAAAAATTATCACAGCATTTTGATATCAAAGAAACAGCTCAATTTGCTCCAGATCAAAAGTCAACGTTCAGTATGTATTTAGATCATCGATGGTTCAGATTAGTTTTAAAAACGAAATTAACAACAACGGATCCGATAAAAACGCTAGACGTAAGCGTGTTATCTGATTTAGTTTTAACGCCTATTTTAAATATTGGTGATCCTCGAACAGATAAAAGAATAGACTTTGTTGGTGGTGTTCGTGGATTAGGTGAATTAAGAAAACGCGTTGATAGTGGTGAAATGGCAGTCGCTTTTGCGTTATATCCAACACAAATGTCCGAATTAACAGCAGTTGCTGATCATCATCAAATTATGCCTCCAAAATCAACGTGGTTTGAACCAAAATTAGCAGATGGGCTTGTATCAAATTCTACAAAAGACTAGGGAAAAGAAAATGAAAGAAAAAATCATATTAACAGGGGATAGACCAACTGGAAAATTACATGTTGGTCACTATGTTGGGTCATTAAAAAGACGCGTTGAATTACAGAATAGTGGTGTTTTTGATAAAATCTTTATTATGATTGCTGATGCACAAGCATTGACAGATAATGCAGATAATCCAGAAAAAGTTCGTCAAAATATTATTGAAGTTGCTTTAGATTATATGTCTGTTGGTTTGGATCCATTAAAATCTAATTTATTTATTCAGTCTCAAATTCCAGAATTAACAGAATTATCATTTTATTATATGAATTTAGTGACGGTTTCTCGTGTTCAAAGAAATCCAACTGTCAAAGCTGAAATCCAAATGCGTAATTTTGAAGCCAATATTCCTGTTGGATTTTTCTGTTATCCAATCAGCCAAGCTTCTGATATTACAGCTTTCAAAGCAACAGTTGTTCCAGTTGGTGAAGATCAGGAACCAATGATTGAACAAACACGCGAAATTGTCCGTAAATTTAATCAAACTTATGGCGAAGTATTAGTTGAACCAGAAATTTTATTACCGGATAATAAAGCTTGCTTACGCCTACCTGGGACAGATGGCAAAGCAAAGATGAGTAAATCTTTGGGAAATTGTATTTACTTATCTGATCCAGAAGACGTTGTGAAACAAAAAGTGATGAATATGTTTACAGATCCAGATCATTTACGCGTATCTGATCCAGGAAAAGTTGAAGGAAATGCAGTTTTTACGTATTTAGATGCTTTTTCAAAACCTGAACATTTCCCAGAATTTTTACCTGATTATCAAAATTTACAAGAATTAAAAGATCATTATGCTCGAGGTGGTTTAGGTGATGTAAAAGTCAAAAAATTCTTGAATGCGGTTTTACAACAAGAATTGACACCTATTCGTCAAAAGCGTCATGAATTAGAACAAGATATTCCTGAAATATATCGTATTTTAAAACAAGGATGTGATGTTGCACGTGAAACAGCTAGCAAAACACTTGATGACGTTCGTCGTGCAATGAAGATTGACTATTTTAACGATATAGATTTGATTAACGCACAATCTTTAAAATATAAAGGCGAATAATGAAATTTGGATTAGTTCTGACAGCATTGATGATTCCATTTATGGTGCAGGCAGCGGAAGGTAAAGCGCCTAAACAGATCAAGCCAACTGAAAATTTGGCATTGATTGATTTTTGGCGAGCTACAGCAACAGATGTTGATCATGCTGTTCGAGCTGGATCCAACGTGAATGAACTCAGTTCTCGATTTGATGCGACACCTTTAATGCGAGCAGCTTCAATTTCTGCTCAATCTGGTGATTTTGAATTGATGGATTATTTTATCAATGTAGGGGCAGATGCAAATCGAGTTAATTCTCATAAACAATCAGCTTTGATGTTTGCTTTAGAAAACAAACGCCAAAAAAAAGAAGTTTATGACGTTGTTGAAAAATTGATTGATATTGGGGCTGATTTGAACATGGCAGATGAAGATGGTCGCACAGCGTTGATGTATGCCATCAAATATTGTCCTTTTTTAGGTGTGATTGATTTGTTACTTCAACGCGGAGCAAATGTTAATATTTTTGATAAAAATAGTGAGACACCATTGATGTATGCCAAAGAGGGAAAAGTTTTTGAACTCCTATTAAAATACGGTGCTGATATTAATCTGAAAGATAAAAATGGTGAAACTGTTTTAGTCAAAACACCTGCTTTTGCCAGAATGTTATTGGAACATGGGGCAGATTTTCACGTTATTAATTATTCTAAAGAAACACCATTGATGATTGCTGCTAAAATGGGATATTTAGATTCCTGTAAAGCCTTGATTGAGGCAGGTGAAGACGTAAATGAACATCATCAATTAGATGGCAAAACACCTTTATTTTATGCAGTAGAATACGAAAAACCAAAAGTAGTTGAATATCTTTTATCTGTTGGGGCAAGATATGATTTGCGTGATAAAAATGGTAAAACAGCTTTAGATTATGCAACAAGAAAACAACGCGACGTTATTCAATCTTACGTTTTGAAAAAAAACGTAGTTCGCGAAGGAAAACATCCTTTTACGACAGAAGCTGTGCGTAAATATCTGGAAGGAAATTTCTACTATAACAGCCCTAAAAAACCAGAATTTATAGCATACGTGTCAGATATTTCATGTGTACCTTCTAAAAAATTAAAAGAAATTTTTGAGTCCGTTTATGATGAACAAGATGCAGTCAATCTTGTTGTATCAGAAATGGAAAAATATTATAAAAATGGCGTCTGTAAAAATAAAAAATGAGTCCGTTATTTAGTTTACAAAACGTTCAGCTTACTTTTGGAGCAAGACCTTTATTTACAGGATTGGAATTATACATCAATCCAGGAGATAAAATTTGTTTAATTGGCAGAAACGGATCTGGAAAATCAACGTTATTAAAAGTAATTGCTGGTTTGATTGAACCGGATGAAGGGGAACGCTTTGTTCAACCAGGGACGGTTATTTCCTATATGGATCAAGAATCTAATTTTGATTCGTATGCAACTTTACGAGACGTTTTAGTTGAAGGTTTATCAACAGACGAAACGTATAAAGCAGATATGCTGATTGATGACTTTGAAATCAAAGGGGAATTATCACCTGCCAAAGCTTCTGGAGGAGAAAAGAAAAAAGTTGCTCTTGCCAAAGCATTGATTACTCAGCCTGATATTTTATTACTTGATGAGCCGACAAATCATCTTGATTTGATGACAATTGAAAAATTAGAAAAACTGATTCAAGAATTTTCAGGTTCTGTTGTTGTAATTAGTCACGACAGACAATTTTTAAAAAATGTTTCACAAGAAACAATCTGGCTAGACCGCGGAATGACTCACCAACAGGACAAAGGGTATGCTGATTTTGATGAATGGCAGGAACAGATTTTGGAACAAGAACAGGCAGAACAAGAACATTTAAAATTAAAAATTGCCCGTGAAACACAATGGTTGCACAAAGGTGTTACAGCTCGTAGAAAAAGAAATATGGGGCGTTTACGGCGATTACAAGAATTGCGACAAGAACGCAAAGAACAAATTAAACAAACAGGTTCTATTGATTTAACTATTAAGTCAGATGAAATTTTATCAAAGCTGGTAATTGAAGCAAAACATTTAAATAAATCCTTTGGGGATAGAACGATTGTTTCTGATTTTTCATTTCGTATTATGCGTGGAAATAAAATAGGTATCGTTGGGGCAAATGGCGTTGGAAAAACGACTTTGATAAAATTGTTGACGGGTAAACTTGATCCAGATGCAGGTTCTATTCGAATTATGCGCCAGTTGAGTGAAGCCTATTTTGATCAAAACAGAGCTACTTTAAATTTAACGAAAACGTTAAAAGAAACACTTTGTCCCGATGGCGGAGATACGGTTTTTGTTGGTGAAACAACAAAACATGTAATGAGTTATTTACAGGACTTTTTATTTACACCAGATCAAGCAAATCAACCTGTTTCTTCCCTTTCTGGGGGTGAAAAAAACAGATTGATTTTAGCCAAGACTTTAGCAACACCATCAAATTTTCTTGTCTTAGACGAACCGACAAACGATTTGGATATGGATACACTTGATTTATTACAAGAAGCCTTGATGAATTATAATGGTACTGTTTTAATTGTTAGTCATGATCGTGATTTTTTGGATCACGTAGCGACAAGTTTATTGTACATGGCAGGGGACGGTTCTGTCATGGAATACATAGGAAACGTTTCTGAATTAAGAGAATACGTTCGTTCAAAACAAGTTAAAATTGTTCAAAAACAGAAACAACAACCAATTGAAAAAAAACAAGAAAAACAAATTTCTAATCGTATTTCTTTTAAAGATAAAAGGTTATATGATCTTCTACCTGGTGAAATCGAACAATTGGAATGCCAAATTTCAGAAATTGAAAATCAGTTAAATGATCCGGAATTATATATGAAAAATTCCAATTTATTTGCACAATTAACTAGCCAACTTGATGTTTTGAAAAATCAAAAAGATGAAAAAGAAATGCAATGGCTTGAATTGGCTGAAAAAATAGAACAATAATTCTCATCAAATTCAGTGTTCAGCTCCCTCACCAATCTTTTGTAAAACTTACTTTATAAATAAAGTTCGTTAACAAAAGATGTCCTCTCCCTACAGGATCGCCTATCAGCGTCATGAACTTTGTTTACCTTCCTGAATGAAGAGAAAAATAAATTAAAGGATCGGGTGATTTACCAATTTTTTCTTTGAAAAAGGACAGAAATGGGATAGCATGGCACATATAAATTAATCCATCGTTCGTTTTACGGGAGTTTACCAGTATGAGATTAACCAAAACCACTTTGAAAGAATTGACCCAAAAATATCGCGCAGTATTGGTAAAATGTGCAATGTTAAATGCTATTGCATGTGGATTGTTATACAGTGGTAATGCTTTAGCGGTAGATACACCAACGGGACCAATTGTAATTTATTCAGATGGAACAACTACTCATAATGGAGAGAGTAACTCTTTTAGTCATGCACCTTGTATTGGTGTAAGTACTTTTGATCAAAGACCTGGTGATGACGTTTCTAAAAATCTTGATAATTATGTCACATCAATTAAAACTGATGGTATAGCATCAGATAATGCATACGGTATAAAATCATCAGGAAAAGATGTTAACGCCTCTTCAATTTTAGATGGTATAAATATTCAAGCATATGGAGAAGCTGGAGGTATCGGTTTGTTAAGTTCAGAAGGGCAAGCTTCTCATATTAAAAATCTTGGAAATATCGTAGCAAAATCTAAGACACCATCAGGTGGTCCTAATCCCTATATGGCATATGGTATTCGGGTTTCAAACAGTGGTGATAACAAAATTGAATTTAATTCTTCTAATAGCTTCATCGAGGCCGAAAGTATGTCAAGTAATGTTTATGGTGTACATACATATGGAGGAGGAAAATTAACAATAACTAATCTTGGCCGAATTGAAGCTAAAACATCTTCAACTGGTGATTACAGATACGCTTATGGTATATATGGTGGTGGAGAAAGTTTAACAGTTAATTTTAGTGGAATAGGTCAAGCAATAACAGCAACGGCAACCGATCCTTCCAAGGCTTATAGTATTTATGCAGAAGGGGGCACAACAAACGTAAACTTAACGGTTGGTCAACTTTCCGGAAAAATACATAATGAAGCTACACTCAATCTTAAATTTGATACTGGAGCAACCTGGAAATTAAAAGCTGGGGATGTTGACGGCAACGTTTCTAATTTAACTTTAAATGGTGGTGTATTAGATTTACGAGATAGAACAACATCCAACGTATCAGCTATTACAAAGTTAACGTTAACAAATGGATCTACTTCTCTTCTTTATGTTGACGTTGATTTAGCTGCAAATACTCCAATAATGGATACACTCACCACAACAGTCAATGAAAGTGGTAAACTACATATTGCAGGTTTAAATTTGATATCAGAAGCTTTATTAGATGAAACTTCAGTTACATTTACTACAGATGATAAATTGAAAAATGCTACTCAATATACAGGTCCAAATTCTTATGTATTTGGAAAATATACTTATGCAGTTACATACGAAGATGGAAAATTTGTTTTTAATAAGACTTTAACGCCAGAACCACAACAAGACAGCACTGAAGATATTATAAACGGTGTAGTGTCAAGTGCTAAAAGTACCGTTAATTCTGTAAATGGAGCTGTAAACGTTGCACTTCGTGGGCGTTTGACTCAATTAAGTGGATCTCCTGCACCAACATCTAGCGCCTCTTCTAAAAAAGGTCAAAGTGGTGGTGATGAAGATGAAACGTATGGTTTGTGGGCTCAAGCAATTTATAGCCACGTCAATCGTGATAAAACAGGATCATCAGCAGGATTTAAAGGTCATTCAGAGGGTGTAGTCCTTGGTGCTGATGCAGAAGTAGCAGAAAACGTCATCGCTGGTTTTGCATATGCTTATACAAATTCCAATATGAAATCTAATGGTGCTAAATCAAATATTGATACACACGGATTTTACGCTTATGGACAATATAAACCAAGTGATTGGTTCATCAATGGTTCAATTGGTTTTGGTTTAAGTAAAGCAGATCCAAAAGGAAGTGATAAAGATATCAAGTCAAAGTTCTATTCAATCGATGCATTGGCAGGATATGAAATGAATTATGATTTTGGTAATCTTACCCCAGCAGGTGGCTTGCGCTACGTTCGCATTGAACAAGATTCATATCGTGAAAATGGATCAAAGATTGAAGCAAAAGATGCCGATACATTGACAGCAGTTGTTCAATTAGGATGGAACAACGTATATCAAGTTGCTGGTAAAGAAATCACACCAAAAGCATCCGTTGGTTTTATTTATGACGTGAAATCAGAAAACAACAAGGTGACAGTTTCATCTGCAGGAGCAAAGTTCTTGACCGAAGATGGCAGATTGAAACGGTTTGGAACAGAGGTTTCAGTTGGAGCTGATGCAAAGTTGACGAATAATTGGAACGTATCTTTGGATTACACTGGTGAATTCAGACAACATTATGAAAATCACACAGGAACAGTTTCCGTCAGATATGATTTTTAAAAGATAAAAAAGGGAACGAAAAGTTCCCTTTTTTGATTTTCCTTAGTAAACTTATTCCCACATGCTAGGGGGAACGAAATTTCTTAGCAATCAATTTCTATTTTCCCATGAATAATATTGCCACCTTTAGGGGGGTAAACAGTTTTTAACGAGTAAATTTATTTACGACTATAAAAACTGCAAAGGGGATGTTTTGTTTGTTCATATTTAATCTAATTTACATTTCTATCCTTATGATTGTTTGCTCGCTTCGCTCGTCCCTTCGGGACCGCCTATCGGCGTCATGAACTTCGTTCATCCCCTATCATGGGGCAATAAGTTTGGCGTCAT
>JAKSVU010000060.1 GCA_024413465.1 Alphaproteobacteria bacterium
CCTTTTTATTTGTCCATTTTTTGCTATTGGCTCTTTGGCCTATAGCGATAACGAATTCTCTCATAGGTTAGTCCTCCTCATCCTGATTATCTGAACCAATATTACGGACATCTTCCCATACTTCTGGTTCGTTTTTCTTTTCCATCATCTCAAGCATGAATTTCTTTGGATCGTATTCCTTACCAAACTTCATAATTAAGATGTATTTAATTGCTTCAAAATCAGGTGGATAATACTTCTGTTCTTCATGAATTTTGGTTTTAGTTCCGCCTATAGGATTCTTTTCCATTGATTTAGTAGTAACAGACTCCTTAAAACCGGTTGCTTTTCTTTTTAATGAAGAAAATAAATCACTTAACAATATCGCTTCACCATCATTAATTGCCTTTTGTATTTCAGGATGTTTTTTCTTTAATTGAATGAAGGTTGGCTCGGTAATTCCTAAGTCCTGACACATTTGTTTTTGTGAATAAAAAGAGGATGCTGCAGCTTTGATATAGTCAAGTTTGCTGTTTAACGCATTCGTTCTTTTCCACATTTCATAAGTATCTTCTTTTTTACGCATAGCTCCTCCTATAGTCAGTAGCAATTTAAATTGCTAAATAAAAGAATTTTGGTTAGATGATTAATCATCTAATATCATAAAATTGAGTAATTTTAATATGCATTTTATTCATCTATAAAATCTCCGGCCTTGCTTTCAAGCACATCAGTAATAAAACGTAACGCATCAATTATGGTCATTAGTTCAGTGTCACCACCTAAAATGATTTCAACTCCATCGCCATAAGGTTCTACTTTTGTGATTCTAATATCAGTTGAACCTAGGTCTTTAATGCGTATAAAAGTTCTAGAACCATGACCACTATCACCGCCTTTGTACCCATTAGTTCCAACGACAGCTTCTAAAATATTTGCACTAATAATTTCCTTTTTAAAAACCGGAAACTCACATCCATCTACTTCAACAACCGAATAAGAATATTCCGAAGCCATATGATTATTTTTCTTTTCAAGTCCTTTGTTATCAAACCATTCGGGTCCAATTTTAAAAAATGGGTGTTCTTTCTTCATAATTTGTATACCTCATTTGGTAAAGTAAAAGTTGTTTCATCCGTAGTGATTAAAGCACTAGGTTCAAATTCAACATGTCTTTTTGCGTTTATGCCATCTAACGCACCATCAAATAATTCGTGTGTGTACTTTTTACAAAAAATAACGAATTCCATACAAACACCAAAATAAAACTGAAGTGTTCTTTCATCCTTATTTTGATTTTCCAAAATGAAATCTATGACATCGATTTTGAAAGGCATAATGGCGTTTTTCTTTTCTAAAAACTCTCCAAATTTAGACAAGCCTTCTCTAATGCTTTTATTGACAAAAGATTGCTTGCTTAATTTTTCGTCCATTGCGTATTTACTGAATTTAATAGCAACTTGTTTATAAGGCAACGGTATGTCATGTGCTAATAATTTTTGATAATCAGTTTTAGTTAATTTCTTCATAAGTTTTTTGCTCCTTTAATTAATTTTTGATTATTGTTGATGAAGCGTTTCTTGATATTTAATTTCTTCATTCCAAGCTTCATCTATTGGAATGTTTAAGGTCTTTACCAATTTGGCAAAAATTTTGAATGTAATTCCATTAGTGAATTTACCGTTTTCAATAAGGTTATAATGCTGATGAGAAATATCTGATTCTCGAGCAACACGATACTGTGAATAACCTAATTTTTGTCTTGCTTTCACTAAGTACATTCTTGGCTTGAATTTTTTATTCATTATCTGAACCATATGTTCACCTCCAATTGTTAATGAACGTGAACTTTACTTTTGATAAGTTAATTTTGAAATTTTTTTAATTTTTCCTGCAAAATCTTGAATGAATTAGCTTTTCTTTGATGAATTGCAGATTGAGAAACACATAACTTTTTAGCTACTTCTCCTTCGCTCATATCTTCATAAAAAATCATGGTGATAATTCGTCTATCAATTTCATCTAATTCCATAATTGCATTACGCACCGCTGTCGCTTGTTCTTCTTTATTAACTTCTGCAATAACATCTTCATTTGGATCTTCAACATCAAAGTTAAAATCCTCTTTAAGATAATCTAAAGAAACAGGCGTTCCAGTTCTGTGATGTGGACAGTCGCGACAACTAGTTTTTGGGCATAGTCTCAAGCCACCTTTACCATTAGGAATCATGCATCTAGTTCTTCTTATTTTTTGCATGCGTTCCTTTGCTTCTAGATTGCGATAAGCGATATAAATTTCTTTTGTGGTTTCAACTTGTTTTCCGTCAATTGGTAAATACCATTTTTCAACTTGCTTCATTTGTAATTCCTCCGTGAGCGTTAACGAAGGAA
>JAKSVU010000061.1 GCA_024413465.1 Alphaproteobacteria bacterium
GCTCGCTGACACCCGTCTCCACCGCAAGCTGGTGAACTGGCTTGTCGAAGTTTTGTTTTCCTCGGGTTCAAAAAGAGCCCCTATAAGATACAAGATTTCCAACAGCAGCTAAACCTTGTACTTTCTGCAACAAACTCATTTTACTAGAAAGGTCCGTTACAGCTTTAGTAGCGCCAGCAGAAACATTAGTAAGATTTCCGATATCACCAACAACGGTATTCATAATACCTTTGTTGTAATTAAATCCTAAAGCGACATTTATAAGACTAGCCATGAAGTAAAAAATAACTTCACGGCTATTAAACACAAACCTTTTGTTACCATCTTTTTTAGGATGAAGGCGGAATTGTATAGTTAGACCATTTGGAAGGATCTTTCGATTCTACGCTAAAAATCACATAAATCATAAACACAAAGGAAGGGACTATATTCACTGTCAAAACGATTCCCGACGTTTCTACAAAATCCAACAAATTATGTCCAATTAAAGAAAGCAACATGCCAAGAAAAATAGATAAAACAAAAACACACCTAATTACAAATATGCTAGATTCGTTTAAGTTTTTTTCATTCCAAAGCATGTAACCATAAAAAGGAACAAAAGTCATTACAATCAGCAAAAATTCATCAGTAATCATCGGAATCAATATTCCAATTCCAAAAAGAATAAGCGGAAGAACAACACTATGAAAATCCATAGTCTTGACTAAATTAAAGCTAAATATCTTTTTCAAGTTTCTCATATCAATAATATACATTATTTCACTGTCAAATTTTAACATTCGTTTTAACTTTTTGGGTTAATCTTATTAAAACATATTCCAACTTGGAACGTAGAAGTCCAGGAGACGAGTTTTCCTCGGGTTCAAAAAGAGCCCCTATAAGATCGAATTGACTACAGACGTAACTGTATCTTTCCTTATCGAAAAACCAAGAGCTATATTTAAAAAGTTAGCCATACAATAAATATGGCTAACTTTTTAGAGAATTTTCACATATTCATCACACAAAAAAACTAAAACAGCATAAAACCAAACAGTCCAAAAAGACGACCTGATGAAATGCTGTAAACAAAGAAAGAAACGACTAAATTCAAAAATACAAATAATGTAAACACGTTAAAAAAACTAAAAGAAATCATCAACATTAAGAGAAATAAAAAAATACTAACGAAGGAAAATTTACTTATATTCCGCAAAGACTTCTCCAAACATTTGGTTAAATTTCCATGATCGCATTCTTCATACAAGAATGTCATAAAAAGCATGTACATTCCAGGCAATAAACACACTGTCAAAACAAAAATGCGACTATCTACACATAACGAAAGTATCAAACAAGAAATATACAAAATCACAGGAATAACAACCGTAAACAGGTTTACGCGTTTAATATTCATTTCGTATGTCATTTTTCCGTTTCTCATACCATAAATATACATACAAAAAATGTCATAAGTTGTCAAAATGCAGATTTTACCGACAAACGGTTTACTCCAAATTGGAACAAAAAGAAAGAAGCGACCCGAAAAGGTCACTTCTTCATCCATTTTGCGTATTTTTCAAGAGCTTTCAGGCTGAATTCAAACGCTTCGGCATCCAAATCCATTATCTGGTCGTACGACCAGTGGAAAACGGCAGCCATGGCAGCGAATCCGTCTTCAAAACCTAGCCCTCGCCACCTGACAAAAAAGGCTTTGCGATTTCCCCAATCTTGCGAACATCACGGGCATCCATGTTGAGAACCTGGTTTTCAGAGAGCCCCGTGGCATTCGCCACAAGAGCAATCATGGCGTCGCCTTCTCCCTTGCAGTTGCCTACCGCCTTCACATCTCTGCCCGTAAAGGATTCCTTTACATTCACGGTTTCGGTTTTCCTCGGGTTCAAAAAGAGCCCCTATAAGATATGGAGCCACGGCCAAAAACTGCGAATTTTGTAAATTTTGTAATTTTTGCGAATTTTTAGAATTTTTATTCAAAATATGGGCGATATTCCATATTGGAGTAAAAATAGGCTTGCAAGTAGAAATAAAATAATGTATTTTATTTCCGTGGAGAGCCGTTTGAAAAACAACGGTGCGACGCATGGGCCCGAAAGGGAATTCCATGAAGGGTCTGACGGGTTTCATCCTGCCTCGCCCACCCAGGGTTTCCCAGTTTCCTTTCCAAACTGGGTTTTTTTTATTTCCTTTTAAAGAAGTAGAATTTATCGTTTGCTTTTAACTTAAAGTAGACATTCACATCGTCTTTCCCTTTAAGCCTTCCAGTTTTCCTCGGGTTCAAAAAGAGCCCCTATAAGATGTCCTTTGTCAAAATACCTTATTTTATGCGGGTTGGCATGCGAATTGGCGTTGAAAAAATCAGAAAAAT
>JAKSVU010000062.1 GCA_024413465.1 Alphaproteobacteria bacterium
GGTTGCGATTCTTGCGTCGCATTTTGAACAGTCCAAGCCGCAGGGGGCTATAAGCTTATTTTCCATTTTTTCCCTCGGGGGGGGAAGGAACTAGTTGTTGCTGACCGGGACTATTCCGGGGCTATTTTGCAGAAAATTAGCTCGAAAATAGAACTTTTTGCCGCTTTTACGGTGAAAAGTACTACTTTTTTTAATTTGTATGTGATGAAAAGGGTGCGGAAAGGCGTGTAGGTAGAACTTTTTTTGAAATTTAACCCTAAAAGTTCTATTTATCCCCCCTTGCCCATAGCTTTGATTGCAAATAACATAATAAAAATAGAACTTTTTGCCACTTTTATGGTGAAAAGTACTACTTTAAGGCTTTTTTGTTTTCCTCGGGGTAAAAAAAGCCTTTGTAAGATTTGAGGAATGAATTAATTATTTTCTTCCTTTGAAAAAATCAGCCCAGTAGGGATTCTCTTTGTCAAATAAAGTCTTTTGCTCTTGTGTAAAGTTATGAGGATAATCTTCAAAAAGAAATAAAATCGTTTTCTTATCAAAGGAAACTGCGTGAAGTCCCTTACACTCAGGATAGCAAACATCCCAAATCTTTTTGCTTTCGTCTTCCTTGTCAAAGAAAAATTTTCTCGTTTCTTTGTCAACCGTAATCATGATTAACCTCTCATTTCCTCGGAATCGAAAAAATGCGATTACATTTTTGAATAAAGCGTACTTGAAAAAAGGTTTTCTATTCCACGAATATTCCTATTCGTCCTTGACACCCGTGACGGTGGAAGGAATACTCTTCTGCAGCAGGAATATCGTTCTTTAGCTCCGCGGGAATAGGGTGCGCTGTGAACTTGCCAAAAACAAGAGTTTCCAACAGAAATTTCAATTCCATTGTGGCATATAAGGGCGGTTGCCCTTCAAGAAAATCTTCATCTACTTGAATCTTCTTTATAATAAGTTGGTCTTTTTTTATGCCCCATTGCAACGCATAAGTAATTCGCCCAGTCCAACTTCTTGCAAAAATAAGTACGTCCTTGAATCCCCAAACATCCCACTTTTGTTCCATTTTTTCCGCCTTGAAAAGAATGCAACGATTATTTGATTTTTTTATGTCTTTAAAAAGTCTGATCATTTCGGAGTCAATTTTACGACGTATTGGAGGAGTGCTGACCAGCTCTATGACATGCTCCGGATCTTTCAAATCAATATTGTTTAACTTGAAACGTTCAAGAACGCACTTATCATCGGTAAAAGACACCTTGTTATCTGCATAAGAACTCATGTTCAAAATTTCCATGCCGTTTACCTTATCGATAAAGGATGGACGGATTTCTTTTTCCGGTTCTTCAATCAGCTGACCTGACGTAACCGTATCGCCTGTTTGTAAATTGTCAATTTGTTTTTTGCTTACCCATCCAAAATGGAACATTGATTCTTCTGTATCCTCCTCATTTTTTGCAAGGAGATTCTTTTCTTTACTTTGTTGCAGAATCTGTTGCCGCCTCTCGCATCTTTTTTGTTTGTCTGATTTCGCATGAATTTCGACTGCAATGACAATGACGGCGCCGATGACAATCATAATCACGCCGACATAGCTCGTATAACCCCAAAAAAGTATTAGGATGAGCAATGGCCAAAAAAAAGGTTTTAAATATTGCATTCTGGGCCTGCCTTTAAAAGTAAAAAGGTTTCTACGTATAAATATACATTCGTGAATTGTCATAAAATGACAAAAATGGCAATGTCTTAAAAAATACGCTCAGTTTCTCTTGGGTTCAACGCCTGTAAAATCCAATTTGGAATAAACCGCTTATCGGTAAATTCTGCATTTTGACAACTTGTGACATTTTTTTTGTGTATTTTTATGGTATGAGAAACTTGGATTTTTTTTGTTTTGTATTTTCTTGTAGATGATTTTTTTCTGCGGCTTCTTTCTTTCTTCCCGTATTATTTCTATCTGGTTGTTGTAATGGTATTGTTTGTTGGCGGTGGAGTGTCCAGAAATCGTATGATGATGTTTAATTTTATATCAGTTTCGTTACTGCTTTCTTTTGTTACTTCTGGTTTATTATTTGTAATTGGGATATGCTTTGATTTTAATGGTATTGGCTTTGTTTCGCTAATTCATGGAGTGTTTTCAATATTTAGCCTAATTGTTCTGCTTATTACGGAGAATGTTTATTTTAATCCTGGCCATGTTGGGTACGTTGACTACGGCGATTAGTTTTTTCTGTATCGGAAGGTTCGGTTGAGTTTTCTTCGGGCTAAAGAAACGCCTATCGCTGCATTCGGCAGGGCTCGGCCTTACAATAAAAAATCCAGGTAGTTGTCGGGTGTGACGATATTTGTTTGCTGTACTG
>JAKSVU010000063.1 GCA_024413465.1 Alphaproteobacteria bacterium
ACTTTTTGAAACTTACAAAGATTATTTTAGAGTTGGTGCTGCTGTCAGCGGAATGATGTTAATGTCTCCAGAAGAATTGGAACAAAGCTTTAATCATTTTAAGAAACGTTTTGAAGAATTTAAAAAACAGCATCCGGAAATTAAAATTCCCGAACCAGAACCTTTTCCTACAGAAGTATTACCAGATTTAGATTTGGCAAAAAAACATTTTAAACTTATAGTTGCCGAAAATGATACAAAAATGGGCGCCGTTTACCAGGGTGAAGATAATTATAATTGGACTATGGCTGACCGTTACGTAAAATTTGCCAGGGAAAATAATCAGGATTTGCGCTGGCACACTTTAGTTTGGCATAATCAGTCGCCAGATTGGATTTTCAAAGATGATAATGGAAATAAAGTCAGCAAGGAAGTTTTAGAAAACCGATTGAAAAAATACATTTTTGCAGTTGGAAAACGTTATGCAAATGATATTTGTTCTGTCGACGTTGTTAACGAGTGTATTTCCGATAAAAATTTTGTTCTCCGCGATGGAAATGACCGTTCTCAATGGTTTGATATTCTTGGTCCAGATTATGTTGATAAAGCATTTTTCTGGGCAAAAGAAGCATTTCCAAAATCCAGCCTTGTAATAAATGATTATAATCTTGAAATGATAGAAGGTAAACGTCAGGGAATGTATAAACTGGTAAAAGGAATGCTTGAACGTGGTGTTCCTGTTGATACAGTTGGATTACAAATGCACATAAACATTCAAAATCCACCTATCAGCGAAATTGAACAAACTATCGAATTATTTGGAAGCCTTGGTTTGAATGTTATTGTTACCGAAATGGAAGTTTCCGCTTATATCGATAAAGATTTTGAACATCCAGATCCACGCCGTGAATATACAAAAGAATTTTTAGACCAGCAGGCCGAACGCTATTATCAATTGTTCGAATGCTTTAAGAAAGAAGCAAAAGCCGGCATTTTAAAAGATGTAGTTTTATGGGGGATTACTGACCGCCTGAGTTGGAAAAATAATTTCCCTGCACCTGGTAGAACAGATTGTCCTTTGTTATTTGATAATGACGGCAAACCAAAACCAGCATTTGACAGATTAACAAAGTTTTAATTCTTTAGAATCACAACTATTTGATAATCCTCGTGAAATGTTTTTGTTCATATTATAAACTTTTTCAATCTCATTTTGAATCATAAAAACGTAGTCAGGATTGTTTCGTTTTGGTGATTCTTTTAGAATTTTTGTATAACATTGTTTTGCTTTAAAAAGTAAATCCAACGCTTCATATGTTGTTTGCTCAGGATTTTCATTTTCCATTCCCCAGTCTTTTAGTAAAATCTGATGAGCCTGCCAATAATAATCCTGTCCTTGTTTTAACAAATATTCAAAATAATCCGTAAACTTTAAAATTGAACCTTCCTTAGCACCAAAAACACCAACATGCGTTACAACTGTATAAACTTTTGAATTGTTTTTTGTATTATTTTCATCTGTACCTGTTTTTTCTGTAACAATTTTTCCGCATGCCTTCCATTCAGTATAAACTTTGTTTACAAGCATCATATATTCATTATAACTATTCTGAAGATTGTCTGGAGATGAATCCGGATGATATTTTTTTGCAATTGATAAATATGCTTTTTTTGCTTGAATTGGCGATGAGGATGTTTTTAATTCTATTAAAAAATTTTGAAAATCATTTTTAAAATCTGACATATTTTCCAAAAATCTCTAAAACTATATTAGATTATGACATAAAAAAACCCGTCAGATAAAAAATCGACGGGTTTTCTATGATTTGTACCGCGCGGAAGCGTCGGCACGAAATTAGTTTGACACGCGTTACGCAGTAACGTCGTGTTCATAGCGTTTTATACGGCACCGCAGGTGTCCGTATAAAACTTATTTGTAAAGTGGAGCTACAGTGTCTACCATCTTCTGATATTCAGCATAAGCTTTATCATAAGCAGCAACATTTGCAGCAATTGGATCAGCTGATTTAGATGTATCCAAAGTAATGTGTTCTGCACAAAGCTGAGCAATATCACATTTTCCAGACTGATTTTTTAAGCACCACAATGCCTGAACTGCACCACCAAGAGCAGCAGCTTCATCCAAAGCTGGAATACGAATTGGCAAGTTCATAACATCGGCAGCAATCTGTCTCCAAAGTGGAGATTTTGAACCACCACCAATCAAACGGATTTCTTTTGGCTGGAAACCAAGTTTGCGGAATGCATCCAAACCACCACGCATAGCAAATACTGCAGATTCAAGAGCAGCACGGCAAATGTTTGCACGATTTGTGTTAGCAGCTGTCATTCCAGTAATA
>JAKSVU010000064.1 GCA_024413465.1 Alphaproteobacteria bacterium
AGAAAACTTAAATTAAAATCATTTTTCAAAATTGAACTTATTTTAATTTACATTGCAGCAATAAATTTTGGATTCACTATATATTATAAAACGCAGACAAATCAGATAATTGCAAATCTTGATTCTCAGATGCTTAAAATACAGATGAATGATAATCTGGATGAAAATGCAAATTTTTCCGAACTTTTTAATCAACTCGATTATGATTACAAACCTTTTACCTATTTTGATGAAGACTTAAAAAACGAACTGAATCAAATTAAATATTTTCTGCAAAATGGAAGTAATACAATTGAACCGGTAATTACTTTCCAGAATCATATGCACACAATTGAAAACCGTCTTAATCTTGGATTTGATTCGCTTTTATACTGTTCAATGATTTTAATTGTAATTTCCGGATTTATTATTGCTGAAAAATCTTTTAAAAATAAAATTGCACTTAACAGTTTTAAAATCAAAAATGAAGAACAGATAAAAATCAGCCGCAACCTTCATGATGGAGTTGCACAGGATCTTGCCGCACTTAAACTTTATCTTGAAAAAGATGATTTATCAAAATCAAAATTTTATGCACAGCAGGCATTCAACGAAGTCCGTTACATGATTGGCACTACTCACCTTGATCTTTCAGAAAGTTTTGAAGAGATAATTAAAAAACTTGGTGCTACACTTGAAGCAAATTACAACATTTCCACCAAAGTTTATCTTGGTTCCAATAAAATTAAAAATCTTTCAGAAGATGTTAAACTTGAACTTATTCGCATTTTACAGGAAGCCTTGAGTAACATATCTCGTCATGCAAATGCAAGCAATGTTGAAATTAGATTTATTGATGGAATTGATGATTTGCGTTTTATTATAAAAGATGACGGTAAAGGTTTTTCAGAAGAAGAAGTGGAACTAAAAAACAAACAGTCAGTAAAACAGCATTATGGAGTTTCCAACATAAAAGAGAGAGTTGCCCTTCTTGGCGGAACAGTAGATTTTATTCATGAAGGAGGAACAACAATTGCAATCACAATTAAAGATTCTGTTCGTTGATGACCACGTTGGTTTACGCGACGGTATGACACAAATGCTTAAACAAAAGGATGATTCATTTGAATTTGTTTGTGCCAATGATTATGAATCAGCTGTAAATTCATTAAAAGAAAATCCTGATGTAAAACTCGCCATACTTGATTTGAATCTTGATGGAGAAAACGGCCTTGACCTTATTTCAGAACTTAAAAAAATAAAGCCGGAACTTTTGATTATTATCTACACAATGTTTAACGATGTAATTCATGTAGAAAATTCTCTGCTTAATGGAATTCAAGGCTATGTTACTAAAGATTCAACAATCGACGAACTGGCCACAGCAATAAAAACCGTTGCAAAAGGAAATTCTTATTTTAACAAAGCGGCTACAGAATTAATGCATTCACTCTTAAAAAATAATGGACGAGCTCATAATATTACAAACGATTTAAGTTATCTGTTTGATAATTACAAATCACTTTCAAAAAAAGAACTGGAAGTATTTGTTCTTCTTTCACAAAATATGGATGTTTACGATATAGCAAAAAAACTTAAGAAATCCGAAAAGACAGTTATAAATCAGCGGACGGCAGTTTATTCCAAATTGAACATAGCAGACCGTCATGATTTACTTGAAAAAGCAAAACTTTTAGGACTTCTTTTATAGGACTTTATTCTATGATTCAAAACAAATTATCTGTAAAAAAAATCGTATTTATAATTACATTTACTGTAGCTTCAATATTAATAAATTATTCAGGTTCAGTTCTTGCAGGAATAATTGCTTTTCCGCTGTATCTTGATTCAATTCTTACAATTGCTGTTGTAGCTTTATGCGGATTAATTCCAGGACTCATTTGTGCAGCGTTATCAAATTTATTGCTTTGTATTTATGCACATACTGGTATTCTTTTTATGACCTGTCATCTTTCTACCGCGATTGTTGCCTGGCTTGTATTCCGTAATGAAAACAAAAAAAATCCTTCATAACCTTTTTCTACCAGCAGTTTCATCTGGGTCGGTTTTATTTCTGCTATTACAAATTCAATTATAGGTGATTCAATTTCAAATTTTGTTTATGCCGCAAATACTTCCATTCCTCAAGTTGATAACGCAGTTCAGGGAATTTATGTTGTAACAAGAAATCTTACATACGC
>JAKSVU010000065.1 GCA_024413465.1 Alphaproteobacteria bacterium
GACGTTTTAGGCAGGGCTATGCCCTCTTATCCCTCAAAAGGGATAATTCACCCGCAAATAAGCTCTTAAGAGCTTCAAGCGTTTGTTATCATGACACCCTTTAAAATTCTAAAAAAATTGACGTACGACATAAGCTGACACCTTGTTGTGGCTCTCCTCGGCACGAAATAGAGGCGGGGGTCAATTTAAATACTCGGATAATATAATTATATTCCCGAGCATTAAAACGCCATATAAGAGCATTTAGATAGCAATTACAACGTCTAAAATAAGCCTGCTGAAATCAATCAGCAAGCTTTCTTTCTGTTTAATTATTTTAAGAAATAGTTCTTTCTTTCCCAATTCCAGACAGCAACTAATTTAGTGCCGTTCGTGATTTCCCCCGTTTCTTCATCAACAACAATCAAGTCACCATTTTCAACGTCATCAAATCGCAATTCTCTTGCTATCTGTTTAAAGATACCACCATAGGCAATTTGACGCTTACGATACAAACCCTTATATAAATCATCAATGACTTTTAAATTTTCATCATCAAAGCTAATTGGTTTAGTAGGATATTTTGCGGTTTCTAAAACTGCTTTCTTCAGACTCTCTTTATCGAATATCTCAGTATCTTTAGTTTTAACTGCTTTCACGTCAACTATAGGTGTATATAATAATCGTGCTGACTCTTGCCACAATTCTGACCATTCTTGCTGTTTGATATAATCGCCTTTAATTTTAAAATAGCTCGACTTCATCATCATCAAAATATGTAAATGAGGATGATAGTAACCATTTCTTTTTTCTTCAACAGTCACCTCAGTTGCTCTTAAAAATCCAATCAAGTTCTTTTGGACTTTTCGCCTTTTGAAAAGTCTGTCAAAAGATTTTGTTAGCTCTGATAAACTCTTGTTTAGTTCGCTTGCCGGCACATTTTCAATTGTCAACGTTAAGAAGATAAATCTAGCCTTTGGATTTCGCTTCATGGCTTCATCGACAATCTTTGTTGCTTGATAGCTGTATTTTAACGAACGTCTCCAATTGCAAATCGGACACAGTTTATTCTTACAGAACCATGTTTGATTTAGTCGTAATGTTCCATCATCTTTCTGTATGAATGTTAGCACTTCAGCACATTCTGACACACGCTGTACCAGTGATGATTTATAATTTAATTTATTATAAGAGTCTGCTAGCTTCAAATTAACTAATTTGCGACCCCTCCAATTTTGCTCGTTTCCGTTTTGGCCTAAATCGTTAAAAACTTTTTCTTGTTTCTGTAATTCTGTCATGTTATACTAAAAAAAAAGATTTTTGTATTTTAAATACACAACACCTTTTCCGTTTCCTTTATTGTTATTTTTAGATTTTGCAACTTAAATTATAACAAATTTTAAGGACATCGTTAAGGTGTTTCTTTTTTTAAGTTTTTCCAAAAAAAAAATAGCACTCAGCCTTAGAGCCCCAACGGATTGAATAGGTTTTTGACTGCGTGAATTAATTCTATATGTATCAAGTTAAGAAGAAACGCTCTTCGAGCGTTTAGAAAAAAAGCCTTTTAGGCTTTTTAATTTTCTATTCTTTGCCAAAGGTGTCTTCTTGATTCAGTACCTATACACTCACCTGTTATTGATACTGGTGGAACTGCTAAGTGTGTTCTAATTTCTCTTCCACAAGCAGAACATTTATACAAAGGAGTACGATCTCGTGCTGCTTTAGTATTATGGTTGGAAATTTTTATTAAACCTAATATAAAAACGAAAACACCTGCTATTGCCGTAAATATAATATTCCCATTTGACATACCTTTTTTTCTAGCATATTTATAACCTCTGTAACATCCATAAACTATTATTAGCCATAAAATCATTTTAGCCATAAAATCATTATTTAACTCCCCTTTTTTATAATTATTTAATTATAAAACTAAATATTATATAAAACAATATTATATAAAAAAAATCTAAAAGGGTGGTCGTAGTAACTCCCTAGAAGCTCATAGAAGGACGCACTTCCGTGCTCTGATAAATTTCGATGATTTCCCTTAGATTTTCTTTATCGATCTAAAAAGGGGCTTAAAATCGTTTCTGTGACGTTTTAGGCAGGGCTATGCCCTCTTATCCCTCAAAAGGGATAATTCACCCGC
>JAKSVU010000066.1 GCA_024413465.1 Alphaproteobacteria bacterium
CGGATAACAGGTTGAAAAGGGTGGTCTTTCCAACCTGGCGGGCGCCAATCAAAACTATGGCTTTTCCGTGAAAAGCGGAACTTTCCAAAACTTCTTGAATTTGACGTTTAATCTTCATAATGCGTAAAATATACATATATTTTTGGATTATAATCCAAAAATTCTATAGAAAATTATGCAAAAAGCGAGAATTATAGCGATAAAGTGTGATAAAATGGGATTTTGGGGCTTGAATATTCTTGTCCGAACTTATTTCCCATTTTTTCGTTTTCCTCGTGTTCAAAAATAGCCCCTATAAGACTTCGATGCCTTTTAGCGTTACTACGCACTTTTTGTCATCTATTTTGGCATTGATCATTTACTTTTCTCCGTAAAAAGAGGTATATTATGGTTAAAGAACGTATTGAGTTAGTGGAACGAGACTGGCCACTTCGGTTACTCTGGACTTCGTGAGCCTCAAACCGCATACAGGAGTTTGTCGCCCTGTCTTACGTTCTTTTTTCTTTTATAAAGCATCTTTTTTCCTAAACGCCTTTTTATTGATTTTAGTTTTCCTCGTGCTCAAAAAGAGCCTCTATAAGATAGAAAAAATAGTCATTTACGGTCACTAAAAAAATCTGCCCAAAAAGGAAATTCCTTGTCAAACAATTTTTTTTCTTCAGGAGTAAAATTATTTGGATAATCAGCAAATAGGCTTAAAATCTTTTTTTTATCAAATGAGACAGCTGGGCGTCCGATTTCATCTATGAAATAAACTCGCCATATTTTGTTTTTGGGTTTTTCTTTGAAAAAAATATAGCGTTCTTTAGCCTGATCCAAAGTGATCATACACTAACCTCTCCCTATAGTGATTCCTTGAACTCAAAGAAGTGCTTGTATAAAATAAGAAGGCATTTTACAGCCGATAAAAGACAAGATTGGAGGCAAAAAATGACTCAGTCTACGATGATTCCTTTTTTTGCCATTTTATTACGGTATTTAGAGTATTTTTCAAATTCTTTTTCAATAGCTTTTAAGAAATTTTTTGCATTTGGATCAGTGAATCCCAAAAGTCCAGCTAATGTCTTCATCCATTGGAATCGAACTATTGTATCAGCATCGTCAAAAAATTCTCTAGTAATTTCAATCCTATCTGATTCTTTAGTCTTCAAAAGCTCATCAATGGCTTCGTCATCGCCGAAGTCGTATATGGTCTTTTTTCCAAGATTTGAAAAATCAGTACTGATGAGCTTCATAATGCAAACCTCTCCCTTTAATATACTTCTTAGTTTTCCTTGTGCATTAAAAATGCTCTTCCATAATGGTTGCAAGACATAAAACCGAATAACCGCCACCAAGAGCGCCTAGCAGCCACAATAGAGGGAAGATAAAAAGCAACAAGCAAAAGCAAATAACGAGAAAAGTCATGAATACCTCTGCGTTACGTATTTAGTATAGGTTCTTTGTTTTTTTCTTTTGGTTCAAAAGAGTGTCTATAACATTTATAGGTTCATTACAAGAAAAATTTAAAACAGATTTCCAAACAAGCCAAAGAGACGACCTGAAGAAATACAATAAACAAAAGAAGAAACAACCAAGTTCAAAAAAACAAACAATGTGAAAACATTAAAAAAGCTAATCGAAACCACAAACATCAAAAAAAACAAAAAAATACTAAAGAAAGAGAATCTGCTTATATTTCGCAACGACTTCTCCAAACATTTAGATGAATTTCCGCAATCGCGTTCTTCATACAAAAAAGTCATAAAAAGCATGTACATTCCAGGCAATAAACACATTGTCAAAACAAAAATTCGACTTTCTACACAAAACGAAAGTACCAAACAAGAAATGTACAAAATCACGGGAATAACAACTGTAAACAGGTTTACGCGTTTAATATTCATTTCGTATGTCATTTTTCCGTTTCTCATACCATAAATATACATACAAAAAATGTCATAAAATGTCAAAGCATAGGATTTTCAGGATAATCGGATCACGTTTTTCTCGGGGTAAAAAAGAGCCCCTATAAGATTGAAAAAATCCTTGGCATGGACCAAGGATTTTAAATGATGGATCAAGTGCGATTATAGGATGGACGAACTTTTTCCACAACTTCCGTAAGTGCCGAT
>JAKSVU010000067.1 GCA_024413465.1 Alphaproteobacteria bacterium
CCTTTGATATTTCATAGCCGACAAAATCACCATCATCTATATCTAACAAATGATAAATACACCTACCATCTAGGTTTACTTGATAGATTTCGCTTATGTTAATTTCGGGATATTTACTATGAATCTCCTGGAACTCATCCCAAAATGATTGGGGTAATTGTTCAACAATTAGTGTCTTTTGAACGTTATTAACATCAACTTGCAAATCGGTCAGATCAAATTTTTCTTCTGCCGAAAAAGAAATTCCTGCAATCAACCCTCTTGCAAAATAAATAGACAAATCAATATTTTTTTCACAAGCATTGCTAAGGACAAATCCCTTCAAATTAAAATAAGGTTCAGAACGTTTTTCAAACCGTTCACTTACTGACGTATTAAAGAAAAAATTATAGCGATATGGAATTGAACGAAAGTCTGTCAAAACATGTCCTATAATACCGGATTTCAACTCTTCTATATATACTAAATACTCATCAGGCATTTTCTCAAGAACCTTTAAACAAAGATTTTTTGCCCAATCTTCTCGGCTCAATCCCTTTAGCCACTTAAATATTCTACTTATTTTCATATTTTAAAATTTCCTTGTAAACCAATTGTATTTACCAAACCAAGAAACATTTGGCTTCACAGAAGCATTTAAAAATCTATATCTAGAAGGATCAATTAACGAATGTTGAATAGTGTTTATATTTTCGCAGAGAAACCCCAGCTCAAACAACTGCGTTTCTAAATCAGAAGATGTCTCCTGAAATTTTGGGGATTTTTTCTGTAAAGAAACGCAGGGCATAGAGTTAATATAAGATTATTTTTTTCGTATCGGCATCGTGAGGATTGCGGTTTTTCCACGTTTTTCCTTGTAAAACCAGTCAAAGCCAAGAACAATAATTTTATCTTCCGTCACAGTCAGACGCTCAAATGCGAAAACTGGAATTTTTTCGTTCTGCCACGTTTTTCCACCATCAATGCTGTAATACAGATAGTGAATCCATTTTGAAGTCGACCATCTAAATTGAAAAATTCCAGCCATTACGTTCCCATTAACATAAAAAACTGACGGAATTACGTCATTCGCAAGTCCGAAATCACTAATAATTCCAAAATGCCATTTATAAACAAACCGACTATGTACTCTATATTCATCTCCTAATTTATGTAAAACACGGACTTCATATCGTTTATTATTTCCGCAAACAATCCAATTCTTGTCATTATAAGCATATCGTGGAATCAAACTACGACAATGTTCTTCTAAATGTACAATTGGATAGTTTTCTCTTTCTAATGCAAAGAAATTCGAAGAATCTTTATTTATATGATATAATCCAATTTCAGGAGATTCCGCCATTCCAACATATTTCCAATTTTTAAAATCGCCACTTGATACGTAAACAGGACGGTTTACCAAATCATTGTTATCAATAAAAGCAACCATATAAACACTATCACCGACACGATCAAACGATGCAGATCGGAAATCAATGCCTATTTCCGTTCTCTTCCAACTCTTGCCGCCATCAGTCGTTCGCAGTACTACGGGCTTACTATTTTCACTTTTGGATACATTTTTCGTACCAAACAAAGTAATTGTTTTTTCATTTTCAATTACAGCTTCTCGTTTAAAAGAAAAATCCATATCAGACGAGAAATTTTCTTCTTCAAAAGAAAGCGACCTCCATTCCGCAATCCATTTGAGATCAATTTCATCAGCAACAAAAAACAATAAAATAAAAACTACAACACCTGTTGAAAAGAGGCAACCTTTTTTTTTAAAATCAACCATACAATAAAATTTAAGCTAAATTAACAACCTTTGTAAGCTTTCCCGTAATGGGTAGCTGACACTGATGGAATAAATATACAGTTTGTATTATAAAATTCTTTATCTTGTCTTCTTCACATAGACAAAGCATCTCCACGAACTGAGGAACTTGCTTCTTCACGTAGACAAAGCATCTACACGGATTGAGGAACTAGCTTCTTCACATAGACATAGCGTCTTCACGAATTGAGGAACTTGCTTCTTCACATAGACAAAGCATCTCCACGGATTGAGGAACTTGC
>JAKSVU010000068.1 GCA_024413465.1 Alphaproteobacteria bacterium
GTGATTTGCTTGACTTTTTTTGAGATTTATGATATAATTATTTTGTAGGTATATATCTATATAAGGCAGGTGACTTGCATGTTTATTGATGTATTTAAAAATAACGGAACAGAATATTTAAGACTAGCAGAAAGCAGAAGAATAACAAATGATAAAGGTTTAAAAGTTACTTCTAAAAAAATCATTCTCAATTTAGGACCTTTATCCAGATTTGATGATGGACAGCCTGAATATCTGAAAAGGCTAAAGCAATCATTCAAAGAAGGAAATCCCTTAATCCCTGAACTAGAGGAATATGTGGAATCTTCAGCAACTCCCGAAATATACAACATACAGTTTAAAAAAGGTGATTCTGCTTGTATAGGAGAACCCAAGCATCTTGCTCCCTGCATACTGGATACGTGTTTTTCATCGCTTGGCCTTGATGAATTATTTGCATCTATCAAGCACTCCTCAAAAATTCAGTATGATCTTCAGGGAATCATCAGGCTTCTAACATATGAACGGCTTTTAAAGCCTGATTCCAAAATTGCAGCTATGGGTCGTAATAATTCGTATTTTACTCCTCTTGTAAAAAGCACGAATGATGATAACGTTTATGATGCACTTGATGTAATATATGAGAACAGAAAAAAGATTTTTAAACGCCTAAATACGTGTATTACAAAAAATATCGGAAGAAACGTTTCCAACGTTTACTATGATGTAACAAACTTTTTCTTTGAAAAGGATTTGCCTGACGATGATATTGTTGATGATGAAGGAAATGTTCTTGAAAAAAGTCTTGGTCAAATGGGAGTCAGCAAAGAAAACAGAAAGCAGCCTATTGTACAGATGGGACTTTTTCTTGATAGCAACGGCATTCCGATATCAATAGAAATGTTTCCTGGAAATACGCTTGATCATCTTACGTTAAGAACAGCTATGAAGAATACGGTGAATAATCTCGACCTGGACAGGTTTATTCTTGTAGCTGACAGAGGAATGTACAGTGGAACCAACATGTGTCATGTCATAAACAACGAAAATGGTTACATCGTATCCAAAAGCATAAAGAAGAGTAAAAAATCAGATCGTCAGTGGATTATTAATCAGGATGGTTACATAGAAGATAGTCCCGATTTCAAATACAAATCTAGAATTGTAGAAGCTGTTGTTACTGATGAAGACGGTAAAAAAAGAAAAATCAAACAGAAAGTTGTTGTTTACTGGAGTCGAAAATTCTACAACAGAGAAAGAAGTGAAAACAAAAAATTCATTGAGTTCATTGAAAAACTAAAGTCAAATCCAAATGGTTTTCGAGTCTCAGCAGCGCAGAGCAAATCACTAAAAAAATACATAAAAAAAGAAATGCTGAACAAAAAAACCGGAGAAATTATTGATTCAAAAGAGCTTCTTTCTATGATTGACAACGAAAAACTCAATGAATTCAACGATTTAATGGGATATTATCAAATCGTTTCTTCAGAACTTGAAATGAGTGAGAAAGAAATTATTGAAAAATATCATGGACTCACAAGAATAGAAGATCAGTTTAGAGAAATGAAAGGTACACTCGAAACAAGACCAATCTATGTAAGAACAAACGAGCATATTAAAGCACATCTCATCCTGTGTTTTATGGCTCTTACAATGCTTAGAGTACTGCAGTTAAAAATACAAAAATCCCTGCCTGCTGATGCAAACAAGGATACTTATTGGTCTTATGGAATAACCGGAGAAAATCTTACTGAGATTCTTTTCGAATGGAAAGCTGATATGTTACCAGGTGACTATTATCGTATGTTACACTCAAATGTTGAGGAATTAAGAAAGATACTTCACGCTTTTGAGGTTGAACTTGAATCTAAATTATATTCTATTTCAGATTTAAAAGCTATCAAAAAAAGTGTAAAAATTTTCTAAAAATATGCACACAAAAAAATTATAAAATTTTAGCCTTCAACCCTTGGTTTTATCAGGGCTTGAAGGCTTTTTAAGTGGCAAACTCGGGTTATACCACAGACCACTGTGTCAAAATCCGCCCTTTGGATTTGCAGAAATAAAAA
>JAKSVU010000069.1 GCA_024413465.1 Alphaproteobacteria bacterium
AAGCGGAAGTCGCACCCAGGTGGATGATGCCCTTCGCCTTCGGGCACTGCACGCCGTAAGCGTAAACGTGGCTCATCACATCATGACGGCGGCGCTTTTCTTCGGCTTCGGCAACGTCAAAGTTGATGTCGGTCGCGTGAGCCTTCAGTTCGTCCACCTGCTCCTGGGTAATGGGGAGTCCCAGTTCCATTTCGGATTCGGCCAAGAAAATCCACAGCTTGCGCCAAGTCTGGAACTTGTACTGCGGGCTGAAGATGAAACTCATTTCCTTAGAAGCATAACGCTGAATCAGCGGGCTTTCGAATTGATCACGCATTTTTCGTCCTTTTTTTTGAATTTTACGACGAAAATTTAGAAAAAAGCTCAATCGGTTAGAGCCACGAGCTCAAACCCCACCGCCCTCCAAAAGGCATATATTTGAACTTTGAGAAGCTCCTTCAAATCCGACAATTATTTAACTCATTGACTAACAACGAGATAAACGACGCCTCATCAATATCGCAAATATCCAATTCACACTCTTGTCACCGAACCAATATCATGGCAGCATTGGTGTCAAAAAACAATTTCGGCAAGGTTTTGGAAGTTGCAAAAAATCACAAGTGTTAAAATTTGACAGTCGGAGAATGTATATTATGGATATGAGAAACGGAAAAAAGACATTGAAAGTAAAAAAAATAGAGCCTAAAGAGATTGTACTTGGGCTTGTCATTCCTTTTATCCTGTTTTGGGGTGGAGTTCTTACTCCAGTTGTCATTGACAGTCTGATCGTTTGGATTTTGTGTTTGGTGCCTTTTTATGGGTTTGTAATTATATCTGACAATGTCTTAAGAGGTAAAATAGATAGATCGACGTTTGTTTCTTCTATTTTTTTAGGTTTTTTATCATCAGTTGTTTTCTTTGTGCTGCTATTATTGTTTCCGTTTGAAAATGAAGTGTACAGAACTGTTTGCAGAATTGGTTTTATGAATATAGTTCCTTCTATATTCTTTATGGTTATGGGTGGAATTGACAATATTAGAGGGTTTGGCGGATTTCCAATTTTTTTGAACAATAACTCCGAGTAAAAAATGGTCAAAAAATTTTTTCTTATCGGGACTCTTTTTGAGACTGGGGAAAACAAATAAACCGCAGTGTGTAACAACACTCACGTTAAACATACGATTTATTTTTGAAAATTGCTAGTAAAACGTCACATCGAGAAATGGGAGAAAATCTCTAAAATGTTCACCGCTAGACATACTTGATGGAAATCTCATCGAAAAATAAACAGACAATAAAAAGAACAACGTAGATAAAGTCAATATTGCCAGATTGCGGATTTTATTCGATGATTGGCGGAAATCACATGCAAACATAGAAATTCCAAGAACAGCAAAGCACATAAAAACAGGCATAAGTACAACAGAAATAACGCCCCAAAAACATATCAGGACGAACAAAGAAATTAAAATTACGCATATTATACCAGCAATCATACCATAAATATACATCAAAAATTTAATTCTTATATTTTTTTGAACCAGTGAAAAACTAAAAAAGAAACTACTTAGGGCATAAAGTACATCGAACAAAACTTCAAGGCTGCTTATCAGAAGACCCATTCGACCGAGAAGAAGTAGATTTTTTTGTAGTTATTTTATCCATATATACGAAGTATGATCCCATAATGTACATGGCGATAGAAGAAATAGGTACCAAGAGATTTGATTCGTATATAATAGATCTTCCTGGGTAATCGTTTTCGAAATATATTGAAAAGTGCCATATAATAGCGAAAACTCCCCAGTAAACGCACGAAAACACCCATTCTGTAAATAGGAATTCTTTGAAAGAAAATTTGTTTTCTTTATTTTCCATACTCCAAATATACATCAATATAAACCTAATGGCTAATTGAATCGGCTATTTTAGCGTCATGAAATCTCATCGCAGCTTTTTTCACCCCAAAGGAAAACCGAGGACCTTTTCCACAAAAACCCTAGGCGACATGACAATCGGGCTTGAAGGAATCACAGCGACGGCGTTCATCGG
>JAKSVU010000007.1 GCA_024413465.1 Alphaproteobacteria bacterium
ACAAAAAAAGCATCGAAAATTCGATGCTTTTTTAAATGGTAGGTCCAGAGGGACTTGAACCCCCGACCAAGGCGTTATGAGCGCCCCGCTCTAACCAACTGAGCTATAGACCCGCTGATTAAATTACCAAAAAAAAATGTTTTTGCAATCTTTATTTTTATAAAAATCAAAAAGTATGCAGAACTCTCAACTAAAGAGGTCAAATATAACAAAAAAAATTGCCCCTTAAATTAAGGGGCAACTCATAACCAAATTTTGAAATTATCCTTTGACAACTAAGCCAAATTTCTTTTTCCCAACGGAAACTTTGACTTGCCCTGCTGATAAATCCAACATTGTATTTGGATCAGAAACAACGACGTCATTTACTTTGACAGCATTTTGGGCAACCATGCGTTTGCCATCGCCTTTTGATCCAACTAAATTCAATTGGAAAATTGCTTCAACAATTGAAACTGAATCAGCGACTTGAATTGTTGGCAAATCAGCCCCTGCACTTCCTTGTTCAAAAGTTTGACGAGCTGTTTCTTGTGCCTGTTTAGCTGCCTCTTCGCCACGACAAATTTTTGTTGCTTCAAATGCCAAAATCTTCTTTGCTTCGTTAATTTCTTTGTCTTTTAATGCTTCCAATCGACGAATTTCATCCATATCCAATTCGGTGAAGACACGCAAACATTTACCAACGTCTGCATCACCAACGTTTCTGAAATACTGATAATAATCGTATGCTGGTAATTTTTCTTCGTTAATCCAGACGGCATTACCTTCGGATTTACCCATTTTTTTACCACTCGAATCGGTAATGATTGGGCTTGTAAATCCAAATAATTCAACGTCATGACGACGACGACCTAATTCTGTTCCAGAAGTAATATTCCCCCATTGATCAGAACCTGCCATTTGAATACG
Source organism: Alphaproteobacteria bacterium (assembly GCA_024413465.1). GTDB lineage: Bacteria > Pseudomonadota > Alphaproteobacteria > CAAGCB01 > CAG-977 > UBA2903. The sequence goes on from JAKSVU010000007.1 coordinate 910, forward strand.
ACAACCATATTTTTGATATAATTCACAAAAATCATATCCCTGTAATAACTGATAGTTAAATTCCAAGAAAGACATTTGTTGTTCACGATCCAAACGCGTTTTAACGCTTTCCATCGTCAACATACGATTGACGGAATAATACGTTCCAATATCACGCAAAAAATCTAAGTAATTGATATTTTTAAACCAGTCATAATTATCAACGATTAATGCAGAATTAGCAGAATCATCAAAACGCAAAAATTTAGAAAAAGATTTGCGCAATCCTTGGATATTATGAGCAATCGTTTCTTCAGTCATAAATGGACGCAATTTATCTTTTCCTGATGGATCGCCAATACGGCTGGTAGCCCCACCAACCAACAAGATAGGCTTATTTCCAGCCCGTTGGAACCAACGCAACATCATCAATGGAACGATGTGTCCAATATGTAAACTGTCTCCTGTTGGATCAGAACCACAATAAGCAACTGCAGGTGTACCCGTTTTTTCGCAATCGTATAAATAATTATCAAAACCTTCTTCATTAGTACATTGGTTGTAAAAACCACGTTCCTGTAAGATATTTAATAAAGATGATTTAAACATTTTTTTCTCCGTTTGTTTGGATTTTATTAAACTATTTTGACTAAACTATATCTAAGTTATTAGAAAAAACAAGGAAATCTTCATGGAACGAATCAACAGACCTTTAACTGCCCTGGGATTAATGAGTGGAACCTCTATGGACGGCGTAGATGCTGCTCTTGTTGTTACTGATGGGATTGACGTTTTTAAATTTGGAAAATATCTGAATCGTCCATACGATTTGGAAATGCGAAACGATTTAAAATCAATTACCGGTAAAAATGCTCAACAAGATGAACAAAAGGTTGCTGAAATCGAACAAAAATTAACAATGTTTCACGTAAACGTTGTTCAAGAAATTATGGAATTATCCGGATTATCAGCAAGTGATATTGATATTATTGGTTTCCATGGACAAACAATTTATCATAGTGCAGAAGAACATATCTGCACACAAATCGGTAATGGTGATTTACTTGCAAAAGAAACTGGTATTGACGTGATTAACCGCTTCAGGAACACAGACATTGCTAATGGGGGAAATGGGGCTCCAATTATGCCTTCATTTTATCAATCTCTTGCTCGTGATGTTGAAAAGCCTTTTGGAATTATCAATATCGGTGGAATTTCAACAATCACTTGGTTAGGCGAAAATGGAGAACTCGTCGCTTATGACGCTGGTCCAGGAAATGCTTTAATCGACGATTGGGTAATGAAAAAACATGGAATGAATATGGATTTTGAAGGCAATCTTGCCGCAGTCGGAACACCTGATGAAAAAATTATTGCTGCAATTTTGCGTCGTCCTTGGTTCCAAAAAGCACCACCTAAAACAGCTGATCGCAATCAATTTTCAAAAAGATTTATGGAAAATTTAGATGGGTTAAACGTTTATGATGGCGCTGCTACCTTAACTTGTTTTACGGCCGTATCTATTGCGGAAGCTTGTAAATTTTTACCAAGACAACCTAAACGATGGGTTGTTTGTGGAGGGGGAGCCCACAATCCAACAATGATGAGATTCTTAAAACAAAGATTAGAATCTCCTGTCATTTCTTCATCAGAACTTGGATGGAACGGTGATTATATCGAAGCTCAAGGTCTAGGATATCTTGCTGCTCGTTCTTTATTTAATTTACCAATTACTTTTCCAACGACAACTGGTGTAGAACAACCGATTTGTGGTGGAATGTTGCACAAGGCAAAAAAATAAGATTTTACGATGAATATATCTAAATCAGTGGTATCTAATCCCCTGTTGATTTTTGATTGAGGACAAAACTTTATGTTAAAAAAATTTGATGAAAAAATTATTGATACCCATGCTCATATCGGATCATGGTGTGCTGATAATGTTGATTTCACAGAAGACGCTATTTTAGATGCTGTTGGAAAGCCTATAAAAGTAGAAGTCGGTGATAATATGGAAACAGACTACGTTGAATACATTATGGTATCCAATATGTCCGGAATCGATTTAAAACCAGATGATTCTCCAAAGATTGACGAAATCACCGCAAATACTGAAATGTTGGATATTTGTAAAAGAAATCCACAAATGAAGGCTTTGATCGTTGGTCAACCAGGTTATGGAAAAGCTAGATATTTGGATGAAATGATTGAAAAACGTGGTAGTGAAATCTACGGTATCAAATTACACCCAAATACATTGCATTTGAACGCAAATGATCCACGCTACGAACCATATATGAACGTTGCTAGAAAACACAACTTGCCTGTCTTGTTCCATTCTCAAGACAATTATTCTGACCCGTTCTATATTTACGAAACAGCGAAAAAATTTCCAACAGTTCCAACAATTATGGCCCATTTAGGTATGGGTAGTGATGATAACCATTGGTACGCTTTTGGTATTTTACAAACGGCTTTGCGTTCTAAAACCGCAAACTTGTATGCAGATATTTCTTGGTTATCTCCTGGCATGATTAACGCAATCATTTATCGTGGCGAAGAATATACTGTAAAACATTTATTATTCGGAACAGATATTCCTCTTGGCCCTTATGGAGATCCTTCATTTTATCCAAATAGAGTAAGTGAAGTTAAATCTGCTATTATCGAAGAATTTGGCAAAAAATCCGGTAAAGAAATTATCCAAAGAATCTTTTACCAAAATGCTTACGATTTATTTTTCAAAAACCACAAATAAAAAATTAAAAGCGAGATTTTACTCTCGCTTTTTTTATTTTTTATAATCCCATTTCTTTTCTTAAAATATCGACTAAATCAGTCTGTTCCCAAGGAAATGCCCCATCAACACCAGGCGTACGACCAAAATGACCGTATGAAGAAGTTGGGGTATAAATAGGTCGATTCAAATTCAAATGCGTTCTGATTCCTTTTGGTGATAAATCCATCACTTCTGGCAATAATTTTTCTAACTTTTCTTCATCTACGTGGCAAGTGCCGAACGTTTCCAAATAAACAGCCAAAGGTTTTGCAACACCAATTGCATAAGCGACTTGAATAACTGCCTTGTCAGCTAATCCGGCAGCAACGATATTTTTAGCTAAATAACGCGTTGCATACGCAGCAGAACGATCCACTTTCGTTGGATCTTTCCCTGAAAATGCACCGCCTCCATGAGCCACTGCACCACCATAAGTATCAACGATAATTTTACGACCTGTCAATCCTGTATCTCCATCAGGACCACCAATAATAAACATTCCCGTTGGATTTACGTATAATTTGTGTTCTGGAACTTCCCAACCTGCCGGTAAAACTTTTTTGACAACTTCTCGAACTGTATGACGAATTTCATCTTGGCTTACGTCTGCAGTATGTTGTGTTGAAACAACGACTGTATCAACGGCCACTGGTTTTCCATTTTCATAACGCAAAGTTACTTGGCTTTTAGCATCTGGACGCAACCATTTTATTTCACCAGAACGACGCATTCTGGATAATTCTTTTAAAATGTTATGTGAATAATACAAAGTTGCTGGCATATATTCTGTGCCTTCAGCTTCGTTCGTTGCATAACCAAAGATAATCCCTTGATCGCCTGCACCTTCTTCTTTATTTTCACCTTCATCAACACCACGAGCAATATCGCCTGATTGCTTATGAATTAAATTTTTAATATGGACCGTTTGCCAATCAAAACCTTTTTGTTCATAACCAATATCACGAATGCATTGACGAACAGCTTCTTCCATCATTTGATAATTGATTGTTTCTGGCAACCGAGCTTCACCACAAATAAAAACGTGATCCGTTGAAGCCATCGTTTCTACTGCCCCACGAGCATACGGATCGTGAGTTAAAAATAAATCTAATAATGTATCAGATATTCTATCGCAAACCTTGTCTGGGTGACCTTCAGACACAGATTCACTTGTAAACAAGTAATTCTTTCGCATAATAAAGTACTCCTCTTATCCTGAAATAAAAGCGTGCGACACTTCTATTTCCAAGCGTGAGTATAAATCTATAAAATTTAAAATTAAATAAAAATATTCTGATTTTTTCAGCTATTTTTGATAATTTAAATGACGAGAAGATCGTATAAAATCTAATCCAAATAAAAACGATATCGTAGCAACACCTGTTAAAGCAAAAATCGCCAAAGCAATCGGATATGAATATTGTTCCGCTGATAACTTTTCAATATAAACAGTATGCCACTTTCCAAACAATTTACAAAAAATGACAATAAACAAAGTATGGGACAATAAAATATCTAAAGAATGTTTTCCCAAATACACGAGTATTAATTTAAAAAATTTCAATTTTTTAACGAAATGAAATAAAAAAAGCAAAGTATACGTTTCTGCAATACCACCAATAAAAGTTATTGGAACACTCCAAAACCCAAACTCTCCCCATCTACCATATTGCAAAGCATAATAATAACCACCTTTTATTTTAAGAAAAGTCACAAAAGCTATTGATAAAATGAGCAATATGACAGAAGTTCGTTTTGAATATGCTGTATCAAATGAATACGTTTCATGAAATAAAGAACCTGTAAACAAAACACTGGCAAAACCAAATATATTGGGCAAAATGAAAAAATAACTAGCTTTTTGAAAATAAGAATTAGCAATCGTTTTCTGTAAATCTAAGGCATTAAAGATCATAGATATTAATAAAAACCCAGCTACGACACCCCACCGAACGGGAATAGATTTTTTTTGTAAAGGTTTATATAAAGCTATTATCAAACAAAAAGAAGAAAACAATTCTATAATGTACCAACTTGGAAACACGACATAATACATTGGATTAAATTCAGTGCTTCCATCAAAAAGATTAACTATCCCCATCGCAAACAGGCTACTTACGCTATACTCAAAATTTTTTTTTATTTCAGAATATTCACTAGGATGTACAAATAAAAAATAAACAATAGAGCTAAAAAGAACAAGATAACAATACGGAACTAATAACGTTTTTATCTTTTTGATAAAATCTGCTTTTATCGATTTTCCTGCATGATACGTATATCCTGACAAAAGTAAGAACATCAATATAATTCCCTCTGCAAAAGGTCTTATCACTGGATATAAAATTGGTCGATTATATGCAACCCCTGTATATTCATACAAGTGAATCAAGACAACAAGGAGTATTCCTAATCCCTTTGCCATATCAATTTCATCAATTCTTCTTGTTTCAGCCATTTATTAAATACTTACGGTACAGATTGAACGGGAATCCAAATTTCACTTTTGTAATTTTCATCGGATAAGCCCTTTTCATATTTTTCAAGATGATCATACCATTCAATCGTAAATTTATCATCAATTTTAAATTCAGTTTGCGTTTTCATCCATTCAGAAAAAATACAATTCGTCATTTTTTGTAAAGTTTCTGGCACAGGACCAATACAAGTAAAAATAGCATATGTCCGTTCTGGGATTGTAAAAAATTCTAATCCTTCTACGGCTTTTCTTTCTTTTTCAACAAAATCTGCAATCATATATTTGAATGTATTTTTTTCTTTTTGATTATCTAAACAAATCCCAAAAGTTCCATTGATATATTCACCTTTTCCAGATTGAAAATGATCAGTCCAAAATTGAGGAATTTCTTTTTGCGCCGTTGCACTATTAAAAATTTTTGAATTAGCTAATACTGTAAAAGCACTCTTTTTTTCTATTCTATAATTCATTCAAAATTTTCCTTATTTTTTATCAATTCTCACATAAAAAGTATTTTTCCCTTAGATACGTGGAATTTTTTTTCTAAATAAAGCTACAACTTCAAGATATTACTCAAAAGCTAGATAAATATGGATAGTGATATTCTTCAAGTAGTTTCTGTGCAAACACCATCTTTCCCGTATGCGATGCACCCGTAATAATTATAATCATTGCTTCCTTTTAATATTTGTCTCACTATTTTTATTCAATATTGGATGAAAAATTATTTCCTAAACAGAGCTACAACTTCAAGATGTGGTGTAAAAACGAATTGATCAACTGGACGGATTTTTTCTATTTTATATCCCCCTTTGATAAGAATCTCAGCATCTCGAACAAATGTGACTGGATTACAAGAAACTGCCACAATCACAGGAATATCACTCATTGCCAAATTTTCAGCTTGTTTTTTTGCCCCTGCACGTGGTGGATCAAAAATGACAGCATCAAACTTTTCTAATTCATCTGGATAAAAAGGAACTTTGAACAAATCTCTATTTTCAACTTTTATACGATCTGATGAAGCTTTATTTAATGCTTCCAAAGCATGCGGAGCATTATCTACCCCATAAATAATTTTCTTTTTTTCTAAAATTCCTAAACTAAAAGTTCCAGCCCCACAAAATAAATCTAAAATATTTTTCGGCTTATTTCCCAAATATTCTTTAACTGCTTCCTGTAAGGCAACTTCACCAGCTTTACTTGGCTGTAAAAACACACCTGGAGGTGGGCAAATTTCATATTCTCCAAGTTTTAAAACAGGAGCATGCGGTTGCACAATAATATCAGCATAATCCCGTTCAGACAAACGCCAACAAATTCGTGCTAAATTATGTTCAATGGCAAATTTAATCAATCTTTCTCGAATTTGATTGCTATATTGAAATGGCAAAGTAAAAAGTACGTCAACGCCACTATCCGTCAACAATAAAGAGACATCCCCTGTTGCTTTTTTTACAGGAAAGGCTATTTCCTTCATCAATTTATGCAAAGGTTCAATTAACTCGTTTAATTCTGGAATCAAAACAGGACACGTTTTTATTTCTGTAATTTGATCACTATTTTTTTGATTCAAACCAAAAAAACAAACTTTTCCAATAATCGTAACAGCAAAACTGACACGACGACGAGAACAATAATCTATGAATACAGGATGATCAAATTCTGGAAAAGTTTCTGGCAATAATTGTCTTAGATAACGCAATTTATGTTCTTGATAAGCATCTTTGTTAAAATGTTGTAGGCAACACCCCCCACACTTTTCAACGTAAGGACAAACCGGTTCTGCACGCTGATCAGAAGCTTTTAAAATTTTGACAAGATTTGCCCTGTGATCATCGACAACTTCATATTCTATTTCTTCACCTTTAAGTGTGTTTGCTACAAACAACTTTTGATTGTCGTGTAAAACTAACCCATCACCTTGAGCACCATTATCAAAAACAATTCCTTGCATTTTCTTTTTCCGTTTTGACATTTAAAAATAATCAGCTACACTATACTCAAATTTTAAAGGAATCAAACATTGAATTTTTTAATTGCAGATAAATCGGAACTTTTTGTAGATGGTCTTCAACATCATCTTCCAAAAAAAACAACGATTACAAAAATTTTTGATGAATCTGATTTCGATAAAGTTAATCCTGAAAATTTTGATTTAATCGTCATTGATTTCGATTTTTCGAAATTAAAAGGTGAGTTCATCAGATCAATTAAAGATAAAAATCCTGAAATACCTTTAATGATTACAACCTCTTTTATTGATAAAATGGACACCACTTTTGCAATTGATTTAGGAGCAGACGGAATCGTTCCAAAAAATGTCCCTGCTCAAAATTTTATGAATGCTCTTCAACTTGTCTTAATGGGGGGAATTTATTTACCAAAAGAACTCTATCCTGTTCAAAGTAAAGAAAAAATTACAACTGAAAATCCCCTTACACCAAAACAATCTGAAGTTTTAAAACGAATTTGTTTAGGACAATCAAATAAAGAAATTGCAAATCAATTGAATTTAACAGAAGGGACTGTTAAACTTCACGTTAATGCTATTTTAAAAGCATTGAACGTACAAAATAGGACTCAAGCTGTTGTTTATGCAAAACAAACAGGTTTTCTTGAATAAGGGGATCAAATTATGAATTTGGATAGTGAATTTTTACCACCACCTCCTCCAGAAGATGATGAAACACCTGAAGAAAAAAGAGAATATTGTTCTATGCCTGGATATATGGAATCCGTTTATCCTTTTATATATTCTTCAAAAATTTTGACCTCATTATTTAACGAAGATCACATTTCAAATGCTTTAAAATTTTTTCAATTAAATCCGTTAATCAAACGAGTTGTAAAATATATTCAACCGAATACAGATATCTTACAAATGGGCGCAACGTGGGGACCTTTGGAATATTGTGTTGCAAGAAAACAAAATTTTCGTGGAAGATACCATATAGAAGATATTTCTCCCGTTCAATTTGAAGCTGCAAAAGCTAAAGTTGCACCATGGTTAAATGCAAAAGCAAAATTGCGTGATTTTACCATTCCTACGAAAAAAGTCAGAACCTATGATACTGTTATATGCTTTTTTTCATTACATGAAATGCCGGACGAACGAAAAAAGATTACAATAAAAAGAGCTATTAACGTTTTAAACACAGAAGGTCGTGCTATTTTTGTTGATTATCATAAACCAACGAAGTATCACCCTTTGCGTTTTCTTATTCGCCAATCAAACAGAATTTTTGAACCATTTGCTGAATCCTTGTGGAATACAGAAATCAAAAATTATCTGCAATTTAAGCCGAATATTATTTGGTCAAAAGAAACTTTTTTTGGTGGTTTATTCCAAATTACAACTGCGTTGAAAAAAGAACCTAGAATTGATTAAATTTTTTTTGGTTTTCTAAAAAAATCGAACTTTATAAAAGATTTGATGTAGGGCAAAATTCAAAGTATTTTGCCCTATCACTCTCTTTTTCAGAATAGATTTCTTTAACTAAACGACAACTGCAATGTCTTCAATATAAAATTGAACAGCATTGTCTCCATGGTAAGTATCCCAATGGAGTGTTCCTGCAATGTGGCAAACAGCACCATCTGATTTTAACAAAGTCATTCCTAAATCAGAATCTGCACTGTTATATGCAATCGCTGACAAATCACGACATCCTGCACAACGCAAACGACAGGAAACATGTCCGACACCAACGATACGCGGAGAAATAATTGTCACATCTGCCAAGGCCAACATAGGTTCTGGATTTGCTTCTCCGTAAGGTTCTAGCATTTCAATTCTTTTTAACAAATCTGAATTTGCTGCCGACATAGAAAGGGCGGCATCAATATTCAAATCAGCATACTTGACAACATCCTTTGAAAGGCGTTGTTCAACAATAAAAGATTTAAATTCTTCTATTTTTTCAGTCGTCAAAGAGAAACCTGCCGCCAACGTATGGCCTCCACCTGCAGTTAAAATTCCCACTTCTTTTGCTTTAAAGATTGCTGCTCCTAAATCAAAATCAGGGACAGAACGACCAGAGCCATGAACGTCTTCTGCTTCGCCACACATAACCAATGCCGGCTTTTTGTATCTGTCTTTTAATTTCCCAGCAATAATTCCAATGACACCATGATGCCAATCTTTACCATAGGCAAAAACAACAGGACAATCTTCTGGTTCTTGTTCAACCTGAATTATAGCTTGTCTTAAAACTTCACTGCACATATCACGACGCTGAGTATTCAAATCTTCTAATTTCAATACGATTCCATTAGCATCAGACATATTTTCAGAACAAAGCAATTGAAAACCTAAATTTGAAGACCCAATACGACCACCTGCATTTAAACGAGGTCCAATTAAATGGCTTAGCGTCCAAGAAGTTGGTTTATCTTTTACTTTAACCATCGTTTGTAAACAATTTAATCCGTTATTTTTACGATTTGCCATCACTTGTAAACCGTATTTTACAAACAAACGGTTGATTCCGTGCAATTTCATAACGTCGCAAACTGTTCCTAAAGCGACCAAATCTAGCCCCTCTCGCAAATCAGGTTCTTGGCGTTTATCATCATACCAACCACGTGTCCGCAATTCACGATTTAAGGCGACTAAAACCATAAAAACAACCCCGACTGCTGCCATATCACGAGGATAGTATTTTTTAGTTAATTCATTAACGTATTCATCTGTTCTTTTGGGATTAACAACAGCAACAATCTGAGGTAAATCCCCATCTTGTTCATGGTGATCAATAACGACGATATCTGTATTTGGAATTGCCGCAAAAGCTTCATAAGCAGAAGTTCCACAATCTACGGTAACAACTAATTCAACACCTTTATCAACAAAATCCTTCATTGCAACAGGTGTTGGACCATATCCATCATCGCGTTCTGGAATTTTAGCAAAGATTTCAGCATCACTTACTTTTTTCAAAAAAGTATAAATCAATGTTGTTGACGTAATACCATCGACGTCATAATCCCCAAAAATTCCAATTTTTTGTTTATGGACAACTGCATCTGCAATTCTCTTTGCTGCAACGTCTGCTTGTTTCAAAATTAAAACCGGATCTGGCATATCCTTTAATCGAGGATCCATAAAAAATGAAACTTCATCTGGTTGTATTCCGCGTACAGCCAACATTTTTGCAAAGTTTTCAGATTCAACACCAGCTTTCATCAATGCTCTGATTTCTTCATCCGGGAAATCAGGCATACACCATCGTTGTCCAAGACACGATGTTTCTACTCCAAAAACTGCTGTCATAGGCGTTCAATCCGGATCATGCAAGGTTTTGCAGTAACCGTACTTAACTGTTCAATTTCATTTAATGCCTTTTGAACTTTTGCTTCAACAGCTTCATGTAAAGTCATCATCAAAGGAACTGTTTTGCCTGTCTTACCGCGTTGAATCATTGAAGAAATTGATACACCCTCTTTACCCAAAATGCGTGCAATATCTGCAACAACACCAGGTTGATCAATGACTTCAAAACGAACGTAATACTCACCACAACGCTCAGACAAAGAGATTTTTTGTAATTCTGATAAAGTTCCTTTTCTGATATTAAACATTGGAACTGATCTGTTTTGAGCAATATCCGCAATATCAGAAACAACAGCAGAAGCTGTCGGTCTTTCGCCTGCTCCACGCCCTACGAACATTGAATGACCAACAAAGTCCCCCTCTGTTACAACAGCATTGAAAACGCCATCAACGTGTGCAATTTCTGAAGTTTGAGGAATCATACAAGGATAAACGTTCAAAGAAACACCTTTCTCTGTTTTTCTGCCTACCCCTAATAATTTAATACGCATTCCAAGTTCTTCACTAAATGCAATATCCAAAGCAGAAATATGGCGAATACCTTCAATTGACAAAGAATCAAAATCTATCGGCATAGAAAAAGCCAATGACCCCAAAATAGAAATTTTATGTGCCGTATCAATTCCATCTATATCGAAAGATGGATCTTGTTCAGCATATCCCAATTTTTGAGCATCTGCCAAAACTTCATCAAACGGTTTTCCTGTTTCACGCATAACTGTCAAAATATAGTTACAAGTTCCGTTTAAAATTCCGTAAACTTCATTTATTTTATTTCCAATTAACCCTTCACGAACGGATTTGATAATAGGAATTCCCCCAGCAACAGATGCTTCAAAACCGATCTCTGATCCACTTTGTTCAGCCATTTTAGCCATTTCATTACCATGATGAGCAATCATAGCCTTGTTAGCAGTAACAAAATTTTTGCCAGCAGCCAAAGCTTTCTGACAAATTTTATAAGCAATTCCATCTGCTCCACCAATCAATTCAACAACGATATCAGCCGTTGTTTCATCAATCATTTTTAAAGCATCATCATAATATTGAACAGAATTTGGTAAATTCAAAGAAGCAACTTTACTTTTATCCAAATCAGAAACAGCAATCAATTCAATCTTTTTTCCTGTCCTGTTGTATAAAATGTCGCTTTGTTCAATCAATAATTTAGCAACGCCTCCGCCGACTGTCCCCAGTCCTGCCAAAGCTACCTTTACGATTTCTGACATTTTTTTCTTCCTACTTATTATTAATCAATATAAATGGTGTCAAAATCGTCATCTACCTTTTTTGTTTCCTTTATTTTTAATTTTCTTTTCAAAGGTTTCAATTTGATGACTTCCTGTTGAGGAGCCTTAAGTTTTAACTTAACTTTTTCTGGTTGTTTGATTTTTGTCGTTTGTTTTTTAACAACATTTTTTTTCACAACAGGTTTTTGAATAATAGGTTTTTGTTGTAAAACACTCTGATTGACGGAAGCTCTCGTTTTTTCAGAATGTTTCAATAATTCATTGACTTCTGCAGTATTATCAGAATTCATTGTTTCTTTTACCAACTGATTAACGTATTCATCATTCAAATCAGTCGCATTTGCCAATAAAGCATCAACATCTATTTCATCAGCTGCTTTTGCTACGTATTTTACAGCTTTTCTTTTTGCCTTTTTACGTTTTAATTCTTCTTGTTTTTTCTGTTGAGCTTGTTCAATTTTAATCTTGTCTTCTATAATTTGGTCAGCAGATTTTAATTTTGCAGCACGTTCTTCTTTAAATGCACCTTCAACGACAGAAGTATGTTCTTTTCCAACTTCATGTCCGACTTCAACGGGAGCTATCGCAACAACGTTCTGCCCAACCTTTTCTTCCGCAGTTTTATGTTCTTCTTTTTTAGCAAAATCTTCTAATTTTTGTTCGACAGGAAGCGTTAAATTTTCTGGATTTTCTTGAACTACAGAAACATTTTCCACTTTTTGTTCGACAGAAGCTGTCTGCAAATTTTCTTTAACTTCTTCAGCAGGAGCTGACGTGCCAACTTCTGTTTTTTCCTCAGCCGACTTTTGAACAGCAGCAAGTTGTTCTTCTTGAGCCTTCCGTTCTTCTTCTAATTTTTGTTCTTCTTTTGCAACAGATTCGGCAATTCTTTGTTCTTCTATTTCTTGTTTTACCTGCTTTTCATCTTGACTTAAAATGTCTCGTTCTGCATCGGCAATAATTGTATCTTCTGGGGGCAACTCAACGTCTAATCCTCGAATTTCGACAGGGTCTGTACGAACGGCATCACCATAATTCAAATTTTCATACATATCCTGAGATATACTCAAACCTGACAATCCGGATCTTAAATTTTCATGTTGTTTTGAAGCATATTGATGATCTTCAGTTTCTTGATTTGAATCAAACTCCTCCGGTTCTGGCAAGCTTTCACCGCCAACAAAAGGAAGAACGCTACAGCCAGCAATTCCACACATCAATAAACTAGCCAAAAACAAACGCATTTGAATACCCACCTATCATAAAAGTGATTGATAATACATTTTATGAAATCATTTCGCAAGAATTAATTAAAAATATACTTTATATGACTACAAAATCTCACATTTTTAGAGTAGAATACTTTAAAATTAATTTGAAATAAGGAACACACCATGTCTAACAAAGAAATTAAAATGGCAATTTGCTACGATTTTGATGGAACTCTTTCTCCTGGTTATATGCACGAATATGGATTTTTCGATATGATTAAAGCCAATTCTGCTGATTTTTGGAAAAGAGCTGATGAGATGTCAAAACAACAATGTTCCGACAGTATTATCGCTTGCATGAAATTAATGTTGGACGAAGCAAAAAAATATAATTTGTCCTTTCATCGCCAAGATTTTCAAAAATTAGGAGCCAACGTTGAACTTTATCCCGGAGTAATTGAATGGTTTGATCGCATCACGAATTATGCAAAATCAAAAAACATTATTTTAAAACATTATATTATTTCTTCAGGTGTAAAAGAAATTATCGAAGGAACTCCTATTGCAAACAAATTTGATAAGATTTTTGCTTCTAGTTTTATGTATGATGGAAATGGTATAGCTGATTGGCCTGCAGTCGCCATCAATTATACGACAAAAACCCAATTTCTCTATCGTATTAACAAAGGAACATTGGATGAAACGGACAATCTTTCCATAAATAAATATATTTCCGAAGAAGAACGCGACATTCCATTAACAAACGTTATTTATATCGGTGATGGAGAAACAGATATTCCTTGTATGAAAATGATAAAAAAAGAAGGAGGACATTCAATTGGTGTATACCCTCCAAACAATCCAGATTGCCCAAATAAAACGAAACAACTTTTTACAGAAAAACGCGTTAATTTTATTGCCCCTGCAGATTATTCCGCAGACAAGATTATTGATGTCTATGTTAAAAATTTAATCGATAAAATTGCAGCAGACCACGCCATCGCTGAAATGGAACGCAAAACTACTGAAATTTTTTAGGAAAAAAATATTATCTTATTGATTTTCCTTAATAAAAAAAGAAGGATATAAATCCTTCTTTTTTTTAAAATTGTTAAAAATACTTTTTAACGGAATGTATAAATAATGGTATGATCACCATCTGCAACAGAACCACAAGCATCAGCTGTTGTAGAAACGTCAGCTGGACATGTGTTATTTGCTGTTGCACAAACAACAGTTCCACCAACTTGAACCTGAATCAACCCTGCTGATGCATCCCCCCAATCGTATGAAGACAACTTTACACAAGCTTCTGATGGCAAACCTGAATAGGTAACTGTGAATGCTTTATTAGCCATACCACCTGTTGAGGTAGCAGCAAATTCAAACTTTCCACCAAAGGTATTAAGTGGATTTGTACAAGAATCATGTCCCATACAAACTTCATCACCAATAGCACCAGCACGATACAAAACTTTATTGTTGATTGTACCGTAGTTACGAGCAGAAGCATATAACGTTCTGATGTTTGTAACTGCTGTTTGAATTTGGTCTGTTGCTTTTGTTACTTTAAACTTAGCCATTGCTTGTGAATAACCAGCGATACCACCGACTGATAACACACCGATAATAGCTAACACACCCAACATTTCGATCATTGAACGACCGGATTGTTGAGAAGATCTTTCAAAAATTATTTTTTCCATGATATATAGGCCTAACTATAAATAAAAGACTAAACAAAGAATGAAGAGAATCTTCTCCCCAATCCAATTTTATTCTACCCCCCCCCCGCATAAGTCAAGCTTTTTTTTATAAAAATGAAAAAAAATTGAAAATTATCCGAAAAAATTAATTGATATGACCAGTACACGTCTTCTCCACGTAAGGAGAATACGTTCTTTTTTTTGAACTTACTGAAATTTTTTAATTGGAACTTATCCCTTGATGTAAATAAAATATGATATTTTTTGTTCCCCTTGATATAAATATCAACCTCGCCCTGTAGGGAGAGGACATCTTTTGTTAACGAACTTTTTCTAAAAGTGAGTTCTACAAAAGATTGGTGAGGAGGCTAAATGCCTTGTTCGGTAAAAATATCTTACCACAAAGATTCATAAATTTTATTTTGTTTAACAAGTTCTTTTGCTAAATATTCTGGACTAAATCGCTCTGCCAACGTTGGTTCATCGCTAAACACAGACGTTCCCAGCCCTAATCTGTGTCCTTTTATCTTCACGCCCATTGCTTCCAAAATTGTTGGAAACATATCGATTTGCGTAAAAGTTCTGTCTGTATTTTTGGGTTTGACTACTGAATTAATAAAAAGATTGTATATTGATGGATTAACAGGAAATGGCATAACCTTTGATGCTCGGAAATGATCTCCTGCAATAACAAGAACTGTATCTTTATATTCTGGTCGTGTTTTAAACCAATTTACAAACTCTGCCGTAACAAAAGAGGTATTATTAATCAAATCGAGCATATCAATTCCAAATTTTTTTCTAATCAAAACGTCTGGGACGTCATCTCCGTGCGTATCTGCTGTTTTAATTAAAAAGAAAAACGGTTGTTTTTGAGCTGACGCTTTTATAATTTCATCCTTTAAAACTTTTAAAACTGTTTCATCCGAATACCCCCAAAAATGATTGGGTGTTTCATCTGGATATAATTTTTTAATGTCTTTTTTATCAATATGATTTTGAACACCATGATGATCTAAAAATTGGTGAAAACCTGTAAAATTACCATCACTTCCTATAATTGATTTTGAAAAATATCCTTCATCTTGTAGGATTTTTCCTAAAGAATAACTTTTTGGGAACGGAATAACTTGTCCAAAATGAAGCTTTGATAAAAAGGTCGCTGGCAATCCGTTAAAAACTGCCATGATACTTGGTTCAGTAGGAACTGTATCAAAACCATCTTGATATGTTTTAAAATATACTTCTCCCTGTTCTAATTTTTCCAAATCTTCAATCAAAGATGCCCCATAGACATCTTTATCTGCAAATGATCGTTCTATACTTTCCAAGGAGATAAAGATTAAATTTTTTTTCTTTTCTGGGAATTCAATGTTTTCTTTTTTAGATTCTACATAATTTTTTTCATAGAAATCACTGTATTCTTGATTAAACAAAGTCTTACAAATTTCAAACCTTTTATTATATAAATAAAGTCCCTCAATAAACAGAAAACAAAACAAAATAAATATATAAAATCTGCAATTTTCCACGTTAAACGAGCGTTTTATTAATTTGATTATTCTAGGAATAAAAAATAAAAAAATCCAAAGGAATAAAGCTGGTAAAAAGACGTTTAAAAAAAATATTTTTAAGGAGTAACTATCAAATCGATCTATGGATATATTAAAACCAAAAACAATCTCTCTTGGAGAATAAGCATCAAAATTTATATCTACAAACGTATATAAGCAATACATTATTAAAACAAAAAATATAAACACTTGAGCAAATATATTTTTCATGGAAATCTCCTTTTAGCTTTGAGGAATGAAAAACTTCTCTACCACAAAGCATCATAAATTTTATTTCGTTTAACAAGTTCTTTTGCTAAATATTCGAGACTAAATCGCTCTGCCAAAGTAGGTTCTTCACTAAAAACGGAAGTTCCCAGCCCTAATCTGTGTCCTTTTATCTTTACGCCCATTGCTTCCAAAATCGTTGGAAACATATCAATCTGCGTAAAAGTCCTGTCTGTATTTTTGGGTTTGACTGCTGAATTGATAAAAAGGTTATATATTGATGGATTAACAGGAAACGGCATAGCCGTCGAAGCTCTAAAATGATCTCCAGCAATAACGAGAACTGTATCCTTATATTCTGGTCGTGTTTTAAACCAATTTACAAATTCTGCTGCAAGAAAAGACGTATTATTTATCAAATCAAACATATCCATTCCAAATTTTTTTTCATACTGAATATCTGGAATTTCATTTCCATGCGTATCTACAGTTTTAATTAAAAAGAAAAATGGTCGATCTTGAGCTGATGCTTTTATAATTTCATCCTTCAAAACCTTAAAAACAGTTTCATCTGAATATCCCCAAGAAATATTTTGTAATATTTCTGGATACATTTTTTCAATGTCCTTTTTATCAATATGATTTTGAACACCATGATGATCTAAAAACAAATGAAAACCTGTAAAATTGCCATCACTTCCTATAATTGATTTTGAAAAATATCCTTCATCTTGTAGGATTTTTCCTAAAGAATAACTTTTTGGGAACGGAATAACTTGTCCAAAATGAAGCTTTGATAAAAAGGTCGCTGGCAATCCGTTAAAAACTGCCATGATACTTGGTTCAGTAGGAACTGTATCAAAACCATCTTGATATGTTTTAAAATATACTTCTCCCTGTTCTAATTTTTCCAAATCTTCAATCAAAGATGCCCCATAGACATCTTTATCTGCAAATGATCGTTCTATACTTTCCAAGGAGATAAAGATTAAATTTTTTTTCTTTTCTGGGAATTCAATGTTTTCTTTTTTAGATTCTACATAATTTTTTTCATAAAAGTCACTGTATTCTTGATTAAACAAAGTCTTACAAATTTCAAACCTTTTATTGTATAAATAAAGTCCCTCAATAAATAGAAAACAAAATAAAATAAATATATAAAATCTGAAATTTTCTACGTTAAACGAGCGTTTTATTAATTTGATTATTAGAGGCAGAACAAACACCCCTCCCCAAATGAATAATGATGGGAAAAAAACATGTAAAAAAAATAATTTTAAAGAATAATTATCAAATCGATTAATAAATCCATTTAACCAAAAAACAATTTCTCTTGGAGAATAGGCTTCAAAAGTTAAATCTACGAACGTGTACAATGAATACAACATTAAAACAAAAAATATAAACACTTGAACAAGTATATTTTTCATAACCATCACCTATTTAACTTGACAAAGATATTAAAATAAAAAGAATGAATGTCAATTGTCAAACTATGGGTACCAATGTTAAAAAAAAATACGGATTTTATAAAGTACTTAATCATCGGAGGCTGGAATACGATATTCGGTTTGGGCTTGTATTATCTATTTTTATATTTTACTCAAAAAATAAATCCTTATTTTTATTTTGGCTCAAGTCTTATTTCTAATGAAATTTCTATTATTCAATCATTTTTAGCTTATAAATTCCTTTTTTTTAAAACAAAAGGACATTATGTTTCTGAATACCTTAAAATCAGAGCCTTATATGGAGTTTCCACTTTATTCTCACTTCCTGTTTTAGGTTTTGTAACAGAACTTTCAAAACGTTTTTTAAATGATGAATCAACCTATCTTGCTCCATACATCGGAGGAGCAATTACAACAATTATCACCGTTTTATTTAGTTTTTTCGGCCAAAAAAAATTTGTTTTTAATACAAAAAAAATATTCAACAAGCATCACACTTATATCTTTTCCACAGGAAGATTAGCAGAATATTTATTTAATTTGTTTCAAAAAAAAGAAATTAAAATTGATGGTTTTATAGACAATGATATAAAGAAAACTCTTTCATCCCTACATAATCTTCCTATTTATTCTCCATCAAGAATCTTAGATAAAAAGTCAAATATTATTATTGGCTCTATAAATTATATGGGAGATATAAAAAAACAACTATTAAATCAATCTTTTAAAAAAATTTATGATCTTGGAACATTAATTTCAATCTACCCTGAATTGCAAAAATATAATCAAGCCTTTGATGGTCTATTTTCAGACTATAAAATAAATAAAAAGCATTATGAAAAACTCTTTAATTTACTCAATGATGATTTATCCATCAAAACTTTTGAGGCTGTTCTGAATTATAGAAAAACGAAGAATATTCTCGTTTATGATGCCATTAAAAGACCTCTTGAAAATCAATATTTTGAAGATTTTTTACCAAAGTGTGATGTGTTCATTGATTGTGGATCTTTTGATGGAAAAAATGCCATCGATTTTGCTCAATTTAATCCAAATTACAAAAAAATATACTGTTTTGAACCCGATAAAACTAATCTAAAAAAATTAAAAATAAACGTAAGCAATTTAAAAAACATCTCTGTTTTTAATTATGGCGTATCTAACAAACATTCAACTTTTTCATTTTGTGAAACAGGAGATACTGGTGGATATTTAACAACGAATG
Organism: Alphaproteobacteria bacterium; assembly: GCA_024413465.1. GTDB lineage: Bacteria > Pseudomonadota > Alphaproteobacteria > CAAGCB01 > CAG-977 > UBA2903. The sequence continues at coordinate 20,106 of JAKSVU010000007.1, forward strand.
GCTCAACAAAAATAGAATGTTATCCTTTAAATGACTTAATCAAAGAAACGGAAGCTCTTTATATAAAAATGGATATAGAGGGGGCAGAATCAGATGCACTTGACGGGGCTTCAAATTTAATAAAGAATAATGCCACCCTAGCAATTTCTGTATATCATAAACCACAAGACATTTGGTCGTTGCTTGAACAAATCTCTAAAATTAATTCTAATTATGATTTTTATTTAAGGCACTATACTTCAACAATCTTTGATACGATTTTATATGCAGTTCCTAAAACTAACTGTTATCAAAATTAATTCTTTCTTTTTCAATCACTAATTTTGAAAAATTAACATGGTTAGTAATATTTAAAATATATTCACCAATAATTCCCAAAAAGAATATTTGAATTGAAGAAATAAACGTAAATAAAATAATCATAGGTGCCATTCCGACAGAAAAATCTGACCAATGAATCAACTTATATACAAAATAAAACATCCCAACAAAAAAAGATACTACGCTACTCAATATTCCTAAATATATCATAAATTTCATAGGAACTGTTGATGTCTGTATGAACAACCTTATCGCTTGATCTAAATATCTAGACAAAGTGTAAGAAGATTTTCCAAATTGACGTTTTTTTTGTTCGTATGGAATTAAATAGGGTTTATATCCCATGTATGGAACCATATGTCGTAAATCAGGCACAGGTTCTTTCAAATTTTTAGATTCTACTAAAACAGATTTATCATATAAACCACTTCCCGTAACATGTTCATAATGTGGCAAATCAGAGAAAAAATTTATAATTTTATAAAAGAACGTTCGGATAAAATACATCATCTTATTTTCTTCAGAACTAATTTTTCTTCCAAAAACAACAAGATTCCCATTTTCCCACTCTTTAATAAATTTTGATAACATTTCAACTGGTGTCTGCAAATCACAAAAAAGTAAAATAACTGCATCCCCTGTTGCATTAAGCATTGCATTAAAACATGAACAATTTGGACCAAAATTTCGTAAATTAAAAATCGCCTTTACTTTTTTATCTTTTTCACAAATTTTTTTAATTAGTTTTTGAGAACTATCTTTGGAATCATTATCAGAAAAAATAATTTCATAATCATAATTTGTCTGTTTTTCTAATTCGGATTTGACTAAATTATACGTATTTTCAATATTTTCTTCCTCATTATAACAAGGAATAACAACGCTAATTTTTTTCACAATTTATCTCTCCTATTTATATTTTCCCTTATCATATTTCTTTCAAATTCATCTCGTTCCAAAAAAGGATACATGTCTTCTAAACTTGGAGAAACCATAGTTCCATCATCTAATTTTTTAGCAGACAGCTTCGGAACCAAAATATAATCCGGATTAACAACAACTTCACATAACATGGGTTCATCACTTGAAAGCATTTTATCGATACTTTCATCTACTTGTTCCGGATATTCTAACTTGAATGCTTTTATGCCAAATGCCTGAGCAACCTTTTCAAAATCCGGCAAAGAAACACCACTTGTTTCTCCGCATCCGCAATATTGTCCTTCAAAAAAGTTCTTTTGAGTTTGTTTAATTAAAAAATAGCCATCATTGTTAATAACAAAAATTTTAATTGGTAAATGATGATGCTTGATTGTTTGCAATTCTTGAAGATTCATCATAATTGAACCATCTCCCGCCAGACAAATCGTATTTTTTTTACCACTTGCGAAACAAGCCCCTATTGACGCTGGTAAATCATATCCCATAGAAGCACAACCTGAATTTGAAAAAAGCCTCTGCCCTTGTTTTATTTCTGCGATTTGGAAAGTGCAAACGGTTGGTGTCGCATTTGCCATTACACAAATATCATTTTTGTTTAATTTTTGATTCAAACGATGAAGAAAATAATAAACATTTATCAGATTACCCTTTTGTTGATATTCTTCTGTATGAGCAAAATCATATTTATTTTTTCGTTCAACACACCAATTCAACCAATCAGTGCAATTAATATTCAGATTTTGTTTGGCAATTTCAGGCATAAAATCTGCTAAATCAGCATTGACTTTTAAATCCGGTCGAACAAGAGGTTTATCTAATTCAGCTTGATCTATATCAACGACTATTTTAAAAGCATTCTTTCCAAAATTTTCCCAATTATGGCTAACTTGGCGAATATTATTTCTAGTCCCTAGAAACAAAATACAATCTGCATTTTGCAAAGCAAAATTTCCAGCTCGTTGTCCTATTGTTCCTATACGGCCAACATAGCAACTATGTCTATTATCAATTAAATCAAAACCATTTAACGTTGTAACAACTGGAATCTTATTTTTCTCAATGAAATGATTAAAATTCTCCTGTTGATTAGCTAAACGAATCCCATTTCCTAAAACAATCAATGGCCTTTTAGCCAATTGTAAATTTTCAACGACTTGATCTACTTTTAAATTATATTTAACTTTAGCTGGTTGTTCAAATTCCACTAAATTATTTTCATCAATTATGGCAGACTGAACATCTTGTGGAATATCTAACCAAACTGGACCAAAACGATTATGAATGGCTTCATATACTGCCTTATCCAAATGATATTTTATTTCGTTCGGATTTTTGACCATAACGGCATATTTACATAAATGTTTTACTGTCGATATAATATCTACTTCTTGATCTCCAAGTTGCCTTAAAGGAATATCCAGACAACTTTCCTTACAAGTTTTATATTTTACTTGACCTGATATAAATAAAACTGGAACACTATCTGTCCAGGAACCAAACAGACCATTTAAAGCATTCAAACCACCCGGTCCTGTTGTTACACTGACAACAGCTAACTGATTATTATATTTTGCATAGCCTTCTCCTGCCATACTACAGGCCTGTTCATTATGACAGCACACATAATCGAAATACTTACCAACACTATCATTGATATGCATTGCACCGCCACCCGATACCATAAATACATGTCTTACACCATATATTTCAGATAAGCGTTTTGCTAAGTAATCTGATAGCTTAATCATATACCTCGATCCAAAATTAATTGTCTTAAACTACTGCTTTTTGCATAAGGACTATCAATATCATCTATTCCTATTTTTTGGTCTTTTTTTATATCATGCGTCAATCGTTCACCACGCATAAATTCACGACAAGAAATTTGTCCTTTTTGTAAAGGAATTGCAAGATAAACGTCTTCATCTTTTAAAATATGTCCAACAGATAAATCCTTTTTAGCATAAATACCACGAACCAACTCGTTTAAATAAATTGTTTCATCTGTTGGAATTAACCTGCGTTCACTCCCTGAACATCCGCACATTTCAACAGCTCTTTTGTATGCTTTTATCCATCTGTCTAAATCCTCCGGTAAAGAGCAATACGGAGACACTGGAATGTTATCTTCATTAATATCAATATGTCGCTCAAAAGTCCTTGCCCCTTTAGCATAAGCAATAAACATAGCTTCTTCAATTCGATCATTTAATTCATGTGTTGAAAAACCTATTACATTATCGGGATACCTATTCCTTAAAAAATCAATTTGATTCAATTCTAATCGATTTTTTTCCGTTGGATACTGTGAAACACAATGATTAATCGCCAATGGAATATTTCTTTTCTTAAAAAAGTGAACCATATCATCAATATTTTTAAGAGATGATCCGCCCGTAGAAACAACAACAGGACGTCTTGTTTTTGCAATTTCTTCAATCAATACCCAATCATTGATATCTGAAGATTGAATTTTTATAAAATCCACATTTAAATTGTCACACAATTCTACAGATTTTTCATCAAACGGTGTTGACATTGTCAAACACCCTGTATTTTTTATGGCAGAAATTAACTCAGCATAATCATCAAATGACATTTTTGCAGATAACGCCTTTTTAATATAGCGAATATCTGTTCTATCTCTAAAATCTTTATGAACAAAAGTATCAGCGTCTCTAAACTGCAATTTGATTGCAGCTCTAATATTATTAAAACGAACAACATGTGAAAATTCTTCAATAATTTTCAATCCTCGTTCCACTCTACCCCAGTGATTATGAGCTAATTCTAAAACAAATAAATCTTGAAATATTGTGTCCATTTTATTTATCCACTAATAAAAACTCTTTATTCAACATTACTTTGTGATTTACATACCAATCATAAAGTTTTTGAACTGACTTTTCAATAGGTGTAAATTTTAAACTAGGTATTTCTGCCTTCAATCTTTGATTATCACCGTAATAATCAAATCCACGGCTTTCTTCTGCAACATTGATTTCCACATTTTTACCACTTATTTTTTGAATTAATTTAGCTAAATCTAACAAATCTATCGAAGTATTCGGAGTTATATTGTACCCCTTATATTTAGGATTATTCTCAATAAAAAATTCTACAATTGGAGGAAAATCATCAATATCTAAATAACTAAATTTTCTATTTTGTCTTAAAGTTATTGGTAAATCAAAAATAGTTTTACAAATTGCATTTGAAATAAAGCGAATAGCATAATCTTCGTATTTTCCAAAAATACCAAATATAAATAAATCTACAAAATTATCTAATTTTTCAATTTGCTTATGAAGAACATATTTACAAAAACAATGAGCATCTGTTCCCATATTTTTAAAAACATCCGTTTCAACAGCTTTGGTTACATTTTTAAAATTATCATATATTGCTCCAGAACCTGCATTAATTAACTTTCCAAAATGCTTTTTATTTCTTTCTAAATTTTCAAACATTCTTATATTTGTCGCTATTAAATTAGAAAAATCAATAGCATTTCTATGACCTGGTTTTGTTGCAAAATGTAAAACTACATCAAACTCTTGACGTTTAAAAAATTCATCAACTACCTCTGTGTTTGCTAAATCCAATTCTTTGTGGCTTGGAGCGATTATGTCATATCTTTCAGATAAATATGACTCCAAAATATTTCTTCCAATAAAGCCAGATCCTCCAGTTAAAAGAACTTTTTTCATGATCTATGTTCCTTCACAAACTGATGAATAACTTTTGAAATTTGTTTCATATCATTTTCATTTACGTTTTGCGCTGTTCCCAACCAAAACGTATGATTCATAATAAAATCAGTCATAGGTAACTTCTGATAGTCTTTCTCCGTCAATTCATTTGACCTTTGAACAGAACCTTTTCCTATTCTTAAATCTAATTCATTCATTGTAATCATCGGTTGACGCAATAAATTGCCTGCAAACAACTGTCTCGTTCCAATATGATTTGCTTCTAAATATTCAACTAATTGTTGTTTTGTAAACGGAGCATTTTCTTTGACTGATACTAAAAATCCAAACCAAGATGGTTGGCACTTTTCATGATGCTTCGGCAAAATCAATACCTCTTGTAAATCATCTAATTCTTTCAATAATGTTTCTGCATTTTGTCTGCGTATTGATAAAAAATTATCCAATTTATCTAATTGCGCTAATCCACACGCTGCCTGCCAATCTGTTATCTTTAAATTATATCCCACGTGTGAATACGTATATTTATGATCATATCCTTCTGGTAAGTTTCCCAATTTCATCTTAAACCGTGCATGACACGTATCATCATGTCCTGGAGCACACCAACAATCTCTCCCCCAATCTCTCACTGATAAGATTATTCGGTACAATACAGGATCATTCGTTATAACTGCTCCCCCCTCACCCATTGTTAAATGATGTGCCGGATAAAAACTATATGTTCCTATATGTCCTATTGTTCCTGCATATTTATTTTCCCACTTTGCTCCCAAGGCATCACAGGAATCTTCTATTAACCATAAATTATATTTTTTGCATATTTCTACAATACGATCCATGTCATACATGTTGCCTAATGTATGTGCTAAAAATATACATTTTGTTTTAGGGCTAATTGCTTCTTCTATTTTATCTATATTGATATTATATGTATCTATTTCTGCATCCACAAAAACCGGAACTAATCCATTTTGAAAAATTGGATTTACTGTTGTTGGAAATCCACTGGCTACAGCTATTACTTCATCACCTTTTTTTAATCTCTTTTCTCCAAGTTTATGTGATGTTAATGCGGTTAAAGCCAATAAATTTGCACTAGATCCACTATTCGTCGTTACTGCATGTTTTACACCTAACTTTTCCGCAAATTTCTTTTCAAATTCTGCATTAAATCGTCCTGCTGTTAACCACATGTCTAAAGATGCTTCAACCATATTACTCAATTCTTCAGCACCTAACTTTTTCCCAGATACTGGTATATAATCTGAACGCCGAGCATCTGGTCTTGCTAATTCATAATATTCTCTAGATAATTTTAAAATTTCTTCTTTTATTTCTTGCGCAGTTCTTGTCATTATATTCCTGCTCTTTCTTGATATTCTTTTATTTGTTGAAGTGTATAATCAAACATCTTCTCTTTGTTATAAAACTTTTTATACCATTCAACTGACCATTTAATTGCTTCATCAGCTGTCAACGTTGGTTTCCAATTTAAAACTCTCTCTGCTTTTCCTATGGCTAACATCAATAATTTTGCCTCATGCAAATCATCACGTTTATGAACAACAACTTCACCTTTACCATAATATTCACAGATTTTCTTTGATACATCAGCAACAGTCAAAACACTTGATTCATAAGAACCAAAGTTGAATCCTTCTGCATACTTTTTGCCTTCGGTATAAAGTTTTTCTGCCAAAACCATATATCCTGACAATGGTTCTAACACATGCTGCCATGGCCTGACTGCTACTGGATTTCGAATTTCTATTTTTCTACCTTCATTAATTGATCGGACACAATCTGGAACTAATCTATCCAAAGCCCAATCTCCACCCCCAATCACATTACCTGCTCTAGCTGTTGCCATCGCATATCCGTCATCTCCCATCAAAAAGGATCGCCGATACGATTGGCTCATCACCTCTACACATCCTTTTGAACTTGAATATGGATCCCATCCTCCAAACGGATCATCTTCTTCAAAATTCTTGCCCGTTTCTTTATTTTCATAGCATTTGTCTGTGGTGATATTTATAAATGCCTTTACACTCCCACTTTTACGAGCTGCTTCTAATACGTTTAAGGAACCTATCACGTTTGTTTCATACGTTAAAACGGGTTCTGCATACGATAATCTAACTAATGGCTGTGCTGCTAGGTGAAAAACTATTTCTGGCTTAAAGTCCTCAAACGTTTTTTGTAATAAATCTTTATCTAAAATTGAACCTATAACACTCTTAATACAAAAGTTATTGCCACTAGCAGGGGAAAAAGATTTTGTTAATGGGCATTGCACATTTACAAAATCTAAAGGGGTAGAAATACCTGAAGCATTGATAACATCTTCCCACATACTCAGTTTTGTATTCGGCTCTAAAGCATACCCACATACTTTTGCCCCTAAACTTGATAACCACAAACTCAACCATGAGCCTTTAAATCCGGTATGCCCTGTTATCAATATGCGTTTATTTTGGAAAAAGTCAGATAACACCTATCATCACTCCTCAACTAAATCTGTTCGACTAGTCTTTCCAAATTTTCCAAGGGGCTTTATTCTCTGCCCACATTTGATTCAAATCTTGTTTATCTTTCAACATATCCATTGGTCGCCAAAACCCGTAATGGTGATAGGCATTCAACTGACCATCCTTTGCTAAATTTTTCAAAGGAGCTTGTTCGAATGGCATCGTATCATCATCTGGTATATAATCAAATACTTCAGGTTGACAGACCATAAATCCACCATTTATCCAACTTCCTCCATTTTCTGGTTTTTCTTGAAATGAAGATACTCTTCCACCCTTTTCTATTTCTAATGTTCCAAAACGCCCCTGAGGTTGAATTGCTGTCAAAGTAACAATCTTTTCTGATTTTTTGTGACAATTCAACAAAGACAAAACATCTATATTTCCAACCCCATCACCATAAGTCAACATAAAAGGTTCATTACCCAGGTAATTCTGAGCTTTTTTAATTCGACCACCTGTCATTGTATCTCGACCTGTATAGGCAAGTGTTACTTTCCATGGTTCTGAACGTGTTTTATGGATTTCGACTGAATCATTAGACAAATCAACTGTTAAATCTGACGTGTGTTTATAAAAATTCAAAAAATACTCATTAATGATTTCATGTTTATATCCTGTCAAAACAACAAAATCATTAAATCCATAATGACTATAAATTTTCATAATATGCCAGAGAATTGGATATCCTCCAATTCCTACCATTGGTTTTGGCGTAATATGTGTTTCTTCACCCAACCGTGATCCTAATCCACCAGCTAATATTGCTACTTTCATAAAAAACCTTAATAAAAGAAGTTATCTCTAAAAATATACCTAAAAATATATTTTTTCTCAATTATAAATAAAAAAAAGAAGGAGAATATCTCCTTCTTTTCCTTTATGCCATTAAAAATATTTTTAACGGAATGTATAAACGATATAGTGGTCACCACCTGTAATAGAACCACAAGCTGAAGCTGTTGTAGCAACGTCAGCTGGACATGAGTTATTTGCTGTTGCACAAACAACAGTTCCACCAACTTTAACAGAAATCAACCCTGCTGATGCATCACCCCAATCGTATGAAGACAACTTCACACAAGCTTCTGATGGCAAACCAGCATAGTTAACTGTGAATGCTTTATTAGCCATACCACCTGTTGAAGTAGGAGCAAATGAAAACTTTCCACCAAAGGTATTAAGTGGATTTGTACAAGAATCGTGTCCCATACAAACTTCATCACCAATAGCACCAGCACGATACAATACTTGGTTGTTAATTGTACCATAGTTACGAGCAGAAGCATACAATGTTCTGATGTTTGTAACTGCTGTTTGGATTTGGTCTGTTGCTTTTGTTACTTTAAATTTAGCCATTGCTTGTGAATAACCAGCGATACCACCAACTGATAACACACCGATAATAGCTAACACACCCAACATTTCGATCATTGAACGACCGGATTGTTGTGAACTTTTAATCATATCTTTCATCATATATTTAGGCCTATATATAAATGTTAAACTTACGTTTGATGGCTTATCCATCAAACTTCTTTAGTGTAAACCACAATTTATTAAAATTCAATGAAATTTTTATGATACAAAATTCTTATATATCTGCATTCGTTCATTTTTCGACATATCAAGAAATTGTTTTCCCATATCATAAGCTAACAAAATGAATAAAATATTTGAACAGACTGCTATCGAAAATTCACAGTAGAATAAAAATTTTGGAAATAAAATCCCCATAAATAAAATCGAATAAACTATATTTTTTAAGGAATTATTTTTTTCTTCATTCAAAAATAAAACTAAAGATGCAAATATAATAACCGAACAATATGGATAACCTCTTGAGTTTAAAACCAGAGGAATCAAACCTAAAAACAGACTTTTTATCCAATTTTTCTTGATACATGGTAAACAAACTAAACCAACAATGACACTTGCATAATTTATAAATGCAAAAATTCTATCTAAATAAATCGAAATTTGTTTATTAAACAAGGCTTCTATGAAACGATCATTACTCCGATCATACCAAAAACCTGTTGTAAATCCTCTAAATGAATACAAATAAGAGGCAACTGTTTTCGACCAACTTGCTACACCTGAAAGTATTTTTTCAAAATTAGCAATACCATCCTCAAAAAAGAAAAATGGTAAAAAGAAGAAAATTATTCCATATACAATTAACCGAATAGCTTCTTTTTTTCGATTAGAACACAATGTCAATAAACCAAAAATTGCTGGATAAATTTTACACCCTGCTGAAACAGCCAAAGCAATGTAAGACAATTCCCTCGTTTTATCATCCTCATCATTAAAATGGAATAAGTAAAATGTTGAAAAAACTGCACACACAATCATTTGATTTCCGACGTGCAAACAATTAACGAGTGGATACGTTAGCGTAAGGATAAAAAACACTAAAAACTTTTGTAAACTTGAACCTTCTAATCTTTGATAAAATTGAATCAAAAACAAAACTGTCCATAACACCATCCAAAGCTGGATTTTTAAAAGAGAACCTGTTTCGTACAAATCATGAAATGCTGTTCCACTAATATCCGTATCACTAGGTCCTTTAAAATCAGCAATGTTTGAAAAAACGTAAAAGATTAAGTTAATTAATGGAGGATATTGTTCTGTCCCCGCTGACAGCTGATATGGCATCTTCCCCCCCCAGGCAGAACCAATTGTATCATACAGATAACTTCGGTTTTCCAGATAATGTGTATCAAATCCACCTATTCCCCCCAAAAAGCAGACAAAATAAACAATGGAAAATACGCCACTTCCTATCAAAAAAACATTTTTTAACGAGGTATTTTTTTGTTGAAAATAACAAATAGCTACCAACGAAAGAGCAAATAAACTTAAAAATGAAAAAACGAATTTAAATTCATTCAATCCTGTTAGTATTTTTATATCTGAAAAATGAATTGGAATAAAACGCGTTTCAAAAGAAATTTCATATTTTTTCCCCGAGTGTACTTTAAAAGTTTGTTCGACTTTTTGTTTTTCGAGGGTAAACTTCATGTCATTTTGATCAACAATTGATTTTACTTCTGATTGAATAACTTTTTCATTTATCTTAACTTTTCGGATTTCAATCGGATTTTCTAAAACAGAATTAAAAGTAAATTTGATATCTCCATTAAAGTCCGGCTTAATTTCAATTAAATCTTCTTGGAATTTTTCCGTTAATTTTTTTGAAATACGCATATTGTTCTCAAAGACACCATCTGGAGCTTTTAATCCAAAAATACTTAAAATTTGGAAAGATGAATTTTCATTTTCTGTAGAAATTGTAATTTCCCCGACTTTATTAAAAAATTTTAATGCAAAGATTTTATATAAGCTGGTATTCGTATTTAAATATAAAAATGAAAAACAAATCATCAAATATATGGTTAAAATACCACTGTAAACATAGTATTTTTTCCCCATTTTTAACGGAGAGTACTTTCTAAAAAAGTATGAAATGCCACCAACAAATAAAATCATCCAAAACAACTTAGAAAAACAAACTAATCGTTTTCCATCAATTTCAATTTGTTGAGGTGCTGATAAAATAAATATATTTTTTTTAGTATCTCTATACAGAGGATGATCTATTGTTTTTACAGACGGAATAAAATCGTCTATTTTATCAAAGGAGATGAATTGCTTTCCAAGTATCTTTAAACTGTGGACATAGATATCAGGTTGACTAAATAGGAGTTCAAAATTTTTCATTTTTTGAGTAGGAACTTTTAAATGAACAATATGAACACCAGAATTAACGTATTTTTTTATTTCTTTCTTATGAAGGTCTTTTTTTAAACCATCCGAATCAAGAACCACGCCAGAATAATCATCATAAACAATACTATATTCGACAGGAATATCACTGAAACTAACGAAAGAAACGTCGATTCCTTTATACGTCCACATTTTTATAAAACACATCACAACAATAAACGTTGATAAAAAGACATATCTATTTTCTTTCAACCAATTTTTCATTATATATTCCTTCGGATATAAAAAAAACCGCGAACAATCGCGGTCTTAAATGGTGAGCGTGCCGGGATTCGAACCCGGGGCCACTTGATTAAAAGTCAAGTGCTCTACCGGCTGAGCTACACGCCCGTAGCAGAAGTGTTTTTACACCAAAAAAACAAAAGGTCAATAGTTTTTTTTCGATTTTTTCATTTTTAGTATAAAAAAAACTCTCTTAAAAAATCTAAGAGAGTTTTTCATTGAAAATAAAATAACTTTAACCTTCACGTTGAACCATTGAAATAAGTTCTTCTGACATTTCGTTTGCAACTTTATAGGCAGCAATTCCCATTTGATAAACGTTTTTCGCAATATGCATATTGACTAAATCTTCGGCGTAACTTTCTGCACTTGCAACGTAAGCAGTAGATGCCGTCCCAACACTCGCTAAAGGACTTACTGCTGGAACTGGAAGTTCTGAACTCTCGACAGCAATCCCACTATTGTCAACTGGAGTTTCACTTCCAATAGATGCGACTCTGCTGGCGGACCTATTAAAGTTCACCATCGCACTTTGCATGCCAAATAAGGAATTGTTTAATAAACTATTTATCCCTGACATCGCAATTCTCCTTATCCGAATCCTTGAGTTACCTTTTCAACAGGAATTTCAATTGCTTCAATAACTTTTTCATACGACTCTATCTTGTGTCCGATATCCGTAGACTTATAACCTTCATTCAAGTCGTCGCCATCGCGCCCCATGTTCGCAGAATAAACAGTCCCCGTTTCTGGAGCCATAACAACTGTCATTACAACAGGAGCTGAAACCTCAACCGCAGCTTGTTGTGCTGCCATCGGCATATTAGGTAAATTTTGATTTTGTAAATATTGCTCAGTCGGTGTTCCAACACCACCCGAATCTGCAACGCCAACAACAGATGCAGAAGCACTTGAAGCTGAGATTGCTCCCAGTTTCATCATCTGCGCTGATGTGCGCCCTACTGGCGCGCTATTGTTCACTTTTGTTGTTGACATTCTATCCACCATACAAAAATACTTCTATTCTAAGTATCTCACACAGCTTTTAAAGAGTCAATATGACTCTGTCAAGTTTTTTTTCTAAAAACACTTCTCTTTATTTTATTATCGAAATCGGCAACTTCGAAACGTGACGAACACTTGCAGTATATTCTCTCACAATTCCTTTTTGTGGATTTTCTGGAGTCTCTTCATTAAATTCTGCAACTAACACAGATTCCGCCTGATTTAATAATGGAGCTACATCTGGATGAATATAATCTAAAACAATCATTTGTTCTGCCGTTCTGTACAACAATGCATGCTGTTCCCCATTAAATAAAATTTGCGGATGTTCTGGAGACCCTGATCTTGTTTTTATACAAAATAGTAATTCTCCATCAGCATTGGAAAGAACATCATAAAACGATTCTGTTTCAACTTCTGTTTTCATTTTCTCATCCTTAAGTAATCGGAGTATTTAACCCAAATGTTTTCTATCAAAAAAAATCCTATTTATGGTAAGACGCAGACGTAATTCTCTTCTTCGTATCATAAGTACAAGTATAATTGACTTTTATTTTTATATTTCCTGTTTCAATAAGTTGTGCCTTATCTCCAAATAAAGTAATCTTGTCATTAACAACATCAACTTGGAACCGATCAAACTTGTAATCATTTTTACCAACAGTCCATTCAAAACGCCCTGGCAACTCTCTTGCAACAGCATTTTCGCAAGAATTTTGAGCTTCCTCTTCATATTGTTGATAATATGTATTTTTCTTTGTATTTGCCTTCTTACAATCTTCTTCATTTGTGCAAGCTTTACTTTCTGATAGTAAATCTTTCATTTTTTCAGCTTCACGAGCACGTTGTAACTCAACTCTTTGTTTATGTACTTTAATTTCATGCTCGGTTCCCATTTGAACAAATGCAGATTGGAATGACAATAAAAATGACGTCAAAACTAAACCGATTAATGTTAATTGAATGTAGGTGTATCCTCTTGCTTTAGCCTTTTCACGCATCAAATAAAATCCGCCGAAAATTCCACCAACAATTACAATAACGCACAAGAATGATAGAAATCCCCCATCAGACATCACTGAATGAATCATGGAAAAAGTCATCACTCCAAATAAAAAAACTAAAAAATATGAAAAAGCTGGATATTTTGTCGCCTTAACAACGTTTTCTTCGCCGACTGAATATGCGACAAAACCTAACAACCCAAAAATAAGGACACTCAAAAACATTTTAAATAAAACGCCAACAAGTGAAAACAATCCTAAAAATATCAATAAAGCTAACAACAATGACGCATAACAAATCGAAACACGAACTGCACCTTCTCTATTTTGCTTCATCAAATTTGCAAAATCACCTTGCAACAACAAAGGCATATCTTCATCTGTTAATAACAGCTTTTCTTTTAAAGATTGTCCAATATTTTTCATTTTGTTTTATCCAATGTAAAAAATTATTTTTCTATTAATACAAAAAAAAGTTGGAAAAATCAATACTTATCACCCTTCAATAAACGATGTTTTTCACGATCCCAATCACGCTTTTTTATATCTTCACGTTTATCAACTTTATTTTTACCAACACCTAAGCCAATTTTTACTTTAGCCCGTCCACGTTCATTAAAATAAATCTCTAAAGGAACAATTGTATATCCTTTTCTGGCAACAGCACCTATCAGTTTTTTCAGCTCTTTTGAATGTAGTAACAACTTCCTTGGACGACAAGCTTCATGTTTTACATATCCTATTGAACCGTATTCTAAAATTGAAGCATTGACCAAAAACAATTCAGATTTATTCACACTAGCAAAAGATTCATTAATACTTGCCCGACCAAGACGCAAAGATTTCACCTCTGCCCCTGTTAGCATAATGCCTGCTTCATATACTTCTTCAATGGCATAATTAAAATTTGATTTTTTATTCTTTGCAACTAAACCAGTTGAAATTAAGGTTGAACGTTTAGCCCCCATCTTATACTCTTATCTTTGCTAAAACTTTTTCAACAACTTTCTTAGAAGCATCCGTAATTTCAACTAACGGCAAACGAACTGACCCATCTCCATATCCTAACAATGCTGCAGCATATTTAACTGGACATGGATTCGTTTCAACAAACATTGCCAAGTGTAAATCATGCAATTTATCTCGTATTTCAGCAACCTTTTTGAAATTTCCAGCCTGCCATGCATGATGTAATTCTGCTAACTCTTTTGGAACAATATTTGCACTTACGGAAATACATCCATCTCCACCGTGAGCCAAAAAGGCAACAACAGTAGCATCTTCACCTGATAAAATATCAAATGAAGGCCCTGCAACTTTACGAATTTCGATTGGACGCAACAAGTCTGCAGTTGCATCTTTAATTCCAACAATACGAGGTAACTCTGCTAATTTTCCAATTGTTTCAATCGTTAAATTAACCCCTGTTCTGCCTGGAACATTGTATAAAATAATAGGCAAATCTATGCTATCTTGAATTGCTTTGTAGTGTGCAAACAACCCATTTTGTGTTGGCTTATTGTAGTAAGGTGTGACAATTAAAGCTGCATCTGCCCCCATTTTCCATGCAAAATGGGTTTGATCCAAAGCTTTATCTGTATTATTTGCACCTGTTCCTACAATAACGGGAATACGATGATTAACAGTCTGAATACACAAACTAACGACATGTTCATATTCTTCCTGTGACATAGTCGCACTTTCACCAGTTGTTCCACAAACAACTAAACCATCTGTTCCCGCGGCTATCTGATCATTTATCAAGCGGATAAAAGCTTCATCATCAATTTTTTGATTTTTGAATGGAGTTATTAAAGCTGTCAAAGAACCTTTAAACATATATTTCCCTACTCATTTCTGATAACACTCACTAGCGACGTATGTTACATTATCCAGCTTTATTTTTCAATCTTTTTTACACCCTGAAAAAATTTATTATTCAACGTTCCAAACAGACAAATAACTCGGTTTTACGTTAAATAATCTTCTATAAATATGCAAATTTTCCAAAACTCGTTGAACGTAATTTCGAGTTTCATTAAATGGAATCATTTCTATCCAATCTATACTATCTAAATCTTCTCCTGGTTTTCCAAAATTTCGGACCCACTTTTTCACGTTATTTGGCCCTGCATTATAAGCAGCAATTGCCATAATATATGACCCATTAAATTTTTTCACCAAATCTGCCAAATACGTACTTCCAACCTCAACGTTAAACTCAGGATTATTATTCAACATTTGAACACTTAACATCTTCTTTTTCTTCTTTTTAGCAACTAATTTTGCAGTCGCTGGCATAACTTGCATTAAACCTCTAGCACCAACAGGACTGATTGCATTCGTTGAAAAATTACTTTCCTGTCTAATAATTGACAAAACAAGAGCGTGTTCCAATCTTGAATCATGATTTGTATTTAAAATTGGATATCCTAAATCTGTTACATAAGTTCCCATCATTCTTGCTCGTCTTGACATACTGACAGCTAAATCTGGTCGATTTAAATCCTCCGCTAACAAATATGAAGCTGCTATCATATCCTCCGGCAATTTCAAATCTGTAAAATAGCGAATTAAAAAAGTATCTATTAAAGAATCAATCCCATTTTCCTGTAATATTTTTATAACTTGGAATAATTCTTGTTTTCTTATCTTATTTAGTTGTTCTTCGGTAGGACGTTGTTCTATCGGCAAATCAGGAAGAATATTTATTTTTTTTGCAGCTTGCTGACCATATATCGTTGTTATTTTTTCAGCTGCCTTTTTATACCAATTAAATGCTTCAACTGTATTTTTTTTAATTTCAAACGTTCTAGCTATCCAATATTCCCCTTTAGCAATACTGATTGGAGATTTTACATTTTTTAACATATTCTGAAAATGCTCCATTGCTTCATCTGTTCTCTTCAATTTCCGCAAAGCAATCCATCCTGCCATCCATTCAGCATCAGCATAATCAACGTCTGACAATCCAGCATGATTTCTTGCTAATTCATAAGCATCTTTATTGGATTCCTTATTTAACATTTGACGAATTAAAAAAAATCGTTCTGTCCACCACTTTGATCCTGTTTGATGAACTATTGGTGATTTTTTTAATAAGGATAAACCAAGATCATATTCGCCTTTTACTCTCAGCCATCTCAATTCATCCAAAACTAAGCTTGAATCTGTCTTATACTTTTCTGGCAAATCACTAATTTTTCTGCGTGCATTTTTATCATTTTTAATCAAAGCAATTCTGATTTTCGAGACCAACCTATGAATAGGCGACGCATAAATTAATAATTGTTCGGCTTGTTTTGTATTTTTGTTATCTAAAAGCACCTTTATTCTAGCATCATAATCATGTGTTTTTAATAAAAAACCATAATTATTGATGATAATTTTTGTTTCATGATCAGTTAGTTCCCCTAGCCGCCATAGCTGATAAAACATTGGAATTGCTGTTTCCCAATCTTTTTTTAGCATTAATATCTCAATTTGACGTAATGTTGCACTTCCTGAAATAGGCGGATATTTTTTAAACCACTTTTCAATATCTGATAAATTATTTTCTCGCAGCAAAATATGCTCGACATTATTTCTTATCATATATATACGAGGCCAATCTGGATTTTTTTCCATAAACTTTGTTAATTCTGAAACTGTCAAGGTCTTGTCAGAACTTGTTAAACGAATCCATTCTATTATCTTCTTTAAAAGAGCATTTTCTGATTTTTTCACTAACATTTTAGCAGTTTTATAATCATCATTTAATGCAGCTCGAATTGCCTTAGCTGTCATTGAATCTGATTCAAGTTTTTGTTTTTGAATTTCATAAGTTGTAATATTATAGGCACGAGCTGGTGAAAATAAAGTCCCCACCCCTAATGCGCATAAAATCACAATTGAAGAAAATCTCATCCAAAAATCCTTCTTAAAAACTACTCCAACTCTATTGTTGTGATATTTTTTTAAAATAGCGTTAAAAAACATTCAAAAAAAATATCTATGAGTTCTTTTTTAAAATTTCAGCAACTAAAAATGCCAATTCAAGTGACTGCGTTGCATTTAACCGCGGATCACACAAAGTATCATAATGCTCTGCAAGTTCTTCTTCTGTAATTTTAACAGTTCCACCAACACATTCAGTAACATTTTTTCCTGTTAACTCGAAATGAAGACCACCCGCAAAAGTTCCCTCTGCTTTATGAATATCAAAAAATGCCTGCACTTCAGATAAAATTGCATCAAAATCCCGCGTTTTTAAACCAGTAGATGTTGTCTGTGTATTTGCATGCATTGGATCACATGTCCATACAATTTTTAATCCCTCGCGTTCAACTGCACGCAAAAGAGGAGGTAAAACATCAAAAATCTTCACTGGCCCCATGCGAGTAATAAATGTTAAACGACCAGCTTCATTCAAAGGATTTAAAACTTCACATAAACGAAGAATATCATCAACCTTTGTATTTGGACCGATTTTGACACCAATAGGATTATTTATTCCTCGACAAAATTCGATGTGAGCTCCTTTTGGATCACGCGTTCTTTCTCCAATCCACAAAAAATGGGCTGAACAATCATACCAATCACCTGTGGATAAATCTACACGAGTAAGAGCTTCTTCAAATGGTAACAAAAGAGCCTCATGCGAAGTATAAAAAGACGTTTCTCGAACAAGAGGTACTGTTTCTGATTTGATACCACAAGCTTTCATAAAAGCTAAAGTTGCACTAATTCTTCTAGCAAAGCGTTGATAGATTTCACCTTGTAATGAATCTTGAACAAAACCAAGATTCCATTCTTGCACTTTATTTAAATCTGCAAAACCTCCTTGTGCAAAAGCTCGCAATAAATTCAAGGTTGCAGACGCATGATGATATGCTTGCATCATTCGATCTGGATTTGGCTGGCGGCTTTGTTCAGAAAATTCAATTCCATTGATATTGTCACCTTTATACGACGGCAACGTAATTCCATTTTTTGTTTCAGTCTCACTTGATCTTGGTTTTGCATATTGCCCTGCCATTCTACCTATTTTAACAACAGGCATTCCTGAACCAAACATCAAAACAACTGCCATTTGTAACAAAATACGGAACATATCTCGAATATTGTTTGCACTAAAATCTGCAAAAGATTCAGCACAATCTCCACCTTGCAACAAAAAAGCCTGACCATTAGCAACTTTTGCTAACGATTTTTTTAACTGCAAAGCCTCCTCAGCAAAAACAAGTGGAGGACTTTTTCTCAATTCTTTTTCAACAGCATGTAATCTTTCTTGATTTGCATACTGTGGCAAATGATGTACAGGATAATCCCGCCATGTATTTGGCATCCATTCTGTCATTAAATCAATCCACCTGTTTGTAATGAGCTAAAAAGTCTTTCATCATTGTCAAAGCTTTTGTTAAATCTTCAACACGAGGTAAAAATACAACACGAAAATGATCTGGTTTTTCCCAATTAAAGCCTCGACCATTAACTAACAAAATATGTTTTTCCGTCAACAAATCCAAGACGAATTTCTGATCGTCCTTGATATTGAATTTTTCTGTATCAATTTTAGGAAACATATACAATGATCCTTTTGCCTTGACACACGTAATCCCTGGAATATCTGTCAACAATTGATGACAAAGTGTCCTTTGTTCATATAATCTGCCACCCGGAACAACTAAATCGTTAATACTTTGATATCCGCCTAAAGCCGTTTGGATAGCATACTGTCCAGGAACATTACTGCATAAACGCATATTTGATAACAAGTCAAGACCTTCAATGTAATCTTCTGCCATCTTTTTATTTCCACTCAAAACCATCCATGCTGCTCTAAAACCTGCTGCACGATAATTTTTTGAAATTCCATTAAAGGTAATACAAAACGTATCTGAAATAAGGGATGCTAATGACGTATGTTGAACCCCATCGTATAAAATTTTGTCATAAATTTCATCACAAAAAACAGCTATATGATGTCGTTCTGCTAATTCTGCTAATTGTTTTAAAATTTCTGTCGGATAGACAGCACCTGTTGGATTATTAGGATTAATAACGACAATTGCTTTTGTTTTAGGTGTAATTTTTGATTCAATATCTTTGATATCTGGATACCAATCTGACTCTTCATCACACAGATAGTGAACCGCCTTTCCACCTGCTAAGCAAATTGAGGCTGTCCACAAAGGATAATCAGGCATTGGAACTAAAACTTCATCACCATTATCCAACAAAGCTTCCATGCTAAATAAAATTAAGTCACTAACGCCATTTCCCAAATAAATATCATTAATTTGGACACCTTGAATTTTCTTTTGTTGGCAATAATGCATAACAGCCTTACGTGCAGGGAAAATACCCTTAGAATCAGAGTATCCATCTGCATATGGCATATTTAAAATAACGTCTTTTACAATTTCTTCTGGAGCATTCAAATCAAATGTTGCTGGATTACCAATATTCAATTTTAAAATTTTATATCCAGCTTCTTCTAATCGTTGAGCTGCTTTTAAGACAGGACCTCTAATTTCATAACGAACACCATCCAATCTGTTAGATTTTTTAAATACTCTCATAAATAGATTCCTTAAATAATTTTACTTAGTTGGAAATATACCCTGTTTTTGCTGAAATAAAAGTTTTTTTACTTATTTTTTACAATAAATCTTTATGATGAAATTTAATTGATTATTTTATTCAAGGAAAAGTTTGATGAAAAAAATAATATTTTTATCTTTAACTATACTTTTATTTTCAAATTCTTCCAATTGTCAGGAAGCGAAACTAACGGAAACACAACAACTTGGGGCTATTGCTGGAATGGCTTGGGCTTGTGGTGCAAATAAATCTTTAGCAGATTATGAACGAATTATCAGCCAATACTTTCATAACACGTCAAAAACAGATAGCGTTGAACAAGATAAAAAAGAACAATACGTCAAACAAAAAATTCTTGAATATCAAAACAAGACTAATTATCCAAACAATTGCAATAACATCCTAGAAATGTTTAATAATCAAGCTATTTTAAGATTCAAATTGTACGATGATGGAACTTTGATAACTACCGACAAAAAAATGCTTCTTCCTCGTGGTGCTAAACAACGAAACAAAAATGCAAAACGGATCTATTAAAACAATTTATCAATAGCTTCAATTTTATTCATCAAACAGGTATCGAATACCTATCAACCCCTGTTGTACCCGAATTTTATGAGAATATGTTTCGGCTGAACTTGGACTAATTTTAAATTTACCAAAATTTGTATAATCGTAAGTCAAATCTATCATAAAATGAGGATGTATTTTTATGCCTAAACCTGCACCAGCTTGCCATACTAAACCAAATTTTCTTGTTCGATTAAATTTGTTGTCATCAACCTCAACGTGATTTAGTCGATTAATTGATCCTCCCAAACCACCAAAAACAAATGGAACTACCTTTTCAAAAACAGGCAAATCTAAAACAACATTTCCGGTAATTGAGCGAGACGTCATTTTTCCAGTTACCCTATATTCTTGCGATTTACCATGCAGATGATTATGAAAAAAATTAGCAGTTAGTTCAAAACGCATAAAATCATTTACTCGCTGACCAAAGCCTGTTTTAAAAACCCTTCCTCTATCAACGTTTTTTTCTACACCAAAGGAAAGGCCTGTATCAAATCTTGTGTAAAACCCCTTATCATCTTGCTGTGCAAAAGCAGATGTTGAACAGAACAGAAAACATAAAAAAATAATTTTTTTCATTCAAAAAACCTTAGATAAATTTTTTTCAATTTACACTTTTTCTTTTTTTTTTCAAGTTTTGAATTTATAGACATTTTTTGACAAAAAAATTTTTTTTGTCGAAAATTACTTGCTATTACCGTATAAATTTGCTACAAATATAAAAAGAGGATTTTTATTATGGACAAAAATTACAGATATCAACATAACAAAAGAGAAAAGCGACATGTACATAATACGCCAGAACGTGAGGAAAATGTCGATAGATTAGATTCTTTTTTGGATATGCCATGTAAGGAAATAGAAGTTACTTGTCCATCTATGGAAGAGCGTAAAAAGCGGCGTCAAGAATTTGAAACAAAGACACGTACAGAATTTTTGAAATATTTAGCAGAAACTCAAAAAGAACGTTTGAATAAAGCTGGATTTTCAAACAAAGAAATTCAAGCTATGGCTGCAGGGAAAACACCCAATGGATGGAATACTCACCACAAACAATCAATTTATGCTGGTGGAACAAATGATTTTGATAACTTAATTTTAATTCGCAGACGTCCATACCATGACATGTTGCATTATCATTTGATTAACCCTCAATTGCAGGGAATGCAAGAAGGTGAAACCCGTAAAGTTAATTTGCCAATTCCAGAAGAAAACGTTTACGTTCCAACACGTAGTGCTCGTCACTTAGAACGTGATGCTGAAAGAGGTAAAACCACTTATGGTCACAACAAAGATAAATATCTTAAAATAATGGAAGAAAAAGAAGATCCATATTTGAAAGATGTTATTCAAGCTGAATTGTATTCAGCTGCCGTCTTGAAGAAGCTTCAAGGGGGTCGTTGATGCCAGATTTTATTCAACATTCTCTAACAAAGGCAGAACGCGATATTAAGCGTGCTGAAAAAGCTGCTAAAAATGAACAAAATCGTTTAGAAAAAATAAAAAATTTACCCGATTCTGTTCATGGAGCTCCGATGATTGAAATTGAATATACAACTATTTCTTCAAAAGAATTAAAGAACAAAAGAAAAGAGTTTAACGGGTATAGAAAAGATTTTCTAAAAATGCTAGCAACAGAGCAAGTTGCTCAATTAAAACTTGCAGGATTAACAGACAAACATATTGAGTTAATTGCAAAAGGTCAATGTCCAAACGGATGGAACGTTCATCATAAAAAACCTTTGGGTGGTGGTGGAAAAAATGAGTTTTCAAATTTTATTTTGATAAAAAATGATCCATATCACACAGATTTCCATAAAACATCTGATTTGCAATTGCTACACATGAATGAAGGGGAAACTCGCGTTGTAAAAATGCCAACACCTGTTGGAAATGTCTTTATTTCTCCTGAACAGCAAAAACAAAATGAATTAACAGCAACCGCTTTGCGTTTAAAAATGCAAAAAAGTAGATAAAGGAGACAAGAAAATGTCTGAAGAATATAAGTACGTACATGAAAAGAAAAAACATCCTAAACCTACGAAAACACAGGAAGATTTGAATGCTGAAAAAGGTATTTTCAATTTTACTGAGATAAATGGTTTTAAATTAAAGCAGGTTGAATGGACTGTTCCTGATCAACAAACACGCAAGCGTCGTCGTAGTGGATTTGACAAAGTCCGCAAAGCTTTTTTGGAAGAATTAGGCACAAATCACGTTGAAGAACTCGTTGCTTTGGGATTAACACCAGCTCAAATAAAACAAGTGAAAGCAGGTAAAAATCCAAATGGTTACAACGTTCATCATAAACATCCTATCCATGGTGGTGGGCATAATGTATTTGAAAATTTAATTTTAATGCCTATCAAACCTCATGATGAACTTCATCATAAAGTGATGGATCCTCAAGTAAAAAACATGCAATCGGGTGATTCAAAAATGGTTTGGATTCCTTGGTCTGATGATATGGTTTACCATGATCCTGAAAAGGCAATGTTCAACACAAAGTTTGTTTCATTTGATCAAGTTAAAGAAGATTGTGCTAAATTGAATTCTTCTGAAGACGGCAAGAAAAAAGAGGCCTCTATTATCCCTATCGGTGATACTAAAACAGGCTTCAGAACGAATGCTGCTATTTTGGCTAAAAAATCAAGATCTCGTTAAAAATTCTGTTTAATAAACAGATCGTCTTCCCCCTCTTAAATTTTCTTTCATCCCCCCTTTTTGAAAGCAATTAAGAGGGGGTTTTTCATAGTGATTTAAAAAAGTGAGAAACTAAATCAAAATCTGAAAAAACATAATCTATTCCTTCTAATCCTTTTTCATCAGTTAAATCTGGAATAAAAATGACATGACATCCAGCAGAAACAGCACTTTTTACACCATTTGGAGAATCTTCAAATACAATAATTTCATCCGGACTAATTCCTTTTTCTTCAGCTAATTTTAAATAAACATCAGGGAACGGTTTACCTCGTTCAACATCTTTAGCTGAAAATAATTCTTTTGTTGTAAATGGAAGAGACAATCCCTTTATTGTTTCTTGAACTTTTTGAACGGTTGCGGCACTCACAATACAAACATCTTTTTTTTCTTGTTTTAAGAATGTTACAAATTGCAAAGCTCCCTTCTTTAATTTTATTCCCCCATTTTGAGCAAAGAATTCATCCATATATTTTCCACGAATTTTTTTTAATTCATCATAAGAAAATTCAGTTTGAAATAAACCTGAAAGATACTTGTATCCTAACTTAGCATCACAACTTCGTAAGAACAAGGCTTGCTCAGAACTTAAATTAAACCCCATACATTGACAAGCTTTGCACCAAGCATAATTATATGCCCGTTCCGTATCAACTAACGTACCATCTAAATCAAGTGCAAATAACTTTATTTTCAATAAATCTATCATTTTGATTATTCCTAAAAAAAAGGACATCTTTTGATGCCCTTTTTAAATCATTTACGTTAAGAATTATCTAACAATTCTTCTTAATGTCATACCTGGTCTAAATCTTGGTGTCTTAATTTCAGGTAAGTCCATTTCTTTTCCTGTACGTGGATTACGAATTAAAGTTGCCTTACGTTTTGTAATGTCAAATGTTCCAAACCCGACCAAATGAACACTTTCACCCTCAACTAAAGCATCTTGAATTGTTTCTAAGATAACGTCTAAAGCTAAATCAGCAACACCTTTTGTCATGCCACCTTTTTTAGCTACTCTCGAAATAAATTCATTTTTATTCATAACTTTCTCCTAATTAAAATTTTATCTTCCTAATGTTTTGCCTTTTGCAGCCAATAAAGCTGTCCATTTATCTATCGTATTTCCCATAGACATCGTTTCTTGTTCATCTGATTTTGGCTTACCCATTTCTGGCAATCGACGAGCAAATGCATCCTTATGAGTTGGCATCGTATTCGGAGTCAAATCTGGTTTTTGACCATTTAACTCTTCACGCAACTTAAAGAAATCTATTGCATCCTTTTTAGTTCTTTCACCAATTGATAAAAATCTGTCTTCATTTAAGAAATCTGGATTTTCATCTGCCAAATAGTTTCCATTCTTTGTCCAACCTATTTTTTCGACAACCGTCTTAGAATCCATACTTTTTTCAAAAGTAAAAATATTTTCAGGATCAACATCTTTACCATCTGTTTTAATCGCTTTCAACGTATCATGCATAGGTTCGATAATGTATCCTTCTTCATAATTCTGCTTTGTACCTGTTTGGTCATACCAACCTTTA
Source organism: Alphaproteobacteria bacterium (assembly GCA_024413465.1). Classification (GTDB taxonomy): domain Bacteria; phylum Pseudomonadota; class Alphaproteobacteria; order CAAGCB01; family CAG-977; genus UBA2903. The sequence goes on from JAKSVU010000007.1 coordinate 45,050, forward strand.
AATACACCAGCAACAAATTTATTATTTATCTCGCCTTCTTGAGCCCATGCTTGTTCATAAGCTTTGAAAATTGGTGGATAAAATTTACCAAATGTTTCCAAAGGTCCCTTATCCCCTTGCAACTCTAATTCTTTACAAGCTTTCAATGCATATGCTTGAGCATCTGCTTCTTTTGCCCTAGATTGACGAATAATTGAAGCAACGTCTAATTTATCGCGATCTGGATATTCGGACATACGGACACCTTGACCAGCATGACGACTTTCATGACATAAAGTACTAACTAATTTATCATCAGAAGCCATTGGACCTAAACCGATACAATCAATTCCGCCAAAACAACAACCAAAACAATTCGTTCCCGCATCCAAAAAACCAAATTTATATCCAGCAGAAGCTGCAATTTCCAAAGTTTCCTTTCCAGCTTCAGATTTTGATAAACGATTAACGATATCAATCATACGAGGGCGTTCTTCTTCAGTACATAAAGAAATATCAACATCAACGAGTAATTCTGCTTTTGGATCATAGACTTTTTGAGGTATTGGTTGTTCAAAAAGAGCCTGTAATTTTCTATCCACTATTTCCATATTATTCTTCCCTAATTTCAATATACAAACAAAATCACGTACATCACGAGTGACGCCACTCATTTACTAGTATGGAATTTACACATTTTACATTACTTTTGTCAATTGTTTTTGGACAAAAATTAAAAAAATTTACACAAAAAAAGCCCTCTTTTTTTCAAGAGGGCTTTTTAAATTTTCTATTCAGCTGCTTCACACAAACAGGAAGATTTTTCCAAAGCAATTTTTTCACTAAAATTTAAGCGTTCAGCAAACTCTGCTTTTTTCCCGATATTGAATCCCTCTACTGGACGGAAATACCCCATCACTCTGGTCCAAATCTCGCAAGGCTGACGTTCTTCATCTTTTAATACGATTGTATCCATGGCATTTCTCCCTGTTGTTAACCCCGTAATTCTAGTTATACAACTAATATCTTAAAATGGGGTTAACAGACACAATATATATTATCGACCAAACCTTTCAGCAAACATTTTTGCCTGAATTGCTTGAGAAAAAGAAGATCGAACTTGTGATTGTTGATTATTTTCTTTTTCTTTCAATATGTTATTCTTTTCCATAATCCGCCCATGCAAACCTTTCATCATTGACGGGCCTTCTACAGAAGCTTGAAGCTCTTGTCCATCCAGCGTTAAACCACGGTTTAAAAATTCAGCGGCAATTTTTTCATTACTCTCTTGAAGATTTTTTCTACGAATGCTTGTCTTTTCACCTTTAGCTAAACCTATCTTTTCAAAACAACTTTTTCTGGCATTTTCCATTGCTTTTTTATCCGTATAATCCATAGGCAAATATCTATATGCAAATTTACGAAAACTCTCTTCTGTAAACTCTATATTTTCACCTTGCATATGTGCCAATTCAACTTCAGCAGCATTGCGTTCCAAAGTAACTATTTTCGTATCACGAACACCTCTAAAATATTTTGCTTTTTCATCATATGCTTTCTTAGCATTCGGATTTAAATCCTTTAAAGCAAACATTTTTTTCTGTTCAGCTAACGTTTTTGTATCCTTTTTAGGATCAGCACTTAATCCATACTTAACAGCACAAGCATCTAACTTTGCTTCTTCTGAAGTTAACTTTATGCCCTTTTTCTTCTTTTCAGCAATTTTTTCGGACATATGAGATGAACCATATAATTGATCTCGAGTTTCTTCGATAAATTTTTTAAATGTTTCTTCACGCAATTCTTTCAAGAAATCTTCACATCTTTTCTTTTCATCTGAAATAATTTTGTTTTTCATTTTTTGAACAGAATTATCATAACGTCTATGAGATGCTTCAACTTTCTTTCTAGCTTCCATAATCTCAGAAACAGCACGCTGTGCTTCTTCTCTTCTAGCAAACAAATCTAATTTTTTTTCACCATCATTATTGTTTTGATTTCTTTGCTGTTTAGCCTCATTCTCACGCTTTTTGTTCAAATTTTCATTCATTTTTTCAGCATGCTCTTTTTCAGCTTTTTCACTTGTATTACCAAAGGTTTTGATCCCCTTGGCTTCACAGGCTTTTTTCAATTGACGAACAACGTCAGGTGTTAAATCATCTACTGTTGATGCCCATCCTTCATTCAAAACTTGTTGAATTAAAGCTTCTAACTTTGAAGCAGAAATTTTTTCTTCTGGCTTCATAGAATGGAATTCTGCAGCTTTTGATCCATCATCATAAATTTTTCCACCATTAACAGTTGAAATCTCAACCTTTTTCTGTCCGTCCTTTTCTACAACTTTTACATCAGAGATAGCGCCTGCACTTTTACTTTTATGCATACGACTGTAAGAAGTCTCCTGATCTTCTTTCAATTTTTTCCAAACTTTTTTTAATTTTTGTGTATCTTTTTGTTCTTCAGTCATAGCTTCTCACCAATTAATAAGTTCTATCCGTAACGTTTTTAAAGACATATCTACCTAGTTTCTTTTCAACCTGATTATTAAACTGATTACTACTTTCTTGAGCAGATTTTGACTGGTACTTACCAGTAACTGATGTTAATTGTTTACCTTTCGTCATCTTTGCAAATTGTTTTTGATATTTTTCTTCATTTGCAATATTGTCTGACCGAATATCACCAATTTTTTGCAATTTTTTAGATGGATTCTTTCCTGGAATATCATCTAATGTTTCAGGAACAGCCGCAACTATTTGAATCTCATCTCTTTTCTTTAAATCTTCAGGAGACTTCACAGCTTTTTCCATTACAGAAACCAAATTTGCCTTTGTTTGTTCTGTTGCATACATATATCTTAATGTAATACCCCGACCACTCTCTACAGCTTCTTTTTCTACATCTTCTGACCAAAATTTACGAGGAACTTGAACACTATCAAAAGATTCTACACCTTTTTTAAGACTATCTGCACGACAAGCATCTCTTAAGCAAATAATTTTTTCTTCTTCTTTTGATAAACTATCCCCTTTTTCTAATTTTTCTTCAATTTCATTCCACTTCTGATGCATTTTTCCAGACATATCTTGTTCAAGATTCTGTCTTTCTTGTGCTTGATCTTCAGATAATTTTCCTAAATAGGATTCCGCTTCTTTATAATACCCATTATACAACATCGCAATCCCACTAGCCTGTGTTTCGTTATATTTACCATCTAGAGTTTTCAAATATAAATCATCAACCATTCTTTGTTGCAAACTCTTTGGAGCTGTCTGAGTTTGCGAAACTTCATTTAATCCATTTTCTTGTGAAGAATCAACACCTTTTGTATTCTGAACATCTTTTTGCAACTGTACATCTTTTGCATTAAACGGACCATATCCATCAGCATGAGCAGCCCGTACACTTTCAAATGATGGCTCTTTTTCTTTAGCATATGAATCAACAACGTCAAAACGACGATCCAAATCTGCAACACGATTAAGCAAGCGAGATTTTGTAATTTTATCTATATTTTCAAGTGCATTTTTTTGTGCTTCAGAATCCATTTCATTCCATTCCTTTTCAGTATATTTTGGAATTGTTGGATTATACCTTTCAGAAGCATCATTAGCAGCTTTTATCATTTCCTCCGTCGGAACAAAATCTTTTACAGGCATACCTAATATTTGACAAGCAATAAACAACTGCTTGTTCATTTCAGAAGAACCTTTTAATCGACAAGAAGTCCAACCATTCATTTGCCCCATACGAACCATTGTTAACGCTTCTTGCAATGTAGGAGCCTTCTGTTTATTATTAGAATAATCAATTCTATGTCTACCAACAAACATCTTATTGCCTGTTTCCATTGATACAGACTTACATGTATATCCTTTTACATCTTTAACAGAACTAATTCCGGCAAACGGAGATGCAACTTGTGGTTGCGATAAAGAGCCTTCAATTGCATAAGTTTTTAACCAACGTTGCAATTTTTCAGGACCACCTAAGTAAGTCTCCGTCAAAACATCTTTCTCAGAATCATCCTTATGCTCATCATCTTCTTCTGGTTCGGCTCCACCTATACCAAAAGATCCTGTATGTTCATCATCTTCTTCATCAACTAATTGCGAAGCTGGATACGGATTTTCAACCACCTGTCCTCCTGGAACATTCACAAAACCATCTTGTTTTTCATCAATATGTTCATCTTCACCTACACCACCAAAGGTACCTTCTACCTCTTCTGGCTCTACAACATTTTCAACAACCGGTTCCTCAACTAATTGTTCTGGCTCTACAACGTTTTCAACAACTGGTTCTTCAACAGATTGTCCCGGCTCTATAACGTTTTCAACAACTGGCTCTTCAACAGATTCAATAACAAATTCATCTTCTTGGTTTGCAACATTTTCTTTTTGTTGCTCCATCATCTTCCATTGATTAAAAAAATCACTTCTTTGCTCTGTTAATTTTGCCAATTCAGCACTTAAAGTATTCCAAGCTGAAACCTCTTCTTCCCCCATTTTAGACAAATCAAGTTGATGATCTTCTGTAGCGGAAAATTCTATTTCCTTACCTTCCGGTGTAACAAATTCTGCCTTTGTAAATTCATTATCAAAATAATCAACGGATCCCATACTTCTTCCTTCAGCATCATGTGCAAAGAAATGTAATCCTCTGTCCGTTTCATAACAGAACATCTTGCCATTCTCATCAAGATAAACGAATTCACTTGATCCATTTTCTAACTTTTTCTCCTGAATAATCCCCTTTCCAGGAATTTCATGAGCAATCATTTCCGGTTCTTTTTCTTGTTCAACTTGAGGCTGTGTGACAACAGTTTCTTCAGCAACTGGTTGATTTTTCAAAGTTTCTTGATAAATCTGACTTGCTTCATCCCATGAAATAGTTGAATTATCTTCTTGTCTTACCGGTTCTTCATACATCACCGTATGAGCAGCACGTTGCTCTGCTAAAGCCAGTTCCATTGGATCTTTATTACGATTTCTATATTCTTCTTTTCTTTGTTTATTAAAGAATTCATCATAAATCCGTTCTTCTTTACTTTTTGCCATGGCTAGTACTCCCGTTACAATTATATTTATTATAATATAACATACTTTTTAGAAAAAGATATGACAAATTTTTGAAATTTTCATATTTTTTGTCTAAAAAAAGTAAGGAGCTTTTGAAAAATCAAAAGCTCCCCTAAAGTTAATTTTGAGAAAAAATTATTTTTCCAAAACTTTTACACCTGGCAAAATTTTACCTTCCATCCATTCAAGGAAAGCACCACCAGCAGCTGATAAATATGATAATTTAGCAGCAACACCAGCTTTTTTCAAAGCAGATACTGTATCACCGCCACCACCAATGGATTTTAATCCTTTGGCTGTCAAATCAGCAACTTTTTCAGCAATAGCAAACGTTGCTTTGTTGAAAGGTTTAATTTCAAAAGCACCTACTGGACCATTCCAAATAACTGTCTTGCATTCTGCCAATTTAGCATTAACAACTTCGACAGATTTTGGTCCAATGTCTAAAATCATCTTGTCTGCAGGAACAGCTCTTATATCAACTGTTTCGTTGGCAGCATTTTCAGCAAATTCAGCAGCAACAACAGCATCAACAGGCAAAATAATTTCGCAATGTGCAGCTTTTGCTTTTTCCATAATTTCACGAGCGGTATCAGCCATTTCTTTTTCACACAAAGAGGCCCCGACTTCTACACCTTGAGCATACAAGAATGTATTAGCCATACCACCACCGATAACTAATTTATCTACTTTTTTAACCAAGTTACCCAACAAATCTAACTTTGTTGAAACTTTTGCACCACCAACGATAGCTGCAACTGGGCGGACTGGATTACCTAAAGCAGCATCCAAAGCTTCCAATTCAGCTTGCATCAATAAACCAGCTGCATTTGGTTTTAACTTTGCCATTCCTTCTGTAGAAGCATGAGCACGATGTGCACAAGAAAATGCATCATTAACATAAATATCGACATCTTTTGCCAATTTAGCAGCAAAATCTGCATCATTTTTTTCTTCTTCCGCATAGAAACGCAAATTTTCCAGCATAATAACGTCACCATTCTTCATAGCTTTGATTGCTGCAGAAACTTTTTCACCGATACAATCATCAACAAAAGGAACCTTTTGTCCTAATGCTTTTTCAACGTCAGCAACGATTTGACCTAAGCTCATTTCTGGAACAACTTGACCTTTTGGACGACCAAAGTGGGAAGCAATAACAACTTTTGCACCTTTTGATGTTAAAGCTTTTACTGTTGGAACAAAACGATCAATACGTGTTGTATCTGTTACTTTTCCGTCCTTGAATGGAACGTTCAAATCTGCACGAACGAAAACAACTTTGCCAGCTGCATCTAAATCTTTAATTGTGTTAAACATCTTTTTTCCTTATTTAAAAAAGTTAAAAAAAACGGCTCCCTCTATGGGAGGAAGCCGTCTTTCAATTCAAAATCTTATTTAATGAATTTTGCCATTGCAACGGCTGTATCAGACATACGATTTGAGAAGCCCCATTCGTTATCATACCAGCTGAGGATACGCAAGAAGTTACCATCGATAACTTTTGTTTGGTCAGCATGGAAGATTGAGCTGTGAGAATCGTGTGTGAAATCTGAAGATACCAATGGTAAATCATTGTATCCCAAGATACCTTTCATTGGGCCTTCTGCAGCAGCTTTGATAGCAGCATTGACTTCAGCTTCTGTTGTAGATTTTTCCAAAACAACTTTCAAGTCAACAACTGAAACATCAGCTGTAGGAACACGGATAGCTGAACCTTGTAATTTACCATTCAATTCTGGTAATACCAAACCAACAGCTTTTGCAGCACCTGTTGTTGTTGGGATCATTGACAAAGCAGCTGCACGAGCACGATACAAATCCTTGTGCAATGTATCAACTGTACGTTGATCACCTGTGTAGCTGTGAATTGTTGTCATATAACCACGAACAATACCAAAATTGTCGTTGATAACTTTAGCAACTGGTGACAAGCAGTTTGTTGTGCAAGAACCGTTAGAAACAATCTTGTGTTCTGCTGTCAATTTGTCATGGTTAACACCATAAACAACCGTCAAATCAGCACCTTTTGAAGGAGCAGAAACTAATACGCGTTTTGCGCCAGCTTCTAAATGTACTTTTGCTTTATCAGCATCTGTAAAACGACCTGTGCATTCGTAAACAACATCGATATCCAATTCTTTCCAAGGTAATTTGGTTGGATCTGGTTCTGCGACAACTTTAATTTTTTTGCCATTTACTGTAATAGAATCGTCTGTTGCTGAAATTTCGCCTGGGAATTTACCATGTACTGAATCAAATTTCAACAAATGAGCGTTAGCTTGTGGAGAACCTAAATCGTTGATTGCAACGACATCCACATCTGTGCGGCCTGATTCTGCCAATGCACGGAAAGCTAAACGGCCAATACGACCGAAACCATTAATTGCTACGCGAACTGCCATATTAAAATCTCCTTTAAATAAAGACTGTTCATAACCCGACCCATTCGGGTGTTAAAAATTTTTGTGCTTTTCTTTTACCACAATTATCAAAAAAATAAAGTTTTTTTTCAAAAAAAATACCCATCATTTCGACGGGTATTTTCTATAATCTCACACAAAATATTTCTACTTATTTTGCTTTAGGGCAAAATTTCATAAAAATTTTCTGCATTGATCTTCCATAACGGAAAACAATAGCTGCCCACAAAGCTGAAATAACCGAACCAGCTATAACGCCCAAACGAATTTCTTGTTGTAACAATTCATTTCCAGCAAATGCTAATTTTCCAACAAACAAAGCCATTGTAAATCCGATACCACCTAAAACAGATATTCCATAAATATCCATTTTCGTAACTGTAGATGGGAAGGAAGCAATTTTGATTTTTAACAAAGCTATTGTTGTTGCAAAAATGCCAATCTGTTTTCCCAGGAACAAACCTAATCCTACACCCAAAGTCAAAGTGTTTTTGACTGTTTCCATTGTCATTCCTTTTAATTCTAAACCTGCACTTGCAAAAGCAAAGAATGGCAATATCAAATAATTTACCCATGGTGTAACTGTTTTTGATAAGATATGTAATGGAGATTCTTTTTCACCTTGAACATGCATCGGATAAGTAAATGCAACAACTACACCGGCAATTGTCGTATGAATACCACCACTATGGAAACAAATCCATAATCCGACACCTAAAATCATATACGGTAAGAAATTAGTTACCTGTGCCTTATTCAATAAATACAATAAGAATACGAAGATACATGCATATCCTAACATTCCCATTGATACACCTTGACTATAGAATAAAGCAATAATGATAACTGCACCTAAATCATCTGCAATAGCAACTGCCAATAAAAACATTTTTGCAGACTTAGGAATATTTTTACTTACTAATAATAAAACGCAAACCGCAAATGCGATATCCGTAGCTGTTGGAATAGCCCAACCATTCATCATATCCCCTTTACCATTATTTAAAATAGCATAAATAATAGCAGGACAACAAATTCCACCTAAAGCTGCCAAACATGGAGCCAAACGCGTTTTAGCATCAGACATTGATCCTTCTTTCATTTCACCTTTTAATTCAAGGCCAACTTGCAAGAAGAAAAATACCATTAAAACGTCATTTACCCACCATTCAATTGATCTAGCAGATTCAAAAGAACCAATCCCAAATCTGATTGATGTTTGTAAAAATTGTTCAACAGGTTCTTTTGCAGAAGTATTCGCACAAATAATTGCAACAACCATTGCAATAATCATGATTATACCACTAGTAGCTTCATTGTTTAAAATTTTCTTAAACAAACCTGAAGCAGACTTTGACATAACTTGTTCAGACATAGTACCACCTCTAAAAAATCTAAAGTAAAATCATCTTATCCGGTGAGTAAAAAAAATCAAGATTTTATTTTTCACTATCTTTCTTTAAAACGAATATAAATCCGTGAACATCTTCATTTAACTCTTTGCGTAAAATAACTTCTTCACACTCTACAATTTCAAAGTGATTGAGCGATAAAGAACGAATATATTCCTTAGAATGGACAAATCGACCGGACTTTTCCATTTCATATTTATCACCAGATCCTTTTGAAACGGAAAAAATAAAATAACCCTTTGGAACTAAATTTTTCCAAACTTGTTCAAAAACTTCTTTCAAATCTCCTAAATACGTTAAGACATCTGCAGACATAATCACAGTATAGGTATTCAATTTTTGATAATTGGAAATATCTGCCTGTTCTAACAAATGGTATAATTTTCGACATTGTGCCTTCTTTATCATATTTTCTGACAAATCAACACCATCTAGTTGATCGACTGGTATCAATTTAGCCAACTCAAAACCACATAACCCCGTACCACAACCTAAATCAAGAATATTTCCCCCCTTGTAATAATTTGTCACCTTTTTCGCAATTAAGGTTGGAGCGTGATATTGTAATCCTTCTAAAACTTCATCGAAACAATCTGCAAAAGCATCAAATAGTGTTTTTACATAATCAGCTGATGCTCTAGTTGCTTCATTTTCAATCGTTTTTAATGTATGAAGAGCAATTGGATTTTCGGGAAAGTTATCTAACCATAAATCAAGTAGTGTATACACATCTTGACCTTTTAGCATCATATTATACAGACAGCCACCTAAAGTAACATGCATATCCGTCGTTTCATGTTTTTTCAGAATTGTCAAAAAAATTTGCGCTGCTTCAGCAAATTTTTCTAACTGTTCAAGAGCTTGCCCTAAAATATATAAAGATTCAATATCATCCTCTCCTTCGTTCTCTATAATTTCACGGCTATATTGTTCTGCTCTGTCTGCAAATCCTAATTCTAAACATAATTTTGATAAATTTGACAAAATAACTAATCTGTCTGTAGTAGATAAAGACAATGCTTTTTCATAATACTTTAAAGAGTTCTCAAATTGTTTCGTTACATAATAAAAGTTTCCTAATAGTAGCATAGCCCTTTCATTATCAGGATCTCGATTTAACGCTTTAAAACATAAATCAACTCCTTGATCATACTTTGCTTGCTCATAATAAATCGTGGCCATACTTGTCAACGCAATAGTATCTGTCTTGTCTAAAAGAACTGCTTGTTTGTAATATACCAACGCCTCATCATATTTTTTTAATCCATACAAAGCATTTCCCATTGCTACAAGAACGTAAATATCTTTTTCATATTGTTCAACGTACAAACGAATTTCCTTGATAGCATAATCAAATTTATTTTCAGTATTAAATTTGTTTATTTTTTCAATCAGTAATCGCTGTTCTTCGTTCATTTTTTCACCGTAAAAACAACTGACGTTTCATCCCTGTTCAATTCTTTACGCAAAACTGCTTCAAATTTATTAACAAGTTTGAAACCAATTTTTTCAAGACATTGTTCTACTTTTTTAACATCATGAACATATTGACCATTAAATTGAAGTCCCGGTCTTTCTTGATTATTTTTTAAAATGGAAAAAATCATTATTCCATCTACAAGCAAATTTAGATAGCAAAGCTTCAAGATATCAAATAAATCTACAAAATAACTAGAAACATCCATCATCGTAATTAAATCGTATTGATAATTTGATTGTTGTAAAAACGTTTTTATATCCATTTGAATAAGCTGTGTATATAACATTTTTTTCCGAGCTTCATCCAACATTAATCCCGAAACGTCCACACCAATTAACCTATATCGCAAAGCTGCATGTTCTAGAATGGAAAATCCCATTAACCCCGTTCCGCACCCCAAATCCAAAATTTGAAAATATTGATATTTTTCAATTTGATAATATGAGAGAGCATTATCAAGTAAATCCATTCCTCTATAATCCAAGCTTCCCAACAATTTTTTTTCAAATTCAGGAGCAAATGCATCAAAAACAAATTGAGCATACTCTGGTGATAATTCTTCTTCCTGCTCATCCTGAATAATGGCTGTACACGCATGACGAATAACAATATCGTCCTTTTTTTCTTCTCTCCATTGTTTTGCCCGAATTTTTGCTTGATCTAAATTTTTTGTCGTCATTAGATAGAGAGTTTTTTGTAAAAAATTATCCACACCCGTTTTGAAATAATAAGTTTCTGAAATGCTTTTTGCCATATCAAAAGCTTCAACATATTTTTGGGCTCCAAATAAGGCATCAGCCCACCCTGATTTTAATTTATCTGATAAATTGCCATCGTAAATTTGATTTAATTTTGCATAATAAACTTCTGCTTTTGCCGTTTCTCCAATCAAAGGAAGCATCATTGCTAAATTATAGACAACGGTTTCTTGATTAGGCCTAATTTTTTCTGCTTGAAGCAAATAAGAAATTGCTTTTTTTTCTTTATTTTCAGTCTGTAAATATTGATAAAACCCCTGACAAAATAAAGGAAACAGTATATCTTTTTTTAAAGCAAGTTTAAATACAAAATTTGCTTGTTTTTGTTTAGCAAATTTTGCCGCATAAGTTCCCACACAACACAAAACGCGCACATCATTTTTATACTTTGGATAAATTTTTTGAATAGTAGATATAATTTGATCCCCATCTCCCACCAAATCAAATAATTCAATTTGATATAAATAAGCCGTGATATTTTGAGTATCACGTTCTAAAACCTTATCTATATAAAATTGAGCTTGTTCTATATTTTTTTTTCTTAAAAAGAATTTACTTAAATATAGCAGTCCATTAATTGATAACTGATCTGATTTTTCGATTAATTCCTCTGTTATCAAAGAATCTGTATTTTTCATTAAATCTGAAAAGATGGCTTGATAAACTTTCTTTTCTAAATCTGTCAAAGCCACAGCAGAAATCTCTGCTGTGGCCTGATCATAATCTTCCGTTAAAAAAAATCCTAAAGCTAACGCTTTTGACATTTTATCCGCACAATATTAATAAAATGCCTGCAGCTGCCGCTGATCCAATCACACCAGAAACGTTTGGTCCCATAGCGTGCATTAAAATAAAGTTTGTTGGATCTTCTTCTCTAGCCACTTTATCAGCAACACGAGCTGCCATCGGCACCGCAGAAACACCTGCACCACCAATTAGTGGATTTACTTTTTCTTTACAGAACACATTCATCAATTTAGCCATTAAAACACCAGCTGCCGTTGCTATTGAAAAAGCAATCAGACCTAGAACTAGGATGCCCAATGTTTCTTTAGCTAAAAATTTATCCGCAGACAATTTAGAACCAACCGTTAAACCAATAAAAATTGTCACAATATTACACAGTTCATTTGCTGCACATTTTGACAAACGATCAACAACTTTACATTCTTTTAACAAGTTACCAAACATCAACATACCCATTAAAGGAGCTGCAGATGGAATAAATAAAATGCAAGCTAGTAACACCAAGAAAACGAATATCAATTTTTCTTTACGGGAAACCTCACGTAATTGTTTCATTTTAATCTTGCGTTCAGCCTTTGTTGTCAACAAGCGCATGATTGGTGGCTGAATAATTGGTACCAATGCCATATATGAATAAGCTGCTACAACAATAGCCCCCATTAACTCTGGAGCTAAACGACCTGTTAAAAATATTGCAGTTGGACCATCAGCTCCTCCAATAATTCCAATAGAAGCAGCTTGAGACAAACTAAAGTTTACCCATCCGGCATCCGTCATTGCTAAAGCACCTAAAACGGTAGCGAAAATACCAAACTGAGCTGCTCCACCTAACAAAGCAACCTTTGGATTTGCAATCATCGGTCCGAAATCTGTCATTGCCCCAATTCCCATAAAGATAATCAATGGAAAAATACTTGGTGGAGCAATTCCAATTTCATAGATGTACAATAAAAATCCCTTAGTTCCATCCATAATTTCCGCGACACCAGCAAATGGAGCATTTGACAAGATACCGCCAAATCCAATTGGAATTAGTAGTAATGGTTCAAAACCTTTAGCCACAGCCAAATAGATCAGAATCATTCCCACACCAATCATAATAAACTGGCCAATTCCCATTGAAACAACCATATTTTGGGAAGCTGTTGGATCACTATGTAAAAATCCATATATTCCTGTTGATTTAATCAATTCATCAATTGTTTCATGATTTGCCATAAAATTATCAATTTCATTTGAATATTTTGCAACAAATGCTGACAAAACTTCATAACCTGAAATCAAAGCTGCAAGCACAACAACCAACCACAATACAAATTTATGACGATGTTTTGCTATAACAAGTTGTTCATCTATGTTATCCATTCTTCACCTCTTATGCCAAAGTCATTAAAACTTGACCTGATGTTACTTGATCACCTTTATGAATAGCTATTTTTGCAACTTTACCAGAAGCTGGAGCTGGAATAGGACTTTCCATTTTCATCACTTCAATCATAGCCACAGGTTGATCCTTCTGAACAACATCTCCTTCAGCAACTAACAATTTTAGAATTGTTCCTGGAACTGGAGCCACTACGTCAACACCTCCATTTCCTGCAGAAACCGTTTGTTCGGCCTTTGCATCACCAATTGTAACATTAAAGGATTTGCCATTAACTGTGACTTTATCGCCATTTAAGGTAGCATTATATTTTTTACCATTTACATCAACGACAAACGATCCGTTTGTAACTGCAGTCTTAGGTTGTTCTTTATAGCGAATACCATTAACCTTACTTTCACCGCGCAAGAAAGCTAAACCTTTTTCTTTACAACAAGCAACGATAAAGACGTTTTCATCTGTTTCTGCCAATCCATTTTCACGCAATTGCTGTTTGTAATAAGCAACTTGTTTCTTTTCATCACGATCATTGATAGCAATAGGAGATTCTGTTGTAGGTTCTTTCCCCAATTGTTCAGCAGCAATTTTAACGACTTCAGGATCTGGAGCAACTGGCGTTTTTCCAAAATATCCCAAAACCATTTTTCCGTATCCCTCAGCAATTTTCTTCCATTTTCCTTGCATAACGTTATTAAAAGCCTGTTGGAAATAAAATTGAGAAACAGGTGTAACGCTTGTTCCAAAACCACCTTTACGGACAACTTCTTCCATAGCCTCAACAACTTCTGGGAATTTATCCAAAATACCATTATCTCTCATCATCTGAGTATTTGCCGTTAAAGCCCCACCTGGCAATGGGCTCCATGGGACAATCGGATTAACTTTTGTTGCTTCTGGAGGTAATAAATAATCTTTCAAAGAATCCTTCAACATTTCTTCTACTTTACGGACTTTATCTATGTCAACGTCCATTCCATAATCCGTTCCACGTAAAGCATGCCATACCGTTAAAATATCTGGAGAACATGTTCCCCCACTGACCGGTGTCATGGAAACATCAACTGTAAAATTATTATCTTTCGTTGCGCCAGCTTCAATTGCTGTCATACACGTTAAAACTGAACATCCTGCTGTTTCATGTGTATGGAAAGAGATAGACTTATCATCCCCAATCATTTTACGAAAACGCTTAATTGTTTCACCAACAATTGCTGGAGTCGTTGTACCTGAGGCATCTTTCAAACAAATTGAATCAAAAGGCACTCCCGCATCAATAACAGCTTTTAAACGTTGTTCATAAAAATCAGGATCATGAGCCCCGACACAACCAGGAGGCAAAGACATGATTGTAATCGTTAACTGATGTTTCAACCCAGCTTCAACAATAGCCTTACCACTTGCAATCAAATTTTGAGGGTCATTCAAAGCATCAAAATTTCGAATCGTTGTTACCCCATGCTTTTTAAATAATTTAGCATGCAATTTAATCAAGTCTGTAGACATTGATTCAAGACCAACCACGTTAATTCCACGAGATAATGTCTGTAAATTTGCATCAGGTCCAGCTGCTTCACGGAATTTATCCATCACATCAAACGCATTTTCATTACAATAAAAGAACGCAGATTGAAAAGCTGCACCACCGCCCGATTCCATATATCTAATACCCGCATCTTTTGCAGCTTCAACAACAGGTAAATAATCTTTTGGTAAAACGCGCATTCCAAAAACAGATTGGAATCCATCACGGAACGCTGTGCACATAAAGTTTACTAATTTTTTAGCCATTTTTTCAATCCTTTAACTATTTTTGACCTTAACAGCGATTGCTGCTGCAATTAAAGCATCATCTTCTGCAGACGATTCTTGTGCCTCATCAGAAATACCTAGATACTTCAAAACCCAAGCTTGGAAATACATACAACTGATTAAAAGCAGTAAAAAAATAAAAACGCCCCCCATGCCATACAGGGTAACCACCACGCCTTGTGAAATCATCTCTGCCTCTTTCATTTAAATATCAAACATTTAAGTGGATAAATGATAACATCTTTTTTTTATTTTTTCATCTTTTATTTTTTTATTTCGTTAACTTTTGGAAAAAGACACAACTTATTGAAAAACTTATTTAATTATTTTTTCTTTGACAGATGATTTTAATTCTATCAAAAAGCAAAACCGACAGTAAAATTAATCCACAAAGTATGGGGAAAAAATGAGGGGAAAACTCGAACTGATTATCGGCCCAATGTTCGCTGGTAAAACGTCAGCATTACTTAACAAAGCCCGGAATTTCAAAGAAGAAATGGTTTTAATAAAACCATCCTTTGACACTCGTTATGGCATCTGCGAAATTAAAACTCATGATGGTGTAGCAGCTCAGGCTTTTAACTTATCAAACACAGATGAAATTTTGCGTTCACATGGAACAAATAACGTAAAAGCTGCTTTTTTCGATGAAATCCAATTCTTTACAGAACCCTATTTTGGTGGAGATATCATTGAATGTATTACAACTTTGCTCGATCGAAATATTAGCGTCATTTGTTGTGGTTTAGATATGAATTGGAAAGGTGAACCTTTTGATATCGTTGCCAAATTAAAAAAAATTGCAGATCAGATTTATGCTCTTAAGTCAAAATGTGCAATTTGCAATGAACCTGCTATTTATTCACACAAAAGAACAGGAACTGGTGGAGACATTGAATTAGGTGCTGCTGATTTATACGAACCTCGATGTGCAAAACATTTTCCGTTTAGCCCTATTTATATACCTGAGGAAGAAAAAACAAATGACATCACGAATCAAGGAACTTTGTTCAATTTCTAGTCTTAAGCAAAATTGGGATTATACTCTTACAATTTCTCTTTTTATTTTGTGGCAATTTTTTACCATTGTCCATTCTGCTCCATGTTACATTGACACAGATACTTATACCCATGCCCTTCGACTAATGGATCTAATTCAATCAAAAAATTGGGCAGAAACCCCTTTCTTACACAACAATTATCCTTTCGGTGAAATTTTACATTACACACGAATTATGGATATCTTTTTTTTAATTACAACTCTTCCTTTTTTACCATTTTTAACTGTTAAAAATGCGGTCTTTTGGGGTGGATTTTTCACAATTCCTTTTGTCGGATTACTTTCAACAATAGTTTTAATCAAAATAGGAAGGATTTTTGGATCTAAAAAAATTGCTTTTTTTATTTTCATCTCTTACTTCAGCCAATTTTCAATCCTAGAACTTTTTTTTGCAGGTCGTCCTGATCATCATATTTTGCTTAATTTTTTCCATATTTTGACTATATTTGGGATATTTAAATTTATTCAAACTGAAAAAGATTTTTGGCTTAAATTTGCTGGAGCTTGTATTGGTCTTGCTATCTGGTCATCTCCAGAAGGGTGTGTCGGAGCATTACTTCTCATTTCGGGGCTTACGTTAGCTTACTTTTTTAAAAATTTTGAATTGGAAAAAATTACTCAATTTGCTTTTTACTCTACAATTGCAATACTTATTTGTTTACTAATTAATCCACCATTTGAAGGATTTTTGCATATCGATTCTGGAAGACTTTCTTTTTTTCATTTCTTCATTTTTGCGCTCATTACTCTTTCTTTCTACATATTAACTAAATTAAATCCCCAAACTTTAACAAAAAAAATTATTTTTTTATCTGCCTTAGGAATTATCACAATCCTAACTGTTTATTTTTCCTTTGGAAAAGACGTTTTTTTCCCACCAATCGACCATGAATTAAACGAAGCATGGTCTGTCACAATAATCGAATTATTACCCCCTTCATCATTTTTTGAAAAAAATGTTTTTATACGAATAAATTATATTCCTCTTATCTTTTGTTTTTCTGCATATTTCTATGCGAACAAAGAACAAAAGAAACTATTATTAATATCAACTTTGCCATTTATTGGATTTTTCATAGGAACAATTTTTTGGCGTCGTTTTGGCAGAACAGAAGCTCCATTTTTGGCAATTAATTTTATTTTATCATTTTATATAATTGCTTCCCATTTTACTTTTTTCAGAAAAACTTTAGGAAAACTTTGCGTAGGTATTCCTGCAACGGCGTATATCTTTTTTGCGGTACAAACGGCAATTATTTCTGCTGTTGAAAATATGTATCTTGCTAGAATCTCACATTTCTATGAACCAGAATCAACAATCTATCTATCACAAAAACAGGGAACAATCTTAACCACAATTTCAGATGGACCTGAAATTGCGTGGTGGTCAGGAAAATCAACTCTTGCTTTTCCTGATCATACAAATAGACAAGGCATCATAGATAACTATAAAATATTAAACTCAAAAGATGATGATTTTGTTATTCAAAAACTCAAAGAAAGAAACATCTCTGATATTTTATTACGAATAATTGGTCGTCAGCAACTTATAGAAAAAGCTACAGATAAAGAAACTGGAAAATTAGATGTAGAAATTCTAAAAAAATATTTTCCAGAGGAATTTCTAAATAATTTTGGATGGAAACTTATTTTTGGATTACATAATTATTGTTTTATTAAAGAAACTGACGTTCCAGAGGAATATAATAAAGGATTTCAATTTTTTCAGGTTGATTTTGACAAGTGTGATGCTAATTTAAAGTAACTCCATTCATATCCGCCACCCCAATCAGCAAAGAAGGTTGTTTTTTTCTTACTTTCAGAACAGCATAATAAACATCTGATGGATTAATTGTTTTCTTTACGTAAAATTTAGTCGAACCAAATAAAATACTTGTTTTCCCATCAATTTTAGCAATTCTGTACTTTAGTAAATTTTGGTAATACAATAACGATTTTTGGGAATCATAAACTGAATCAAATTGAGCTATTTTACGAGTATCTAAATTAACAACAATAAATCCCCCTCGTAGCTGAACAGCATCAATTGGCATAATAAGTTGATAAGAAAATTGAATATAATCAGAAAAAAATTTATGACCTTGTTGTACGTCAAAAACAGGAACTAAAACAATATCCCCTTTTTCAAATTGATTTTTTTTCTGATGATAAAAAAATACTAAACAAATAACGACAAGAAGAGAACAAACTATTCGCTTAATCATGTTGTTTTCTCCAAGCTAATAATAAAAAACATGGCAAGGAAAGCAATGCAATCCCAAATGCTCCCTGTCTAAAACTCAAACTACAATTTAATAGAATTAAGACAATATCTATTGCAATACATTTTAACAAACAGAAAAATAGCGTATACGCATTTGTTAGATAGCAAAAAGCTAGTCCTAAAAGCAGAACCATTAAACACATATTTGGAATAAGTGTTAAAAAAACACAAAAACTAACAAAAAATAAAAATCTTTCATAAACCGTTAAGTCCGAGAATAACAGGCTATACATACAAATAAAAATGAATTGTAGTAAGAAAACTCCCCATTCTGGGAAATAAAAACTTTTTACATTTATGGTTGCTATTATATCTTGATACATTAAATAAAAGACATACACTAGAAATAGCAAGCTTATAAAAATAAAAAATGATTGATAATACTTGTAAAGGCTTATTCGCTTTAATTTGGGTAAAATATCTTCATCATCTATTTTTTTCCCAAAAAAACTAATGATATCTTGAACACTTTTTGATTGAACAGACATCGGAATTTGATTTTTTATTTCGTTTATCAGTAAAAATATTTCAAAACAACACAACAGAATAAAGACAAAATAAAAGTATTGTGAATATAAAACACTTTCCTGTGCTGAAAAATATGCCCCTAAAGCTGAAACAAACGTAGCAAAATGAAATTTATTTTCTGAAATTAAAAAACAGATTACCCCCCAGCATAAAAAAAGATCACCCAATAATATTCCTACCTGATAAACGTAATAAATAACGAAAAGAGTAAGCCCCGCACAAATTTGAGAAAGTAAAATAAATTTAAATAATAGGAAAAAACAAAAAATTATCAGTAAATAATAAATCGACTTTTCAGAAAAAATTTCTTGATAAAATCCACATATCAATAAGAACAAAGAAATACAAAAAAAATAATTACCTATATTTCTAAGTTCCTTTTTTAACTTAAAATTAAAATAAGATCGATCTCGTGTCATATACCCAATCTTAAATAGGGAAAAGACCGGACAAAATCGATTAAGACATAAAAATAAATTCAACCAAAAATGAACCGGTCTTTCTAAAAAATCCATTAATTTTTTTGTTGGTGTAAACACGATTTCCTCAAATAATTTTTCTGTTATTTTTCATTATAATAATTTATAGTGGGAAACATGAATAGTTTTTTTAAAATTTTATTTCTATTTTTTTTAATTCCTGGATTAAGTCATGCTCAAACATTTGATAAATCCAAGGAAATGCAACGCATTGCCTACTCTGCAAAAGAAGGCGTTGAAATTTTCGCAGAAGCAACAAATGGGCAATGGTGTGATGATATTCCTGCAATAAAAATCTTTGCTCAAAATAATAATGTTTTTGAAGCAGAACAATTATCCAAATTAACAACAAAATTGGGTATCGTTTTAGAACATGATTGCCCTCAAGCAGGACAAATTATTCTTGATGGCTATGCAAATAATTCCCTAGTTTTTCAAGGAGCTGCTTCTAAAATAGAACGATGGAAAGCAGAAAAAGGTGCACTTAAGATAAAGATTAGACAGCTTCAAGCCAACACTGTTCGACAAACAACAACTGACTTTGATATTCACCATTGGACACCACCTGCTGATAAACAAAAAATTGAAGCCCATATCGATTCTTCCGCCCTTGAATATCGTCTTTACTCAAAGACAAAGACTTGTTCTATATTATATACAACTGATAAACCAGCATACTTAATGAATAAATGGACAATTACAGTTGGAAACAATTCATGTAGTGAAAACCTCGTATATGGTCGAGCTGAAGTTTCCGTTTTTAATGAAAAAGGAAATTTTGTAGAAACACTTGATGGATATTTTACAGAAGGTCGATTTACAGGCAGAAAAAATTTAAACGTAGTCTTATTGAACAGATATGGCCAGGGAAAAGAAACTCAAGCAATTAGTTATCTTATTGATACCGATCCTGAACTAAAAATACATTACGTCGGTTTCTTAAAAGCTCCATATAATGCCAAATCTGGGAAGTATGCTCATTGGCAAGGATGTTCGCCATTTACTATTGCAGCCGTAACAGAAAATGAGTCTTTATTTTTAGATAAACAAATTACAGAAAATATCATTCATGCTGCTCAAAGCTATGCTGACATTGTTTGTAATGGCGTTACAAATATGAATTTCTTTGCAACAACTGTCCCACAAAATATTCCTGGAATGGATATTCCAGATTCCTCAAACAATGAGGATAAAACCGATCTTATTTTCTCAGCTCAACTCACCAGAAAACCTGGAAAAAATTGGCAAATTATTTCTGATACACAACAAAATTTAGCAAAATATCGAGAACTCGAACATAAGAATGAAGAGTTGCGAGAACACCAATTAATGATGGCTGATTATAATGAACTTTTGAAAACAGATTATCTTGGACGCCTTGCTTACTTAATTGGCGAAGAAAGAATTGATAATTTGCAAGCAATGACTATTGCCAGTAAAATCACGCAACGTCCTATTCCCGTAAATTTACTTGTTAGAATTCAATCTGCTGGCATCAAAACAGCTGTTGCAGATTGGCCTATCACTTTTGAAATTGAAGAAACAAGTGGTTTAATTATAAGAACTGGATGGCATTTAATTAGTGGATTTTTAGATTTTGATAATAAAAAGAATACTATTTCTTTCAAGTTAAATTCAGCTACTGTTTGTGATCAAGATGCTTGTGCTGAAGTTTCTGATTTAACTTCTTTGATTCGACGTCGTTTTGAAAAACCAAACTGGAAACCATGGAGAGAAGAATAATGACAAAAACAATGTGGATAGCTGTAGTTATTCTCTTTTTATTGTTCACAGGATGTGGCATTTTCATCTTTATTTTACAACAAGAAGAAACCGAACAAGTTTCCCAGCATTTTTTAGTAAAGAACAGAATACAGAACAATATTTCATTTCAACAAACGGGAATGTCATTAACCGATGAACTAAACGTCAAAAAAGCAACCATTAAGTTGAATTACCTTCCTAATTTTAATATCGAAATTGATGAAATTGATATTCATTCATACACAGAAATTCAACATATTGCTTCTGAATTAAACATGACAATGCATCATGTTCGATTTTCTCTGCTAAATTTAATTCATAGCCTAAAAATAGATAATGATGATATCATTTTTAATTTAAGTGACTTTTCTCCTGCTAATGATTTATGGAACAAACCTCTTTACGCTCTTTTACTTGCTGGTGCAGATCAAATAGATGCAACCATAAATATAAAATATAACTATGCTCCTTTAGCTCGTGATATGTCTCTTCAAATAACGATAGATGACAATTACATTGGAAGACTTTTTGTCCATTTTAAATTTGACGATATAACAAATGCAAAACAAGGACGCTTATTAATTGCATTAAAAAATATGCTTCAAAAGAATGTTTTTGAAAAAGAACTTTCATCATTTTTAAAAAATACTGTTGTTACATACTTTGATATCAATTACGTCAACAATGGATTAATTGATGGATATAAAAAATACGTTGATTCACTTTATTTACGTCTACCTGGTCAAAACAGTAAATCTGAATTGAGTGAAAATACTATTCAAGGTATTGTCAAATATATGCTTTTAACAAATGCTCATCGAGATCATAATACTGAACTTATCAATGAAGTTGCATATTTTATTAAAAACCCAAATGAAATTACAATCCAAAGTAAATCAGGGAAAAGTATTAATTTATCTTCGCTTTCCGGAGATTTAAAACGCCAATTAACCGATTTTCTATTAAAGATGAACGTTTCTATAACAACAAAGAAATCAGCGAAGTAAAACAAAATGAAATATACTGGTGAAGACAATCTTGAAATAATATTTGATAGACTCTTCCATTCAGCAGATTATTTGACAAACTAACAGGTGGAAAATTTTTAGGTAAAAATATTTTTATATGTGCAAAAAAAAGAGGGTAGATTTTCATCTACCCCTTTTTTTCAAGATGCAGAATAATTATTTTTCTTCTGCTTTTTCTTCAACAACGACGACACCTGAGTCTTGACCCTTAGCATTGACATCACGGTCAACTAATTCAATCAAGGCCATTGGAGCGCAATCGCCGTAACGCAAACCAGCTTTCAATACACGTGTATATCCGCCTTTGCGATCTTTGTATCTTGGAGCCAACGTCGCAATCAACTTGTCGGCCATCTTTTCATCACGCAAGAACTCAACCAACTGACGACGTTTGTGCAAATCACCGACTTTAGCAATCGTGATGAGCTTTTCAAAGACTGGGCGCAGTTCCTTAGCCTTTGGTAACGTTGTTTTGATTTGTTCATGTTTAATTAACGCATTTGCCATGTTAGCAAACATAGCACGACGGTGTGCGAATGATTTATTCAGCTTACGCTTACTATTACGATGATTCATTTTTACCTCCTATCTGGGTTTCGCGCACGAAACCGATAAAAACACCTTCAACACCGTTCCATATAAACTCTTCGCGTCATCTATACAGATCCCGAATGCCGAAGTCCTAATCAACTCTGATTAGTTAAAATTGATCCTCTGTCATTTCTTTAGAAAGAGCTTCTTTATCTTCAGGGGACAAATCTGCCCAACCTTCATACTTCTTGCCCAATTCTAAATCTTTGTCCTTGAGGATGGACTTGATTTCGTTCAATGATTTGCGACCAAAATTTGGTGTTCTCAACATTTCTTGTTCGCTCTTTTGAACCAAATCACCCAAGTAAGTAATTTTGTCATTTTTCAAACAATTTGCAGAACGGACTGACAATTCCAATTCATCCACCTTAAGCAATAAAGCTTTAGGGAACGGTAATTCGTTTTTCTTTTCTGCTGTTTTGTCTTCTTCCGGTTCATCGAAATTCACTAATAATTTCAACTGATCAACCAAAATGCGTGCAGCAAAACCAATAGCATCACGAGGTGTAACTGCACCGTTTGTTTCAACGGTTATTGTCAACTTATCGTAATCTGTTTTATCGCCAACACGAGCATTTTCGACGTCATATTGAACTTTTGAAACTGGACTGTAAATTGAATCAACAGGAATCCATTGTGGCATATCTTCAATCAATTTACGATTATCAGAATAAGGAACATATCCCTTACCTGTGCCAACCTTTAATTCCATATTCAATTCAGCACCTTTGTCCAAAGTGCAAATGACTAAATCTTTATTCATGATTTCAATATCATGAGCAGTTTCAATCATTCCAGCAGTAACTGTGCAAGGACCTTTTGCCTTCAAGGACATATCATGTGGATTTTCGCCATCAAATTTCAATGCCAACATTTTGATGTTCAAAATGATTTCTGTAACATCTTCACGAACACCTTCAATTGAAGAAAATTCGTGGTCAACACCTTCAATCTTAATAGCTGTCACAGCAGCCCCTTGCAATGAAGATAACAATACGCGACGTAAAGAGTTGCCTAATGTCATCCCATAACCGCGTTCCAAAGGTTCTAATGTATAAGTACCTTTACGGTCCTTTTCTTCACCGACTGTTTTTATATCATTTGGCTTTACTAAACTTTGCCAATTATCTTGAATCACGAGTATTCTCCTGCTTTTACAAATAGTGTCTAAAAGACACCGACCTTAACGAATGGAAAGCAAAAAACTTTCCATAGTCCAACGACTAAACGCGACGACGTTTACGAGGACGACAACCGTTGTGTGGAACTGCTGTTACATCACGAATAGCCGTAATTGTAAAACCAACAGCTTGCAAAGCACGGAGAGCAGATTCACGGCCTGCGCCTGGACCTTTTACCCATACTTCTAATGTTTTCATTCCATGTTCAGCAGCTTTCTTACCTGCATCTTCAGCTGTTACTTGTGCTGCATATGGAGTCGATTTACGAGAACCTTTAAAACCATGTGCACCAGCAGAAGACCAAGAAATAGCATTTCCCTGAGCATCTGTGATTGTCACTTTAGAATTGTTAAACGTTGAATTGACGTGTGCAATTCCAGCAGTGATATTTTTACGTTCGCTTTTCTTTGTACGAACCTGTGTTGTCTTTGCCATGAATTAATCACCTTTCAATTAAACAACTTTTTTCTTGCCTGCGATTGGTTTCGCTGGACCTTTACGCGTACGAGCATTCGTATGTGTTCTTTGTCCACGAACAGGCAAACCTTTACGATGACGTAAGCCACGATAGCAGCCTAAATCCATCAAGCGTTTGATATTTACACCAACTTCACGACGAAGTTCACCTTCAACGTGATAGTCATGGTCAATTAATTCACGTAACTTCAAAACATCGTCATCTGTCAAATCGTTTACACGACGTGATTCTTCGATGTTCAACTTCCCGCAGATTTCGCGGGCTAATGTCCGACCGATTCCGTGAATGTAGGTCAATGCGATGACCACACGTTTTCCTGTCGGAATATTTACACCAGCAATACGTGCCAAGTTAAATCTCCTATAAACAAATCATAAACCTTGTTCCGCCTAATAGCGCAACAAACATACAGGGTGTATATACTGCGACACCCTATAGCGTGCCTAACTTATATGAATCAAGCGAAAGAGTCAAGAAATTTAACAAATTTTTATTAAATTGTCTTTCTGATAAAAAAAATGACTTCAAAAATAGAAGTCACTTTTTTTAGATACCTAAATCAAACAAAAATTTTTTATCTACCATTTTTAAAATGTTGCAACATTGCAATGTTCTGAACCATATTATCTTGAACACTTTTCGATGCTACTTCTTGTTTATGTGTATTTTCCGCACCTGCATGAGTTTTTTCAGCAGCATTTATCAATTGTCTAAACGTTTGATCCATTGGTTTTCCACCATTAACAATATACATATCTACGGCTGACATATCACATGTCCCTGATTTATTATTCTGATATTTAGCAATTGTTACAGACGCATCAAACATATCTATCGTCAAAGATAATGTTCTTGGTGTTTTTAAAATAGAACCATCTGTTCCTGCATATGGCTTTCCATTTTGAGTACATACCTTTGTGATAACAGAATCAGCATCAATATGTTCATTAAAGCAATGTTTTAAAACATCGCCTTTTAATTGTTGGCTAATATTTGCTTCATATTCAAGCATTGTTTGATCATAACCAGTTGAATAAGGAATATCATCATACCATGACAACATCGTTTCCGTCATTGTCGTATTTGAATTTTTCCCATATTGTTTAGCATTTTTCTCAAACGTTTGCGTAATATGTGGGTGAGATTTTGCAAAACTATTCCATATCAAAGAATCTCCTTGTTCACGCATTTCGTAAGAAAACTTTGCTTGAGTTGCCATTGCATCTGCTTCCATAGCACGGCTCAAAATAGTGTTATCAAGAAAAGTATAATATACGTTTGATTTTGGATTTAAATCATGATCTTGTTTAGAATGTTTTCCTTCATGAATTAAACATGATGCCAACGTATTATCGTCAAAATTTGTATTCAAAACAATAGCATTTGCACTTGGATCAAAAAAACCAATCGTTGTTGCATCTGCTTTATCAACTGTCAATGTTGTTCCTTGTTCTGAAATTGCAAGTAAAACTTCTCGACCAGTCTCACTTTTCGTTGCACCATTAACAAAATCTTGCAAACGAACAAAAGAAATACTATCATTCGGGATAGCCGTATAAGAACACAATGTATCTCCTTGTTCAGTAATTGCATAAGCTGTTGTTGGCTTACTATAATCTATCTGTGTTGTTTTTTGAACGTTATCTGTGTGTTCTGATTCAACGTTTGGATTTGAACAACCAACAGCAAAAGCTGTTGCTAAAATTCCAGCACCAATCACCATAGATTTTTTTAATTTATTATCTAAGTTTTTCAAACCACTTTTAAATTTTTGAACTGAACCTTTTGCGAAAAACTCTTCTGTATTCTCTGACATAATTCTTGGCCCTTTTAAGATTAATCTAGTTTTATTTTACATAACTTTTCATTCGAATCAAGAAAATTATAGACAATTTTTATATTTTTTTTGTCAAAAATTATAAAAAATCTATTCATAAAAAAAAGAAGCTGATTTTCTATCAGCTCCTTAATCAAACTAAACTATTTTAAAATAATCTTTTTAAGTTTTTCACTAATGACGTCAATTTCCCCAACACCATCAATAGTCGTCAACAATCCTTGATATTCATAATAAGGCAAAACTGGCGTTGTGATAGAATTATATGTTTTTAATCGAGAAACAACGGTTACCCAATTATCATCTTGACGACGAATCATATGGGTACCACCACAAGAATCACATACACCAAAAGTTTTTGTCGGCTTAAACGTATCATGGTACATCGCTCCACAATCTGCACATGAAAAACGACCAATAATACGTTGAATAATCAAATCTTCTGGAACTTGGATTTCAATAACGTGATCTAAGCGAAGCCCCTTCTCAAACAGAAGTGTATCTAAGGCTTTTGCCTGAGGAAGAGTTCTCGGGAAGCCATCTAAAATGAAACCTTCCTTACAATCATCTTGATCAAGTCTTTCTGAAATAATAGAAATAATCATTTCATCTGGAACAAAACAACCTTTATCAATCAAGGCCTTTGCCTGCAATCCTACTTCAGTCCCAGCACGACCTGCGGCACGCAACATTTCTCCAGTTGATAAATGAGGAATATTCAACGAGTCACGAAGTATTTGAGCTTGTGTCCCTTTTCCTCCCCCAGGAGGTGCCATCAAAACGATATGCTTGCCGTTGCTAATCACTTTTATAGACGCCCTTTTAATTTAGCTTTTTTCATCAATCCTTCATATTGGTAAGCCAATAAATGGGATTGAATCTGTGTAGCAAATTCCATAACCACTGAAACAACAATCAAAAGTGTCGTTCCACCTAAAACAAATGGAACAGAAAACTTAGCAATCATAATTTCTGGGAAACAGCAAATAACTGCAAGATATGCTGATCCTAACACTGTCAAACGTGTCAAAACGTAATCTAAATAATCTGCTGTGCTTTTCCCTGGACGAATACCAGCAATAAAACCACCATAACGTTTTAAATTGTCAGCTGTTTCTTCTGGATTAAATACCACTGCTGTGTAGAAGAATGTAAAGAAAACAATTAAACCTGCATATAAAGCAAGATAAACAGGTGTTCCATGTGATAAATAAGTTGACAATGTCACAACCCAATCAGCCCCCTGACCTTCACGAGCAGAGAAATTGACAATCGTCATTGGCAATAACAACAATGAACTTGCGAAAATTGGTGGAATAACACCAGTTGGATTAATTTTTAAAGGCAAATGAGAAGATTCACCATTAGCCATACGACCAGCAACCTGACGCTTTGGATATTGAACTAAAATTTTACGTTGTGCACGTTCGATAAACACAACGAAGTAAACTAATGCGCAGGCCATAAACAAAACAAACAATAAAGCGCCAGTAGATAAAGTTCCAGAACGAGCTAATTCAAAAGTTTGAGCTAACCCCATTGGAATACCAGCAACGATACCTGCGGTAATAATCAAAGAAGACCCATTACCAACACCACGAGCAGTAATTTGATCTCCTAACCATACGATAAACATTGTTCCGCCTAATAATGAAACAACTGTTGTAAAGCGGAACCATTGTCCCGGATACAAAACGGCTGAAGAACCGTTTGAACCGACCATAGCTTCCAAGCCCATGGCCAAACCGTAACCTTGAATAATCGTAATCAAAACTGTTAAATAACGGGTATATTGGTTCATTTTTTGGTGGCCAGACTCACCTTCTTTTTTCAAAGACATCAAAGAAGGAACTACACTAGCTGCCAATTGAACAATAATGGATGCAGAAATGTATGGCATAATATTTAAAGCAAATAATGTCATACGAGATAAAGCACCACCCGTAAACATATTGAACATTCCCAAAATACCGCCAGCTTGACGAGCAAATAATTCCTGCAAAGCAACAGAATTGATTCCTGGCAATGGAATAAATGTTCCTAAACGATATACAATCATAGCCCCCAAAGTAAACAGTAAACGTTTTTGTAAATCAGTTGCCTTGGAAAATGTTTCCCAACCCATAGTATTGTTTTTTTGATTTTGTAAAGAAGCCATAATTATAAATTCCTAAAAATAAACATGGCAAAAGAGGGGAAATCCCTCTTTTGCTAAAAAATTACAATGTCGAAGTTTTAACCAACAACAACTTGACCACCAGCTTTTTCAACAGCTGCTTTAGCAGCAGCAGTAGCACCAGCAACCTTAATTGTCAATTTAGCTTTCAATTCGCCATTAGCCAACAAACGGATACCGTCATAAGAGTGTTTCAAAACACCAGCTTTAACTAAAACGTCAGCATCGATTTCTTTGGAAGCATCCAACATACCCTTTTCGATCGCAGCTTGCAAACGGCCCAATGAAATTTCTGCAAATTTAGATGCAAAAATATTATTGAAACCACGTTTTGGCAAACGACGATACAAAGGCATTTGGCCGCCTTCAAAACCGTTAATTGCTACGCCTGTACGAGCTGTTTGACCTTTTCCACCACGACCACCGGTTTTACCTTTGCCAGAACCAACTCCACGGCAAATACGCATACGGGATGTACGGGCACCGTCATTATCACGAATTTCATTTAATTTCATTTTCTTTAACTCGCTTTTATGAAGGGTAGGAACACCACAACGGGTGTCCCAACCTTGATTAGTCTTCAACCACAGTTACTAAGTGAGCAACCTTGGCAATCATTCCACGAACTGCAGGAGTATCCTTCAATTCTTTTGTGGAATTAATCTTCTTTAAACCTAAACCACGAACTGTATCACGTTGCACTTTGGTGGAACCAATTAATGATCCAGTTTGTTTAATTTTGATAGTCTTTTCAGCCATGTCATTATTCCTTTACTGCTTTAACGCCATCACGACCAGCTGTAATATCGCTGACCTTCTTACCGCGTTTTGCTGCAATAGCCTTAGGAGCATTGATAGCTTTCAAAGCTTCAAATGTGGCTTTGATCATGTTATGTGGATTCTGTGTTCCAGTGGATTTAGCAACAACGTCTTGAATCCCGAGAGCTTCAAACACTGCGCGCAATGGACCACCAGCGATGATTCCGGTACCAGCTGGAGCTGTACGCAAAATCACAGAACCTGCACCAAATCTGCCATGAACATCATGATGCAATGTACGATTTTCCTTTAAAGGAACACGAATCATATCGCGTCTTGCCTTTTCGGTTGCTTTACGGATAGCTTCAGGAACTTCACGAGCTTTACCAGAAGCAAAGCCTACACGTCCTGCTTTATCACCAACGACAACCAAAGCAGCAAAAGCCATACGACGACCGCCTTTTACGGTTTTTGCAACACGATTTACATGGACTAATTTATCAATAATTTCATCGGCATGATCTTGAACGCGTTGTTCAATTTCATGTTCTTTTTCGTCTTTATTACGACGATCTGTATTAGGTGTACGTGCCATTTTTCTTTCCTCTAGAATGACAAACCTGCTTCACGAGCGGCTTCAGCTAAAGCTTTCACACGGCCGTGATAAACATAAGCACCGCGGTCAAAGCAAACTTCTTTGACACCTGCTTTCAAAGCACGTTCAGCAACGGCTTTACCTACAGCTGTAGCAGCTTCGATATTAGCCCCTGTTTTCAATGTAGCTTTGATTTCCTTTTCTGTTGTAGAAGCAGCAGCTAAGGTTTTGCCCTGTTTGTCGTCAATTACTTGTGCATAAATATGCTGAGCAGAACGGAAAACAGATAAACGGACACGACCAGCCGATTTGCGACGCAAAGATGCGCGTGTGCGAATACGGCGGGATTCAAAACTTAATTTTGTCTTATTCATCTTGTTACCCTTTACTTCTTCTTACCTTCTTTACGAATGATGTATTCACCTTCGTACTTGATCCCTTTACCTTTATATGGTTCTGGTGGACGTTTTGCGCGAACAACTGCAGCAAATTGACCAACAACCTGTTTATCAACACCCGTAATTTCTACGTTTGTTGGGGTTGCACAAGCAACTTTCAATCCGGCAGGAATTTCAAAATCAACATCATGACTGAAGCCCAAGCTCAATTTCAAAATTTTACCTTGAACAGCAGCCTTGTAACCAACACCATTAATTTCCAATTTCTTGGAGAAGCCTTCGGTTACACCTTTTACCAAGTTATTGATACGAGCTCTAGCTGTTCCCCAAGTAGCACGATTGATACCTGTTTCAGAAGCAACTGGAATAACCCATAACTTGTTATCTTCAAGCTTCAAATTTACGTCATCTGAAGCTGTATATTCTAATTCACCCAATTTTCCTTTAACTTTAACATTCAAGCCATTTAAATTGACTGTGACGCCAGCAGGAATATTGACAGGGTATTTACCAACACGAGACATGTTATTATTCCCCTTTCTTAGAATACAGTACACAAAACTTCGCCACCAACATTGGCAACGCGAGCTTCGTGATCAGACATAACACCTTGCGGTGTTGACAAAACTGAAATACCCAAACCGTTATAGATTTTCTTCAAATCTTTAACGCTTGAATATACACGACGACCTGGTGTTGAAACACGATTGATTTCACTAATAACAGGACGACCTTCATAGTATTTCAATTCAACTTTAATTTCTTCAATGCCCGTGCGAAGATTTACACGTTCAAAATTACGAATAAAACCTTCACGTTTCAAAACTGCTAATACGTTTTCACGCAATTTTGAAGCAGGCACTTTTATGTCGCTCTTACGAGCCTGTTGACCATTACGAATGCGGGTCAACATATCTCCCAACGGATCGGAAAATGACATGGCAGTATCTCCTTAATATAAAAAATTACCAACTAGACTTGACCATGCCGGGGATTTGACCAGCTGTGGCTAAATCCCGCAACACAACACGAGACAGATTGAACTTACGATAGTTACCGCGAGGACGACCTGTCAATTCACAACGAGAATGAACGCGTGTTGCGCTTGAATTGCGAGGCAATTCAGCTAATTTCAACACAGCATTAAACCGTTCTTCTTCTGATAAAGAGCGATCATTAACTTTTGCTTTTAAAGCTTCACGACGTGCACGATATTGTTTTACTAAACGTTCACGTTTTTTATTGCGTTCAACAGCACTTGTTTTTGCCATAATTTATATCCTTTCGCTCTTATTTTGCAAACGGCATATCAAAACCAGACAATAAAGCCTTAGCTTCTTTATCTGTTTTTGCCGATGTACAGAATACTATATCCATTCCACGAATTTTATCAACAGAATCATAATCAATTTCCAAGAAAATTATCTGTTCTTTTAAACCCATGGCATAGTTACCTTGTCCGTCAAAGCTCTTATTTGAAATTCCACGGAAGTCGCGAACACGTGGCAAAGCCATTGTTACTAAGCGATCCAAGAATTCATACATTCTTTCACGGCGCAATGTTACTTTACAACCGATTGGCATACCTTCACGCAATTTAAAGGCAGCAATAGATTTTTTAGCATATGTAATAACTGGTTTTTGACCAGCAATAGCTGTTAAATCTTTGACAGCATTGTCAACGGCTTTACGATCAACTACAGCGTCACGACCGACACCCATATTGATCACGATTTTTTCCAAACGAGGAATTTCGAGTTGGTTTTTGTATCCAAATTCTTTTTCCAATTTAGGACGAACTACTTTTTTATAGTGTTCATAAAGTCTTGCAGTCATAACATTTCCCCTTATTTAGCAGATTTAGATGAGATAACTTTGCCGGACTTTTTAGCGACACGCACTTTCTGTCCGTCAACGACTTTGAAACCAACGCGAGTGGCCTTACCTGTTTCTGGATCGATTAATGCAACATTTGAAACGTCAATTGCTGCTTCTTTAGAAACAATGCCGCCAGCACTCGTCTGTGTAGGACGAGTGTGACGTTTGACCATATTAACTCCTTGAACAACGACCTTATTTGTTTTTGGCATAGCGCGCAAAACTTCGCCTTGTTTGCCTTTATCTTTACCGGTCGTTACGATGACTGTATCACCTTTTTTAATTTTCATTTTGACCCTCTAAAAATTAAAGTACTTCTGGTGCCAAAGAAATAATTTTCATATATTTCTTTGCACGCAATTCTCTTGTCACCGGGCCAAATATACGTGTACCGATTGGTTCACCGTCTTTACTAATCAAGACAGCAGCATTGGAATCGAAGCGGATAGCTTGTCCATCTGCACGGCGAATTTCTTTTTTGGTACGTACGATAACAGCGCGGGCGACATCACCCTTTTTGACACGGCCGCGAGGTATCGCTTCTTTAACAGAAACAACAATAACGTCTCCGACCTTTGCCGTTTTACGTTTGGATCCACCTAATACTTTGATACACTGAACTTTACGTGCACCAGAATTATCGGCGACATCCAGGTTGCTTTGCATTTGAATCATTTCATAAATCCTTCATACAATCCGAGTTATTCGGCTTCAACCAGAACTTCCCAAGTTTTAGACTTGGAAAATGGACGACATTCGCGAATGCGAACAACATCGCCTACTTTGAACTGATTGTTTTCATCATGAGCAGCATATTTTTTAGACCGTCTGATGAACTTTTTATAAATAGGATGCATAACACGACGTTCGACCTTAACAACAACTGTTTTGTCCATCTTGTCGGATACAACTACACCCTGTAAAATACGTTTGGGCATCTTATTACTCCTTAGACCCCTTATTGCGTTCAGCCAAGATTGTTTTGATCTGAGCAACTTCGCGTTTCACTTGACCTATACGAGCTGTATTTGCCAATTGACCGCTTGTTTGTTGAAAGCGCAAATTCATTGCTTCTTTTTTCAAAGAAACGACTTGTTCATTCAACTGATCATCAGTCTTAGCGCGCAAATCTTTAATTTTAGCCATTTAAGCCTCCTCAACTACGTCGCGGGAAACAAATTTTGCTTTGATTGGCAATTTAGCAGAAGCTAATTCAAATGCCTCACGAGCAATTTTTTCCGAAACGCCGTCTATTTCAAACATAATACGCCCAGGTTTAATACGGCAAATCCAAAATTCTGGATTCCCTTTACCCTTACCCTGACGAACTTCAGGGGGCTTCTTTGAAACAGGTACATCTGGGAACATACGTAACCAGAAACGTCCTTGACGTTTCATGCAACGTACGATCGCACGACGTGCTGCTTCGATTTGACGAGCCGTTACACGTTCTGGCTCGAGGGCTTTCAGACCGAATGATCCGAAAGCCAATGTTGTTCCGCCTTTAGCAACGCCATGAATACGGCCTTTAAACTGTTTGCGGAATTTTGTTCTCTTAGGACTTAACATCTTCTACGCCCTCTCTTAACGTTGTCCGTCGGACATACGTTTATCTTGAGCCATTGGATCATGAGCAAGGATTTCACCTTTGAAAATCCATACTTTGATACCGCAAGCACCGTATGTCGTATGTGCAGTAGATACACCATAATCTACATCAGCACGTAATGTATGTAAAGGAACACGTCCTTCACGATACCATTCTGTACGAGCGATTTCAGCACCACCCAAACGACCTGCGCAATTGACGCGAATACCTTCAGCGCCTTGGCGTAAAGCTGTTTGAACAGAACGTTTCATAGCACGACGGAATGAAACACGACGTTCTAATTGTTGTGCAATACTATCTGCAACTAATTGTGCATCAGCTTCAGGTTTGCGAACTTCAACAACATTCAAAGAAACTTCATTCTTTGTCAATTTTTGCAATTCGACTTTTAATTTTTCAATTATTTCACCTTTTGAACCGATTAATGCGCCTGGACGTGCTGTATAAACCGTTACACGAGCTTTCTTAGCTGGGCGTTCTACAACGACACGGCTAATGCCTGCTTGAGATAAAGCTTCGCGAACTTTAATAGCATCGCGTCTGTGTTCTTCTTTACCGGAAAGTTTAGAACCACTTGCTTTTCTATCGA
This sequence comes from Alphaproteobacteria bacterium, assembly GCA_024413465.1. Lineage (GTDB taxonomy): Bacteria > Pseudomonadota > Alphaproteobacteria > CAAGCB01 > CAG-977 > UBA2903. The sequence goes on from JAKSVU010000007.1 coordinate 79,357, forward strand.
GATCTTGTTTTGTCTTAATGTCATCACCTGACAAACGGACATCTTTCAAGAAACTACGAATTTGAAAATCTTCTTGTAACTTTTCGGCATAATCACCGTCAGCGAACCAACGGGAATCCCAAGTACGGTTGACACCCAAACGTAAACCAATAGGATTAACTTTCTGACCCATTTTAACGTTTCTCCTCGTTTTCACGTACAACAACTGTCAAATTTGAAAACATCTTTTCGATACGACCAGCACGACCGCGAGCGCGAGCCTGCCAACGTTTCATAACTATTCCTTTGCCAACAAAAGCTTCGGCAACGACTAATTTATCAACATCCATACCATGATTGTTTTCAGCATTTGCGATAGCTGATTCCAATACTTTTTTTACTTCGCCTGCAATTCTGCGTGGGGAAAAGCTTAATTGTGTTAAAGCTTTTCCGACTTCCATTCCACGAATCGAAGCAGCCACCAAATTCAATTTGCGTGTGCTGGTTCTGATAGCGTGGCCACAGGCCATAGCTGTTTTAATATTTTTTTCCATTTCTTCTAGCCCTTCTTGGCTTTGTTATCTGCAGCGTGACCGTAAAATGTGCGGGTTGGTGAAAATTCACCTAACTTGTGCCCGATCATATTTTCGGTTACTAACACTGGAATAAACTTTTTACCGTTATAAACGCCAAAAGTCAAGCCCACAAATTGTGGAAGAATGGTTGAACGACGTGACCATGTTTTAATCACTTCGTTACGCCCCGATGTACGGACCTTTTCAGCTTTTGAAAGAAGGTAACCGTCAACAAAGGGACCTTTCCAAACGGAACGAGACATAATCTACTACCCTCCTAACTAAGCATTTTTCTTCGAAGCATGACGACTACGCATAATGAAGACGTTGGTCTTCTTGTTTGTACGAGTCTTCTTGCCTTTTGTGCATTTACCCCATGGGGTAACTGGATGACGACCACCAGAACTGCGGCCTTCACCACCACCTAATGGGTGATCAACAGGGTTCATAGCGACACCGCGGACGCTTGGACGGACACCCATCCAACGACTACGACCAGCTTTACCACTGTTTTCATTTTGTTTATCAGCATTGGATACAGCACCAACTGTAGCAAGACATTCACCACGAACTAAACGTAATTCGCCAGAATTCAAGCGCAATTGAGCATAACCTGCATCTTTACCGATTAATTGTGCATAGCACCCTGCTGAACGAGCCACTTGGCCACCACGACCTGGGTTCAATTCAATGTTGTAAACAACTGTACCAACTGGCATATTTTTCAAAGGCATTGCATTTCCTGGTTTAATATCAACTTTTTCACCAGAAATGACAACGTCACCAGCTTGTAAACGTTGTGGTGCTAAAATGTAAGATAATTCGCCGTCTTCGTATTTAATCAAAGCGATAAATGCTGTACGGTTTGGATCATATTCTAAACGTTCTACTGTTGCAGGAACATCAAATTTATTACGTTTGAAATCGATGTAACGATATGTGCGTTTATGTCCACCACCCATACGACGACTTGTCATGTGGCCTTCATTGTTACGACCACCTGTTTTCGTCAAACCTTCGGTCAAAGATTTAACAGGACCACCTTTATAAAGATCACTACGTTCGACCAGAACGAGGTGTCTGCGGCTAGGTGTAGCACCTTTAAATGTTTTAATAGCCATTATTTAACTCCCGTCGTAAAGTCGATATTGTTACCTTCAGCCAATTTAACAATAGCTTTTTTGAAATCGCTACGTTTACCAACTGTACCGCGGAAACGTTTTGTTTTTCCTTCAGTACGAATGGTGTTGACTGATACAACTTTGACACTAAATAAAGCTTCAACAGCTGCTTTAATGTCTTTTTTCGTTGCTGTTAATGGAACACGGAAAACAACTTGTCCGTTTGCAGAGGATGCTAATGCTTTTTCAGTAGAAACTGGATTCAACAAAACATCATACATTTTTTCCGTTACTTTTACTTCCTGCTTACTCATTTCAGACGTGCCTCCAATGTTTCGGCAGCTTCTTTAGTCAAAACTAAAGAGTCGCGGCGCAAAATATCATAAACGTTAGCACCTTGTTGTGGCAATACGTCAACATTGAAAATGTTACGAGCAGCTAAACTAAAGTTTTTATCTAATTCAGCACCACCAACGAATAATGTGGAATCTAATCCCATCTTATTCATTTTATCTAACAAGTCTTTCGTTTTGATTTGAGATAATTTCAATTCATCAACAACGACCAATTTGCCGTTTTGTGCTTTTTCAGATAAAGCACAACGCATTCCCATACGACGGATTCTTTTTGGTAAATCTTGAGCATGTGAACGTACGACTGGACCAAAGCTAATACCACCACCACGGAATTGTGTAGCACGCAAAGAACCTTGACGAGCATTACCTGTTCCTTTTTGTTTGTATGGTTTCTTGGTTGTTCCACTCACTTCAGCAATTGTCTTTGTTTTATGAGTACCGGCACGACGATTCGCTAATTGCCAGTTGACAACGCGATCTAAAATGTCTGTGCGAACTTCAGCAGCAAATACACTGTCAGATAATTCGATTGTTCCGACATTCTGATTGTCTAAATTGACGATATTACATTTCATCGCCGTTATTCCTTCACTTCTTCAGAAGCAGCTGCTTTAGCTTTTAAACCTGCTGGAACTGGAGCGTCCTTTGGTAAAGCTTTCTTAACTGCATCTTTAATCAACACATAGGCACCTTCAAAGCCTGGGACAGCACCACGAACCATGACTAAACCACGTTCGACGTCTGTAGCAACGACTTTCAAGTTTTGAACGGTTACGCGTTCAGCACCTAAATGACCAGCCATTTTTTTGCCTTTGAAAACACGACCTGGATCTTGACGGTTACCCGTTGAACCCAATGAACGGTGAGAAATAGACACACCGTGTGTTGCTTCCAAACCAGCAAAGTTATGGCGCTTCATAGCACCTGCAAATCCTTTACCCAAGGAGGTGCCAACAACATCAACGAATTGACCAGCAACAAAATGGTTAGCTGCCAATTCATCGCCGGGGTTAAGAACACAGTCCTCACTAACCCGGAATTCAACTAATTTGCGTTTCAATTCGATTTTTGCTTTTTCAAAATGACCGCGAACGGCTTTTGACAAGCGATTCGATTTGGCTTCGCCAAAGCCAAGTTGCAACGCAGTATAGCCGTCTTTATCCTGTGTACGGACAGAAACGACTTTGCATCCCTCTACCTTTAAAACGGTGACAGGAACGTGATTCCCGTCATCCGTAAATAGGCGAGTCATGCCAATTTTTTCAGCGATAAGACCACTACGCATGGCTCTTTTTCCCTTTTAAAGTTTAATTTCGACGTCAACACCAGCAGCCAAATCAAGCTTCATCAAAGCATCGACTGTCTGAGATGTTGGATCGATGATGTCCAATACTCTTTTATGAGTACGAATTTCAAATTGTTCACGAGACTTTTTATCAACGTGAGGTGAACGGTTTACTGTAAACTTTTCTACGCGAGTTGGCAAGGGAATTGGTCCACAAACTTGTGCACCAGTTCTTTTTGCCGTGTTTACAATTTCTTTAGTCGACTGATCTAACAACCGATGGTCGAAAGCTTTCAGACGAATTCTAATATTTTGACCTTCCATGATCAATAATCCTATTCAATAATTTTTGAAACAACGCCAGCACCGACTGTGTGTCCACCTTCACGAATAGCGAAGCGTAAACCTTCATCCATAGCAATTGGTGTAATCAATGATACTTTGATCTTGATGTTATCACCAGGCATTACCATTTCGGTTCCTTCTGGCAATTCAATTGTTCCGGTCACATCTGTGGTACGGAAATAGAATTGTGGGCGATAGTTTGAGAAGAATGGGGTATGACGACCACCTTCTTCTTTCGTCAAAATGTAGCATTCTGATTGGAATACTTTGTGTGGGGTGATTGACTTTGGTGCAGCCAAAACTTGACCACGTTCTACGTCTTCACGCTTCGTTCCACGCAACAATACACCGATGTTATCTCCTGCTTCACCTTGATCTAACAATTTACGGAACATTTCTACGCCCGTGCAGGTTGTTGTTTGTGTATCTTTAATACCTACGATTTCAATTGTGTCGCCTACTTTAATTACACCGCGTTCTACACGACCGGTAACTACTGTACCACGACCTGAAATTGAAAATACGTCTTCGATTGGCATCAAGAATGGTTTATCCTTTGGACGTTCTGGTTGTGGAATATAGCTATCAATTGCTTCCATCAACTTCATAATTGCATTTTCGCCCAATTCTTTGTCGCCATCTTCTAAAGCTACCAATGCTGACCCTTTAACAATTGGAATTTCATCCCCTGGGAAATCATAGCTTGACAACAAGTCACGAACTTCCATTTCTACCAATTCCAACAATTCTGGATCGTCTACTTGGTCTACTTTATTCATAAATACGACTAATGCTGGTACGCCTACTTGACGTGCTAACAAAATGTGTTCACGTGTTTGTGGCATTGGACCATCTGCTGCACTTACTACCAAGATTGCGCCATCCATCTGTGCTGCACCTGTGATCATGTTCTTTACATAGTCAGCGTGCCCCGGGCAGTCTACGTGTGCATAGTGTCTCTTGTCTGTTTGATATTCTACGTGTGATGTATTGATTGTAATACCACGTGCACGTTCTTCTGGTGCTTTATCGATATTTGCATAATCGGTAAATTCTGCTCCACCTTTTGATGCCAACACTTTTGTGATAGCTGCTGTCAATGTGGTTTTACCATGGTCTACGTGACCAATTGTACCAATATTGCAGTGTGGTTTATTTCTTTCAAATTTCTCTTTTGCCATTTTTTTAAAAACTCCAATTTTTAACCATTAACTTTGGCTTTGATTTCATCTGCAACGTTCGAAGGAACTTCTGCATAGTGCGAAAATACCATTGTGTATTGTGCACGGCCTTGGCTCATAGAGCGCAAGTTGTTCACATATCCAAACATACAGGACAGAGGAACGGTTGCATCAATGACGCGGGCATTACCGCGTTGGTCCATACCAGAAACTTGGCCACGACGGCTGTTCAAGTCACCGATAATGTCCCCCATATAATCTTCTGGTGTTACGACTTCGACTTTCATGATTGGTTCCAACAACTTTGGTTTTGCTTTAGCAATACCTTCGCGGAAAGCAGCACGAGCTGCAATTTCGAAAGCCATTGTTGAAGAGTCAACATCATGATATGCACCATCGAACAAGTTTGCTTTAAAGTCTGTGCAAGGATAACCTGCAATAACGCCAGTTGTCAAAGCAGCACGCAAACCTTTTTCAACGCCTGGAATATATTCTTTTGGAACGTTACCACCAACAACGGTGTTTTCAAATATAAATCCAGAACCTGGTTCCAACGGTTCAAAACGAATCTTAACACGAGCAAACTGACCAGAACCACCAGATTGTTTCTTATGCGTATAGTCAATTTCATAAACTTGAGAAATTGTTTCACGATAAGCAACTTGTGGAGCGCCTACGTTTGCATCAACTTTAAATTCACGTCTTAAGCGGTCAACAATAATATCAAGATGTAATTCACCCATCCCTTTAATGATTGTTTGTCCACTTTCACTATCAGAAGAGACGCGGAATGAAGGATCTTCCATAGCCAAACGGTTTAAGGCTAATCCCATTTTTTCAACGTCTGCTTTTGTTTTTGGTTCAACAGCAACTTCGATAACTGGATCTGGGAATTCCATTTTTTCCAAAATACATGGTTTGGATTCTTCACACAATGTATCACCAGTTGTTGTTTCCTTTAAGCCTACGACAGCTACGATATCGCCAGCATAAGCTTCTTTAATATCTTCGCGGTGGTTCGCATGCATCAATAACATACGACCAATACGTTCTTTTTTATCTTTTACAGCATTCAATACGTAAGAACCAGCTGTCAAAACACCTGAATACAAACGAACGAACGTTAAAGAACCTACGAATGGGTCGTTAATAATCTTGAATGCCAAACCTGCTAAAGGTTCATCATCTTTAGCATTACGAACGATTTCTGCACCTTTCAAATCAACACCTTGTGTTGCTGGAATATCAACTGGGCTTGGTAAAAAGTCAACAACAGCATCCAACATAGGTTGAACACCTTTGTTTTTGAAAGCAGAACCACACAATACTGGAACGAAGTCCATATTGATTGTTCCTTTACGAATGCATTTCATCAATACATCCATAGCAATTTCTTTACCTTCCAAGTAATCTTCCATTGCTTGATCATCTTCTTCTACAACGATTTCAACCAATTCATTGTAGCATTTGTCAGCTAATTCTTTTAAGTCAGCAGGAATATCTTGATATTCAAATTCTGCACCTAAAGATTCATCTTTCCAAACGATTGCGCGTTTATTTAAAACATCAACAACACCAGCAAAATCAGATTCTGCACCGATTGGCAATGTCATAATAACAGGACGAGCACCCAAACGATCTTTAATTGTTTCAACAGCATGCAAGAAATTTGCACCAATACGATCCATCTTATTTACAAAACAAATACGAGGAACTCTGTATTTATCAGCTTGACGCCATACTGTTTCGGATTGAGGTTCAACACCTGCAACGCCATCAAAAACCGCAACTGCACCATCCAACACACGCAAAGAACGTTCAACTTCAATTGTAAAGTCAACGTGCCCCGGTGTATCGATAATGTTCAAGCGGTGACCGCGCCAAAATGCTGTTGTAGCAGCAGATGTAATTGTAATACCACGTTCTTGTTCTTGGGCCATATAGTCCATGGTAGCAGCACCATCGTGTGTTTCACCGATTTTGTGTGACTTACCTGTATAGTACAAGATACGTTCTGTTGTTGTCGTTTTACCAGCATCAATGTGAGCCATGATACCGATATTGCGATATTTTTCTATTGGTGTAGTGCGAGCCATTACACGAATACCTTCTTAACTAAAATTACCAACGATAATGGGAGAAAGCTTTATTAGCTTCTGCCATACGGTGCGTATCTTCGCGTTTGCGAACAGCTGCACCTTTATTTGCCAATGCATCTAAAAATTCACCGGCTAAACGTTGTTCCATTGTTTCTTCACTACGACCACGAGCAGCACTGATAATCCAACGGATTGCCAATGCTTGTTTACGTTCTGGACGAACTTCACAAGGGACTTGGTACGTAGCACCACCAACACGACGAGAACGAACTTCGACTGCTGGTTTAACATTTTCTAATGCTTCAGCAAAAACTTTCAAAGGTTCTTGCTTTGTCTTTTCTGCGACGCGATTTAAAGCACCGTAAACGATTTTTTCAGCGGTAGCTTTAGCGCCGTGTAACATAACACAGTTCATAAATTTCGCGACAACCAAATCGCCATATTTGGCATCTGGTACAATAACGCGTTTTTCTGCTGCATGACGACGAGACATAACTCTTCTTCCTTTACTTTATTATTATTTAGGACGTTTTGCGCCGTACAGAGAACGTCTCTGGCGACGAGCAGCGATACCTTGAGTATCCAAAGTACCACGAATAATATGATAACGAACACCTGGCAAGTCTTTTACACGACCACCACGAATCAAAACAACGCTGTGTTCTTGTAAGTTATGTCCTTCACCTGGGATATAGCTCAAAACTTCAGCACTGTTGGTTAAACGAACACGAGCCACTTTACGCAAAGCGGAGTTCGGCTTTTTCGGAGTCGTTGTATACACACGTGTGCAAACACCACGTTTTTGTGGGCAAGCTTGCAAAGCAGGAGCTTTATTACGTTTCACGTTTGGTCTACGTGGACTGCGAATTAATTGGTTAATTGTAGGCATTTATTTTTCCTTCTTTATCCTAATAACCGTTACAACATACTTACTCGACCCTAACCTCTACGGCAGAACCGGAAAGCTAAAACTCTTTTGAAAAAGTATTGAAAATCAACACTTTTTCGGATTAAAAACAAATAAATTCAACGAATCAGAACCCGTTAAACAGACTTATTTTCGTTGCGATACTGACAAATTTTTTCCCTAATGTCAAGCAAAATATAAGGATTTCTTTACTTTTTTTGAATCTTTTGAACAAGATAAATAACATTTTCACTAAAAATAAAAAAAAGAAGAAATGTCTACTTTATTTTTATTAAAAATAAAAAGCTTCTGAAAAATTTGAAAAAAATTTTAAAGAGAAAATCTTTTCATGAATATAAGAAAGCATAATGAATGAACATACATATGACACAAAAAAAACAGCCCGTAAAAAAAACGGGCTGTTTAGTTGAGATATTTTTAGATTGATATCCTAGAAGTTGTACTTCACGTTAACCAATCCTGTATGATCGGTATAATGATCTTTAAATTTACCTTCATAGGACAGACCAATCTCCGTATGTTGACCAACATTAACGGATACACCTGCACCAGCTTCGATACCAAAGCGATCCAAATTATCTCCTCTAGCTACATAGCTTGTACCATTTACTAAACCAACCGTTCTGTTTTGGTCATCACGCTTCAAATCGTACGTCATAGCAACTTTTGCATCTGGTGTAATAGTTATTTGACCAACATTAAATGATTTCGAAGCTTTTAACCCTGCAACACCTGTCCAAGTATCCAGATTTTTACTTCTCATTCTAGCCCCTAAAGCATCCGTATAAGAACGCTGTTGAACTCTGGTATAACGAACACCTGCTTCTGGCGTAAGAATTCCAAATGTATAACCTGCCATCAATTGTCCAGCAAAAGTATTTGCACGATAATCACTCTTCAAATTCGTCAATTTAGTTTTTTCATCATATTTAGAATGACCATAACTTAAAACACCATTAACGTAGAAGTCATTTGGTTTATATTCTCCATAAATGAAGCCTGTATGCGTATCAACGTCTGTTTTACTTCTGTCTGTATCAATATCAGTTTTTGTAAAGGCATAACCAATACCAGCTTTGATAGAATCAGTTATATTATATTCAAAGCCTGCTGCAAAACCGGTTGAATCAGAATCAAATCCGTCATTTTTGTTTAACTTGGCTTTATTATACATACCTTGAGCCCAAACAGATGTTGCACCAACCGTATAATCACCACTTGAACGACCTTGTGCAGATGAAGTTGGAGAACCACCACTCATACGCGTACCAACAACTGAAATCACTGCACCTGCAGTAGATACTGCTGTTTGTGAAGCAGATGGAGCTGCTTCTGGTGCAACTTCACGTAAAATTTGTTTCATTTGTTTTACGTTGCCAGAATTAGTAGCGGATTCAAGCATATTGTTAATTTTTTGAGCATTTGCTTTATGCCCTGCACCCAATTGTTCAATAACTTCATCATTTAATGCGACTATTGCTTTTTCTTCGGTTTTAGAAACAGAAACACCTTTGCTCTTTAAATCTTCCACTGCAGCCTCAGAAGCAGTTGCTAGGCGTAAAATATATAAGTCTCCACCTGTCCAACCATCTAAAACACCAATTGTTTTAGCTTCATCTAAACTAAACTCTGTTGAAGAAATTGCATATCGGCTAACACTATAATCACCAAAAGTAAAACCTGTACCATCTGTGATATGATATAAATTTACAGCATCACGAGAAGCCTTACTCATATCCAACGTCAAAGTTACATTATCTGCGTTAGCTGTAATGATAGCTGATGATTTTGCAGCATCTGTCAAAGTTGCTTTTAAAACACCACCTGTAATTGTATTTGCAGTCAATGTTCCTTCACCAACATCCAACGTTTTTCCTGTTGCAATTGTAATTGTATCCACAGTCGCTCCAGAAGCGTTAATGTTTGAATAGGCATAATTATCATTAAATTTCAAATTAACTGTTCCTGATAAATTACCATTCAAACGAGCTCCAGCAGAATTAAATTCAATAGTACTATTTGTTCCTACAACATTACCATTCAATCTGCCTAATAATTTCAAAGTAGAATCGCTATCGAATGAAACTTTATTATTATCTTTAGATAGAATTGAAAGAGTTGCACCGTTGCCAACAACTAAATTTGAACCATTTTCAAATGCAATTGCTCCCTTTGCAGCTGAAATAGTATTCGTTCCATTGGCTGTAACAGTTGAATTATCAATGGTAATATTTCCTTTCGTTTCAGCAACACTAGCATTAACCAAAGATGAGGTATTATTCATCGTAATTGTTGAGTCTTTCACATCAACATTTGTTGAAAATGAATTAAGTCTTGTTTGATTTGCATCATATGCATCATTCAAGGCTTCCTTTATTTCTGTCAATTTTTCATCAGTTAAAGATTCTCCTGAATCCCAAGTATCTTCAATAACATCTTGAACACTATCCCCCTCTGGACTACCAATATCCATTGGAACTTCTATTGCATCATCAACACCTTCTGAAAGATTATCTTTATCTTTTGAAGTATTATTAACTGTCTTTATTTCATTCATAATACCATCAGCAGAAGCTTCTTTCTCATTATCTGTTGGTATTTTACTTTCAGCATCAATAAATTTCAATTGCTCACCAACAGTATAATCCACCATATAATTTCCTGCACCTGCAACGGTATTTCCATTCAACGTCAAATCTGTGTTATTAAAAGCAACGTCGCCTCCAAAACGGTCCAGATGTACAGCATAAACATTTCCCCATTTATCATGACTATTTCCAAAATTACCAATCATAGATTGACCATTTGTTGTGATTTTACCTGAAATTTCTGGAGCTTTAATTTCAGCATTTTGAACTTTAATTCCATTTTCAGAATTAACTACTATTTTACGACCAGCTTCAAACTCAACCTCACTGCTCGAATCAAAATTACTTCCATCACCAATTGTTAAATCTTGACCAGCATTAAATACCACATCACCAGCAAAAAAAGCATTTGAAACAACTATATCAGAAGTCGAAATATATGTCTTAAAATCATTTTCACCTGTAAATGTTCCACCTAAAACTTTTATTGGAGTTGAACTTTCATTGGTTCTAAATTTATTTTCCCCTGAAAAAGTCCCACCTGAAATACTTAAAGAGCCTTCTGAACCAGGAGTAGTTGTTTCATATTCAACATTGTGAAAAGTCCCACCTGTTATTTCTAAATTAGTAAATTCTTGTTCTTCGTCGACATGATTACCACTGGAAATTGTTTCTGCATTTGCTATTCCCATACCAACAAACAGCATGGCATTCATTATCACACATTT
>JAKSVU010000070.1 GCA_024413465.1 Alphaproteobacteria bacterium
TGCGATTTTTCAAATCGTATATTATATTTTGTTTAAGTCTATCTCATACAAAGTAGATTTTCCCGATGTTTCGGTACGCAAAAGATTCATCTCCTGCAATCTGTCGATTGATTTTTTTACTGTATTATAGGATTTGCCTACAATTATCTGCAATCTTGAAATGGAAAGGCCTTCGGTATCAAACAAAGCGTTTAACATTAAATAAAAAGCTATTTTGTCATCAAGCTCTGTTAATGACAATTCTTTTAATCTCATTGTATAATAGCTTGTCTTATTTACCCGATTTTCTATTTCTTCACACAATTCTTTTTCAACTTCCAAAACAAATTCAAGAAACTGAATAATAAAAGGGGTTAAATCGCCTTTGTTCCTTTTATCGTTTGTGTCCGTGAACATTTTATAATACTGTGATTTGTGCTTTTTAATAATATATGATAAACGATATGCAACTAAAGGGTTTAAATACTTTGAAACATAGTAACTGCTTATGAATCTGTCTGTTCGTCCGTTTCCGTTATAAAACGGATGTATATACGCAAATAAATAATGAAAAACAGCAGCGGAAACTAAATAGTTCACATTTTCGTCATTTAAAATCTTCAAAGCGGATGTAAGATTTGATATTATTTTAGCCTCGGGATAAGAACCGACATGAATTTCTTTCCCGGATTCTGAATAAACGCTGACAGATTCTTTTCTGAACATAATTCCGTCAGGCTTATCGGTAGGGTCTTCCTCAATGACTTCCGGCAACACGATTTCATCATATAGCTTTCTGATATCGTCACAAGAGTTAAGCGAAATGTCTGCCTTGATTTCCAAAGCCTGATATTTTCTGATAAGTCCGTTAAATCTTCCTTTAAAACTGTTTTTTTCAATTTTACTTAAAGTATCTTTAATTTGTTTTTTTGTGGAAAACACATTTTCAATGTCATTTGTTTGTTTGATTTCGTCAATCAGTATTTGCCTTGTATATTGTTGGATTGCAATATTGGGAAGAAGCGTCATCTTTCTTCCTAAATCTTTATCAACACTTGCAATTTTGGTGACCAGCATCAAAATTTCTTGGGTTATTACATAAAAAGCTTGATTTCCGGAAATCTCAAAATCAAGAAGAGTAGTACTTTCGCTATTAATTCTTGATTTGTATACTTCCTGATATTCCTTTTCGTCTGTATAACTAAGAGTCAATAGTTTCTTGTAATTCATTAAAACTCACCTCTTTATGTTTTATTATATCCGATTTTTGAAAAATGTAAAGCATTTCTTGATATGTTTATTTCAATTTTCGCGTTTTTTGAAATATAACATGTAAAAAACGGTGGTTATATTTCAATTTCAAAGAGTTCTGTTAATTCTGGGAACTTCAAATCAAATAATCAAGTCTGTTATCGGATCGCAACCATTTTATTTGAGTATAACAGACTGATAAAATTTGAGGCTTTCTTTCCTAACACACGGCCTAACACTTTCCTAACATTTGCACAAATCGGTGTTTTTTATGCAGTTTTTTACGTATTTTTTAGTGTTATTTTATGTTAGTATTGCACAACAAAAAGCACTAAATAACACTATATAATGTAGCATAATAACGGATAAATACTATATATTGTGCCTCCAAAACCGCGTGCCGAGGGTTCAAGTCCTTCTGCCCCTGCCAAAGAAAACCGTCAAATTCCTTGATATATAAGGGCTTGGCGGTTTTCTTATATCGTTCAATCTATAGCACATTCGTTCATTCTGTTCAATAAATTTGTGTGTATTTGTTGTGTATAACCCGTTTTTGTGTATAAAAGTTGTGTATAAAAAGCCAGAGAAAACATTATGATTTCTCTGGCTTTCTTTTATATGGCTTGTACATGAATTTTACACAATTTTTTGCTTCGCATCAAATTCAATTTGGCTTTTTAAGACCTCAAGCTTGTTTTCCAAAATAGATAAATATTTTTTCGTGCTCTCTTTTCGGGTTGTAAGCATATATCTGCGTTTTCTTTTCCTATTGATAATATTTTGAAGTA
>JAKSVU010000071.1 GCA_024413465.1 Alphaproteobacteria bacterium
CAGTTTATAAAAACGGAATAAAACTCGACGTAAAAGGCAAAGAATTTGAAATTCTCGCCTATCTAATGAAACATTCTGGCCAGGTTGTAGATAAAGATGTCCTTTTTAATAAAATTTGGGGAGATGACTGCTACACAGAACAAACTTCGCTTAATGTTTACATTCGTTGGCTTAGAGAAAAAATTGAAGATGACCCAAAAGTTCCAAAACTGATCCAAACGGTTTGGAAGGTTGGATATAAGTTTGGAGGAGAAGAATGAAGTTTTTCCAGAAAATTCTCCTGCCAGTTTTAATTTTTTTTATTTTTTTCTCCCTGATTACAAACCTAACAATCATCAAAAAAAGCAATAAAAACAATAACATAAAAAACATTGTAATGAATAAAATTGCAAACACAATTCAATCACAGACAGAAAAACAAAGCTTTCAAGATAATCCTCAGCTTTTTTGCAATACTATTTTAACAAAGGAAATTGAAACTTTTAAAGGAACTTACAAAGCACAAGACTTTCCTTCCGCAATTCTTTACATTCCTTTTTCCAGTCTCACAATCACTCGCGAAACAATACAGGAAAAAAACAAGTTAAAATACACAATTGCACTTTTCGACAGCACCAAAACTCCATCAGCATTACTCATTTTTGAATACCCTGAAAATTCTCTTAAAACACTTCTGCTTTCCATCAATCTGATAATCACCCTCAGTTTTTTCCTTCTTCTTATCATACTGATTATAATAAACACCAAAATTTTAATTCCGTTCCAAAAGTTCCAGGAATATCCTAAAAAAATTGCCAATGGTTCAACCGAAAAACTTCCAGACTCTAAAAATAAATATTTTGGAAAATACATCTGGGCTATGAACATGCTCAGGGACAAAATAAACAACGACCATAAAATAATCAACAAAATGATTCTTGATCGCCAAACTTTGAACAGCACTATCGCACACGGAATTAAAACTCCATTAACAAACATCAAACTATATTCAGATGCAATTCAAACAGGTCTTTATTCAAAAGGCGAAAAACAGAATGAAAAAGATATAGAAATTGCCGGAAAAATCGAAAAAAATGCAGACGACATCCAAGAGCTTTTAAATGACCTTCTTAATAATTCCACAAAAGCAATTTACGAATACGAACCGAGCCTTACAACTTTTTATTCCCAGGAAATAAAAGATTTTATTCTTACCGAATACGAAAATAAATTCCAGATGAATCACATTCCGTATGAAATTACAGTCACCAACAATGCTCTTGTAAATACTGATAAAGACGGTATTTTTCATATTTTGTATCAGCTGCTCGACAACGCAATAAAATACGGCGACGGAACACTTATAAAAGTTTTAATTGATTGTCAAAAAGACGGTCTTTATATTTCCGTAACAAACAACGGAGTTCCTGTAAAAGATGATGAATTGAATTACATTTTTAACAGTTTCTGGCGCGGATCAAACGCCGGTCAAAAAGAAGGCCAGGGAATCGGGTTGTTCGAAGCCCGCCAGATTTCCAAAGCAATTGGAGCAGATTTATTCGTAAAAACACAATCCTTTCAAACTATTTTTTTACTTTTCTGTCCTAATTAAATTAAACTACTGGGCTTTAGGTAAAAAAAATCCTGTTTGTATGGATAATTAATTATTCCACACTCTGCGTGCATCCACGTTTATCTGCGGTTAATTTTAAAAACTGAAATTGAATTATAATAAGAGGGGGCGTTGCGGGGGCGGCGTTTGAGCCCCCGCAGAGGGGGTAGCGAACAAGCGATAGCTTGGAAGCGAGGGGGAGACTTCCCCCTGCACCATTAAATCTTTACGTCACCTTCGAAACAAAGTGAAGTTTCGCCGGAAAGGTAAACTGTGT
>JAKSVU010000072.1 GCA_024413465.1 Alphaproteobacteria bacterium
GCCCAACTGTTTGTAAGTGTTTAGTTTTTTTTAGGATGGAGAGTCTTTTTTACCTCAGCATTTTCTGGAAGTTGGCTTGAAGAATGCTAATTTAATTTGCTAGAGGTATAACTATGTCTAATTCCCAAAACAATCAAATTATCCTTTTCGAATCATTGGATAAATCTATTTCTTTAACTGTTCCTTTTGATAATGAAACGGTTTGGTTAAATCGCCAACAAATGGCTGATTTATTTGATCGTGATGTTAAAACTATTGGTAAACACATCAACAATGCTATTCAGGAAGAGCTTGCAGATCAAGTGGTAGTCGCAAAATTTGCGACTACCACAAAACATGGAGCTATTCCTGATAAAACACAAACTCATTATACAGAATACTATAATCTCGACGTAATCATCTCCGTTGGTTATCGTGTAAAATCAAAACGTGGTGTTGAATTCCGAAAATGGGCTAATTCTGTACTTAAACAATATATTCTCAAGGGTTATGCAGCAAATGAATCTCGCCTTATTGAATTAAAGCAAACGCTGGAAATAATCCGTAGAAATGAAGACAGTCTTGAAAAGCAGCAGATTCTTTCGGTAATCGACAGTTATACTCAGGCGCTTGATTTGCTGGATGATTATGACCATCAATGTATTTCAAAACCTTTGGGAAATAATTCAGTTTATGTTCTTTCTTATGAAGAATGTCGTACTCTGATTGATTCCATGCGTTTTGGAAATGAAAGCTTAATTTTTGGTAATGAAAAAGACGATTCATTTAAAGGAAGCCTGGGGGCAATTTATCAGACTTTTGACGGGAAAGATGTTTATCCTACTTTGCAGGAAAAAGCCGCAAATCTTTTATATTTTGTTGTAAAAAACCATTCTTTTAGTGATGGAAATAAGCGAATTGCAGCAACAATGTTTTTGTATTTTCTTGATAAAAATAAATGGCTTTTTACAAATGGAAAAAAACGAATAGAAGATAATACGCTGGTTGCACTAACAATTATGATTGCCGAAAGTAAACCGGAAGAAAAAGAATTGATGGTGAATCTGGTTATGAATTTTTTGCAGTAATATATTTATCTTGTAACTTTTTCTGCCAAATTATACTCAGCGGCAACTTTTCCATTTTTCAAATACTTTACTTTATAGTTAATTCCAAACTGATTATAAAGATAAGGCATTGTAATTTCCTCTGCGTAATTATCAAAAACATTTTTTGCAGAATAAAACGTTACAAAAGGAGATTTTGAAAGATAATCAAGAAGTTTTTTACCATTTTTTACAGAAGTTTGATCTCCAAATCCGTAAAAAGCAATCTTACTTAAAATTGGCGATGAATATTTTGGCTGAGTTTGTGTCTGATTTTTCCAGATTTCAACAAACTCAGATTTCTTTTCTTCAAGTTTTGTTTCCGAAATAAGGTTTATATAATCATAAACGTGAACAGCTTCATGAATAAAACACTGCAAAAATCCCATATATTCATCGCTGCATTCTACTACAAATCGATTTTCATCATCCTCATTATTAAACAAAGTATTTTCGCGTTTTTCCAGCCACTTAGACAGCGTTGTATGAAAAGTTTCCATATTAAAATAGAGAATACAATATCTTCCGTCTCCATTTTCATTAAAACACCAGTCAGTTAATCCGCCGTAGCACATTCCATCAATAAAATAGATTGCAAGAACATTGTCCAAAATCGACTGCTGCAAATAATCTGGTAGATAAGAAAAATATTCCTGGAACAAAGCTTCTTCTTCTGCCGTCAAAACATGATTTTTATAACCAGAAGTTTCATCATATCCTTCCAGAAAAATCTGAACTGGACCTTCAAACGTCTGAATTTTTTCCATAAGATT
>JAKSVU010000073.1 GCA_024413465.1 Alphaproteobacteria bacterium
AAAGACCGGAATTCTTAAAAAGTGGATATTACATTTTTCAAAGTTCTGGTCTTTTTTTGCAGCTTGATATTTATAGAAAAATTTTTGTTTCAGTTACTGACGAGTTTTTCAGTGCCTGTAAAAAGTAGGAAGACTCTTGTTACTTAACGACTGTTAAGTTATAATTTACTTAACAGTCGTTAAGTAACAAAGAGGTAATCACGTGAAAATCTACAATTCAAAAAAAACTGAAAATCAAATCAAAAAATCTTATAAAAAGCTCCTGAGTCTTTGGAACATTCCCGTAAATGAAATTGATGTTCATGGGAAATATGGCACGACTCACGTAATTGAGTTTGGCGATGATAATCTGCCACCCCTTGTTCTGTTCCACGGAGTAGGAGACGATGCTGCTTTAATGTGGATTTACAACGCCTGTGAACTTGGTAAGCATTTTAAATGTTATGCGGTAGATACAATCGGTGGACCAGGACTTAGTGTTCCAGGTGCAGGTTATGACAAAAATTTTGAAGATTCAGTTTGGATTGAAGAATTACTGGACAGTCTTGGACTTACAAAAGTTTATCTTGCTGGTGTTTCAAATGGCGGCTATCTGACTCAAAGTTTTATGATGGATCATCCTGAACGCGTAATTAAAGGCGTTTCTATGGCAGGAGGAATTCCTATGGCTGGCAAAAAAACGGCTATGAGTGCCATGCTTAAAATCTTTTTGCCGGAAGCACTTTTTCCTACAGACAAAAATGTAGTAAAACTTGTAAAAAAGATGTGCGGTTCCAATTATTCTGCGTTTACAGAAAATTCTGTTGTTTTTGAACATTTTAAACAGCTTATGCTTGGCTTCAATCGAAAAGCAATGCTTTATCATAAGGTGCGAAAATATCCTATAGAAAAAATTGAAACTTTGCGGGACCGTTGTCTTTATATTTTTGGTGAGAAAGATCCGTTTATAAAAGGACTTGGTCTTGATTATGTAAAAAATACAATGGAACAGTTGAAAATGAATACTTTATGGTTTGAAGATTCAGGCCATGGTATAAATCACGAATCGGCAAGGGAAGTTAATTCTGCTATAATTGATTTCCTAAAGTAATAGAAGAAAATGAACAATAAAGAAAATATGCTGGCTGTTGCACTGGATTTGTTTTCAAAAAAAGGTTCAACAGCCGTTTCTGTGCGTGATATTTGCGGCGCTCTGAATCTTAAAGAAAGTGCTTTGTATTATCATTTTAAAAATAAACAGGATTTACTTGATGCTCTCTATCAGCAGATTCTAGATTTAATTGAGACTATGCGCTCCCGTTTTGATAACGCTTTTGCAGTTGCGACTTCGGTTTCTACTGAGGAAATGGTTATGGTTTCCTGTGGATTTTTGAAAAATTACTTATGCAATCCTATGGTTTCAAAATTTATTTCCATGCTGAGTATTGAACGTCTTACAGATTCTAAGGCAAATGAAGTTTACAACAAACTGATTTACAAAATGCCTTTGGAACAATGTGAAAAAGTTTTTAATCAGATGGAAGATCGGAAATTCGTAAAAAAATCAGCAGGGAAGAATTACGCTCAAATTTACTACGCAATTATTTTGAACGCTTACAATCAGAATGTTTACGGCCAGTGTGAAAATTCTGAAGCTGTTGAAAAGGCTGTTGCGCAGGTTAGCTGCCAGATTGAAGAATTTTATTCGTTAATAAGGATTTAAAAAAAATTAATATCAATAGAGTTAAAAAAAATGAAAATTAAAAAAAAGCTCCATTAACAATACAACAAATGGAACTGGACAACGACATTTCCAGAAAAAATGGTTTGAATCCAGATGATG
>JAKSVU010000074.1 GCA_024413465.1 Alphaproteobacteria bacterium
TGAACAATAGTAGCACCAATAACAGCCTCGCCGTGATTGTCAATGACGGTACCCTTGACTAGGTCCTGAGCAAATGCTGGCATTGTAATTACCATCATTAGAAAAGCAAGAACCGAGGTCTTTGACGATATCCCACTAATAGCAAGATTAATCATCTCTTTCAGTTTGTTTGTCATTTTTTTAGGTTAATATTATTTTATAATTTTGTTCTAGTTATTGAGTTTAGGATTCGTAATGAGTGCAAAATTAACAATTTTTTGTTTAATAAGCAAGAAATTGCGACACTTTTTTTGTAGAAAATTTGTTTTTGTTGGGATTTTAACACTAATAACGACTTATTTTGCATAAAAAAGCACAGAAACACCAAAATTTACTGACACAGCAATGAATTTTGCTTAATTTTAGCTATAATTCGAGCAAAACCCAGCAGAAAGGCGCACAACTATCTGTCTTTCAATCTATTAAGCCAAAACAAAGAGCAATCAAACAATTTCAACATCCATAAACCAGAGAGAGAGAGTCATCTTTACGCTATCACAAAGACGCCATACATCACTGGTTTTCAACTCTTTAGACATGCATCAAGATAAATTCAGACATCTTACATAAGTTTTCTAAAATATTACTGTGTTCCAACACACAATAAATTTATTCTAAACACTTTCACCAACATTTATGAGGCAAAAAGAAGATTAAAAACTTCAAATTACAGGCACAAAAACGCAAGATGCACTAAGCGTTGTGTTTATGAACTAATTCAAGAAGCAATAATACGGTCTATCTCACTTATTTTATGGTCGTTAGAAACTTATAACAACACACATGCATCGCCCTTCAATTAACAATAAACACATATCAAACAGTAAAGATTATAGCAAATAATTTTAGTCCTATCAGAACAACAATTAAAAACACAAACTAATGCACAATCGCACATTTTCATAAAAATTCCTTAAAAAAAGCAGAGTTATCAAGCATAATCACAAATTAACATCCAATAATTAATTATCAAAAATAAAAATACATCAAATTCCAAGGCGTTACATATACCTACAGATTTGCAACATGAAATATAAAATGAATTAGTCTAAAATAAGATTACCCAATTTTCATGTTTTGAATATTTGATTAAGTAGCTTTTTCATTAAGACAAGCATTAAAACCAAATCAGAATTCTAACAAGAAAACGGGAAAGACAAGCATAGCAAACCGATGAAACCGTCGTTTTTTTTACGTTTTCCAAGAGAAAATAGCAACAACAGCCACTTCATCACCAAGAAAAAGAGGCAAAATAGCACTTTTCCTTCGATAAAACCGCACTTTTCCGACATTTGCGTACGATTTTATCAATTTACACATAAAAGCACAAAATGCACAGAAATAAGAGGACTAACACGATTAAACAACTACAAATGTATAATTTCGAGTAGCAGAACTGTAAAAATAATTGCACTTTTGTAATGCAATATTTTTTCTTTATATTTTTCTTGCAGGAACAAAAAGAATGAACTACCTTTGCACTCAGGAAATAAGTGTAACAATATGATTCAGTGACAAACTAAGATCTAAAAAGAAAAAGGACCAAGACTTAGAGCTTCTAAGTTTGGTCCTTTTTTCTTGCCCTAAAAACAGCTACATATTATTGATTAACATAACGTTTGTTCAACAAAAGAACAAGCAAATGCTTTCGTTACTTCTCCATCACATAACCATCGTTAGTCCATCGTTCCTCCATCGAAACGATGGA
>JAKSVU010000075.1 GCA_024413465.1 Alphaproteobacteria bacterium
AAATCGCAGAATCCCTAGGAATTCCTCATCAAAATGTCTTTGTAATGGAAAATGGTGATTCACTACTTTTAGCAAAACATCGCATTGCAATTGGACCACATTATCCTGCTGATCCAGTCTACATCGATAGCAAAGATTTCACTGGAACAAATGAGGCAGTTATTAACGACAGAGAAATTATGTCTGAAGATGGAATGATTTCAATCATTGTTGGAATTGATTCAAAATCTGGAACCATTATTGTTAATCCAAAGTGCGTTACAAAAGCATTTTCATCTAATGATGAACAAATGGCTAAACGTATTGAAGACATTACTTTATATGCCTTGCAATCATTAATGGCCAATAAAACTACATTCTCAAACATTAAATCAACAATCAAACGTGTTGTTGAACAATATGTTTATCGTAAAACAGAAAGGAGACCACTCGTTATTCCTGTGGTAATGGATTCAAACAAATGATTATATTAGCGTCAGGATCTCCTAGAAGAAGGGAATTAATTAAAAAAATCACAACTGATTTCACAGTTATTCCAGCAGATGTCGATGAATCAATCATTCACGTCCCAGCATGTGATTTACCTGGTGAGCTATCAAAATTGAAAGCTTATGATGTTTTTCAAAAGTATCCAAACGATAAAGTTTTAGCTTGTGATACTGTTGTTATTATTGATGGCGAGGTTTTAGGGAAACCTCACACCAAAGAAAAAGCTTTCGAAATGTTAAAGAAACTTTCTGGAAGAAAACACGTTGTTATTTCCGGTTATACTTTAATATCAAAAGAAAAAGAAATTACAAGAACAGTCAGAACCTATGTTTACTTCAATAAACTAAGCGATGATTTGATCAATAAATACATTGAAACTGGCTCTCCAATGGATAAAGCTGGAGCTTATGGAATTCAAGACAAAGAATTCGATTTAGTTAACCATATTGAAGGCAGTTTTGATAACGTAATTGGCCTTCCAACTGAAGACTTAAAAGCACACTGGTTTTAGTATGTCAAAAAGTTTAGAAATTGAATCAAAATCAATGCTCAGTAAAGGTGATTATAAAACCTTAATTTCAGCATACAAAAATATCAAAAAATATAAACAAATTAACTACTATATTTCATCAAAAGAAATGATGGAAAAAGTCAAAAATTATGGTTTAAGAATTAGACAAATTGGCCACTTCTTTGAATTAACTTTAAAAGTCAGTGAGGAAGTTGGAAAAACTGAAATTACCCAGGATATTGCCGGGATTTTCCTCACAAATCTCCTATATTTTGGGAAATTTCCAGATGGTGAAGTCAAAGATTACCTAGTCAAAAATAAGGTATGTGATATTACAAAACTTCAATTCATCGGAATGCTCAAAACTATAAGAAAAGACATCGATTTTAATGGCTCAAAAATTTCAATCGATAAATCAAAATATAATGACACAGTTGACTACGAAATTGAGTGTGAAAGTTCAAGTCCAGAAAAGGCTGAAAAAGACCTCAAAATTTTCCTAGAAAAATACGGCATTTCGTATCAAAAAAGCGAGCACAATAAGCTCGCCAGATTTTTGAACACTTTAAACTAATTTTTTTCTACATCTTCACAAGTATCACAGACAAATTCTTTAAGACGTCTTGCCTTTGGAATAAATGTTGTCATTTCGTCTGTGTCATAACCTACTTGGATGTGAGAATCATCAACCATAATTGGTCGTTTAAGAACTGTTGGGTTTTGACGAATGAATTGTATCATTT
>JAKSVU010000076.1 GCA_024413465.1 Alphaproteobacteria bacterium
AACGAAGTTCATGACGCCAAACTTATTGCCCCATGATAGGGGAAACAGATTGCTTATCGAGACTACCAGTCGAGATTAGCCAATCTGCATAGGGGTAGAAAAAAATATTCAAACTAATCATCCCCTTTGCAGTTTTTATAATCGCAAATAAATTTGCTCGTTAAAAACTGTTTTCCCCTTCAAAGTGGCAGTCTTATCTTATCAAGATTATTTACCTCGCCCTGCAGGGAGAGGTATATTTACAGACAAGGTAATATCAAAATCATAATTAAAGAAAATCTAATACGTAATGCGTGCTTCTTCCGGCACCTTGTTGTTTTAAAATTTTATTTTCAACTAAATAATTAATCGAACGAATAGCTGTATCTTGAGAACAATTACACATTTTTGCCCATTTACTAGAAGTCAAATTTCCCTCAAAACCATCAAACATCCTATTAATCATTTTTCTTTGATAATCGTCCAATTTTATTTGATTAAATTGTTGCCAAAACTTTGCTTTCTTCAATATATTCGCAATTAAATTTTCTGAATTTTCAATTGAAGAGTACAGACAATTTAAAAACCAAATAATCCAATTCGTAATATCTAAATCACCTTTTTGCGTATATTCAAGAATCTTATAATAATCATTTTTCCCCTTTTGAATTTGCGATGATATACTATAAAAACGATATGCTGTATTTTCTGTCCTAGCTAACATCATATCTGTAATAGCTCTTGCAATTCTACCATTTCCATCTTCAAAGGGGTGTAAAGTAATAAACCAAAGATGACTTATTGCCACTTTTATCAAAGAAGTATTTGTCAAATCAGAATTAATCCAATTTAAAAAATCTTCCACGCATTGTGGTAATATTTTTGCTTCCGGAGCTTGATAATAAACAATCTCTCTGTTTCCTTTGTTAGATACGACTTGCATTGGACCATCTCTATCATCACGCAAACCTGCAACCTTGATTTTGTACATTCCACTGTATCCTGTTGGAAACAATGCTGCATGCCAACCATATAAACGTTCCAGCGTCAAAGGGGAAACATAATTATGTGTCGCATCAACCATCATATTAACAATCCCATCAATATGATGACTACTATTTACAGATTTTTCGTTATGGATGTTTAATCGCCGAGCAATTGACGAACGAACTTGTTCCGTATTGAGAAGTTCTCCCTCAATCTCACTCGACTTAATTATTTCCTCTGTTAAATTAGTCAACACTGCTTCTTGTTGTAAATTAAAACCTATCTCTTTCATTTTACCAAGAATTTGACCTTCAGCAAAAGACACTTTTGCCAGTAAATCAGTTATTTTGTCGTTATTCCAAGTAAAATGTGGCCAATTTTTGTGTTCGTATATATACATCAACAATCTCCGCAAATTATGCGTAGATTATCACATATATTCTCCGCACTATCAAGTTTTTATTTATTAGAAGACAATTTTTAAAGAGTGAATTTATTTTGATATAGATATTGAACTCATCCTGCCATAGCAAATCCACCAGTTTTCAATTTATCAGCCTCGTTTGTTTTTGAGAACACTTGTTTTGTACAGCCAGCAGTAATTGTCTCCAAATCTCCGTCTTTTAATTCAACAATTTCGTTATCGTTTTTTTCTTCGGTAATTTTTTCTTCTGTTTTTTCCATAGCAGTTCTCCACAAAAAGACGTTCCTTATATTTATTGTAACGGATGAAATGAAAAATGGTTACAAAAAAATTTTTAGCCCATTGATTTAG
>JAKSVU010000077.1 GCA_024413465.1 Alphaproteobacteria bacterium
CTTATGGCAATTATTGAAATGCGCGAAGATAAACTAGAAACTGTTCCACTTTCAAAAAATCCATTTATTGTTTTGTTTGATCGTCCTTCAAATAAAGGTAATCTTGGCACTATCATTCGTTCATGCGATTCACTTGGTGCTGATATGTTAATTATGACCGGACATGCAGTTGATCTTTACGATCCAGATGTAGTTGTTTCGGCAATGGGTTCATTTTTTAATATGCCTGTAATCAGAATTGAAGATAACAACGATTTTTATTCTTATGTTGAAAATCTAAGAAAAAAATATCCAAATCTTTTGGTAGCGGGTTCTACAGCGCATAAAGAAAATCCTATTGAAAATATAGATTTTACTCGTCCACTTATTTTGATGATTGGTAATGAAACGATGGGATTAAATAAAGCTTTTAAAGAATATTGTGATATTTTGTGTACAATTCCAATGGATGAAAAATCTTATGCAACTTCATTTAATGTTGGCTGCGCTGCATCAATTATGATGTATGAAGTTACACGACAAAGAAGAAAATAGAATTAAACCTATGGAATTAAACGAACTCAACGAGTATTTTAATCAGCTTTCTCAAAGTAAAGTTCATTTTTTTAAAACGATTGATTCCACAAATACTTATGCAAAAAAACTTTTAGAACAGGCTGATAATATTTGCAGTTTAAATAAAAATGTTATCATTGCTGAAAGTCAAACAGCTGGGCGTGGACGTTTGGGCCGTAAATTTTATTCACCAGCGCAAACAGGTATCTACCTTTCTATAATTTATGTTCCGGATGAAAAAATTACCAATCCTGCAAAAATAACTGCTTTTTCGGCAGTAGCACTTAAGCGTGTAATTGAACGATTGTACAAAGTTAATCCAAAAATAAAATGGATAAATGACCTTTACCTCAACGGAAAAAAAATTGCCGGAATTTTGACAGAAGGCTTTGTAAATTATACGTGTGGTACAATTGATGCTGCAATTATTGGAATTGGCGTTAATATTCAAAATAACGCGGAGATTCCACAGGATTTGGCGGCGATTGTAGGTTCAATTTGTTCAAATGATAATTCAATTACCAACGCCCGTTTTATTTTTGAAATTGTGAATGAGTTTTTTAAAATTATGTCAGAAAATTCGGACGACGTAATTTGTGAATATAAAGAATCATCATTTATTCTTGGCACAAAAATAACCGTTCATCCTGTTATTGAAAGTACAGATGGAATTTATGAAGCTACTGCCATCGACATTGATAATGAAGCTAAACTGATTGTAAAACTTGCTGATGGTTCAACTAAAGCTTTAAATTCTGGTGAAGTTAGTTTACATTCCGAATAGTTTTAATGCGTTGTAAATATACTCGTAAGTGTGGTTATAACTGTGAGAATAGCCTTTTACAACATAGAAAATAAGATTTCCGTTTGAAAAATCGCCGGTTGTATATTTAAATTTTTCTGGTAATTCTTTCATTGCATTAATTTGTGGCACCATATTTGGATATGCAGTGTCGGTAGTTCCTGTTGCCGCAAAAATATTATAATCATCAACATAATTTTCTATGTACATGCATTTTGAAAGAAGACGTGCAGTTTTTTCTGGATAAAATTTTCCGCCTGTAGAACCACAAATCCAACTATCACCGCTCATAGGAATAAAATTTTTGACTAAATCTAAATCGTGGGAAAATACATTCCAGGTGGCAAC
>JAKSVU010000078.1 GCA_024413465.1 Alphaproteobacteria bacterium
AGTTACAACTACGCTTGTAAATATAAGTCTTTTTTATTCCATGGTTTCCTTGACTGCAAGTAACCTAGATTTCTTTTTTCCTAATTTGTCGGTTGTCAGCTTTCCAACCTGACAACTCGTCAAATTTAGTCTAAATCCATCTAGCTTGCCATCAAGGAACTTTCACGGCATAAAACGACCTAATATCCAACTGTTAGACGAACCAAAATAAAGACGTCGTTAAACCCCTCTAAAACGCCCGTAGCACGATTTTATAGCATGGGTAGTATAATTCCCCTATAGACGATTAAAAAAGACCCCCGCCCCTTTTTTGGGGGTAAGGAAAGCCACCACAAGGTGTTCTCTTACACCGCAGACCATTTTTTTGAGATTTTTAAGGGGTGTCTATATCAATTAAAAAAAGCCCCATTTTGAGGGCTTGATTTTATTTTTTTAGATAGTAATTCTGTTTTGAAGCATTCCAAATCGCTATAATTTCTGTTCCCTTTGAAATACTTTCAGCATTGTCAGACGTATGTACCAAATCACCAGTTTCAACATCATCTAGTGCCAGTTGTTTTTTGATTGTTTTAAATAAGCCACCAAATCCAAGTTGTCTTTTTCGATACAGACCGTTATATAGGTCATCTACAACTTGCTTATTCTCTACATCAAGCTTAATCGGTTTAGTTGGATATTTTGCAGTTTCAAGAATAGCACCTCGCATTCCTTTGCCTTTTTCTTTGACTGTTCTAATATCAACCATAGGGACATAATCAACTTTCAATGATTGAGACCACATATCGCTCCATTCTTTTTGAGTGATATAATCTTTTTTTGATTGAAAAAAACTCGGTTTCACCATCATCAAAACATGGATATGAGGGTGATATGTATTATCATTTTCATTGTGAGTGACTTCGACTGAACGCAAATACCCTAACAGATTCTTCTTCACTTTTGCTCGTCTGAATAAGCGGTCAAATGATTGAGTTAACAAAGTTAATGTTTTATTTAAATCATTCCCTGCAACATTTTTTAAAGTCAATGTCAGAAATAGGAAGCGCCCTTTAGGTTCCTGTTTTATCGCTTCATCAACGATTCTTGATGTCTGCTAAGAATATTTCATTGAACGTCTCCAGTTGCACATCGGACAAAACTTGTTTTTACAGAAATAAGCTTGATAGAGCTTTAAACTGCCATCTTCTCGACGAATAAATCGCAAAACATCTCCACAAGTTTGAACTCTCTCAATAAGGCTATCTTTATACTGCAATTCTTTAAATATATCAGCTAATTTCAAACTTAAGACCTTACGTCCTCGCCAATCTTTATCTTTTCCATCTTCATTTTTATCCAAAAAAATTTCTTGTCTTAAATCATCTACCATGTTATAGTATTTATACAAATCAATTTGCAATACAAAAAATCTGTATTTATTTCTCCTTTCGTGAATTTTAGGAACTTAACTTCAACACCTAAAATTATATCACAAATTTTCAGAAATAAAACGGGTTTTTTTTTGCCCAAAAACTCAATAATATCAAGGGTTTTTAATGCTATGACTATATGTTTTTTGCGTGAGAATTAACGCCTACTAGTATCAAGATAAGAAAGAAAGATTAAACAACAAGAAAAACCATTCTGCAGTTACAGTTACAACTACGCTTGTAAATATAAGTCTTTTTTATTCCATGGTTTCCTTGACT
>JAKSVU010000079.1 GCA_024413465.1 Alphaproteobacteria bacterium
GGAAAATAGAGATTGATTGCTAAGAAATTCTGTTCCCCCTAGCATGTGGGAATAACTGCAGGACGAGGTGAATTGGAAATAAAAAATATCGTATTTTATTTACATCAAGGGATAATTTCCTGTTTGCTTACTAAAAAGTGAGAATAAAAAGCGTTTTCGTTTATTCTATGACTCTTTTTGTCAATATCGTTTTTTACGATAAGGGTATTAAGGATTTTATTACGGAGTAAAAAAATGAATAAATTATCGTATTTTGATATTGATTATCAACACTTATCTGTTTCTCAGATTATAGAACAGATTGATGATTATGCTGCTGCTGGGGCAGACGTTCATGAAATAGATTCTAAAAAACGAAACATCTTGATTAAGGTAGCTCATTTGAAAAAAGAACATAGTGAACGGCTCATTGCTAAGTTTGTCGAGTTGGGAGCAGATATGTATTTTAAAAACAGTGATGGTGATTTTCCAATTCGTTCTTGTGCTAGAAGTGGAATGGTTTTGATGTTTAAAGCTTTTTTAGATGCTGGGTTAAATTTGAATAAATTTACACTGGAAGAAAAAAAGGATATTTCCGTTGCGTCAACCTATAATTCTGATCCAGAGATGTTAAAATTAATGATTGATTTGGGAATGTATGATTATTCTGCTCATCAACAAGATATTATGAAAAAGGCAATTTTGTTCAATAATGAAAAAGTTGTTCAGTCAATGTTAGATTCAAAGATTGATTTATCCAATCAAAATTTTTTAGACGAAGCTGTTTTTACGATGAATAAATTTGATGATGAGCATGAAGCGATGAAGATAAATCATCAAATTGTTCAATCTCTCATTCAAGCTGGGGCTAAATTACTAGATGAATCTTCAGTCATCAATCAAGCGATTTCAAATTATCACGTTGCTGTTCACACAATCAAGTTGTTGAAAGAAATAGGTGTTAATTGGAATATTTTATCCCCAACAGAGCAAAAAGAAGTTGAAAAAATCAGTTGATAAATTTTTTTATAGCTCCCTCTTGAAATCAAAAAAAAGCCTCCCATATCTTAATTATGCAGAGTGCATTTTGGTTCTGCTAATTTTGCTTAAGAAAGGAAATTTATCATGTCATCATTTTTAACTTCAGATACACCATTTATGTTGGGTTTTGACTCTCTTGATCGTATGTTGAACGATTTATCAAAGAAAAAAGATTCATTCCCTCCATATAACATTGAACAAATTAACGAACAAAATTTACAAATTACATTAGCCGTTGCTGGTTTTAAAGAAGAAGATCTCGTTATCGATTTGGAAGATAAACAATTGAACGTTCGTGGACAACATAACGAAGAACAAGAAATCGAACACAATTATATCTATCATGGAATTGCCAATCGTTCTTTCCAACGCAGTTTCGTCTTAGCTGATGGCTTGGAAGTCACAGGGGCTCATTTGGAAGATGGTCTATTGCAAATAGATTTACATCAACGCGAACCTGAAAAGACAGCTAGAACTATTAAAATCACTAAAAAATAATCAATTTTAGAGGATGATTACTTTGTCAGGGCAGCCTTCATGTAGGATAAAACTACACTTCAGACTGCCCTTTCTCGTATTTCATCTCACTAAAATTGATTATTAAACAAGGTACGCGCTTCTCGTCGCCCTCCATTTGTTCTCCTAAAATCAATTATTG
>JAKSVU010000008.1 GCA_024413465.1 Alphaproteobacteria bacterium
GGTAATAATAAGGAATTTATATTTTCCTGTTCTTAAAAAGAAAAAAGCCCGCGGAGGGAATGGGGCTTTTTTCAGGGGAAAATCTTGTATAAAACTACGAATGACGCAAGAAATCTGGCAAGTTTGAATCATCTGGTAAGGTTGGTTCAACTGGATCAGAAACCTGTTTACGTTCTGTGATAATACTAAACAAAGATTTACGAGGCTTTACTTCTTCTTTTTTAGGAGCTGAAGCTTGCATTGGTTGCGGAGCTGGAGCAACAAATAAATCTTGTTGTGGTTGAGCGATAGGTTCAGGATTTCTTTGTTCAAAAGTTGGAGCTGCAAAAGAAGATTTAAATGTGTCTTCATTTGTCTTTTGTTGAGGCTTTGGTTCTTTATTGAAATAATCCCAAGCATTTGGCATTGCCCAATCTTGTGAAGCTTGAGGAGCTGGACTCGTTGATAAATTAAATGGAATAGGTTCTTCTGCTTTTTGTGCAACAGGTTGTTCCATTGTAGGCATAGTTAAAGATGGAATTTCAACTTTTTCAGGTTCAGGTTTACGCTTCTCTTCAACATATTGTTGTTCAACAGGTTTCACAATAGGTTGAGCTTTTGGAACTTGAATTGAAACGTTTTCTTTTTTAGGTTTAAAGACCGCAGGAGAATTGCCATCAACAAACGTTGGTATCATATCTGGACGATTGGTAATTCCTGTTGCTACAACTGAAACACGGATACTTCCTTCTAAGCTAGCGTCAAATGATGCACCAAAGATAATATTTGCTTCTGGATCAACTTCTTGACGAACACGATTAGCAGCCTCATCAACTTCAAATAAAGTCAAATCTGCACCACCAGCGATGTTAATTAAAATACCTTTTGCACCTTCCATTGAATCATTGTCAAGTAATGGGTTGCTAATTGCAGCTTGGGCAGCTTCAATAGCACGGTGTTCTGGATCAGAAGACATACCTGTTCCCATCATCGCGCGGCCCATTTCGGTCATAACAGTACGAATATCAGAAAAGTCGAGGTTAATAATACCCTGTGTTGTGATTAAGTCTGTAATGGAACGAACGCCATCTTGCAAAACTTGGTCAGCTTTTTTAAAGGCATCTGCAAAGGTGAGTTGCTCTGTTGCAATATTAAATAAGTTTTGGTTTGGAATAACAATTAAAGTATCAACGTATTTACTGAGTTCTTCGATTCCTTCATCTGCCAAAGCCATACGATGACGACCTTCAAATGTAAACGGCTTTGTAACAACACCTACAGTCAAGATATCTTTTTCACGAGCAAGTTTTGCAACGTATGGACCAGCACCAGTTCCAGTGCCACCACCCATTCCTGCTGTGATAAAGACCATGTGTGATCCTTCTAATGCAGCTGATAATTCAGCTTCAGCTTCTTCTGCTGATTCTCGACCAACTTCAGGACGGGCTCCAGCACCTTGTCCTTGTGTTGTTTTTAAGCCTAATTGAATCTTTCGAGGTGCAAGAGAGGCCATCAAAGCTTGAGCATCTGTATTTGCAGCGACGAAATCAACTCCTTCTAGATTCGATTGGATCATGTTATTGACTGCATTCCCACCAGCACCACCAACACCAATAACAGTAATCTTTGGTTTGAGTAATGCAATAGGTTGTTCTTCTGGAATACTTAGGTCAAGCGTCATAGTTGCCTCCATAAATAAAATACTTCACCTATGTTAATCATGAAAAATTTAAAAAATTCTAAATATTGATAAAAAAAGTGAAAAAAGTCAGAAAAATAAAAAGCTCTCAATTCGAGAGCTTTTTATTTTACATGTTATCATCATAATATTTTTGAGCTTCATCAGCACGTTGCCAAAAATCTTCTGGTTGAATAACTTTGACTGTTGAACCCCAAGTAATTATATGCCAAGCCATTTCCAAAATACCAGAAGCGGTAAATGAAACTGTTAACGTTCCATCTGGATTTTCGCGTTTTTGTTCTGTATTGTGGAAGATAAATTTCTTTGCACGTTCTTTTGCCCGTTGATCAAATAATAATTCAACGTAAATAGGATCTTGATGAAAACTACCAAACATTTGTTTGCAGTATTTTTTCATATTGAAATTTTCATCTTTTTCAAAAAGATCCAAAGTATCTACGATGTCGGTCATTTTATCTATGCTATAGTGCTTCATTTTTTTATCATAAGTATCGATAGCAACAAGATAATGATTTCTATCTCCGTAAATAATACCGTAAGGTTCTACGATTGGTTCGTATGGAGCAGCATTGTTTCTGTGATAAGTAAATTTGATTCTATGCCAATTTTGTAAGGCAGTATTAATCATCAAAAGAGTTTTCTGATCATAAGAAACCTTTGGACCTGGACGACAAGCTAATCCTTCATTTGATAAGAAAAATTCAGCATCATCATTAGCATTCTTTTTGGCAGTAAGTGTTTTTATGACAACTGAAACTTTACGCAAACTGTCAGCTTGATTCATTAGTCCTTGTTTTCCTAATATTTCAATCGCAGTTTCCAAACTTTTCAATTCTTCTGCTGTAATTTTAACCAGGTTTGAAAAACTAGGATTATTATGATCAACTTTTATGCGCCATCTTTTTTTACGTTCATTACATTCAACTTCTTCAACGTCAAACAAGCGTTCTAAAGCATTACGGGCGCGTTCTGCTGTTCTACGGCATGCTCCATCTTTCAATCTTTCTTGAATTTCATCAAGTGTTAGTCCATGAACAGAACTAGCCATATCCATTGCAACGTTATAAAGGTCAAGAGCCTTTCCATACGTTGAATCATTATTTTCGTGTTCTTTTCCGATTTTTCTCATAAGAATACTCCAATTGTTTACGCTAATACTTTATCAAGGAAATATGGTAATTGAACGTACCACCAAGGCCAATCATGATTTACGTCTTTACCCCAGAAATCTACAAAGGCTGGAATGTGTTTTTGTTCTAAGACTTTTTGTAAAGCTCGAGTGTCTTCAATCATAGGATCTTCCCAGGCACCTTGACCTACACAAAAAACAAGACGAGCTTGTCGCATTTGTTCCAAATAATCACTTTCACCTACGTTTGGTAAAAAGTCTAATACGGAGTTCCAGTAGACGACGTCATCCATATAATCGCCTAAGAAAAATTGAGAACGATATACACCTGATAAAGCAATAACGCTGTCAATTAAATCAGGACGACGGAAGAAAAAGAGAGCTGAATAAAATGCCCCCATGGAACAACCCGTTGCTAATAAACCAAGATCATTTTCTCCATTAGCATACCAGCTGATTTCTTTAATGCGTGGAATAAATTCTTCAACAACGTAGTTAAACCAAGCTTCATGGCGTCTGATTCTGTCATAAGGATGACCGTCCTTGTTTGTCCAAGACTCCCAATCTATTCCATCAACACAAAATAATTGAATACGACCTTCATCAATATAAGGTTTGCAAATATCAACCATTCCATGAAATTCATAATGCCAAAAACGTCCATCTCCTGGAGGGAAAACGAGAACAGGCTTTCCTGCATGACCATAGACTTTAAATTCCATGTCGCGTTGAAGACAATGAGAGTATTCTTTATAATATTCAACTTGCATAATTAAACTCTTTCATTAATTGTGTTCATCATGTCATAGATATCTTGTAATTTGTCAGAGTAGATAATATAGAAGGAATCTCCCATTGCTCTTGCGGTAATTCCTTCGATACGAGCAGATTCCATAATATTATCTTTAAACATTTCCATGATTTCATTATGAGAATATTTATAATTAAAACGATCTTTACGACAGCAATATCCAGAAAAACGTTTTGGAGTTGTATCATCTTGCGGTTTTCCATAGACAATTGTATCTGCCCATAATTTATAGACGTTAATGTCATGAGAAGCTTCGTAAATTTCAGTAATCATTCCACCTGGTGGACGCATATTGACTTCCAAAGCCATCACCTTTGATTTCCCAGTTTTAGGATCTGTTGTTCTGAAAAATTCAAAATGGAAATATAGGTCT
Organism: Alphaproteobacteria bacterium; assembly: GCA_024413465.1. GTDB lineage: Bacteria > Pseudomonadota > Alphaproteobacteria > CAAGCB01 > CAG-977 > UBA2903. The sequence goes on from JAKSVU010000008.1 coordinate 3,995, forward strand.
TTGATACCATAAGCTTTTACGATAGCTTTTCCAGCTTTTTCAATATCTTTTTCCATTTTTGGTTCGTTATGATATTGGATACATTCATCGTTATTTACAATATCCATTAATGAATGATGATAAATTTGACTTGCACAGAATACGATATTTCCATCATGATCTGTCATTCCGTCAAAAGTTTCAACGTGTCCATCAATGAACGTCTCCATAATAACTGAAACTTCAGCAGGTTTGTGATTAAAGAAAAATTCCATTTCGTTATCATTATGCAACGTATAAGTATCACAAGCACCAACACCATCGTCTGGTTTTACGACAACAGGGTATCCTAATTTATCTGTAAAAGCCTTTCCTTCTTCAAAATTTTTAGGTAAACAATAATCAGCAAATTCGACTTTTGCTTTTTTGAAGAATGCTTTCATCTTTGATTTTTGTTTATGATCCATAATTTCAGGATAACGAATTCCTGGAATATTGAAATCGTTGCGTAATTTTGCTTCAGCGATTAACCAAAATTCATTATTTGAACGGACCATATCTATTTTGCCATGATGACTAATTAAACATGCCGTAGCACGATATAAATCATCATAATTAACCATATTTGGGCAATAATAATATTCCGCTAAATCTGCTTTTAATTGGGAATCTAACTGTTCATAAGGTTGATCTCCAATAGCTAAAACATTAACGCCATTTTGTTTTAAAAAATGACAAAATTTCCATCCATACGTTGGGAAATTTGGAGAAATATAAAGAAAATTCATTTTGTCCTCGATTATCTTTGTATTGAAATTGCATCTGATAAATGTGTTGAGGTACGAATATCTTCGACTTGTTTATCAGAATCTCGCAAAATTGAAGCACGAAGTTTTTCATTTGCTTTTGCGTTTTCAGGAGTTCCACCTAATTCAACGGTGACTTTTGCTCCCTTTGCAAATTGTTTTACAAGAGATTTATCATTTAGTTGTGTCATACTGGTAATTTCCTTACTTTACTGACAGGAGCATAATATTCATGTTCCAATTCGTTATCTAAAATTTCTGCAATCAAAACTTTGTTTTGCTTTTGTAAAGCCATAACGGCCATAGGTGACAAAAATTCTAGTAAAATAGCACGACGGCTGTCGCGAACAAGCAAAGCCGTTTCGACGCCGTCGTAAAAAAATTGAGGTTGAACAGGAGCGCCGGTACGAGCTCTAATACAAAAAAGCAATTCGCCATCTTTGTTTTGAACAACGTCATACAAGCCTTCTTTTTCAGCCATTTTAACCTACCAATTTCTTTCTTAAAAGTTCATTCAGCATAGCTGGATTTGCTTTTCCTTGAGATGCTTTCATCGTTTGGCCAACAAACCATCCTAATAATTTATCTTTACCAGAACGGAATTCAGCTACCTTATCAGGATTGTTTGCAATCACTTCATCAATAATTTTTTCAATTGCAGAAGTATCAGATACTTGCTTTAATCCTTTTTCATTGACGATTTCATCAGGTGTTTTCCCTTCGTCAATCATGAATTGGAATACATCTTTTGCAATACGTGAAGAAATTGTACCATCATTGATTAAGTCAACCATACGTCCTAAATTTTCAGGACTTACAGGACTTTCATTGATAGATTTTCCTAGTTTGTTTAAAGCTCCAAATAAATCGCCCATGATGTAGTTTGCAACTTTTTTCGCATCATGACCTTTTGCTGCTTTTTCAAAATAGGTAGCAATATCTTTTTCCATAATCAATTGGTCTGCATCATATGCTGTTAAACCATAATTTTCAATGAACCGTTTCTTCATTGCATCTGGTAATTCAGGCATTTCTTTATGCAAACGTTCGATTAATTCATCGGTTAAGCGAAGTGGAATAAGATCTGGATCATAGAAATAACGGTAGTCTACAGCTGTTTCTTTTGAACGCATTGTTTTTGTAACACCAGTCGTGGAATCAAATTTGCGTGTTTCCTGAACAACTTTACCACCTTCTTCAAGCAATTCAACTTGACGTTTTGCTTCGTATTCAATAGCTTGCATTACAAAACGAATAGAGTTTACATTTTTAATTTCAGCACGTGTACCGAATGGTTCACCAGGATGACGAACAGAAACGTTTGCGTCACAACGCATTGAACCTTCATCCATATTACCATCACAAGATCCAATGTAGCGAACGATAGAACGTAATTTACGCAAGTAAGCTCCGGCTTCTTCTGGAGAACGAATATCTGGACGAGAAACAATTTCCATTAAAGCAACACCAGCACGATTTAAATCAACGAAAGATTTACTAGGATGTTGATCGTGCATTAACTTTCCAGCATCTTGTTCCAAGTGTAAACGTTCAATTCCAATACGACGTGTTTCTCCATTTTCCAAATCAACGTCGATATAACCATCTGAAACAATTGGATGGTCAGATTGAGAAATTTGATAACCGTTTGGCAAATCAGCATAGTAGTAATTTTTGCGAGCAAAAATAGATTTTTTGTTGATTGTTGCATTTAAACCAAAGCCTGTTTTGATGGCTTGTTCAACACATTCATGGTTGATAACTGGCAACATTCCAGGGAAGCCAGCATCGACAAAACTGACCTGTGTATTAGCTTCGCCACCAAAAGTTGCAGATGCGCCAGAGAATAATTTAGCTTTGGAAATAACTTCGCAGTGAACTTCTAACCCAACGACGATTTCCCAATCACCTGTTTCACCCTTAATAATGTAAGACATAATTATTTTCCTCCTATGCGCAAAGGTCTGTAAGGCATACCTGAAACGGATTCAATGACACCAGCTACGCGTAAAACTGTTTCTTCATTAAACGTATTGCCAATTACTTGTAACCCAATAGGCAATCCATTGATGTCAGAGAAACCTGCTGGAACTGATAAAGCAGGTAAGCCAGCTAATGATGATGGAACTGTGAAAATATCATATAATTGCATTTTCAAAGGATCCTTTGTGCTGTCATCATCTTTCCCAAAAGCTGTTTCTGGTGCAGCTGGAGCCAAGATAACGTCTACTTTTTTGTATGCTTCAGCAAATTCTTGGCAGAGAAGACGACGAACTTTTTGTGCTTTCAAATAGCATGTTTCGTAATATCCCTCTAACAAGATACACGTTCCAATCATAATACGACGTTTTACTTCTTTACCAAAGCCGGCGGTTCTTGTGTTTGTATACATTTCATCAAGTGATTTTCCATCAACACGCAAACCATATTTTACACCGTCATAACGTGCTAAATTTGATGAGGCTTCAGCAGGAGCAATTAAATAATACGTTGGTAAAGCATATTTTGTTGATGGTAAGGAAATTTCAACAATTTCAGCACCAGCAGCTTTTAATTTTTCTGCTGTTTTTTCCCAAACGTGACGAACGTCAGAATTGAGACCTTTATCAGGATTGTATTCACGAGGAATACCGATTTTTAAACCACGAATATCACCTGTTAATGCTTTTTCATAATTTGGAACAGGAATGTTTACAACGGTTGAATCTTTTGGATCATAACCAGCCATAGATTCAAGCATAATTGCTGTATCGTGGACTGTTCTCGTCATTGTACCTGCTTGGTCCAAAGAGGAAGCAAAAGCAATCATTCCGTAGCGAGAACAACGGCCATAAGTTGGTTTCATACCGACAATGCCACAGAAAGAAGCTGGTGTTCTGATGGAACCACCTGTATCGGAACCAGTAGCACACATACATAAACCTGCGGAAACTGCAGCTGCAGAACCACCAGAAGAACCACCAGGAATTAAAAATTTATCTGGATTGTTCTTGTCTTTATGTGGGTTGCGAACTGCACCAAAGTAACTGGTTAAATTTGCAGTACCCATAGCGAATTCATCCATGTTTGTCTTACCAAGCATGACTGAACCGTTGTTCTGTAAATTTAATGAAACTGTTGATTCATAGGGTGGAACGAAGTTGTCTAAAATGTGGGAACAAGCTGTTGTACGAACACCTTTTGTGCAGTACAAATCTTTCATTCCAACAGGAATACCTTCCATTTTACCTAATTTTTCACCGCGTTGACGGCGTTCATCAGATGCTTTTGCACGTTCAAGTGCTAATTCAGGAGTTTCAATAACATAAGCGTTTAATTCACGAGCTTTTGCCATTTCATCAAGATGAGCCTGTGTCAATTCGACGGAAGTAAATTCTTTTTTATTTAAGCCGTCTAAAGCTTCAGCGACTGTTAATTCAACTAAATCTGTCATTTTTTACTCCACAACCTTTGGTACCAAGAAATAACCATCCATTTGATCTGGGGCGTTTTTAATTACGTCGTCACGAATATTTCCATCCGTAACTTGATCAACACGTTCTGGTAAATTCATATCTTCGACAACGCTATTCATAGGGATAATGTTATCGGTATTGACGTCATTTAATTGATCTACCCATCCAATGATTTTGGTCAATTCATTGACCATTTCATCCATATTTTCATCTGGAATACGCAATCTGGACAAAATGCCCAAGCGTTTTACCATCTCTTTATCTATAGCCATAGAATAAGTACTCCTTCGTTAAAAAATTTATCAAAATTTACATTTTTTTATGTAAATTCGCAAGGATAAAGTGAAGGAAAAAATAACTTTTTAAGGTAAATTTAAAAATCTAATTTTTGACGTAAAGTTTTCTTGATTTCGTCATCATCTGTCAGACCTGCTTCAACAACCTCATCAACTGCTTTTTCAATTTCTCGATCAGTTGCATTGTCATAGAGTAATTTTGATTGACGAATCCAATATTCACGATCAACTTTTGGTGCTGAATTTTGTTTTTCAGCCATAAATTTTTGAGCGTCTTCAAAAAATCCCATGTTGAACCTCTTATGCAATCTGTTTTTGTTGAACAAAATTTGTCATTTTTTCAACAGCACGATTTTCGATTTGGCGAACACGTTCACGGGAAATGCCATACTTTTCAGACAATTCATCTAAAGTTGCAGGAGTTTCTGTTAAATGCCGTAAACGAATAATGTCTCGTTCGCGATCATTTAATTCGCAGAGAGCTTGACGAAGCATTGTTAATCGATAGGCATTTTCTTGATGACAAATTACGTCATTTTCTAAATTGTGTTTATCGCAAATAAAATCTTGTTTTTCAGCATGTCCATCATCATAAACAGGGGTGTTTAAAGAAATATCCCCCGCAAGGCGTGCATCCATTTCAATAACATCTTTTGCAGATACATTCAGTTGTTTCGCAATTTGAGATGCTTGCTCTGTATCTAATGAATTTTCATTATACAACCCAAGATGAGCTTTTATTTTGCGTAAGTTGTAAAATAATTTTTTCTGTGCAGCGACGGTTCCAATTTTAACTAAAGACCAAGATCTTAAAATGTATTCATGTAAACTGGCCTTAATCCACCAAATTGCACAAGTTGCCAAACGTGTCCCACGTTCAGGTTCATATTTTTTTACAGCTTGCATTAATCCAATATTTGCTTCAGAAATCAAATCTTCAACAGGAAGTCCATAACGACAAAATGAAATAGCAATTTTTGCAGCAAGTTTAAGATGAGATTTAATTAGCTGCTTTGCAGCATCTAAATCACCAAATTGACGCAAACGAACTACCAAATCATATTCTTCTTCGGCAGATAACATTGGAATTTTTCGTATGGAATTTAAATAAGATTGTATGCCACTTAACGCATACGGTACTAAAGCATTTGTTTCAATCATGGTCATATCCTTTCATAAGCAACATGTCCGATCAAAGTCCTCTAAGGCCCCTTGACACTTAAATATATATATTTTTTTGACGCAGATTCAAGTATTATTTTTAAATTTTTAACGATTTTTTTTCCAAAAATAATTAAACTGTAAAAAAGGGGAAGGGAGGGGTTTTATGCCTAAGCTAATAAGACGAGAAATGCCAGATATTTTTTATACAGCTGATGATAAATTAATGGAGGTTATTTCTGATTGGCAAAAATGGATATTAACAGAACGACGTTGTTCTGTGATGACAGCTTCTAGTTACGGTCGTGATTTATCTGCATTTCTTTCTTTTCTAAATACGTATAAAGAGGAAGTTCCTTCTTTGAAAATGCTAGAATCATTAAGTGTAACAGATTTTCGAGCTTTTTTAGCATCTCGAACAAAAGAAGATATTTCACGGACTTCTCTTGCTAGAAATTTATCGACATTGCGTAATTTTTACAGATTTTGTGAAAAAAACGTTATTTTTACTAATCCCGCAATTTCTGTGATTCGCTCTCCTTCCGTTCCAAAAGCATTGCCTCATCCAGTTTCTCAAAATCAGGCATTTGAAATGATAAAGGTTGCAAAGGAATTAGAAAAATTATCGTGGATGGGAGATCGAGACGTTGCTTTTTTGGTTTTGCTGTATGGATGTGGTTTGCGTATCAGTGAAGCTTTATCATTGGATGTTAAAGATAGGCCAAAGTCGGATTCGATGGTTGTTTTTGGTAAAGGAAATAAGGAACGGGTTGTTCCAGTTCTTAAACAAGTTAGACTTACAATTGAAAAATATCTAGAACATAGGCCTGACGGTGCTCCTGCAAATTCACCGTTGTTTATTGGAAGTCAGGGGGAACGAGTTAATCCTGGTGTTATGCAACGACAAATACGGCGAATTCGTGATGCATTAGGTTTGCCTGATACCGTAACTCCACACGCTTTACGACATAGTTTTGCAACTCATCTGTTGTCAGGAGGGGCAGACTTAAGATCTATTCAAGAGTTATTAGGTCATGAATCTTTGTCAACGACACAAAGATATACAGCTCTTGATGAAGTTCATTTAATGCAAGTTTATAATGCAGCTCATCCTCGGGCAAAAGTAAAAGAATAAAGTGGTTTTTAGTTTTTAGCAAAAAAAATAAAAAAAAGTATAGACAAGCTTTTTTTTATTTGTTATAAGTCGGTTTGTTCAGGTTGGCCAGATAGCTCAGTCGGTAGAGCAGGGGACTGAAAATCCCCGTGTCGACGGTTCGATTCCGCCTCTGGCCACCATTTCAAAGCCACGGTTATCCGTGGTTTTTGCGTTACTAAAGTAAATGTTTTGTGGGGCAAAATTTAATGAACTTTAATGTAAAAAAATCTTTAAATGATAAACAACTTTGTTGGTTGGTGTTTTTAATTTTAAGCATATATATGAGTATAACTCATTTCCCAAAGGTAGAGACGAATTTTAGTTCATTGCTTGGTGATAACTTTGCGATATCAACTTTTTTTGGTAAAAATGAAAAAAGTGTTCATGCTCTTGTCGAGGGAGACGATTTTGAACAGGCTCTGCAAAATTCAGAAAAATTTTATGAAACTCTAGACTTAGATAAGTTTTCTGTTGTTCGATTTAAATTTGAAAATCAAGAAGAGATTATGGAAAAAATAAAACCACATCGTTATGGTTTATTAAGTCCTGCAGACAGAAAAATGTTATTAGACGGTGATTTTGATCAAATTAGAAAAAATGCTGTAAAAAAATTCAAAAATTCAAAAGAAAAGAGTTCAATAGATTTTGAAAAAGACCCGTTTTATTTGTTTGATAATTATAAGCAAAATTTGGTAAATCCAAATCAAATTTGGCAAATGAAGGAAGGATGTTTAACAACAGAATATGAGGGAAAAAGTTATATTTTAATTATTCTCAGATTAAAAAACGTTGATATGACAACCATTAATTATTTGAGAGAAAAAGCAAAAATAGGTCATATCTCTTTGTCAGGGACACCTTTCCAAGATGCTGAAATAACGGAAATTTATAAAAAACAAATCAAAATAATTTCAATTGTTTCAAGTTTAATTCTCATGTTTTTAAGCTTGTACCTATTTGGACATATAAAATATTTAATCCTGATTCTTTCTAATGTAGTTTCAGCTTTTTTTGTTGGGGGCTTTTCGTTACTACTCTTTAGTAAACTCCACATGGTAACGTTTGTTTTTGCAACATTGTTAATAGTTTTGTCTGCGCTATATCCTTTTTACTACTTAAGTACTTCTGAGAACCAACGTTCACAATTAATAAAAAATATGTTTAAGACTTTTTGTGGAACAATACTTTGCTTTGTTCCATTGTTATTCATTGGTATGCCTGTTTTGAAACAAATTGCTACTTTTACAATGACAGCTTTGGCAACAGTCTTTTTAAATACGATTATTTTTTGTTCTGATATAAAAATTCAAAAGCCCGCAAAAGTATTTAGGTTGCCAAAATTTTCAAGATGGGTCCTCCTTATTCCAATCTTATTTATTTCAAGTTTGTTTGTAAAACCTGCAGTTTTTAGCACTGATACAAATGTATTATACAGGCAAAATAAAGAAGATGTTCAGGCTGAAGAATTGTTTACGAAAGTAAGTCAAATTCAAGAAAATAAATTCTTGGTTATTACAGCAGATTACGTTGATCAAATATTAAGTGTAGAAGAACAAATAAAAGATAAGACGAAAGATTATTATAGTTTATCGACTATAGTTCCGTCTAAAATTCGCCAAAAAGAAAACGTTGAATTGGTAAAAGAATTGTTTGAAAAGCAGTTGCCTCTTTTGAAAAAGAATTTGAAAATTAAGACGGAAGTCGAAAATCCAATTTCATATCCGTTAATGGCTGGTGAAGTTTGGGAATTTGTAGATGATTTTATTTATTTAAATGATGGTAAATTCCATTCGGTTACTCAGGTTCCGGATGAAATTCCATATTCTATTTACCCAAATAAATTAATGCAAAAAATAATAGATGTATATAAAACAAAAACGTATAAGGTTTTGGCAATATCATTTGTTTGTTTGTTAGGTGTATTGTCATTCCTTTATCGTAAAAAAGTTTTGTTGTATATTTTCCCTTCAATTTTAAGTTTAGGATGTTTGATTACGATTTTAAGTTGGATGAATATTCAAATTACTTTTTTACATTTATTGAGCTTTTTTATAGTGATAGGTGTTGGAATAGATTATTCAATTATGAATTTATCACATGGTTCGACAAAGGCAGAGTTGTGTGCTTTTTTGAGTAATCTCGTTTGTTTGGTTATGTTTTCATTTGTGGATTTTCAATTGATTTCGTCTATTGGATTTTCTTTAGGGATCGGACTTCTATTAAGTTTTGTATTTTCTTTGATGCAATACAAAAAGAAAGTGATATGATATTTTTCAGGTTTTTGAAAAAGTAGTGGAGAGTACGAAATGGGATTAAATTACTTTATGGCATTGGATCAAGGAACAACAAGTTCTAGGGCAATGATTTTTGATGAAGAAATGCGAGAAATAGCTCATTGTTCTTTGACTTATCCACAATATTATCCACAAAATGGATACGTAGAGCATAATCCCGAAGATTTGATAGATACAATTTTCCATTCTGCTTTAAAAGCAATGACAGAACTGCGCATTACCGCAGAGGATATTAAAGCTATTGGGATAACAAATCAGCGTGAAACAACTTTAGTTTGGGATAAAAAAACAGGAAAATGTATTCATAATGCTATCGTTTGGCAATGTCGTAGGACAGCGGATATTTGCAAACGTTTAAAAGAAGAAGATATGGATGAGTACATTCAGGATACAACAGGATTAGTTATTGATCCGTATTTTTCAGGAACTAAGGTAAAATGGCTGTTGGATAATATCCCAGATGCGAGAAAACGTGCATATAATGGAGAATTATTATTTGGTACAGTAGATACTTATTTGTTGTGGAAACTGACAAATGGAAAAGTTTTTGCTACTGATTATACAAATGCTTCTAGAACAATGTTATTTAATATCCATACTTTGGATTGGGATGATACGTTGCTTGAAAAACTTGATATTCCAAGATGTATGTTGCCAAAAGTTCAAGCCTCAGCTTCAATGTATGGAGAATGTGAATATCCATGGTTGTCAGGTATTCCAATAGCAGGAATTGCAGGAGATCAACAAGGTGCTTTGTTTGGTCAGGAATGCGACAAATTTGGTGATATGAAAATTACCTATGGAACAGGTGCATTTTTACTGCTTAATACAAAAGAAAAATTCATAAAAAGTAAGCATGGATTAGTGACAACTTTAGGAGCCGGAACACAACCTGGACATCCAGAATACGTTCTTGAAGGGTCTGTATTTATGGCAGGGGCAATTTTCCAATGGTTGCGGGATCAATTAGGTATTTTGTCTGACGTTAAACAAGCAAGTCAAATAGCTTCTTCTATTAAATCAACAGGTGGTGTATGTATGGTTCCTGCATTTACGGGATTAGGAGCTCCACATTGGAATGCTGATGTTCGAGCAACAATCACAGGAATGACCCGTGCAACGACTGCAAAAGAAATTATACGTGCAGCAGAAGAAGCGGTTGCTTTTCAATGTTATGATTTGTTTAAGGTTATGGAACAAGATCTTCAACAGGAAATTAATCATATCCGAGTTGATGGTGGAGCAAGTAAAGATGATTTCCTAATGCAATTTCAATCTGATTTGTTGAATCGTGAAGTTGAACGCCCAACTTATTTTGAAAGTACAGCAAGAGGGGGCGCAAGACTAGCAAGACAAACTCTAGGATTGACTGAAAAACAACAAAAAGTTGAAAAGTCTTTTAATGCCACCATTTCTGATGATGAAAGAAAAGAACATTTAAAACGTTGGAATAACGCTTTAAATTTGCTGTTAAAGTAAGTTAATTTTTTTTCTTTCTTTTAATATCAATATGTTATAAGCTATATATAACGTAAGGATATGTTATTTTGATAGATAATCGATTAAAGAAAATAAATAATTGGGTTTTTGATTTGGATGATACGCTTTATCCAAGTAATCCGGAATTATCTATTCAAATGTCTGAAAAAATTTGTGATTATATTCAAGAAGTCGTACACGTAGATGAAGAAACGGCTAGTCTGATGCAAAAATCTTACTATTTGAATTACGGAGCGACTGTGTGTGGGTTGGTTGTTGAGTATCATATTGATCCCCACGATTTTACAAGAAGAATTCATGATCTTGATTTTAGTTGCTTAACGCCAGATCCAGAATTGCGTGAATATATGCAAAAATTAAAAGGTTCAAAGTATATTTTAACAAATGGTGATCATAATTATGCTGTTAAAGTGTTGCGACAATTAAATTTAGATGATTTGGTGGATGGTATTTTTGCTATTCAACAAATGGGATTTATTCCCAAACCAAGTCCTTTAACTTATCGTAAAATGTTGCGTACTTTCGATATAGATCCAAGATATGCTGCGATGTTTGATGATAATCAAAAAAATATTTATGGAGCAAAACAGGCAGGAATGTACGCTGTGTGGGTGGCTTCGAATGATTTTAACAAAAGTCATGGATTGGTGGAAGATCCTAATTTTTGTGATAGTCAAACACCGGACGTTGTAACATTTTTGAAAAAAATGTTTGATCAAAAATAAATGCGTTTATTTTTCATTTTCTTTTTGTTTTTTTATTCAAGCATATTAAAGGCTGATGAAGTTCAAAAAGCACTCGATTTGAATTTAGATCAACATCCTGCGTGGACAAGATTGCTTCATTTTCACAAAAATGAAAGTACGATAGATAATCCTCAATTTTTTTTATCAGATCAGGGGAAGTTTGATAAAAAAGCTGAATTGATTGCGACGATAAAAGCTTTTTTAAAAAAAGAAAAAATTTGCGTATTCCCAGCAAGATATGAATTTTTATCTGAAAATTTGGGATGGAAAAAAGAAAAACTAAATTGTCCAGAATTGGATAAAATAAAAAAAGACGTAAATCCACAAAAAATATCATTGATTTATGCGTCGTCATACTTAGGAAATCCAGCATCATTTTTTGGCCATACTTTAATCAGAATTGATAATCAGCCTAATATGCCATTGATTTCTCAAGCCGTAAATTATGGAGCAATTGTTGGAAATGCAGGAATCTTTGATTACGTTGTTCAAGGAATAGGTGGTGGATTTAATGGTGTTTTTACCTTGAACTCCTATTACGACACGATTAATGAATATTCCTTTATGGAAAACCGAGATTTATGGGAATATCAGTTAAAATTGACAGATGAACAATTAAAAATGTTTATTTATCATTTGTCGGAAGTTCTTCCTTTTTCAGCAAAATACTATTTTTTTACAGAAAATTGTTCATATATGATTTTGGAATTGTTGAACATTGTTCAGCCAGAAACAGATTGGACAGAAGAATTACCAAGCCTATATACGCTACCGAGTGATACTGTTCGCATAATTGTTCAAAATCATCATTTGTTGGATGAAGCTGTTTATCGTCCTAGCCGTCAAACAAAAGTATTGTCAGCATACAAGGGAATTCCTGTTCAACAAAGACCTTTTGTTAAAAGAATAGCAGAACATCCAGAACAAGAATTTGAAAAAATAAAGGATTATAGCAAAAAAGAACAAGCTGTACTGCTTGAAACAGCTTATGAATTGATACAATATAATTCAATCATTGAAAAAATAAGCGTAAAAGAACGGCAAGAAAAATCGGAAAAAATCCTTGCCTATTATAATCTATTGAATGAAAAAAATGCGATGGCTTCTCCAATACCTCCTAAAATAAGACCGGATGAAGGACATAAAGCCTCATCATTTCGGGTGGAATTTAGTCATAAAGGGCATAAAAATTACACTTTAATTAATTATAGACCAGTTTTTCATTCTTTGTTGGATGATTCAAGAGGATACGTTCCTTATACGCAAGTTAATTATCTAGATTCAACTTTTGCAATTGATGAAAAAGGAAAAGTTAGATTGGATGAATTGAGTGCTGTCAATTTACAGAGTTATACACCTTGGACAGATATTATAAAACCTGTTTCATTTCGTGCAAATATAGGACAAAAGAGAATATATGACTCTCATAAAGACAAGGATATTTCTCTGTTTGATTTGTCGGGGGGAATAGGAGCTTCAGGTTACTTTTTTGATGCTTTGAACAGTTATATTTTAGGTTTGGTTTCTGTAAATTTAGGACAAAAAAATATGGTTGGTGTCGGGGCAGAAGCTGGAGTTATCGTCGATTTTGAATGGTTGCGAAGTAAAATTTTCGTTCAAAAAATAGGTTATACAAATCCCGATTTCAATCAAACTCAATTTGGGGCGGAAATTCAAACGACAATTGCTCCGAATGTAGATTTAGTATTCGGTGGAAAACATATAGATGGTCGTGTTAAAAATCGGGATGAAATAAAAGCAGGTATATTATTTCACTTCTAAAATTTGGCTTAGTTTTTGCATATGTAATCAGTAAAACTAATCAATAATGGGAGTATATACCATGTTAGATACGACTCAAGTTAAGGTGCTTGAAAAACAAAATTTGTATAAAAAGTTTTTTAGTGCTGACGAATATAAATTGACTTATCCTTTGTATAATGGAGGAATGAGTCCTATAGTTACTCGAGAAATTATATCTCATGAAGGGGCAGCTGCAGTTCTATTATATGATCCAGTTGCTGACAAAGTTGCTTTGATAGAACAGTTTCGTTTTGGGATTTTTTTGAATGGAGAATATCCTTGGACGATAGAATGTGTTGCAGGAATGGATGATCATGCCGGTGAAAATTTGATTGATTTGGCAAGTCGTGAATGTATGGAAGAAGCTGGGGCAAAAATTACCGAATTGGAAAAAATTACCCGATATTATTCTTCTCCAGGTGGCAGTAACGAAACGATTACTCTATACTGTGGAAAGACAGATGTTTCTCAATTACCACAGTATGCAGGATTAGAAAGTGAGAATGAAGATATAAAAATAAATATATATTCGATTGAACAAGTCGAAAAAATGTTGCAAAATGGACAATTAAATAATGCTATGGTGATTATAGCGATTCAATGGTTGTTGTTAAATAGAGTTCAATTAAGAAAAAAGTGGGGAGCCGCATGAAAATAAAGAAATTACTTTGTCTCGGATTGTTGGGAACAACTGCTTTAACGGGTTGTGCAACAGGTATTGGTGATTCTTGGTATAAAACGGATACAGAAAAAGCATTGTTGTACTGGACAGTTGGTGATTTTAATAGTGCAATTCAGTCTGCATATCACGCCTTGCAAGACAATCCAAAAGATCCGTATGCTTTGATGGTTTCCGGATATAGTTATGATGCTTTGGGATATCCAAATCAATCTAGACGTTATTATGAAGATTTGTTGAGAAGTGAAGCAACAGAAAAAGGCATTTTCTTTGCAGTAAAAAATATGCAACCAGAGCCTTTGAAAAAAGCAGCTGCTATTCGCTTAGAAATGCAAGAAATGAAAAATCGTCCATATACAGAGGTTTTACCCGATACGAATTTGAACAAATTTAATGATTACGCTTTGAATCAGCATGTGACTACCCAAAATGGAGATCGGGTTACTTTGGCAAAATCTGAAATGAAAGGTGGGCTGGATATGCTTACCGAAGCAGATCGTAACGTTGTTGATCGTTTCTTAATTTTTACACGTTTGCGTGATGAAAAATATGTAACAAAAGAAGAATGGGAAAATCGCAGAACGGTAAACTTGGGTGGTTTGTTACCATATTCTCTTACTCCAGCAGGCTTGGGATTGGATTTACCATCACCAGGTGGTGATGTGATTATCCAAAGATTGAATCAATTGCGTTATGCTTTGGAAATGAGAGCAATTACTCCAAGAGAACATGCAACTGAACGTGAAATTATTTTGGAAGCTTTGTTGCCATCAAATCCATCTAAACGGATGATGCCAACACCACCTCCTCAAGATGTGTTAGAAGGGGCAACAGCTTTACGTCGTATAGAAACGTTGCAACGCGTTGGTTTAATTACGCCAAAAGAAGCTGAATCAGAAAAGAAAGCTATCGAAAAGTTGATTTATGCTAAATTAGGCATGTCAGAAGGTGGCGAAGCAAATCCTTCAGCAGCAAAATGTATTCGCAGTTGCTTAGCTGAACCGGCACCAAAATGTCCTGCAGCTAAACCAGCCGTTAAGAAGAAAGTAAAGAAGAAAGCGAAAGCTAAACCAGTAGTCAATGCTTGCTCATGTCCAGCAGCGACAACTGAAACAAATGATAAAAAATAAAGAAAAGCCCGAAAGGGCTTTTTTTTATTGCCTTTGTCAAAAAATAATGATATTTTTGTCTAAAATTGTCTAATATTTTAGGAAATAAATAATGTCTGATTTGGAATTAAAGCAAAATTTGGATACACCATTCGTAATCAAAGGCGATGATAAAACAGTTGCTAGAATTACGGATATGATTAATCAAATTGCCGTTTCTGAAACGGGAAAACAGACATTGGAAATTGCAAGTAAAGCAGGTTATTCTTTGGGAATGGAATTTGCTTTTGGGTGCAATGGAGGATGCAGTAAAGATAATAAAGTTATTATTTTAAATCCAGTTAGCCAAGATGACGTATTAGTTGGTGTGTTGGCTCATGAATGTCGTCACGCTGGTCAATTTGAACGTGGTGAATATGATGCTAGTGATGATAAGCGTCCTCGTCAAGAAACATTGATGACGAATATTATGAGAACACGTGCTGTTGAAGCTGATGCTCAGGCGACTGCCGCCCAAATTTTAGGAGAAATGATGGAAGCTGGGAATCCACAACCTTTAATGGCTTTTTGTCGTCAGCCAGATAACCAATATATTGGATCAGCATTTAACAGAGCTTTGTATAATGAAAATTCTTTAAATGATGGCTCCGCAAGAACAGCAGCTTTTTTGGCTTGGTATGAAAATAAACCGGTATTAAAAGCTTATGACGAAGCTTATCAAGTTGAAATGATGGAACGCCGTGAAAAAAGTGGTGAAAATAAAAAAGATACTTATCAGAAAATTCAATCTCCAGAAAAAATAGTTTCTGATTTGTGTGTGAATAATGATGGTAGTTGCTATTTTAAAGAAGATCCACAAATTTTAGCAACTGAAAAATATACAGCTGTTGATTATGGAACACAGTTGAAATTGAATCAGTTGATGGATAACGTTCCAAATAAAACAAAAAATATTGCTTTAATGAAGAAAATGAGCAAAACGAGATAAAAAAAATCGCCTTGATATCCAAGGCGTTTTTTTTATTATTTTTTCAGTTTGTCGGCGAATTCTGCACGAGGTGTATAATCTTCGTTGTAGCGAATAATGTCTGTTTCGTCTAACAAATCACCGGCTTGAACTTCGATGATGATTAAATCGTTTTGGCCGATATTTTCTATTCTGTGAAATTCACCTTTTGGAATAAAGATAGCATCATTTGCATTTTTAATCAGATAGTTATGAGCCAGTGTTACTTTTGCAGTCCCTTGGACGATTACCCAATGTTCACTGCGGTGGTCATGAGTTTGTAAAGAAATTCTTTGTCCTGGTGTGACGCAAAAACGCTTAACAACGTAGGTGTCTGTTGTTGTTAAAACTTGCCACCATCCCCAATCGCGTTCGGCAGTTTCATTGTTTTGATACATTGTAGTCATAAAAAAATCCTTTCTAATCTAAACGAACAGGACCAATTGAGAAGGCCTTGTTTTGGTAATTTATCGGGGCTGAGATAGAATCTTGGCTTTCTCCTTTTTTACGGGTAAGCTGATTGCCAAGAACAATTTTTGCCATAGATGATGATGATTGTTTAATATAAGATGCTTTTTCATACGCATCAATTAAAGTGAATAAATTATAGAACGTTCCCATGCCGGATCCAGAAACGTCAAAATGATTATCAAATGAAAAAGTCCCATTAAACTTTGACATAAATGGAGACCAAATTATTTCGCCGGCTGAGACATTAACAATACCATTGTTTTCCCACCAATCGACTAACAGAGGTTTTTTACGACTTTCTGAAAAACCTTTTACGTCCCCAACCAAAGATAAATATTCCATCTTTTTTGGTAAATGTTGTTTCATATAGGCAGGTAAAGTTGTTTCGTACAATTTAAAATCATAGGTATATTTTAATTCATTTGGAACGAATTTGAAGTTCAAGAAATTAATTCCAAAACCAATCATGCTAGCTGGCGAAGCTGCAGTCAATCCACGCAAATTGAAAGTCATTTCTGGATAATCACGATGATCCATATCTGTTACAACTAATCTTGCATCATTGACGACAAGTAAAATTTTTTTGATTGTTTTAGCATCAAGACTGTGTGTTCCAGATAAATTGAAAGTGACTTTACGAATAAGAGGATAGCATTGAACAGGAATTCTGCTGCTTTTAAATTCCCATCCGCCCATGTTGGCAGGAGCTGTTAACGATAAATCATCAATATATAATCCACCGATGGAAGAATTAAATGAACGGGAAATTTTGTATGATACTCCAAAACCATTAGAATTTAATTCCACTAAAACGTCATCAATTTGTTTTTTTACTTTTTCTTCTGTGAAGTAGATGACAATAGCATAGAGAATAATTAAAACTACGCCAAAGGCAATAAGGGTATATCCGCTGTTTAAAGCGTTAAATAATTTGTCTGTAAAAGACGCTTTTGGCTTAATTTCTTTTGGGTCTTTTAATCTAGGAAAATCCGTTGATTTTTTCATTTACACTCATCCAAACATTTTCATTTGAACCGTATATTAAAATAAAAAGGATGTATTGTAAAAGATTTTTATTGTTTTTGAGAGCAATTGTTCTTTTTGTAAATAAAAATGATTTCAATTAAATTTTTCTTGCATAAAAAAAACATTTTGGATATAACCATTATCGTAAAAGGTATCGCCGCTGTAGCACAGTGGTAGTGCACTTCCTTGGTAAGGAAGGGGTCGTGCGTCCGATTCGCACCAGCGGCACCATTTTACGAAGATATTCTTGGAAAATAGTTTAATGGTAGAACAGCGGACTCTGACTCCGTTAGTCTTGGTTCGAATCCAGGTTTTCCAGCCATGTATAATCCGGCAGAAATGCTGGATTTTTTTTATTTGATTTTTACCTCGCCCTGTAGGGAAAGGATATTTTTCTATTTTAAAAAAGTCGCAAAATTGCATAAAATTTAAAATAGAGTGTTCACTTTTGTATTTCTTTAGTATACTATATTTAAAAAAATATGCAAAATTGCATAAAATTTAAAATAGGAATATGCAAATGAATGTAATTAAAAGAAACTTATATCTAAATCAATTAATTAACCGCAAACATAATGGTTTGATTAAAATTATAAGTGGAATTAGAAGATGTGGTAAATCATACTTGTTGTTTGAGCTTTTTAAGCAACACCTTTTGGATAATGGTGTTAAGGAAGATCATATACTTGAGAAAGCTTTGGATGGTTATGGACAAGAAAAATACAGAAATCCTGATGTTTATTACAACTATGTAATTTCTCAGATTAAAGATAGTGATATGTATTACGTTTTACTAGATGAAGTTCAATTTATGGAAGATTTTGTTAGTGTTCTTAACGGATTTTTGCATATTAAAAATCTAGACGTTTATGTAACGGAGAGTAATTCAAAGTTTTTATCTTCTGACGTTGTTACGGAATTTCGTGGACGAGGAGACGAAGTAAGGGTGTATCCATTAAGTTTCGCTGAATATTTTTCAGTAGCTAATACTGATTTTCAAACAGCATGGAAAGAATATGTAACATTTGGTGGAATGCCTCTTGTACTTGGATATAATGATGCAACTGATAAAATTAAATATTTACAAAGTCTTTTTAAGGAAACATATTTAAAAGATATAATCGATCGTAATAACGTAAAAAATAAAGAAGAATTAGATGAACTTGTTAATATTGTCGCGTCTAACATTGGTTGTTTAACCAATCCAAAAAGATTAGCTGATACTTTTGTTAGTACTAAGCATGTTGATATTTCAGGACCAACTATAACCCAATATCTTGATTATTTACAAGATGCATACGTTATAAATAAAGTTATGAGATATGATATTAAAGGAAAAAAATATATTAATACACCTTATAAGTATTATTTTGCTGATACAGGATTAAGAAACGCACGCTTAAATTTTAGGCAATCAGAAGAAACTCATTTAATGGAAAATGTTATCTATAATGAATTAAACATTCGAGGATTTAATGTTGATGTTGGTAATGTGGAAATTCTTGAAAAGAAAGATAGCAATATATACCAAAGAAAAAATGCAGAAGTAGATTTTGTAGCAAATCTTGGTAGTAAAAGGTATTATATACAATCTGCCTTAGAAATGCCAATGACTGAAAAAAGAGTTCAAGAAGAACGCTCATTACTTGGAATTAAAGATTTTTTTAAGAAGATTATAATTGTTAAAAATGATATTATTCCTTACCAAGATGAAAATGGCGTGACAATAATTGGATTGAAAGATTTTTTGTTAAATTTCAATAGCTTAGAATTTTGATTTTTTATCTTACTCTGTAGGGAAAGGATATCTTCCTATTTTAAAAAAGTTGCAAAATTGCATAAAATTTAAAATAGAGATATTGTGAACATAAATAGTTTGGATTTTTGATTTTTTTTGAATTTTGACCAAATTATAATTAAATTTATGTTTTGGTCGGATTAGGTGAATATGTCAATACAAAAGTTTCTCGTTTTTCACCTCGCTCTGTAGGGAAAGGACATGGTTTTTATTGCCCCATGATAGGGGATGAACGAAGTTCATGACGCCGATAGGCGGTCCCGAAGGGACGAGCGAAGCGAGCAAACAATCATTGCTGAGCTTAGAAATTCGAAAGGGGTAGAAAACTTGTATGCGACTATAAAAACTGCAAAAGGGATGATGTGCTTGATTATTTTTATTTTCGACTACCCCTAAAGAATTTCTAGGATCATTCTTCGCTAAGAAATTCTGTTCCCCCTAGCATGTGGGAATAATAATAGCCTGTCGGCGTCGTAAACTTTGTTTACCTCCCTAAATGGAGAAGAGTTCCTTTGGTAACAAATTATGTTTTACACACCAGTGTATTTTGTTTTGTATCCATGGTTTTCTTCAGGTCTTAAATCATTTGGATACATTGTGTCAGAATAAACGTCAGTTTGAAGTCTTTTTATTAATTCAAATACTTTTTGATAATCAGGAATATCAGCAATCGTTAAATTGCCAAATTGAGCTAAACTAGATCTATGTCTGCTGTAGTCAGGAGCTATTCCATTTGTTGATAAAACAACGTCTCCAACTTTTAATTTTTGATCAAATATACCTCGATGAATATTGATACGGGAAACTTCAGTATAAGGTTTCATTTGACAAGTGTAAGCAAATAATCCCCCAGATACGTAAACACCTTTATCCGTTACAATGTATTCAGTATGTTTGTATTTTCGAAAAACAAACAGAGTTCCCGCCAAATAAATCCAAACAGGCATCAAATGGATCAGAAAAAATGCAAGGAATGGGATAATAGCATAAGGTGTATCTAATGGATTTTTGTCAGCAGAAGGAATGGCTAAAAAAGCAAAAACAAAAACGGAATCAAATAAAAACCAGACCAAAGCAAAAGGAAGCATTGGATTAAAAATGCCTTCTAAAATATAGCATTTTTTATTTGGACGACCTTTCCACAGGATGCGTTCCCCAGCATCAATCATTAATTCTAAATCTGATTTTTCCGTTTCAATATCCATATCGTCATCAATTCTCATTTTTTCACCCCATTCATTTAATAGTTTTTAGTTAAAAATATCAAAAATTTAAAATGATGGCAAGATAAACGGATAAGTGCAAAGAAACAGATTGTTTGCTAAGTAAAAGTATATTGACTATATTGAAAAAATTATTATTGATTATAAAAAACTTGATATTTGTTATATATAATGTATTTTCAATGAAAATTTTATATTATAGATTTGGATACAATATGGTTGACTTTTTGAATTTAGGCAAGATTAATAAAAATTTTTGTTTAAAATTTGATGAACGGTATTGTGTATCCGTTGTGACAGTTCGTAATGCAATGAAAAGGTGGGGATATCAATGAGTGAAGTAGTCATGATATCCGTTGTTCGCAATTTTGAAATGTACGAACGATTAGTCAAGAGTAATTCTTTTAATCAAAAAGCAGAGTTTGTTGTTTTTGATAACAATAAAGAGAATATTGGAATTAGTGCAAGATATAATAGCTTTTTAGAGAACAATGATTACAGCAAAGATGCTTGGTTTATATTTTGCCATGAAGATTGGGAATTAAAAGAAGATATATCATCCAAATTATCAAACTTGGATAAAAATGCTTTATATGGTCCGATAGGAGTAACCTTTGGTAAATTTTGGAAGTTGGCAACAACAAAAGGTGAAATTACTCAATCTGATAAAGATGGGAATGATATTTCTAAACAAGGTCATTTTGTTCATACAAATGAGGTTGTGGGAACGTTTGATTGTCAATGTTTAATTGTTCATTCTTCATTGATTAAAAAATACAATTTGAGATTTGATGAAAATTTATTGTTTGATCTATATGTTGAAGATTTTTGTATTAATGCGAGAGAAAAATATGACATTTGTTCAAAAGTTTTACAAATGGAATGTCAGCATTATTCAGAAGGGAATATAACAGACAGATTTTATAAACAATTAAAATACTTACGAAATAAATATAAAAACGTAAAAGCAATCTATTGTACCATAGCGAATGCGAGTGCAATTTCCAGACCGTTACTTTTTTCAAGTTATGTTTTTATAAGAAAAGTTTGTCGATTTTTTTATCAATCAAAGATTACACGCAAGGGAAATAAACTAATAAAAATATTCAAATTGCCAATGTTCCAAGTGCGTGTTGGAAAGTAAGGATATTTTTTTTTGAAATATGCTATAAAAGTTTTTACTGTCACTGCAAAAAAAAAGAAAAATTAAATTGATTATAATGTATTTATTTAATATATACTATATAAGTATGTTTTTTTATAATAGAGCACAGTAATGTTTTTTCGTAAAAAGATAAAAATAAAAGGAGAAAATATAAATACGTATTTCTTTTTTTGTTGGGTACCTTTCTTGAAAGTTGTTTATACTGAGAGGGTGAAAAAATACTTTTTTTTAGGGATAAAACTTAGAAGGAAAATAATTTATAAAACTACAAAATTTGTAAAGATTTTTGAAAAAGGTATCTTCTCATCCTCCGAGGGTTGTGAAACATTATATGACAGAATAGTGTGTTGGAAAAAGAAAAAAAATCCGAGGATAAGTGTTATTGTAGCTAGTTATAATTATCAAGATTTAATAAGTGACACCTTGAACAGTTTGTTAAATCAGACATATAAAAATTTTGAAATTATTGTTGTAGATGATGGATCTACAGATAATTCTGTTAAAATTATACAGAAATATGTAAAAGAGAATTCAAACATTTTCTTTTACCAACATGAAAATAGTGAAAATAAAGGTCTACCTGCTACAGTGCTTTTAGGGGTAAAAAAATCAACAGGGGAATATATTGCCTTTTGTGAAAGTGATGATTTGTGGATGCCAAATCACTTGTCAGAAAAGATTAATTTAATTAATAGATATGCAAATCCTGTTATTATTGCAAATGATGTAGAATTGTTTGGCCCAAATAAAGAGGATAGAAGGGAATATATCGAGAGTAATTTACGTTCAATTCCATCTGAGAAAGTTTTAGTCAATGTTAATTTAAAAGAGTTTGGAAGTAATATTGTTCCAACTTTTTCATGTGTTATGATAAAAAAAGATGTTTTAAAATATTGTAACTTTGAATCTGTTGTTCCTGCTTGGATAGATTTTTGGCTATATAGGCAAATATTTATAAAATATCCACTGTTTTATATAGATAAGAGTTTAACAAAATGGCGTATTCATAACAGTTATAATTCTAATGATAAGACATTGGAGTATTTAAAAAAAAGTTATGAATTTTTAATTTATAATAATGCTATTTTATCAAAAAATAACTATGTTCGAAAAAAAATAGAAAGAGATATTAGAGTAAAATGTATCGCAGAATCTGATCTTTTCGATGCAACGTGGTATAGAAAAAAATATACTGAAGTAGCTGTCAATAATATAAACCCTGCATATCATTATGCAATGTTAGGATGGATTAAAAATTATGATCCTTCAGAAAAATTTAGTACGATATGGTATAAAAATTATTATCCAGATATTAAAGTAAATCCTTTGTTACATTTTGTTTTAGAAGGAAAAAGATATCAATATAACTATCTTCCTTCTGAGTGTAAAAAGGAATATGCGTGTGAAAAAAATACGGCATTTGGGAATATATTATTAGTCTCTCATGAGTTAAGTATCTCAGGAGCTCCAATGCTACTGTTGAGTGTAGCAAAATTTTTGAAAAGTAAAAATTTTAATGTAAGTGTCTTTTCTATTAAAGATGGTGAACTGAGAAATAAGTTTTTGGATATTGGTGTGGGGGTTACAGTTAATCCGATACTTTTTTGGGATAAGACATGTGAAAATTTGAGAGATAAATATGATTTTTGTATATGTAACACTATTTGTACTGCTCATTTCTATCAAAACATAAAGGATATTATTCCTTCTATTTGTTGGATTCATGAAAATTTAACTGATATTGATACTCTTTTTTTTAATAAATTTGAGAAAGAGATTATGATTAATGTTTTGAAAACATCAACGGATTTGTATGTTCCTACAAGATTTACAAAAAAATATTTGAAAAATTATACAAGTATGGAAGTTTTACAATTGGGGTATCCTTGTCAGGATTTTTGTTCAAGTTTTCAAAATAAAAAAGAAAAGGGTAAAATAACATTTGCAGTTGTTGGAGTGATTGAAAAAAGGAAGGGACAAGATGTTTTTATTGAAGCTGTTAATAAATTGTCAAAAGATGTAAAAGAAAAATCAGATTTTATTATACTTGGAAAACAATCACCAAAAGATAGTTTTTTTTTTAAAATTAAAAAAAAATGTTCTGGAATAGATTTTAGAATGCCGATAGAAAATATAGAAAAATATCATGCATTTCTGGATCAAATAGATGTTCTTGTTTGTCCATCTAGAGAAGATCCATATCCTCTTGTGGTAATAGATGCTTTTATGCATGGGAAAGTTGTGATTGTTTCAAATCATGTTGGTCAAGTTGATTTGATAGAAAATGGAAAAAATGGATATGTTTTTGAATCAGAAAATTCAGAACAACTATCAAAAATAGTGTCAAGTATTGTGAATACAGGGATTAGTCATTTTATTCAAGAGGCTTCCAGAAAAACATTTGTTGAAAATTATGATTCAGAAATATGGTTTAATAATTTTAGATTAATAATGGAAAAAAAATGCAAAAAATAGTTTTGATAGGACCTGATAGTTATTTGGCTACAGGGGCGGATGAATATTTTTTTGGTTTTACGGTTGTAAAACTCTATCATTATAATTGGCGTGAGAATATTGAGGTCTTAAAATCAGCAGATTGGATAATCAATTTTTCTATTCATCCTGATTTTGCTAACAGAGACATGGGAGTTCAAGAGATAATTGATGTCCAAATTGCTGAAGAAATTAAAGATTTTTGTGCAAAATTTATTTTTATATCTTCAAGAAAGGTTTATGGGACCCATAATGAATTAATTGTTCACAAGGAAACAGATGATTTAAAAGGTTTTGATTTTTACTCTAAAAATAAAATAAAAACAGAGAAAATGTTATTGAAGTTGTTGGGGGATAAATTGTTAATATTAAGATGTTCTAATGTAATAGGCCCTCTTATTAAAAAAAATGGATATAAGACTTTTGTTGGTTGGTTGAGTGAACGTCTTGAAAAAAATGAAATTTTAGATATTGATTTAAATGAAAATACAATTAAAGATTTTATTTCTGTAAATTTTTTACATAAATCTATAGTGGGATTGGTTCGAAGTAATGCCAATGGTATATATAATGTATCATCTGGAAAGGGGATGACAATTAAAGAGTTTTTATTAAATTATGTTAATGAAGATAGGTTGAATTTTATTGGAAATAAAAAGGAGAAAATAGACCAATTCATTTTGGAGAATCAAAAATTAAAAAGGCAATTGGGGGATAGATTGTTATAATGTTATTTTGAGTGAATTAATAAAAAGATGTTTAATTAGTGAAATAGTTACTACATTTTATTTAAAAATAAAAACCTTATTAAGGGTATGTTTTTTTAGCATTGTTATAAAATTTTTATTGAGATTTATCTAAAAATATGATCTCTAGTTACTTTAAATTAAGAATAGAATTTAGAAAATGAGTTATTTCTTAATGAAATTAATAATTTCGTTGAAGGCAACTTGAGGGTCAATTTTTGAAATAATCAGTCCTCTTTCATAATTTTTTATACGTTCCGCTGGAGCTCCAATATTAAAACATGCTACAGGGATTCCCATGGACATTGCTTCTGCAGTTGTATAAGAAAAGGTCTCTGGAATTATTGAGGCAATAAAAATAATATCAATCTTGTTTACACTCAAAAGATTTGGTAAATCATTAATATCATATTTCCCATGAAATATTGATTTTTTAAATTCTTGTAGTTGATTTGTTCCAAAAAAATGGAGATTAATATTTTGTTCATCAGGAATTAGTTTTGAAAATTCCTGGATAAGTTTTTTTCCTTTTATAGGGGTTAAAGCTCCAATAAAACCAATATTTATTTCGGGGTGTTTTTCTATTAAAATAGTTGGTAATTTTTTTGTTTTATGGGGAATAACAACAATTTTTTCTTTTGTTTGTGGATAAAATTTTAAACAAATTTTTTTTGTTGAATTGGAAAATACAATTATTTGATTACATATCTTTACAAGAAAATTCTCATAGAGAGTTTGCCAATCTTCAATGTTATTGCACTTTAATAGACATTTACATTCTTCGTTTTGAAAACATTCTTTGCAAAATTTTTTTCCTTGAGATGCACAATATTTTAGGTTGTTTTTTATCATATTAATTGATGGACAGATAAATTGATAATCGTGAGCTTTGAATATAATTTTTGCACCAGTAGCCTGTTTTAATTTTTTTAAACGATTAAAGGTTTGCAAATAATCAATATATCCAGCAATGTTGTTTAGATGAATTTCTTTAATTTGAATGTGTTTTAGTATCATTTCGATATCATCATAACATTCATAAATAATTTTTTTTTCAATATTTTTGAAATAGTAAGACATTATGTATGAATTGTTACTACAGTTTTGGATGCGAATACATACGGTATTGTTTTTTAGAATGGCAAATTGATCGAAGGTGTAAATTTCAGTTCCCCCATGCCAACAGTGGTCAAAATAAACAATTGTAGTTGAATTTATTGATAATTTGAATAACTCTTTTATAAAATTGAGGGCGATGAAATTTTTACTATTTAGGCGACAGTTTATTTTGTTTGATAAAATATATTCAATATTTTTTTGTTTATTTTCTGATAAAAATAATAAGGGAATAGGAGCATTATTAATTGTTATTAAATTATCTTCTTCATATTTTTTTTGAAAATTAGTGTCAGAATGATTTTTCCGAATTTTGCATAATTTTATACCTAAAAAATATATTTTTTGGAAATTACATGATGTGATACATTTGCATATGGTTATTCCAAATAATTTATATTTTATGATTTGGGAGTTTGAATTTTTCTTTATTTTTTTATGGATTAAAATCATGGTTTTGGTCTCGAAATTTTAGATTTAATTTGTAATTTGAAAACTAATTATTAAGTAATAATTACATTGATTTTTTATATATTACAATAAAATTTGGGAGTAATTTTTGCAAGAAATAATGGAATAAACTTTGCTCGAGGTCGGTATATTTATACGTTAGATAGTGATGATGTAATTGAAAAGACAACTTTGGAAAAATGCTATAATGCTATTTGTTGGGGAAAGGGTGATATTATAACAACTCGAGTTATGATGTTTGGTCTCCGCGATGGAGAGTATGTATTACCAAAGCCTAATAAAAAAATTTATAGAGTTCCAGAAATTTTGTTTTATTACAGATTAAAAAATCATGAAGAATCTAGAAATTATCAAAAAAGAGAGAAACATGAATATCTTTTAAAGGCGTTGGAAAATAAGTATCCAAAATTAGCAAAAGAAAAACAAAAAAGAGATGCCAAAACCTTTTCTGATAAAGTGGTTCATTTTATCAGAAAAATTCGACGTTTTTTTTATAAGAAGAAAAAAGGAGATCTCTATGTTTGTAGGCTTCGTTTTAAAATTGGAAAGAGTAAATGATAAAAAGATTAAATTGATTAAGCTTTTTGAAATATATTCCTTTTAATTTTTATCCAAGATTTAGGTACAATATTTGTTTTTACTCCATTGGCCATCCACTTTTGGGGAGCGATTATGATTTTTTTAGGATTTTCATTTAAATAAGCCCCCCACCACGAGAATGAACTATTTGCAATAATGTTGTTTTTACAATGTTTCATTAACCAAATATCAAAAAAACCTTCTTCTCTAGAATTATGGTTAACGTAAATTGTTTGAGCTGGTATCTTTAGATTAGATTTGCACCAATCTATGTCATTTGAAAAAACAAAAAAAACAGGTTCTTTTGTTTTTTTTAAAATAAAGTTGGTAGCTTGTCTATAGTAATCAATAGAGAGTAATCCATGTATTTTTTGTAAATCAATATAATCACCTCTTCTAATGTGAATTGAGCAAGAGTTACATTTTTGAATTTTGTCTAACACTTGTAGATTTTCTTTACTTAAAGGTTTTTTAGGGGTAAATTCTTCTAAGAGTTTATTTCGAATATTATCGAAGTATCGAGGAGATTGAAAGTATCCACGTATATACATTGAGTTTTTTTTCTTTAAAAATTTAGAAGAGTATGTGATTTTCTTTTCTTGCCATACATTGTCTTTTTTATAATATTTAGGAAGGTTTAATACTTTTCTCAAAAAACCACATAGGCGGCTCTTTACAATTTTTTTTTCAAGAAAAGTATTATTTTCAGAAAGTGAAGTGTAATTTTCGGTAATATTTAGTTGATTTAATTGAAAAGAGTGAGTTTTATATTCATTGAAAGATAAAATATTCATTTTTACTTCAATATTATTTTTTTTCTCATATGCACATTTAAAAGCATATTGAAACATTTGATTGCCTAACCCACCGACTATCTCTATAATATTCATGGTATTCTCTTGCTAATATAAATGAAATATCGCACATATTACCTAATTATATATAATTATACAATATAATTTTTTTTCTTTTTTTATAATTTAAAAGAAAATTTTGGGATATAGGTCTTTGTGTGGGAGGTATCTTTACTATTAATAAATCGCTTTAGGTGTATATAATTTATCTTGATTTAATATAGTTCTATACTATAGTGATGATGCATTTTTGTGATGTTTTTTTTGTTTTAGGAATATAAATGATGACAACAAAATACGCTTTAAATGAAAAAGCAGAACGTCCTTGGGGATGGTGGGAAGTTTTGAATACCCAAGATACTTATGTTGTAAAAAGATTTTGTTTGAAACCAGGTAAAAGGATTTCTTTGCAAACGCATACTCATCGCAGTGAACATTGGGTTGTTGTAGAAGGAACGGCAAAGGTAACATTATCTCATTCTCAGATTATTAAAAATGTAAATGATGCTGTTTTTATTCCAGTTGGAGAGTTTCACAGAATTGAAAATATTGGCTTGAACGATTTGGTGATTATAGAAATTCAAGCTGGTGATTTATTAGATGAGACGGATATCGTTCGTTATAACGAAGATTATACCCCATGTAATGGAGATTATTATGGCTAAATATTATATTGTTTCTGGTGGATTTGATCCGATTCACGAAGGACATATTGAAATGATTAAAGCCTCTGCGAAAAAATCAGATGGTGTCATTTTATTATTAAATTCAGATGAATGGCTCTGTCGTAAAAAAGGCAAAAACTTTATGTCTTTTAAAACACGTTTGGCTATTTGTGAAAATATCAAGAATGTTATAGACGCTTTTGGATTTGATGATAGTGATAATTCTGCCTGTGATGGTATAAGAAAAGCTAGAGCAAAATATCCGAATGATGAATTGGTGTTTGCAAATGGTGGAGATCGCACAAAAGATAATATTCCAGAAACAGAAACTGCAAAAGACTGTAATGTAAAATTAGAATTTGGCGTTGGTGGAGAAAATAAAGCAAATTCTTCTTCTTGGATTTTAAAAGATTGGGCTAACAAATAGGAATAAAAAAATGAAAAAAGCATTAATAACAGGTATTACAGGTCAAGACGGCTCATATTTAGCAGAGTTGTTATTAGAAAAAGGTTATGAAGTTCATGGATTAAAAAGACGTTCTTCATCTTATAATACTCAAAGAATAGATGATTTATTTCAAGATATTCATGATAAAAATGCTAGATTGTTTTTGCATTATGGCGATTTGACAGATAGTTCGAATTTAATTCGTTTGGTTCAAGAAATTCAACCAGATGAAATTTATAATTTAGGTGCTCAAAGTCATGTGAAAGTTTCCTGGGATTGTCCAGAATTTACAGCAGAAACAGATGCAATTGGGACGTTGCGTTTATTGGAAGCAATTCGTGTTAATGGTTTAGAAAAGAAAACTAAATTCTATCAAGCATCAACATCAGAGCTGTTTGGTTTAATTCAAGAACCTATTCAGTCAGAAAAAACACCGTTTTATCCAAGATCTCCATATGGAGTAGCAAAATTATATGCTTATTGGATTGTTGTAAATTATCGTGAAAGTTTTGGGATGTTTGCTTGTAATGGTATTTTATTCAATCATGAATCTCCTCGTCGTGGAGAAACATTTGTAACACGTAAAATTACGATGGCGGCAACAAGAATTAAGCTGGGTATGCAAGATAAATTATATCTTGGAAATTTAAATTCAAAACGTGATTGGGGGCATGCAAAAGATTATGTTGAAGGTATGTGGCGTATTTTACAAAACGATAAACCTGAAGATTTTGTATTGGCAACAGGTACAACAACATCAATTCGTGATTTTGTAACAATGACATTCAAAGAATTGGACATTGATATTGAATGGCAAGGTGAAGGTGTCAATGAAAAGGGAATAGATAAAACAACGGGTAAAGTATTGGTTGAAGTAGATCCAAGGTATTTCCGTCCTGCAGAGGTTGACTTATTGTTAGGGGATTCAACAAAAGCTAGAACACAATTAGGATGGAAACCAAATTATGATTTGAAAGATCTTTGTCATGAAATGGTAAAAAGTGATTTTGAGTTGGCAAAAAAGGAAAAATTGCTAAAAGATAATGGGTTTAAGGTTGTTGCACCAGAGGATTTTTAAAAATGAAAATTTATATTTCTGGCTCAACTGGAATGGTTGGTCGTAATATTATAGAAAATATCGATCAATCAAAATATGAAATTATAACATCTCAGTCAAAGGATGTTGATTTGACCGATTTTTATCAAGTTAAATGTTTTTTAGAAAAGACAAAACCTGATATGATTTTACATACAGCTGGCAAAGTGGGGGGAATTCAAGCTAACATTAAAGATTCTTTTGGATTTTATGTTGAAAATATTTTAATGGGAGTAAATCTAATAAAGGCTTCTGTTGAATTAGGAATAAAAAAATTTTTTAATTTATCTTCATCATGTTCATATCCATTTAATGCCCCTAATCCTTTAACTGAAGATTTATGCTTTGCCGGGAAATTAGAGCCAACAAATGAAGGATACGCAATAGCAAAAGCATCGATTTTACGTTTATGTGAGTTTGTATCAAGACAGTATAATGGTTTTTTATATAAAACAGCAGTTCCTTGTAATTTATATGGAAGATTTGATAAATTTGGCGAACAAAATTCACACATGATTCCAGCTGTGATTAAAAAATTACATTATGCAAAAGAAAATAATATAGATAAAGTTGAAATTTGGGGTGATGGTTTGGCTAGACGTGAATTTATGTTTGCTACGGATTTTGCACAAATTATATGTAGTTTAATTGATAAGTTTGATAAAACGCCAAATACAATTAATGTTGGATTGGGATATGATTATACTGTAAATGAATATTATGAAACTGTAGCGAATGTTGTCGGCTATACAGGGACTTTTACTCATGACTTATCAAAGCCAGCAGGTATGAAACAAAAGTTATTAGATGTATCAAAACAAACAGCATTAGGTCTAAAAGCAAAACATTCTTTAAAAGAAGGTGTTGAAAAAACATATCAATATTATTTAAACGAGGTTTTATAATGAAATATGAATTAGCAAGTTCATCTTGGGACAATAAAGAAATAGAAGCAATTCAAGAAGTTATTAATCGTGATATGTATACGATGGGAAAATCTGTTCAACAATTTGAAATTGATTTTGCTAAATATACAAATCATAAATATTGTGTGATGGTTAATTCTGGATCAAGTGCAAATTTGTTAGCTATTGCAGCAATGTTTTATAAAAAAGAAAATCCATTAAAACGTGGAGATGAAGTAATTGTTCCTGCTGTATCTTGGGCAACAACTTATTATCCACTATATCAATATGGATTACATTTAAAATTTGTTGATGTTAATTTAGAAACGTTAAATATGGATACTGATGAATTAGCAAAAGCAATAACGGATAAAACCAGATTGATTTTTGCGGTTAATTTGTTAGGTAATCCAAATGAATTTAATAAAATTCAAGAATTAATAAAAAATAAAAATATTACGCTTTTAGAAGATAATTGTGAATCTTTAGGCGGTGTTTATGAAAATAAACCGCTTGGTTCTATAGGGTTAATGGGAACTTATTCGACATTTTTTTCACACCACATGGCAACGATGGAAGGTGGCTTAGTTGGAACAGATGATGAAGAATTGTATAATATTTTACTTTGTTTACGTTCTCATGGTTGGACACGTCATTTGCCAAAGGAAAATAAACTTTGTGTAAAGTCAGATAACAATTTTGAAGAAAGTTGGCGTTTTATTTTACCAGGTTACAATGTTCGTCCTGTTGAGATGATGGGTGCTATTGGTGTAGAACAATTGAAAAAGTTGCCTGATTTTATCAAACATCGTCGTGAAAATGCAGAGTATTTTAAAAAATTATTTGGAAATGATGAACGTTTTATTATTCAAAAAGAAATTGGCCAATCAAGTTGGTTTGGTTTTTCTTTCTTAATTAATAAAAGTTGTAAATTAGAGAGAAAAAAAGTCATTGAGATTTTAACAAAAGCAAATATTGAAAATAGACCTATTGTTGCAGGCAATTTTGCACGTAAGGAAGTTGTTCATTATTTTGACTATGAAATATATGGCGATTTGAAAAATGCTGATTATATAGATCAGTATGGATTTTTTGTTGGTAATCATCAATTTGATATAAAAGATAAAATAGATTATTTATTCAATATAATGAAGATGTTGTAGTAATAAATATTAAATCGCTAATTATAGTGAATACGGATAATAAAGTTAATTTTTAATGAACAGAGAATAATTGACAAAAGTTGGATAAAAAATTCAATTTTTGGATTTTATTTGAAAATGAATATGAATTTGGTTGTTGACATATTCAAAAGGGTACAATTTATGAATAAATATATAAAAAATTTTTTTATTTCTTTGATTTCTATCAAGCGTTGGCGTAGATTATTGTGTGAAGAAAAAAAATCTGAACATAAGAATATAATCGTAGATGCTTATTATGGTAATATCTATACTCCTCCATATCCTGGTATAAAAATATCTAATTCATTTCCAGAAATTTATAATAAGAGTGGAGGAAAAATGGAATTTTTCTTCTTACGTGATAGAATTACATCACATCTTCCGTATGTTTGTGAATCAAAATATTTTATATGGGATAGATATAATGTTGGGCTTGACACACATTTTTATGGTCATAAATCTATTTTGGAAAAAATGGGACAACCTGTTAAGGCTTATGGTTTGTTTACTGAGACAGAATCAATTATTCCTAATGAATATGCAATTTTTAAAACACATAAGGGTATTGAAAATGATTTTACAGGTATTTTGACTTATTCAGAAGAATTACTTGATAACTTAAATAATGCCATTTTCTTTAATGGGTTAGCTCAAGTGTGGTATGGCCAAGAAATTTGTAATGGCAAAAAAGATCCTGTTAGTCTATCCAATAATAATTACAAAAATAAAACTAACAATATTTCTATGATTTGTTCTGATAAATTGATGACAAAAATGCATTATATTCGTCATGCTATTGCACAAGAAGCTCTTATTTCAAATAAAGTGGATGTTTACGGAAAATTTAGTAACAAACCAATTGCTTTTAAATCAGAAGCATTAAAAAACTATCGTTTTCATATTGTTGTTGAAAATGATATTAAACCCTATAATTGGACAGAAAAAATTATGGATTGTTTTGCCTCAATGACAATACCTATTTATGTTGGGGCTTCCAAAATTGGACAATTTTTTAATGAAGATGGCATTATCAATGCTTCCAATTTAGTTGAATGTCCAGAAAACTTATCAAAGATAATTAAAAATTGCACTGTTGAAGAGTATGAAAGTAGATTAAATGCGGTTAAGGATAATTATCAGCGTTCTTTACAATATTTAAATCCTGATGACGCTTTATATGAATTATTATTTAAAGGAAATAAAAAATGAAGATGTTCAAAAAATTAGTATTTACCCCCCCCCGTATGAATTCAGACCATCTTAAAAATTTAACAAAAGATATAGATCCAACAGCTTCTATTGATGAAAATTGTGAAATAGGTGAATATACTTTCATAGGAAAAGACGTGGATGTCACAAAAGCGCATATTGGTAGGTATTGTTCTATTGCTCCTCATGTTCGGATTGGTATGGGAGAACATGATATAAATTTGATATCTACGTCGGCATATTTGTATGATGGTAATTGGTATGATTTACTGACTCAAAAAGAAGTTGTTATAAAAAATGATGTGTGGATTGGAACAGAAACAATTATTCGCAGAGGATGTACTATTGGAAATTGTGCTGTAGTGGCTGCTAATTCATTTGTTAACAAGGATGTTCCAGATTTTGCTGTTGTTGCAGGAAGTCCAGCTCATATTATTAAATATCGTTTTACAGCGGATATTAGAGATAAAATTTTAAAGAGTGAATATTGGAATTATAGACCCGAGGAAGCAAAAAAAATAATAGCTAATATCATTTAATTAAAAAATAGGAAAATATATAATGAATATTTTTTCACGTTTGTATCATCGGTATTTGAAATTTAGATTTAAAAGAGTAGCTATTATTTCAAATAATTGTTGTGGTGCTGATATTATTACATAATTTGGGGGTGAAATTTAATTCTCCAACAGTTTATTTGCAAGTTTTGTTAAGTGATTATGTTAAATTTTGTGAAAACTATGAGTATTATATGAAACAAAATTTAATCGAAATAACCTCAGATTCAATGATAAGTGAAAAACAGAAGATTTCTATAGGGAAAAATTCTTGTGTGAAGCCATATTCCGTATTGTATGGTAGAGATGTTTTTATCGGTGATAATGTGATGATTGCTTCACATGTAGTAATAACTAATAAAAAGCATAATCATAAACAAGTTGAGAAACCAATGTGTTTTGCAGGGTGTATAGATGAACAAGAGATTGTTGTTGAAGATGATGTTTTGATTGGTGCAAATTCAACACTTGTTCCGGGAGCTTACATTTCTAGAGGGGTTGTAATAGGTGCTAATTCTGTTGTAAATACGACTATTCCATCTTATGCTGTTGCAGTAGGATGTCCAACTAAAGTTATAAATATAGATATGATAAGGAAAAATTAAATTATTAGGAAGATATTTTTTAAGAGAGATATTTATAAAAAATATAAGTTAGATGAAGAATGTAAGTACGCAATGGATTACGAATTATATTTAAGAGTTCTGTCTAATGAAAATATAAATTATGTACATATCCCTATATTTCTTACGATGAATATTCTTGATGGAAATATTTCATCAAAATTTTCAGGAAAAGGATTTGTTGAGAGCTGTTTAATTAAAGAAAAAGGGTGTGTAATCTGAATTGTGGACTTTTTTTCATCCAACATAGTTTTTGTTAAAAATAAGATGACAGATTTGTCATCCAATTAAAAACATAGCAGGAAGCTTAAACGAAGTCAGGGGGCGTTAGCCCTGCAGACGTAGTGAGGGCTTCCCGCTATGTTTATCGGCCTTTTTTTACAGGTAGTATTTACTTATCCTTTCCCCATAAAAAATATCCAATTGCATTATGATTTTATTCCAATCTGGGCGGATTCCCGTCCATTTCTTAGTTATATCTTTCGTGGCTAAATACAACAATTTTAATAAACTTTCATCTGTTGGGAAGACACTTCTTGTTTTGGATACTTTTCTCAATTGTCGATTAAAACCTTCTATTAAATTCGTTGTATATATTATTTTTCGTATATTCTCTGGATATTTAAAATAGGTTGATAATTCTGCCCAATTACTTCTCCAGGATTTGCCTATATATGAATATTCTTTGCCCCACTTTTCCTCAAATGCGTCCAATTCATTGATTGCTGTATTTTCATCAACTGCTCGATAGATTTTCTTTAGATCGCCTACCAATTCTTTCATATATTTATATGATACATATTTCGTTGAATTATGTTGAACATCTGTTTCTTGATATATTGCATTTATTGCCTCTGTTATTATCTTGTCTGTGATATCGCTTAATAAACTTTCTGATATTGGTATACCGTATATATCTTCTATATGACTACTGATATCCCTTACTGTCATTCCTTTTGCATACATCGACAGTATTTTTGTTTCTATTTCCGGTGTAATATAGGTTTGTCGTTTCCTCAATATTTGTGGTTCAAAATCACTTTTCCTATCTCTTGGTACTGATATTTCAAAACTTCCATCGTCTGTTTTTAAATGTTTTTTACTATGCCTATTTCGGCTATTTTCTCCACTTTTCCCTGAATGTTCATAGTTCTCATATCCTAAATGATCATCCATTTCTGATTCTAAGGCATTTTCAAAAAAGCTGCTAATAATTCCTTATTTAAGCTTCTTACTCCACTGTAATCTGATATGTTTAGTTCTTTTAATTATTTCTGCTAAATGTTTCCGTCTTGCTCGACGTTCTTTTGCGCTTTCTTCTTGGACCATTTTTTTTCTCCTTTATTTATGGTCCTATGTTACATGATTTTATGAATCTCCACAATTCTATTCACAGTCTCAAGAAAAATACAGAAAATAGATATTTAGGTTAATAAATTGATATTACTGAAGATGAGTATCTCTTTTATTTTATTTTAATTTTTAAAATAGGAATTAATTTGAACAAATATATTCTAACGGAGTTACTTTCTTTCCTAATTTTTAAGATAGGAATTTTGA
Source organism: Alphaproteobacteria bacterium (assembly GCA_024413465.1). Lineage (GTDB taxonomy): Bacteria > Pseudomonadota > Alphaproteobacteria > CAAGCB01 > CAG-977 > UBA2903. Next base: position 40,174 of record JAKSVU010000008.1, read on the forward strand.
AAATTGTAGATATTTTTAAAGTTATTTTTTTCTGTTTTTCTTCTTTTTGTGAAGGATATATTATTTTGTTTAATTTTTCTTGAATAATATCTGATTTTGTTAAAAAATCTAGCATGTTTTGTTTTACTCTTTTTACAGATAATTCAAAAGATTCTGAAGGAGTGCTTAAATTTTTTCCATGCCATCTGTATCTTAATAAAACGTCCTGTAAATTTGCGAAATTTAAATATCTTATAGCTCTAGACCATAGTTCATAGTCTTCACATTTAAATTCAGGATTATATTGAAGATTATATTTTTCTAAGTCATTTTTTCTAAACATTACAGAAGGGTGGGCGATAACACAGTTTTTTAAAAAATCGAAATATGTAGGAAAATTTGGATGTTGTATAATTTTTTTTTCTGGAAATATTTCAAAGCTAGAACCTAGAATAGAAATCTCTGGATGTTTATAAAAAAAATCTATTTGTTTTTCAAAACGGTCTGGTAGAGAAATATCATCATCATCCATTCTTGCTATAAATTCTCCTCGTGCTAGAGTTAATCCTTTGTTTAATGTTTTTGCTAAGCCTTGGTTTGCCTGTTTTTCATAGCGAATTCTTGGATCTGTATATGATTGAATAACAATATCTTCATTTCCATTTGAGCCATCATTGATTATAATAAGTTCGAAATCTGAAAAAGTCTGATTTAAAATGCTTTCTATAGATTGCCGCAACCATTCTTCAGGGACATTATACACTGGAAGAACAACGGATATTTTAGGATTTTTTATAGGATTAATCATGATGAAACAACTCTTTCTTAATTTATAGTATATTTATTGATTTTATTATGATATGTATTACTCTTAATATTAATAAGTTTATATATTGTTTTGTCAATATATTTAAGTAAGTAAATTAAGAGAAAAACTGAGTATCCTTGATTCAATAATTTAATTTTGTACATTGTATCTTAATTAAATATTTTTGAAAATAAATATGACAGGCTTTGATGAAATTATAATGATAAAGATCATCAAAACAACTTTATCAGATGCCGAAATTGTTAGAATAGATATTTCGCAAAATCATATTAAAATTATTTTCTGACACAAAGGTATAATATCTGTTGTTATATATTTCCATATAATCACCATATTTGAACGAGTTATAAAAACTTCTGTATTTTTTTTACAGTTTCTTAGTTTTAAAAATATAGGAGAAAGTTCATCATTTTTGAATCTTTCAAAGAGAATTTATTGTAAGATTTTGTATAAATAAGACTGTTATGGGGAAGACGGAAATGGATAGAGATTGTTCTCTTTTTTTCAAAACTGAGGAATTGTCGTTGAGACTGAATTTTTCTATTGTTTAATTTTTTTTGTGTAATTATGATGAATAAGAATATTTTATAAGAGGATTTTTGTATGAAAATTTTAGCAACAGGTGGAGCAGGGTATATTGGATCACACACAGTTGTTGAATTGCAACAAGCTGGACATGATGTTGTGGTGATTGATAATTTATCAAATTCAAATGAAAAATCTTTGAAACGTGTTGCTGAAATTACAGAAAAGGAAGTTCCTTTTTATAAAATTGATATTCGGGACAAAGATAAATTATTGCAATTATGTTCTGAACATCATTTTGATTGCTGTATTCATTTCGCAGGGTTGAAAGCCGTTGGTGAATCTGTTGCTAAACCTGTTGAATATTATGAAAATAACATTTCTGGAACGTTGATTTTAGTTGATGTTCTGCGTCAATGCGGATGCAAAAATATTATTTTTTCATCATCTGCAACTGTATATGGTGATCCTGTTGAAATTCCAATTACGGAAAAATGTCCAAAAGGTCAATGTACCAATCCTTATGGTTGGACTAAATCAATGATTGAACAAATGTTGATAGATATGCAAAAAGCAGATCCTGAATGGAATGTTGTTTTGTTGCGTTATTTTAATCCAATCGGAGCTCATAAATCTGGAAAAATTGGGGAAAATCCAAACGGAATACCAAATAATTTAATGCCGTATATTACTCAAGTTGCCGTTGGTAAACGCCCAGAGTTAAACGTGTTTGGAAATGATTATGATACACCTGATGGAACGGGAGTTCGTGATTATATTCACGTTGTTGATTTGGCGCAGGGGCACGTAAAAGCTTTGAAGGCTGTTCAAAATAAATGTGGCGTTGCTATTTATAATTTAGCAACTGGGCATGGATATTCCGTATTAGACGTGGTTCAAGCTTTTGAAAAAGTAAACGGGGTGAAAATTCCTTATTCAATCAAGCCTCGTCGTGCCGGGGATATTGCCAAATGTTATGCTGATGCCACAAAAGCCAAAATGGAAATCGATTGGGAAGCTCAATACGATTTAGAAGATATGTGCCGAGATGCTTGGAATTGGCAAAAAAATAATCCAAATGGATATGAATAATATTATTACTTGCAGCCCCCTCACCAATCTTTTGTAAAGTTCATTTTTAAGAAAAATTCACTAACAAAAAATGTCCTCTCCCTACAGGGCGAGGTAAAAATTATTGCCACTTTGAAGGGGAAAACAGTTTTTAACAAGCAAACTTGTTTGCGACTATAAAAACTGCAAAAGGGATGATTGGGGTATAATGGATAGAAATTTGTTGCTCGCTTCGCTCGTCCCTTCGGGACCGCCTGTCGGCGTCATGAACTTCGTTCATCCCCCTAGCATGGGGCAATAAAAAACATGTATTCTCCCTGCAGGGCGAGGTAAAAAAAAGGCGTTTTAAAGAAATGACGGTTGTTCTTCTGTGTCTTTTTCCAAAATGTTGGCAGAGATGAAATCTGCAACGTGGAGTAGGACTGCTGGAGCACATTGATCAAAAACTGTATTGAAATCTCGGTTTTCTACACGAGAATCAAAAGCCCCCATGTGGGAATTAATAGCCAAAATTTCATCTTTGGTTAATTTGATGAATTGCATAATTCTGAAAATAGATTTTTCACTGTGGCCTGCTGGAAAACTGTCGCTGTAATCCCAAGTGTCAACGTTAATCCATTTCCCATCAACTTTTTTAGGTTTTTGAACAGCTATGTATAAATCTACTTTACATAAATCGTGTAATAATCCACAAAGGATGACACTTTCTCGAGGAAAGGAAACTCCGTATTGTTTTAATAAAATTTCAAATTGACGATAAACGTTCAAAGAATGTTGGCACAAGCCCCCGTAACAATTCAAATGATGTTTTATAGATGATGGAGCATTGAAAAAATCGCTGTTAGAAATGTAGGCAATCAGCTTGTCCATACCTTCGCGCTTGACTTCACCTAATAATGCAAGAACTTCTGCTTTATTTTTATCAATTTGTTCTGATGAGTAATTCATAACGTAAACTCCCGTTTATTTTTTTTATGTTGTAGTTTCAAATTGAGGGGGAGTCAATGAAAAAGAGATGTTTTCAACAATATGTTGATTTATTTTGAATATTATTTTAAATAGGTGATAAAATTCATAAAAATAGGTGAAGTATAATGGAAAATAATCGTGGTTCATGGAATTCTAAATTAGGGTTGGTGATTGCTTCTGCCGCGTCTGCTGTTGGTTTAGGAAATTTGTGGCGTTTCCCATATTTAACTGCCAAAGATGGTGGTGGTGCTTTTTTGTTGGCATATTTGCTTATCACGGTTTTTGTAGGAGCAACTTTAGTTATTACCGAAGTTGCTTTGGGAATTAAAACGCGTAAAAATCCTGTGGGGGCTTATGGTTCGATTAATCCTAAATTTAAATTTTTGGGTGTGATGAACGTTATTACGACTTCGATTATTTTACCTTATTACAGTGTTGTTGGAGGATGGATTTTAGCTTATTTAGCAAAAGCTCATTTATTCAACAATATGAAGGATTACAAAGCAGGATTTCTGAATTTAATTACGGCCGATTATGAACCATTGGTTTATTTTTTGATTTTTATTGTTTTAACAGCAGTCATTGTATTTTTTGGTGTGCAAAAAGGAATTGAACGGTTTTGTAAATTTATTTTGCCGGCATTGTTGTTTTTATTAATTGTGATGATGTGTAGAGCTTTGACTTTGGACAAGGCAATTGAAGGTGTGAAATTTTTCTTTGTTCCTGATTTTTCAAAGTTTGATGCTAGAACTTGTTTAGATGCAATGGGACAAGTATTCTTTTCTATTTCAGTTGGTATGGGAATTTACATTACGTACGGTTCTTATTTGCAAGATGATGGGCAAAAGTGTATTGGTAAGGTGATTTGGCCTGTTGTTACTGCAGATACGGTTGTATCTTTGTTAACAGGATTGACAATTTTTCCAGCTGTTTTTGCTTTGGGAATTGAAATGACTTCTGGAACGGGATTAGTATTCATTACGTTTCCTAAAATTTTTGGAACAATTTATTTGGGAACCATATTCAGTTATGTGTTCTTTGCAATTTTCTTTTTTGCAGCAATTACGTCAGCTGTTTCCTTGATGGAAGTGGCAATTTCATTTTTGATAGATAATTTAAAAATGAGTAGAAAAAAAGCAGTTTGGATTGATTTTATTTATTGTGTCGTTATTGGATCAATATCTTCTTTGTCTTTTGGAAAGTTAGGTGGCTTTACAATTGCTGGAAAAAATTTCTTTGATCAATTAGATTTCTTAGCTTCAAATATTTTGTTGCCGTTAAGCGGATTTTTAACAAGTATTTTTGTTGGTTGGGTGCTTGGTCCTGAAAAATTGCAGGTATTTACTAATCTAAAACAACAAAAAATGTTTGAATTTTGTATCAAATGGGTAGCACCAATTGCTACGCTGATTTTATTTGTCGATTGTGTTAAGTAGAAAAGATGTCAGAAAATAGTCGTGGTTCTTGGAATTCTAAATTAGGTATGGTGATTGCTTCCGCAGCATCTGCAATCGGATTGGGCAATTTATGGAGATTCCCATATTTGACTGCAAAAGATGGTGGTGGAGCTTTTTTGCTAGCATATTTGTTCATTACTATTGTTGTTGGAACCGTTATGGTTATTACAGAAGTTGCTTTGGGATTTAAAACACGAAAAAATCCAGTAGGAGCTTTTGGTTGGATTCATCCTAAATGTAAATTTGTGGGTGTATTAAACGTGATTGCTTGTATGACTATCTTGCCGTTTTATAATGTAGTTGGTGGTTGGATCTTAGCTTATTTAGTGAAAATACATACTTTTAATCAAGTATCAGATTATAAAGTAGAATTTACAAATTTAATTACTGCAGATTATGAACCACTTGTCTATTTCGGAATTTTTATGGTTTTTTCCGCAATAATTGTATTTAGGGGTATACAAAAAGGAATTGAACGATTTTGTAAAATTTTGTTGCCTCTTTTGTTGTTTTTATTGATCTTGATGATGTGTAGATCATTGACGCTAAATAAAGCTTTAGATGGGGTAAAATTTTTCTTTATTCCAGATTTTTCAAAATTTGATGTCAGGTTGTGTTTAGATGCAATGGGACAGGTGTTCTTTTCGACTTCTGTAGGATCTGGTGTTTACATTACATATAGTTCTTATTTGAAAACAACAGAAGAAAAAGGTATAGGAAAGATAATTTTGCCTGTTGTTATTGCTGATACCGTTGTTTCGTTATTAACAGGTTTGACAATTTTCCCAGCTGTTTTTGCATTTGGAGTAGAAATGACTTCTGGAACAGGATTGGTATTTATCACGTTTCCTCAAATTTTTGAAACAATGTATTTGGGAACAATCTTTTGTTATGTATTTTTCTTAATTTTCTTTTTGGCTGCAATTACTTCTGCGATTTCCTTGATGGAAGTTCCTATTTCATTTTTGATAGATAATTTGAAATTAAGCAGAAAAAAAGCAGTTGTTGTGTATTCTATTTATTGTTTGATTTTCGGGACAATTTGTTCTTTGTCTTTTGGAAGATTGGGTGGTTTTACAATCGGCGGAAAAATTTTCTTTGATCAATTAGATTTCTTGTCTTCAAATATTTTATTGCCATTAGGGGGATTCTTAGGCAGTATTTTTGTTGGTTGGATACTTGGTCCTGAAAAATTACATGTATTTGTTAATCAAAAACAACAAAAAATGTATGAATTTTGTGTTAAATGGGTAATACCAATGGCTACGCTGATTTTATTTATCGATTGTATTAAATAAACAACAAATACTTTTATGTTCCGTTAAAAAATTTAACCTAAAACTTCTTCTAACCAATCTACAATATATTCTTCACTTAATAGCTTAATATCAAGTTTATTTGCTAATGAAGTTGCTGCAGGTGTATATGTATTATTCGAACAAACACCCCCATATTTACAATCATAAAATTCCATACCTGCTTTTACTTCTTGAACAGCTTTATTTCCTACAGGTTTAGAATAAAATTTACATTGAATAGCAACTTTAATATCTGCGTTGTATTTTTCATATACTATTAAATCAACACCTTGATCTCCAGTTGTTTTAGTCGTTTCTACTTCATAGCCAGCTTCTTTGATTATCCGTTCAACAAAATTTTCATAATCCTCACCTGTAATAACTTCGTCTAAATCTAATTTAGGTAAAGGATCTGTACTAGCTAATAGATCTAATTCGTTTTCTACAAAATCTCCAAATTCTATTTCGTCCTTAAAATGATTATATTCTTCTGAAATAACCATTTTATAAAATCTATCCATTTCATTATACCACCTATCTTTTATTATTATTCCGTATTCATTTGGGGTGAGTAATATTTTTCTTTTTGATTCTAAAACTTTTCTATGTTGTAGGATAAGATTTTTATATTTTGATAGAAAATCTTCTAATTTTTTTATCCTCTTTTTTTTGTTTACACAGTCTATAATATGAAATACAAGAATAACTATTATAAGTACCCCTGTAAGAATTATTAATGTTTCTATAGGATATGGAGAAGTGGCAGCTATAGAAACTACACCAAAAATTATGAGAACTAAAAAGAACAATGTACACATTTTATTATAGGAACTCCGATAAATTGAATTCGAATTAATCAAAAATAAACCCCGACTGAATCGGGGTTTTATTATTTCTTCTTACAAAGTCTTTTTACACAAGCGTGACACAAACGTGACACAAAGTTTTAAAATCTCTATAAGCTTTTGATTTTATTGGTAGCGGGTGGGGGATTTGAACCCTCGACACAAGGATTATGATTCCTCTGCTCTACCGACTGAGCTAACCCGCCATCGACAAGGACGCTTTTATCTGTTTTTTTATTCTTTGTCAACAGGATTTTTTTCATTTAGTTGTTTTTCTAAATTTTTTACCTGTACCTTTAATTTTTCAATTGCATCCAAAATAGGATCTGTTTTTTCTGCAGCATAAGCTTCAAATTGTTTTGTTTCTTCATTTTTACGGCGATGTTTTACAATTTGTGCAGGGACGCCAACTGCAGTAGCTCCAGCAGGAACTGGCTTTAAAATAACAGCATTTGAACCAATACGAGCATCGTCGCCAATAACAATAGGACCAAGAATTTTTGCTCCTGCCCCAACAATAACTCGGTTCCCTAGAGTAGGGTGGCGTTTTTCTCCCTTTGTCGTTGAAAGACCACCTAGCGTTACACCATGGTACAAAGTTACGTCGTCTCCAATTTCAGACGTTTCACCTATGACAAGGCCGGTTGCATGATCTATAAATAAGCGATTTCCGATTCGTGCACCAGGATGGATATCAACTCCAGTAATTGTTCGTGCAATAGATGAAACAAAACGGGCAAACAATTTCCATTTTTTTTCCCATAAAAAGTGGGAAATACGATATAAAATTACAGCATGTAATCCTGGGTAGCACAGTAAAACTTCAAGTTTTGAACGGGCTGCAGGGTCGCGAGTGACAACTGATTCGATATCGTCTGACCATTTTTGAAATAAATCTTGTCTGATATGTTTAAACATTTGATTTTTTATCTTTTAAAATTTTTATCTTGCGATTCTTAAACAGAAAAATGTATTATACTATTACTTTATTTTTTACAAGGTTTCAATATGCCCGAAATTTTTTTTAATGGTCCTGCAGGCCGTATCGAAGGAATTTATCAGCAAGGAAAAACAGCAGATGCTCCTTTGGTTTTGATTTTACATTCTATTCCAAATGAAAATATGAATCATCGTATTCCACAAGCTATGTTTAAAACATTTACAGCTTTGGGATTTTCAACCTTGGTTTTTAATTTCCGTGGTGTTGGCCGTTCTCAAGGATGTTATGATCCAGAAGGCATTGGTCAATTGTCCGATGCTGCAACCGCATTGGATTGGTTGCAAAATTTGAATAAAGAAGCAAAAACCTGTTGGTTGGTAGGATATTCCTATGGGGCTTGGATTGGAATGCAATTGTTGATGCGTCGTCCTGAAATTTCAGGTTTTGTTTCCATTTGTCCTCCTGCAAATAAGTTGGATTTTGGATTTTTGTCTCCATGTCCTGCTTCAGGCTTGATTATTAATGGTGGATTGGATGAAACTTTACCAGCTGGAGCTGTTGATAGTTTAGTTGCAAAATTCCAACAACAAAAATGTACCGACGTTGTGCATAAATTTTTCCCAAATGCAAATCATGTATTCGATAATTGTTTGAAAGATTTGTGTTATACAGTTGCTGCTTTTGTGCGTGAAGCTTTGCAAAAGAAAGTACGTAAAGTCAAAATTAAGTTTGTAAAAAAACACGTAGCAGAAGACACTCCTCCAAATGAATGATTTTTTAGAAAAGTATTATCCTTCTGTTTCGGAAACGGAATGGAATGATTGGCGGTGGCAGATAGCTCATCGCATTACAACAGTTGATGAACTTGAAAAATTCATTAAACTGACAGATGAAGAATTAAAAGCGTTGACAGTTGAGAATGCGTTTCCTTTCGCAGTAACTCCTCACTATATGTCTGTTGTTCAAAAATCAGAAGCTATCCGCAGAACAGTTTTACCTAATTTGTTAGAACATAGAATTATGGCTGGAGAAACAAATGATCCTTTGGGAGAAGAACCTTGTATGGTGGCTCCAGGATTGGTTCATCGTTATCCAGATCGTGTTTTGTTTTTAACAACAGAATATTGTTCTACCTATTGTCGGTATTGTACGCGTTCAAGATTGGTCGGCAGAAATAAAGTTTCTCCGCTAGTTTCAACAGAACGCAAAAAGCATTGGGAGCAAGCTTTTGCTTACATAGAAAAACATTCAGAAGTAAGAGATGTTTTGGTTTCTGGGGGGGACGTTTTAACTTTACCTGATGAAGACGTTGAATATATTTTAAGCCGATTGCGTGCAATAAAACATGTTGAAATGATCAGAATTGGTTCAAAAACGCCTGTCGTTTTACCAATGAGATTTACACCAAATTTGCTAGCAATTATCAAAAAGTATAATCCGGTTTATTTAAGTTTACATTTTACTCATCCTGATGAAATGACAGATGAAACGAATAAAGCTTGCAATGATATTGCTGATTATGGGATTATTTCAGGCTCTCAGACTGTTTTGTTGAAAAACGTTAATGATGATGCAAACGTTTTAAAATCATTGATGCACAAATTATTAAAAGTTCGTGTCAGACCATATTATCTATTTCAGTGTGATCCAATAGAGGGTTCAATGCACTTTAGAGTGCCTGTCGAACGTGGTTTGAAAATTATGGATGAATTACGTGGATATACTTCCGGATATGCAGTTCCAACTTATGCTATTGATATTCCTGGTGGTGGCGGAAAAATAATTTTAACACCAAATCACGTTGTTGGTCGTGACGGAGATTTCCTAATTTTGAAAAATTTTGAAGGAAAAGAGTATAAATATCCTGATTATGAGATATAAAAAAAGGAGCTTTAAGCTCCTTTCTTTATTTTAATTTGATAGTTTTACATGAAACTGGTTCTGAACCATATTTGTTATCGCCTTTTGTTCCTTTTGCAAAACACAAGTAAAAAGCAAAAGCAAAGAATAATAAGAATAATCCACCGACAACTGTAATGCCTGTTTGAGAAATAAAGTTAACTAAATTCAATGCAGACAAAGCAAGTAATGCGCCGAAGATTACCAATAAGAAAATCCAAAAAGCAGAACTGTTTGAATCGTGAAAGCGTTTTACCATAACACAATAGGTTGTATAACAAACAGCAAATGCTGGTAAACCTGGAATTCTGTCAATTGTAATAAAATAAGCTGTTAACAAAACAAGCGCAGATAGACCCGCCATATAAACTAGAAATAAATCACGAGATATACGACCGCGGGATGAAAATAAAAACCAAAAAGTCTCATCTAATTTTGTAAGAAGAGTTGTTTTTTTTGTGTAAATTTCAGAAGCTTCATTGTCATCATTGATTTCAAAATCAACAACTGAACCAGCAAAAGCTTTTCCGGTCAAAACGTTTTTAAATTGGAATTTATATTTTTTCCCATCTTCAGCGCGTAAAACGCCGGTATCATTGTTCATATCTACGGATAAAACTGTTCCTTGCATACTTTTTCTCCTATTAAAGTTTTCACGATTATAACATAAAAAAGATTAAAAAGATATTATTTTAAGAATTCAAATTGCTTGAAAATAAAAAAGAAACAGTATATCTATGTGGATAACATGTTGAAAAATTTAAAAATAAAAGAGGAAAAAATGGCTGAAAAACGAATGAAATATTTAAAAGATTACCAAAAACCAGATTATAAAATCAGAACAATTGATTTAACTTTTGATTTGGATGAGGAAAATACACTAGTTCGTTCAAAAATGCATTTGATTGCTGATTATGATGTGACAAAAGGTGGTCGCGTTTTGCGTTTAGATGGCTGTGATTTAGAATTAAAGTCTGTCAAAATTTTTGGTGAACTCGTTGATGAAAAGGCTTATGCAGTAGATGATGAGGGATTGACAATTTTTAATCCTCCAGCTGATTTTGATTTGGAAATTGAAACGCTCATTCATCCAATTAAGAATACAGAATTAGAAGGTTTGTATTATTCTAATGGAACTTTGTGTACTCAAAACGAACCTGAAGGTTTTCGCAGAATAACGTACTATTTAGACCATCCAGATGTGATGGCTAGTTTTTCCACGACTTTAATTGCAGATAAGACAAAATATCCAATTTTGTTATCAAACGGAAATCCTGTTGAAAAAGCAGATTTGGATAATAATCGTCATATGGTAAAGTGGGTGGATCCATTTAAGAAACCTTGTTATTTATTTGCTGTCGTTGCTGGTGATTTAGCTCAATTACATGATAAATTTACAACAATGTCTGGACGTGAAGTTCAATTGGGAATTTACGTTGAACATGGATTTGAAAGTCAAGCTTCTTTTGCCTTGGAATCACTGAAAAAAGCAATGAAGTGGGATGAAGAGGTTTTTGGATGTGAGTATGATCTAGACTTATTTAATATCGTTGCTGTCTCCTATTTCAATATGGGGGCAATGGAAAATAAAGGATTGAATATTTTCAATACTTCTTGTGCTTTGGTTAATCCAAAGGCTGGAACAGATGCTGATTTTGCTCACGTTGAAAGTGTTATTGCTCATGAGTATTTCCATAATTGGTCAGGAGATAGAGTAACTGCTCGTGACTGGTTTAATTTGTCCTTGAAAGAAGGCTTTACAGTTTATCGTGATCAAGAATTTTCTCGTGATATGCAAGACCGCTCGTTGAACAGAATTAAGGACGTCTTTGATTTAAGAACTTTCCAATTCCCAGAAGATGCTGGTCCTTTGGCTCATTCTGTCCGTCCGGAATCTTATTTGGAAATCAATAACTATTATACAGCTACCGTTTATGATAAGGGAGCTGAGGTTATTCGTATGTATGATAAAATTTTTGGTAAAGATAATTTTATCAAAGGATGTAGATTGTATTTTGATCGTCATGATGGACAAGCTGTTACAATTGATGATTTTGCAAAATGTCAAGAAGATACAAATCATGCAGATTTAACTCAATTTAAACGCTGGTATAGTCAAGCCGGTACGCCTGTTGTGACAGGAAGTGCAGTTTATAATGCTGATGAAAAATCATATACGCTGACGTTAAAACAAGAAACAAAACCGACGCCAAATCAACCTGAAAAGTTACCATTTGTCATTCCTTTGACTGTTGGATTGATTGATAAAAAAGGGACAGATATGCCTTTGCAATTAGAGGGTGAAGACAAGGCAGTTGGAACGTGCAGAACTTTGATTTTGAAAGAAGCTGAACAAGTCTTTAAATTTGTAAATGTTAATGAAGAGCCTGTTTTGTCAGCAAATAGAGATTTTACTTCTCCAATTCATTTCAATTTTGATTATACAAAAGCTCAACGGGTTTTGCAGTCAAAATATGATAGTGATTTATTTAACAGATGGGATGCTTCTCAACAATTTTGCGTTAAAATGATGCTTGATATGATTAAGCAGTATCAAAATGGAAACAAAGAACCTGCAGTTGATGAAGATTTTATTGATTTATGGGGAAGTTATTTAACTAATAAATCAGATAGTCCAGCTTATATTGCAAGATTAATTACTTTGCCTCAAGAAAATTATATTGCAGATAAAATGGATGTTGTTGATGTCGATGCTATTCACGTTGTAAGAGCTTTGATTAAAAAAGTTTTGGCAACAAGATACAAGCAAGAACTACTCGCAACATACAAAGAAAATGATATCAGTGCGTTACCATATAAATTTCATAAAGATGATATGGGAAAACGTTCTTTGAAAAATATGGCTTTATCATTTTTAGGAAACTTAGAAATTGAAGAAATAGATCATATCGTTCAAGGTCAATACTATGATGCGAACAATATGACGGATAAATTAGCAGCATTGTACGTTTGTTCAAATTCAAAAGATCCAAAACGTGAAGAAATTTTGGAAGATTTTTATCAACAATATAAGGATGATGCTGGAATTGTCAATAAATGGTTGTTTGCTTGTGCTTGTGCGGACAGACCAGATGCAGTAGAAGTTGTTCGTAAATTGATGGAACATCCTGCTTTTAATATGAAAAATCCAAATAAATTGCGTGCATTGATGGGTGGTTTTGCTTGTAATTTGCCAGAATATCATAAAATTGATGGATCTGGATATGAGTTAGCTGCAGAAATGGCTAAAAAAGTGGATGAATTTAATCCACAAATGGCTTGTCATATGGTAAAACCAATGATGCGTTGGAAACGCTATGATGAACAACGTCAAAAATTAATGAAAGCAGCGTTACAATCTGTTTTGGACAAACCAGGATTGTCAGAAAATGTTTTTGAACTTGTATCAAAAGCATTAGCGTAATTTTTTTATTTTTTTAGAATCCCTTTCGATTTGTCGAAAGGGATTTTTTTTTGAAAAAATTGTGGAAATTTTTGTCTAAAAACTTGACGCAAGGTTTGAATTTTGGTAATATTCACTAAGTTATATAAAGGCGTATTATGATGGATATGAATCAAGGCAAAAGTGTTGACGAAATTCTAGATAACCCACTGAATCAAATCAGATATTGGGCTGCTGGGAAGTTTGGTAAACGCGAATTTACACCGGAATTATTTGATGAAGTGGTCGAAAAAATTCGTCCATTAGCAACCGATTCGAAAGTTTTTGACGAAGAATTGGAAAAAGTCCGTGAAGCAATGGAAACGGGCAGAACATCTAAAACGCCAGCTTTAAAATCACCTTTAAACCAAATGTTATGGGGAGCCTGTTTGGCAACAATTGATAATACGCCAAATCTACGCCAAAAATGGGCTGACGAATACGTTGGTAAATATATTGATGAACCTTTAACCAAGTTACCTTTATGGAGCCAAGTGGCACATTGTCCGGATGCTAGAACGGAGTTGCGTGAAAACGCCTTTATTATCGCAACTGCTATCAAAAATCCTGGTACAAAAATCCGTTGGGGGATGCCAGATCAAGGATATCCAGACGTTTCTTACTATTATAATTCCGAAGAAAAATTGATTAATTTGGATATGGTATGGAGTTTGATGATTGGTGTTGAAAATGCTCGTGCTGCAAATATGCATGAAATAGGGCATTCTCAAGGAACAATTTATCAACCAAAAGGTTCTGAGGAAGCTTATAAAAAAGTTCAGGAATGCCGTGAAAAAATGAAAGTTTTGGATACATTTCCTGAACAAGAACGTCCTGCAATCGAACATGATATGTTGATGGCAATGACGGATTATAAAATGCGTTATTACATTTTCGATGAAGCTGAAAATAACTATGCAAACCGTTATGCTGTTAATCAATCTCAGCGTTCTGCGCAAGATTTTGGAACGGCTGTTAATACGCTTGAAACAACTTTATGTCTTGGATTAAGTGGAGATGCAAAAGGAACAACGGAAAATCCTCAAGTAATGGATTTATTCCAAAATATGAAATCCCTTATGCGTTATTCTTTCTACATAAACAACGGTTTAATGCCGGATGAACCAAAAGGTTGGGAACGGTTGGGTGTTCATAAAGAATGGTTGTCAGGAAAAGATGCTGATGGAAAGCCAATGACAGCAGATCAGTGTTTTGCTGAAATGCGTCGTATGTGTACCGAATTGGAAGCAGCTCAACCTCAAGCTCGTGATAGACTGATGGGTGCATCTTTTTATGCAAAGAAAATGGAAGATTGTTCTCATAAGCGTTGTGAGATCATTGATGAAATGTATGATCGTTTTGTTTCACCTTTAATTCCTGAAATTGTTCGTCAACGCGAAGAACAAATGAAGCGCCAAAAAGAAGAGGCTGAACGTCAACAACAGCAACAACAGAAAGATCAAAAAGATCAACAAGGGCAACAGCAACAACAACAGCAAGCTCAAAGTGGTCAGCAAGGTCAACAATCTCAGCAATCCCAACAATCAGCAGGTCAACAGTCTCAACAACAAAGCCAGCAAGATAACGAAAATGGACAAGGACAACAGCAACAACAGAGCCAGTCTTTATCCATGGGGAATGGTGGTGCTGGTGAAGAGTCAAATGATCAGCAAAATCAACAACAGCAGTCTTCTGAACAAAATGGAAATTCAAGTTCTAAGCCTTCCCGTAATGGACAAAGAACAGGTCAGCAATCTGATTCAGAAAATCAATCTCAAGATATAGAACAACAAATGCAACAAATGGATAAGCAGATGAGTAATTCTGTAAAACAGTTGCGTGAAAAATCTGAGAATAAAGCTGATGGTAAAGATGAACAATCTGCTGAAAATCAACAACAAGGAAAAGATGAAAAGCAGGGGAAATCTGGAAAACAGGATAAAAATAAAGATAGTAACCCAGATAAAGGTGAAAGTTTAGAAGATTTAGTCAATAAAGAAAATAATGACGAAAATACAGAATCTGCTGAAAAATCTAAATCCGATGATGCAAATCAACAAGGTTCGTCTCAAGCAAGAAAAGGTGATCAAGAATGGAATCCACCTGGAAATGCAGGTAAAGAAGGAAAAGAACATTCAATTACGGATTTCTTACCATCTGAATTGCGTTCTTTAAATGAATATAATCAAATTATAAAAGATCATCAACAGACGGCAAAAAAACTCAAACAACAATTGCAACAAATGCAAAATATGTATATGGGTGAACCTACTGATTCTAAAAAACGTCAATTAGTTCCTGAAGATAGTGATTTAAGTAAATTTGATTTGGATTCATATATTGAAAGAAAAGTTAAATTAGCAACAGGTCAGCAGGTTGATGAACGTGATTTTGAACATTTCAAAGTTAAAGGTGAACCTGAAAAGAAAGCTGCACCAATTGATATCGCAATCTTAATTGATCATTCTGGTTCAATGGGACAGGGAGAAGGTAGTCCATTTGAAACAGCTTTGGCTACAGCTTGTGTTATGTATGAAGCTGCAAAAGATAATCCATGTTTCAACGTTTATGTCGTCGGAGCAGGAGATCCATACTGTTACCCTATTGCAGAACCTGGTCAATCATCAAAAGATATTGCAAAGCGTATTGCAAGTTTGCGAGATCATTGTGGTGGTTCTGCAGATATGATGTCTGACGGTATTGAAAAAACTATGGAAAAAATAGGGAAGAATAAAAATACAGAATATTCTGGTGCTACACATTTCTTCATTATTTCTGATGGCGATTTTAATGATCAAAACAAATCAGTTCCAATGATTGATACTTTGTGTGAACAATCTAAAGGTGAAATAACCTTTAATATGATTTTGACGAAAAAAGGTCGCAATAAAATAGAGGATTTAGCAGATAAACGTTCAACAGGAAAAGGTTCTGCTCGTATTGATCGTGTTCATATTTCTGGACCGAAAGATATTGATACAGCTTTGAATTTGATGTTGAAACGTCGTATGTCTGAAATGGGCAAAATTGATGCTCAAAAAACAGATAAGAAGTCGAAAGATTTTGGAAAATTATTAACAACCATCCAAGCCCAACGCGGTAATGGTTGGTTTTAAGTACCATTTTAGGAGAGAAAAAAATGGCTGAATTAAAAGAAGTATATTTTGGATTAGAAGAAACACCGTTGCCAGTGGGGCATAATAATCGTGGCGAATTCGAAACATTAGCCAGTGATGAAGGTTGTTTAACGTTCCAAACGTTACGCGAAGGTAAGGAAGATATTTCCGTTGATGAACGCTTATATTTTGAATTGATGCGTAAATTACCATCAAGAAGTATGTTGCCGTACTTGAAGCAAGAATTAACCTTACGCGATCCGAACAGAACAGATGCAGCTAAGAAAAGCTATATTTCTGGGTATATTGGTGCTCCATCTATTGGTAAATCATTTGCTTTTAAAACTTTGGGTAAGTTAACACATCCAAAGGGAGCTTTGATGGTCAACTGTAAAGACGTTGATATGGGAACGTTGTTTTGTGAAACTGTTTTCGATACGTCTGCAGCAGATGCTGAAAAAGCAGCAATTGATGCTAAATTGATGTTGGGAAATAAAGATGCTTCTCAAGGTTTAAATGATAAAAGTATCGCTTTGTTGCGTAATGCTTTAGGAAAAGCTTTTTCTGAAGAAGAACGTAATGGTAAAAAAGTTTATTCTATTGATTGGAATGGAATTCAAGTTAAAGGTGAAACTTTTGAACAACAAAACTATCAAAAACAAGTTCTCTCCTCTTGTTTGAAACAAGTTTGTCAGCTTGAAGGTATTGCCGATAATGGTGGTGCTCAAAGTATTGGCATTACAACTCGTGATGGTGCTGCAGTTCGTGTATTAGATCCAAATTCTGCTGATTATGGTCGTCCATTGTTATTGGATGAAATTAATCGTTGTAAACCTGGTACGTTACAAAAGTTGTATGAATATACAGCTATGTTAGCAGATCCAAAGGTAGATACGTGTGAAGTATTAGCTGGTGGAAATCGTCCTGTTACATTATCTCGAAACGCTTTTCCTCCAACGTTCCGTGTAAACTTTACAGGAAACCCTGCAACAGAAGGAATGGGATCCGAAGATATGGATAAACCATTCGTATCTCGTTTGGGTGTAGAATTGGATTTGATGAATTTGCCAGATCCTACGGAGGCAGATATTGCAGATCGTATTTCAAATTCCTTGTCTGGTGTACCATTGACGCAGTTGTATTATTCTAATGAAGAATTATACAAAAATGATCCAAATGCTTTTGTAGAAGATTTGATGGTTTACAGAACAGGTGGTTTAACTGAAAAAGAAAAAGCAGCTATTCCACAGGAAGAAATTTTAAATATTCAAAATGCTCCAAAAACATTACAAGTTGCTGAACAAATGGCTGGATTTTTTGCAGATATGCGTCAATTAACAAATCCAAATTCTGCTTTGTATAAAAATTCAGAATTGACTTTAAGTAGCGAATATGAAGCTTATTTAAAATCATTAGAAATTGATTTGCGTTTGGCAACAAAATATATGGAAAATGCTGCTGTTGAAAATCCAACAACAACAACGGCTCCAAAACGTATTGGAACTGGTCGTATCGGTGGCAAAATTGGAAAACCTCGTGAAGGATTCAAGCCACAGAAAAGTGATATGACAGAACGTTTGGCTACCCGTGGTGATCGTTTGGAAGCAAGTTTAGAAGCATGGATGGAACGTATATTTAAACCAGGTCATGCAGAAACTTTAGGTATTGAACGTGAAGAAATGGAACAAATGTATGCCATTGCAAAAAGAATTGCTGCTCATCATGGAATTGGCGAAGCAGAATTGCAAGAAGGTAAATTGTCTAGCTCTACCCGTTTGAAAGATATTTATAACGTTGATCGTTCTCAATTACCATCAGCTCAAAATGCTGTTATTCGTGAACAAGTTGTAGATGTTATTGAAAAATCAACAGGAATAAAGATTGAAGATCCAAAAGAAGCCATTTCTGATTTTGCAATTAATACAAGTTTGAAACGTGCTCAAGAACGTGCTGCCGTTGAACCTGAATATAAACAAGTTCGTGAAATGTCAGTATTGAATGACAACGTAGATACGGTTGTTGATCAACCTATTATTCCAGCTGTTTTATCTGATGTTACAGTGATGGAAGCTCCAGCTCCACAAGATTTGATTCCACATAATACGTTTGTTGGCGCTTTGGCAATTCCAGCTTTGTCTGCAACAAATATGAAGTCTTTATGGAATCAATCATTGTCAACGCTAAGTGATGTTGATCATGAAGATGAAACCGTCAAGATTGCTGAAAATCGTTCTGAAACAGGATTAGGCTTGACAACTTTATTAACAAATGACAAGGGCGAAGCTGTTATTACGCATGTTATGACAGATGAAAAAGCTCACAGAACAGTTATTGTTAGTGAAGACGTCGATGAAAAAGTTCAAGATATGTTTGCACGTAATTCAATTACTTATATTGACAGAAAAGCACCAGATGCTGCTGAAAAAATCAATAAAGAAGTTGAATTTATGACAAAAGGTCGTGAAAATCCAGATGAAGTTGCTGCTTATTTACAAGGAGCAATGATGTTGCGTGATAGCTCTGTTGCAGAAACTTTAGGTGATGCAATGGTCGCAAGTTCAACTGAAACAGTTTATAATCCAATTTTTGTAACAAAGGTTGAAAAGCGTGGCACAATTGATAAAGAAAAATTGGTTGCAAATGAAAAGGCTGGAAAAGTTTCTGCTGATGTCCAAGCTAGATTGGATGCTGTTAAAGCTCCAGCTAAACAGGTAGCTGCACCAACAATGTCTTATGCCGCAGAAATGCGTCGTCGTGGCTCACGTTAATAGGGGATGAAAATGACCACAACAACACTTGATATGGATAAAATGGTTCCTGAAATAGCATTGCAAATGGCAATGGAACATAAAATGTATTCTGTTGCAGATTGTTCTGTGTATCAATTAACAGAACAATGGCAAGAACAAATTTTAGTTCAATCCAAATATGCAAGTATTGCACATACTTTGGCTGAATTAGAAAAGGTTTTGGGGGACGAAGATCCAGCATGTGTTGTTTTACCTGATGATTGTGCAATCACAAATGAAACTTTAAAAGCTGTTTTATCTAGAAATAGTGCAGATAAAACTATTTTATGGGGTGTGCCAGCTCATGTCTGAAAATAAATTAAAAGCAACAAATTTATTATATAAAGCAGGATATTCTCCGGAAGATGCTGCAAAAGTTGCTGACGATATTTTGTCTCCTGCAGATGGTGTTGTAAACTTGGATTACAATTTTTTTATGAATTCACCAAAAGAAATTGGCAAAACATTAGCCGAAATATTGCCAATGAGTGAAGCAAAATCATTGAAAATAGATGAACATAATCCAGTTTTTGGTTTTACAAAAACACCTTTGACGGTGATGAGATCAAATTGTGGAAAAGATTTTGGAAAATACAAAGCTTTAGGTGATTTGTTGGAAGCTTTGCCAAAAACTAAAATAGAAAGTGTCTATTTGAACGAATTGGCTTTGGGAGATGAAGTTTATACTCAATTTTCAAAAGGCATAGCAGAAAGTTCTCAATTAAAATCAGTTAAAATTGTTCATTGTGATGTTGAACCATCAATTGTTAATGGTAGTTTTTTACCAAATTTAGCAAAAAGTGGTGTTGAAGATTTTGGACTAGTCGATTGTGGAGTTCGTGGAAATTATACTTCTAGTTTGATGGAAAATCTAGCAAAGTCAAAAGTGTTAAAATCTGTTGATTTTTCTGAAAATAAAGGTTTGTTTAGAGATTCTAGTGGCGAATTTATATCAGCTCTTCCATCCACAGTTGAAAATTTAAACGTGTCAAATTGTGAAATTTCAGATTGGCATACAGCAACACAGGTGGCAGCACATATTCGTCAAAATAAAAATTTGACAGATTTGAAAATGGCATCTTGCAAAATGGAAGAAGCTGTTGCCCGTGATATTATTAACGTTTTGGGTGATACAAATTTATGGCGTGTTGATTTATCAGGAAATCAATTAGATGATCGTGCTGCTCAAGAATTGACGGAATCAATCAGCCGAGAAGATTGCCGAATTTATGAAACTCGTTTTATGGAAAAACCTGCTGTTCCTGCAGTAGACATGTTGCGCCAAGAAATGAAAAATACAGCTGAAGAAGGTAGCTTGACTGAATTGAAAAAAGCTGAAGAAAGAAATGCTATAAAATATCAGGTGTATTTAGACCAGGAACAAGCAAAAGTTGATTATGAAAAACAGAGCAAGGAAGAACGTAAAGCTGATTTGTACACGGCTGCAAAAGCAGGAAAAATTGGTGAAGTGTTAGCAATGGTTCCTTTAAAACCAAATGATTTGTTGAAAACTGATGAAAAAGGAAAAACATTACTACAACACGTTTGGGAATCAGGTTCCTTAAATCAGGTCTTTACACCTAAAAATTGGTCAAATGCAAAAGAAATGCAACGAATTTGGAATGAAGTGCCTAAAAAATTCCAAAAACAAATGGATGGTAAAGACGGGCATGATAGTTTTATTAAGAATAAAAGTATCGTAACGGCAAATGCTTTGAGAAAATCATTAGCACAGGGACGATAAGGAGATAAAGAAATGGCTGAATTAACAGAAGATCAAATTTATTCAAAATGCACAGATGCTGGGTATACGCTCGGTTTCAAATATGGCCGTGGTAGTGACGTTGATCAGGTAATCAGAGAAAGTAAAAGAATGGGATCAGAATTTGTTGATCCTAATAAAGCTGTTTGTATCGATTTTAATACCTTTGATTCTGAAAAAATGATGGATTTAATTAAAGATACAAAAAAAGAAACTGTTTCTTTAATCGGTGTTAATGATGATAACCGTTTTCAAAAAGAAGTTGATAAAAAGTTTCGTGATCCAGATTGTCCTGTTAAAGATTTGACTCTTTCCAATGGATGTTTGAAAATGTATGGATTTTCAGATAAATATCCTTCAGTTGAAAAAATGACGTTTTCCGATATGGAATTTTGCGGTAATTTAGGAAATGACTTAGCATGTAAAAATTTAGAGTCATTAAAAATTGAACGTTGTAAAGCAATTTATTTCGATCAACAAGAAAAAGGTGTTGTTGTTTCTGCATTAAAAATTGCTGAAAAACATAATTTGAAAAAATTTACCCTTCGTGAAATGTCTTTAAAAGAAGGTTCTAAATATTTTATGAACATCAATATCGATTGGAATAAACTTCCAACGACATTGGAATATTTGAACTTGTCAAAAACAGATATTATGTATGGTGATTTTGACGGATTAATGAAAGTTTTGCCCAATTTACCTAATTTAAAAGTTGTTGAAATGGCTTCTTGTGGATTAACAGCAGAACATGCTGATAAATTGGCAAAGGCTTTGAGTGAATCTTCAGTTCGTCATGTCAATTTATCTGGGAACTGCTTTGATGATGAATCAAAGAAAAAATTGAGAGTTGACAACAAAGAAGTTTGTTTGGACGGATATTTTGAATGGCATGGTGCTGAAGTCGCTAAAATGTTAAATCAAACTCGTCCTATTGAAGAAGCTGCCCAAAAAGCATCAACCAAAGAAGAAATGGTTAAAACTGGTGTTTTAAGAAATGCTGCTAAAGCAGGTTCTTTTGAAGATATTTTAAAAATGTTAAAGCAACAAAACGTTTATTTAACAGCAGAAGATTATACAACTCCTGGAAAGGATGGCAGAACAATTGCTGAAGATTTGGCAAAAACAAATCAGGTCAATAGTGCATTTAAACCTGAATATTGGGTAAATCCAAAGGATATGCAGGCTGCTTGGAATGCTGTTCCTGATGAAGGTAAGGAACAACTAGGACCAAATGGTGGAAAAGCTGCTTTCCAAGTTCGTAAAAATCAGGTGATGATGGCTGCAGTTCGTAGAAATACTTTGTTAGCTGGAAAATCAAGATAGTTGAAAAAATACTTTTTAGTAATTGTTATTCTGTTCTTCGCAGGAATGCCTTTTTTATATCCTGCACAGGGTAGAGTTTATTTCGAAAATGAGGCTGATTATACTGCAGATTTTGCTGATGGTTTAAACAGAATGTATCATGAGCTACAATCAATGCATTTGTATGATGGATTAAAAGAAAATACAAATAAAACGTTTAAAGACCAATTTAATTTAAAAGATACTCAGTTGGATGAGGACTTGAAAGAGGCTGTTTTTGTTTCGTATATTTATCCTAATGGAAATAAAAATTTAAAAATAATTGATACAATTTCTTTTGAAAATGGCTTTTGGGGAATAGCTTTTCAACAACGAGATCAAAATATTATAATTGCTTTTCGAGGGACTGATGAAATCGGAGATATAAAATCAGATTTACAGTTACTTCGTCAAAAAGAACTACCAGAACAATATGCTAAAGCAATTCAATTTTATAGTAAAATTAAGGAACAAAATCCGGGAAAAAGAATCATTGTTACAGGCCATTCTTTAGGAGCCTCATTGGCTCAACTTGTTGGAGCTACATATAAAGAAAGCTATGTATTTGCTTGTTTCCCAATTGGAACAAAAAAGATTATTAAAAATAATAAATTAAAAGATTATAAAAATATCTACTCTTTTGTTGCAGAGGGGGATTTTTTTTCAGCACCATTTGCTCATCCAGGTTTTGTAAAACAAGTAAAAACAGATGTGATGAAATGGGCACATTCATTGGAAAATTGTTTTGAGTAGTGAAATGAAATATCAATACGTTATTTGGGATGTGGATGGAACTCTTCTTGATACTCGAGAAGGATTAATTTCTGCATATAAATGGTTTTTCGAACAATGGAATATGTCACCTTTGTCTGATGATGATATTTTAAAATTGATTGGTCCGACACCTGTTACGATTTTTACAGAGCATTTTGGATTTAGCTTGGATGATGCAAGAAAGGCTAGCGATTTATTCCGAACAAGATATAAAGAACATGATTTGTTCAAAGGTAAGTTTTATGATGGCATTGTAAGTGTTCTTGAAACTTTTCAAAAAATGGGAATGAAGCAAGCTGTTGCCACAAATAAAAGAAGTGATTATGCAGTTTTAATTTGCCAACATTTTGGAATAGACAAATTTTGTTCGCCTATTCATGGGGCAGATAACGAAAATAAATTAACAAAGGCAGATTTAATCCAAAAATGCTTAACTGATTTAAAATGCAATGATTTATCCAAGGCCATTATGATTGGTGATACTGTTGGGGATAAAGTTGCAGCAGAAAAAACAGGTATTGATTTTATTGGAGTAAATTACGGCTTTGGTTTTAAAGGTATTGATAAATACGCCAATATCCCGACAGATTTGATTGAT
>JAKSVU010000080.1 GCA_024413465.1 Alphaproteobacteria bacterium
CGCGAGTTGAAAGACTAAACGCAACTCTCTAATTAAATGCAACTATTGTAAGACTGAATGCAACTTTTTTAAAAGAATTGTTGCGTTCAGTTTTTTTGTTTTTATTACAAAATTGAAAAATAATGTATTATATGAATGACAAAAGGATAAAAAAGCGTATATGAAAACAACTTGCCAAATGCAATTTGTACGACTAAACGCAACACCTCTTGCCAAAAAGCGTTCTAGTATTTTTTGAATTTGATTATTTTGACATCTTTTGGATTAATGATTTTTAAATTAAGTTTTCTAAAGACTTCTAAACCAAAATATTCGATAAATAAATCGCATGGCCTTTTACCATCTATTGAATTTAAAAATCTGGAATTTAAATGACTGGATATTACATTACACTGTTCGAATGTAATGTCATTTAGTTTAACGCCTTTCTTGAAAATGCTTCTTATTTGTTGGTTGAAGTTTTCAACGGAAGGCTTTTCATTTGAAACCGAAGGATTACAAAAGAAAACATGCGTTCTAACGATACCATCATTATCAATTTCAATTTCTTTGAAAGAATTAAATTTAGAATCTCTATCTGTTAAAATTGCCTCAAATACTTTTTCGAAATCATCGCCTAACATATTTTGCAACATATCAAAAGTTTCTTTGACTAATTGAGCTGTAGGAAGTTTGAGAGGAACGAGATAGATAAACTCAAATTGTGGAATTACTAAAGTAAGTATTTGCTGCTCACTCTTTTTAGGCGCACCTAGAAAGTCCATTTCCCAATAAACAATTACACGATTTTTTGCCTGGAAAACTAGCCAATCGCAGTACATTCTATGGCTTCGATCAATATTCTTGTTTTCATTATATTCATACTTTTTCGGAATCTTAGTTTGTCTCTTTTTAAGTCTCACAACTCGTGGCAAATCTAATGGTTGTACCGATATTTTGCCTTGATGAGAATAGTTGTAGATCGATTTTAAACATCTTCCAACGTCTGTACTTTTTAAAATGTGATAGATTGATTGGCCTTTGCTAACTCCATCTTTAATAGTTTTGTCTAGAAAATGATATTCTTCTTCAAGAAGATTGAGTCCTTCTCGAGATTCTGTTCTTATTTTCTTAGCTTCTTCGTCAGCTTTTGCAGGATCATATAAGTAGTGATTTTTCATACAAACGCTAGCAAATTTGCACTTGTTGCATACAAAGGGAAAGTGATTTTCAATGTCACATTTGTTTGGCTTATATTTATCGCATACACTTAATGATTTGCATCCCGCACACTTAATTGAACAAGTTGATAGACCACATTTATGCCTGTAACTACATGTTTTAATATTTAAACACGAGGAACAAATCGATGGTTTTTTATCTGCTTTGAATGATAAATATCTATAATTTTTTATTTCTCTAGAAATTGTAGATTTATGTCTTTGCAAAATTGAAGCAATTTCAGTTGCTGTTTTTCCTTCGCTTAATCCATCAAAAATGATTCTTCTTCTAGTTAGATTAAGCTGAATGTCTTTATTCTTGCCCATATTTGGACCTCCTTTTCAGTAGGCAAGAGGCAAATTTATTATATAAGAAAGACTAAACGCAACAATTATTCCTGTAAGTTGCATTTAGTTTTACAATTCAC
>JAKSVU010000081.1 GCA_024413465.1 Alphaproteobacteria bacterium
ACCCATCCCCTCAATAGAAAAACAGCGCGAAATCGTAGCCGAATACAACACCCTACAAA
Source organism: Alphaproteobacteria bacterium (assembly GCA_024413465.1). GTDB lineage: Bacteria > Pseudomonadota > Alphaproteobacteria > CAAGCB01 > CAG-977 > UBA2903. The sequence continues at coordinate 60 of JAKSVU010000081.1, forward strand.
ACCGCATCGAAACCAACAAGAAACTCATCGCCACCCTCGAACAAACCGCCCAGACCTTGTTTAAGAAATGGTCTTTAGAAAATCCTCATGATTGTTTGTTTGACGATGTTGCAAAAATTGTTATGGGGCAATCACCGGAAGGAGATTTTGTGAACAAAGAAGGTCTCGGAGAACCATTATTAAATGGTCCAACAGAATTCGGCTTATTTTCTCCAACTCCGGTTCAATGGACTACCACTCCCAAAAAAATGTGTGAAGATGGGGATGTCCTTTTTTGCGTTCGTGGTTCAACAACAGGACGAATGAATTTTGCAAATCAGAGGTATGCAATTGGACGAGGGTTAGCCGCAATTAGAGCTAGGAGAAAGCATTATCATTGGTGTATAAAGTTATTGCTTGATCAATATATGCAAGATATTCTCGCCTCTGCAACTGGATCAACTTTTCCTAATGTCAGTTCAGACATGATTTCTAAGCTTAAAATTGTTGTTCCTGATGACGAGACTATGAAGATAAACGTTTTAGCCGGAGAAGAATTGATTGAACTTATTGGATTGAAATCAAACGAGAACCAAACCCTAACCCAAATGCAAACCCTTCTCCTCTCCAAAATGGGAGTGTAAATATGGTCGATATTCCTTTGTTTAATTTTATTTTTTGGTTTAAACAGAAATTTGATATTAAACCTGATAAAGAGCATATTGGTTGTTCAATAACGTATACCGATATTAAGGAACGTAGAGATGATTTTTTTAATGAACTTATGGCTACTGTTTTAGAATGGGTGTATAGTAGCGAAAAGTATGACGAATTATTAAAAAAACGGTTAGGCGAAAATAATAATGTGCAAAATGCAACAGCGTATATCGCAAATTTGGCTAATAGTAAATTTAGACCTCTGAAACCACAAGGTCAATTTGGAGAATTAATTTTATTTAATTGTTTGAGGTATTTTTTTTGTGCTGATCCGTTGCTTCGGAAACAGCCTATAACAACATCTGTTGGAATGGAACGGTATGGAGCAGATGCAATACACTATAAAAAAGATAGTGAAAGAAATTTATTTTTTTTGGGCGAATCAAAATGCTATGAATCGAAATATAAATTTAAAGATGCTTTTGAGGATGCTGTTCAAAGTATAATAAAAACATTTAATAATTTGGAAAATGAATTGAATTTATATGTGTATGATGGGATGATACAAAAATCCCTTACGGATATTGCGGAAGCGTATAAAAACAATACACTACAGAAAGTTGAACATGAATTAGTTTGTTTAATCATATATAATGAAAATAAAAAAATTGATGGGCAAATAGAAGAGGATTTAAAAAAATCTATACAAAAGATAATTGAAGAACGATTCTCGTCAATAGATGAGGATATTTTTAAACTTATAGACGAAAAAATTTTAAATAGAATTAATTATGGCTCTTCATCAACATGTGTGGGTGGCTTCGCCACCTTTTTTTGTTGACTTTCGCCTAAATCAAACAAAAAAAATGGGCTATTTTCTAAAATTTAATCGCCAAAAAAAACAGAAGAAAAAGCC
>JAKSVU010000082.1 GCA_024413465.1 Alphaproteobacteria bacterium
CGAAAGTCAACAAAAAAGGGTGGCGAAGCCACCCACACATGTTGATGAAGAGCCATTTAATAAAAATATTTTAAAGGATTAACAAAATGAAAGCATTTATTGTTCACGCATGGAATAACGAAAAAGCATCGCTCTATCACCCTATTTGCGATGGAATTGAGTATATCAACTCAACTATAAAGACCATAAAAAAAACCTTTGAATCAGCAGATATTGAAATAAAATATGATGCGAACTCATTTAAAGCGGACGATACGATTAGACGAAACTTTCAAAAACAAATTAAAGATGCCAATTTAATCATTGTATTACTTGATGGCCTACGACCAAATGTTGTTTACGAAATGGGGTACGCTGCGGCACTTGAAAACAAAAAAATTCTTTGTTTATGTGAAAAGGATGCTACAATTTTAGTAAGGAACTTGTATCCAGACCCTTTATCTGTTCCGGCGATTAATGGAGAAAAATATACCATTATCAATCCAAAACTTGATATATACACAGCTCTTTCAGATTGTTCTGACTTATTCATTTTAAAATACAACCGTTTCGATATGGATGATTTAGAAGAGCAATTAAAAAATTATCTTGACGAAAATCCAATTCAAACAAGCAAAGAACAGAGAATTCAAACAACCATACAAAATCAAGATTGTGAAATTTCTGATGACCCTGAGGAATCAAATTCTCGGAAATCAAACAACGCAATTTCTGAAAAAGATTCTAAAAACCCTATCCCTGACAAATCAGCTTCAGACGATTGCACATCTTCAAGCAAAACCGAAAACTTGCCCCGCAAATATGTGTGGGAGCTGTTTAAAAATGGAAAAGATGAAGAAATCCAAAAAATTGACAATGCTAAATTAGATCCATACAGCAAAAAAACAAAAGCTCTTTCTTTCTTCAGACAAAAAAAGATTAGCGACGCAATAGATGCGTTCAAACTTCTACTTAACGAAAAAGACGCATTAAAACATTCAGCTTATTATTTTTTAGGAGTATGTTATTTATTTCAAAACAAATACTTTGAAGGATTCACCTACCTTTTAAACGCAAAACTCAACAATTACACTCCAAAAACAGGATCTATTGACGATCTACTAGATATGATTGCTGATGAGATTCATTTTCCCGACTGGAAAAAATTATTCCAACAAAATAGTTAAAGTTTTTTTGGGTGATCTGCACAAAAAGAGTTTCTTTTTCGAGGAACTCTTTTTTTATTTGATGGGATGCAACATTCTATATTACAACAAGTCATATCATTCCTAATGATGTTTTGACTTTTTGAAATATAAAAGGCAATTTATCATAAGCCTATTCGTGCGAAAGAAGCGCTACCAAACGTATTAAAAGACACAATGTATATGCGAATGAAAGAAACAAATTTTATTCAGCCGTAAGCAAATTTCATAAACAAGAATGGTGGCTTTTCCAAGGAACCGATTTCCATTACTCCGGTCGCATTACTATGGTCCGACATATTCAATTTGTACAAAAAATAGTTCGACAACTTTTAGGGTCTTGTTTAAGATTCTTGTTGAACAATAAACGATAATTTAGCGGCCTAAATCTGGATATTTCCCACATCTATTTCACCGG
>JAKSVU010000083.1 GCA_024413465.1 Alphaproteobacteria bacterium
GTAAGCGCTTTCATAGTTAAAATGATAGCGCTTACATTTTTATTTGTCAAATTTTATTTTCATTTTTTTTGAATTTAATTATAAAAAAAGATGAAAGCTGGTTTTTCTTTTTACAATTCGGCATCCTGCACAATTCTTATTGATTGGATAATCAATATTATTTCATACTCCGCATAAATCATCTCTATTCATATTTTGGACCAAAACCTTTTGAAAAAGCCACTGTATCCGGATATTCGTAGTAACCGTTTTTCTTGTAAAAATTATAGGCAGGAACAGTACGCTCGGTTAAAAGGAAAGTAGCTTCAATTCCCTGTGCCAGAAGATATTCTTCCATCTGATGTAAAAAATCTGACCCAATTCCTCTTCCCTGGGCTTCAGTTTTTACACACAATTCATTAATAATATATTCCGTTCCGCGGAACCAGTGCTTCACATAACCCATAGAAAGGGCCATCAATTCGTCATTATCGAAAAATCCAAGAGTAAGGGAATTTACGTTTCCAATTAAATCAATAATGTATAAATCCAGCTGTTTTTCATCACTCCAGTCGTCGTACCAGGGTGCCTTTGTAAAAATATTCACAAAAAATTCTTTTATGAGTTCTTTGTCAGCTAAAGAAAGTTTTTTAATCTCCATTTATTTTACCCACATACTTTTTTTACAAAATCACATATTAACTTTGCAGTCTCTTCGTAAGTTTGATTTGTATTGTCTATAAATAACTGAAACTTTCCGGCGTTTCGTTTGAACCAGTTGTTGTAATCAATCTGTGTTTTTATGAATTCATCACTTCCACACTGGCGTTCTGCAGGACGAGCCTTTAAACGAGCAGTAACCTGTTCATCGGAACAAACAATGCCAATAAAATAAGTTGAAGTCACTTCTGGAACCGCTTCCACATCTCTGTAATAATTTAAAGGATTCATACAGGTCACAAAGAATAAATCTTTATCGCCAGAAAGTTCTACAGCTTTTGCAAAAGAGTCACTCTGGTATTTATTTTCATGATCGGTTCCAGCATAATCCCACCAGTTCAATCCCACATCATCTGTATCAAGACAAATCCATTCCGAAAGCAAATTATTTTTTTCAATAAAATCCTTCATGGTCGATTTTCCAATTCCACAAGCGGCACATAAAACAACAACTTTTTTCATACAGTCTTCCCTTCAATATTTTAGATTATAATAAGAATGCCATTTATTGAAAATAAAGTAATAGTTTAAGGAAATGATATCTACATCAATTTGTATTGATGGGAGGAAGGATAGAAGATAAAAATATGATCCTTAGTCAAGATTCTTCTTTTTTATAATCAATATCAATAGCCAAAGCAGATATCCATATTTGAGTATTAATATCAGAAAAACCAATAAGCTCATCTATTATTTCTTTAGCAACATCTAAATTTTCTTTTAAGTATCTATTCAGTTTTATTAATTCTTTTGCCGCCTTATTGGCTATTTTAGTGTTACTACTTATATCCCCATGAATTTTTGAGTTACTGATATATTCTTCCTCTAATTTTTTCTTGTATATTTCAATTTTTCTATTATTCACTATAAAAGAGTTTTATTTTTTTTACTAACCTAAAAATA
>JAKSVU010000084.1 GCA_024413465.1 Alphaproteobacteria bacterium
ATATTAAAATTGTAAGATTAAGTGCAACTTTCAAAACCGAAAAGTTGCATTTTTTCTTTATGGATTTTCAATTCAAGTCAAAAAAAGTGGTAATATAGTTATTACAAGAGGAAAAATGGGTATGTTAAAAACAAGTACCAAACGCAACTTGTAAAACTAAACGCAACACCTCTTGCCAAAAAAACTTTCTAGTATTTTTTAAAAGTTAAGATTTGGACATCTTTTGGATTAATTATTTGTAAATTGAGCTTTTTAAAGATTTCAATTCCAAAGTATTCAATAAACAAATCGCATGGTCTCTTGCCGTCGATTGAGTTTAAAAATCTAGAATTTAAATGACTGGAGATTACATTACATTGGTCAAACGTAATGTTACTCAACAAAACGCCTTTCTTGAAAATTCGCCGAATTTGCTCATTGAAGTTTTCAACGGAAGGCTTTTCATTTGAAGCGGTTGGATCACAAAAGAATACCCTTGTTCTGACCACTCCCATGTCATTAATTTCAATTGAATTAAAGTCGTTAAATTTACAATCTCTATCAGTTAGAATTGCTTCAAAAACTTTTGAGAAATCATCACCAAGCATAGCTTCCAATGAATCAAATAGTTCTGTCATTTTTTGTGAATCTGGATATTTTAAGGGAATTAAATAAACAAATTCGAATTGAGGAATTACTAAAGTTAGAATTTGCTGCTCGCTCTTTTTTGGAGCGCCTAAAAAATCCATTTGCCAATAAACAATAATTCTATTTTTGGATTGATATACTAGCCAATCACAATACATCCTGTGCTTACGGTCGATGTTTCTATTTTCTTTATACTCGTATTTATTTGGAATTTTAGATTTACGCTTTTTAAGCGTAACTGCTCTAGGCAAATCAATTGGCTTAATTGATAATTGCCCATTATTAACATAGTTATAAATCGTTTTGAGCGTTTTACCAATGTCCGTGCTCTTTAAGATGTGATAAATTGATTGGCCTTTTTCAACTCCATCTTTCAATGTCTTATTAAGAAAATGGTATTCTTCGTTCGATAAATTAATTCCTTGTCGAGACTCTTTTCTTAAAGCTTGTGCAGCTTCATCTGCCTTTTTAGGATCATAAAGATAATGATTTCTTGAACAGATTTTATCAAATTTACAATTGTTGCAAACAAATGGATATCTATTTTCGATGTTACATTTAATTTCAACATACTTGTCACAAATTTGAAGTGATTTACAACCCATACATTTTGAATTGCACAAAGATCTACCGCATCTATGATGAAATACGCAGGTTTTATTTCTTTGACAATTTGAACACAATGATGGTTTGTCATCACCTTTAAAAGATAAGTATCGATAATTTTTGATTTCTCTAGAAATAGTTGATTTATGTACTTTCAAGATTTCAGAAATTTCTGTAGCGGTTTTTCTTTCAATAAGACAGTTTTTAATAATGTTTCTTTTAGAAAAATCCATCTGAATATTGTTATTCTTGCCCATTTTTATACCTCCCTATTAATGGTGGCAAGAGGTATAAACATTATATAAGAAAGACTAAACGCAACTAATTATTGTGTAAGTTGCATTTAGAATTACAATTGGCG
>JAKSVU010000085.1 GCA_024413465.1 Alphaproteobacteria bacterium
GGATTCTATTGCTAAAATATTTAATATCAATGGTTTAATTCAAAATCAAACGCAGAAATTGGTTTGGGATGCTTTTTATATTTCTTTTATGAGTGAAAAATATCGCCAAAAGAGTTTGCCATTGCTGAGAGGAATTTATCGTGGCATGATTTCCAATTTGAAAGCGCGAAAAAACGGTGAATGGTCGAGTTTGGTCTATGTGTTTGAAAAGCGGATTTAACGCATTTTGAAAAATTAGCTGTTTTTAGGCGATTTTAGACGTTTTAGGTTTTTTATGGAGCTGTGTTCAAAATTGAGAAAATAATGGATTAGAATTGATGTTTTGTAATGTATTGAATTTTAGATTGTTATTTTGTATATGAGAAATCTACATAAATATCGGTCACTTGGTTTTGTCTTTCTTGGACTTTCTTTGCTTTTTGGCTTGCTTTTAGCTTTGGATTTTCTCTTTGTTTCCAATCCTAAGCGAATTGAGGCAAAAGTTCAGCGTAAGGTTTCAGAATTGCAAAACGATTTGAATTCAATAGCTGTCGAAGATTTGAAATCTGCTGAGTTTGCCAAACGTGAAATCGGTCTTTATGTTTATTCAAACGATTCGTTGGTTTCTTGGAATCAAAATTCGATTAGTTCGCGTCTTTTGAAACGTCGTTCGGTTTTGGGCCGTGACACGATTTGCAATCTGCTTTCAGGTAATTATTTCGTACATTCTTTTGAGCATAATAATCGCTCGTATTATCTCTTTAAGTGCCTCAATACCAATTATAAAATCGACAATAAATTCTTCCCGAATGAATTTTGCCTGCTTCATTCGTTGGCTGATATTAGTGTGTTTTTTACGAATGAAGAAACTGCATATAAAGTCTATTCTCATGATGGTAACGTGCTGTCTTACTGTGATTTCAATTTGGTTCAAGCCATAAAGTCACCTTATAAGGAAATTGCTGTATCCTTGTTGGTTTTATTGTTGCTCACGGCTTTTGTTTTCTTGTTTTTATCCTTCGAAAAATCGCAAAAATGGCTCGACCGGATCAAAGGCAAGGAGAAACCTTATTTTGTTGAAATCAGTCTGATTGCTGTTTTTTTGTTGTCGGTTCTTCTTACTTATTTGCGCTATCAGTCTGAAAATAAGAAGGAAAACGCTTATATGGTTGCTGCTGCCGAAAAACTGGTGCAAAAGCAAGATGCTGATTTTGAGGATTCTTTTATTCAGTTTAAGCAAAAAGTTGCGACAGATTCGGTTTTGCGTGAAATGGTTTTTTCTGAAAGCAATGTCCTTTCGGATGTGGTTTTGGGCTATTCGAGGGAATTGCTTTTTGATGAGACAATGAAAGCCTATTCCGTTTCGCTGACGGTTTGCGAACCGAATGAGGAAATCACGATACAACCGGAAGGCTACACGGTCAATTGTGATAGTTATTTTCTTGATTTATTGGCAAATAACGATACAAAAAGGGTAGGAGATGGGTTGTATTTCATTGATTATTTTACCCTTGATCCGAATTATCTGGCGAAAATCAAACTGTTTGATGGAGATTCCGTCAGGCAGAAAACGCTTTATTTTGAATTTTACAAACCGATTGC
>JAKSVU010000086.1 GCA_024413465.1 Alphaproteobacteria bacterium
TCCGAAAATACTGACGCAATTTCAAACATCTGATTTTCAGTCATTTCCGAAATATCTAGTGAATTCAGATTACTTCTTAAGAACGAGTAATCATCCAAAAAACTGATTACACATTTTTCCGTATATGGAGAAATCTTTTCACACAGATATTCAAAATATTTTTTATGATACGCCAGATTATATTTGTTTGAAAGCAGAATCGGATCGTACCGCCAAATAGTTTTCTCTTTCCCAAGTTTTTTTGATATCTCAATAAAATTCTCTATGATTTTTTTCTTTTCAGGAACATTCGGTTCAGTGTCCTTTGAATAGCTTGTTATCGTGTATTGAAAGTAGTACTTAAAGCCTAGGCGGTCAATCTTCGGAAGATACTTAACAAAATCAATGGCATTCTTCGTCCAAAAAACAATGCACTCTACATATTGAGGCCTTAGAAGTAGCTTTGATACCATATTGGCATTAAGCGGATTCCTCACTAAGGCAAATCCTTCTTCTAAGCGGTTGACAAACCACTCTCCATAAAATGCTGGAATATCCGTTCGTCTGCTAGCACTGAGAATCATTTTTTACCAACTTTATGATTTTATATTGAAAGGAACCTGTACTATAAATTGGACTATTATATTTTTTCAAATAACATTCTTCATTAGCGCATTGAGCATATGAAATACATTGGGAAGGCAATTTAAAAAACCAAGAATCTGAAACATCACTAGGATATTGCGGGCTATCTGGAAATTGACAAAACCATTGAGGAACAAATACAGTTTTTTCTTTGATGTCAGATATATTGTATTCCTTCGTTTCTAGCAATTTTGCAAAATAATCAATCTTATAAACATCTTTTTTATAATCAAAATCCATTGCGTTCATAACCAAGTATATAACATTCTCTTTAAAATCTGTTTCTTCTACAATTTTTTTCCAAACACTAGTATCCAAATATTCTATAGATTTAGGAAAAACAATCACATTGGCTCTTCCCAAAACATTTTTGCCATCTGGCATTTCTACATAATCTTCAAATCTTTGTTGTTGAAAATTAATTTCATAATTATGTGGTAAAATAGACCTAATAAAATCACGATACTCCCAATCAACCGGATCAATACCACAATACGTTGCATTTTTACCATAGCTCTTATTAGACGTAAACAAACCTAGCAAGTCTACAAATGCACCGCAGCCTATAGAAAAAATATTAAAACGATCTAATTTTATGAAATTAAATAGCCACCAAAACTCTAATAAATAAGCATAAAAATATCGCAACATATAAAGATGCTGCAACTCTTTCTTTTCATAATGAGGATTTTTCCAATCTATTCTCAAATCACACAAAGGCTTTTTCTGACTATTACATTCATCAATAAATACTTGTAATTTTTCTTTCGCCTTGCCAATCACTGCATCAATTATTTCTTGTTCATTCATACTCATATTCCTCCATTTTTTCAATCAGCAAATTTGTATATCCAAAAAGGGGAAATTTCCATTATTGTATTGATAATCGACTTTTAGATTAAATTCCTTTGGTTTAATATTTTCTCC
>JAKSVU010000087.1 GCA_024413465.1 Alphaproteobacteria bacterium
TCTATTATCCAAGCTTTGCAAAAAACGAAAACAGAATTACAGTCATTATTCCAGTTACTGCAATTGAAAGACTGCTCATTGCGCCTTCAACTTCGCCAATTTCCATTGCTTTAGCTGTTCCCATTGCGTGAGAGGATGTTCCAATGGCAACACCTTTTGCTACAGGATGAGTAATTTTAAAAAGCTTTAAAACTGTTTCCGTAAAGATGTTTCCCGTAATTCCTGTTATAACGATTACACCAACAGTTAAAGAAGGAATTCCACCGAACTGTTCCGAAAGTACCATTCCAATTGGAGTTGTAATAGATTTTGGTAATAAAGCAATGTACTCTGGATGGGTAAGTTTGAAGGCTATTGAAAATCCCAGAACATAGAACATACAGGTAATACATCCTGAAAAAATTCCTAAAATGATTGCCAGCCAGTTTTGTTTTAATTTTTCAAACTGCTCGTAAAGTGGAATTGCAAGACAGACTGTGGCAGGGGTGAGCAAAAAGGAAATAATTTTTGTTCCTGCCTGGTATTTTTCTAAATCAATTCCAAAAAATAAAATTACACCGATTGTAAGCAGTGTTGAAATTAAAAGCGGATTTACAAAGGCATATTTGAATTTATTCTTTAAAAAAAAGCCAATTTGATATGTAAAAATAGTCAAAAATACGTAGAAAAAATTAGAATCATTAATAAATTGTATCATTTTGTTAACACATTCGATCTTTTAACTTCATAATTAGCTGTGTTACAAGCCCTGAAACAGCCATAACTACAAAGGTTGAAGAAAAAGCAATCAAAACTATCTGCCACCAGTGAGCTTTTAGTACATCAAGGCATCCTAAAATTCCAACTCCAGGCGGAACAAACATCAGGGGCATTGTGTCGATTAAAAATTTTCCAGTTTCCTTTACAGATGAAACCTTAAAAATTTTAAAATGAAGGGCAAAAAACATCAGAATTAATCCATATATACTTCCGGGAATTGGAAGTGGAATAAAGTATCCTGCAGCTTCGCCAATCAAAGAAACTGTAAGAATAATAAGAAATTGTTTTACGATAGCCATAATTTTATACTCGTGTTATAGCATTTTCAGATAAAAATAACAATAAAAGGTTAGAGCTTCAGGTCAAGATAGACGAGCTCTTCGGGGATGAGTCCCATGTGCAGAACGTGTTGCTGACCTGTAAGCTTGAAGCCGCATTTTTTGTAAAGAGTTTGGGCAGGAATGTTTTGGCTTCAGGTGTCTATGCGGATTGTTTTAAATTTGTGTTCCTTTGCGAAAGGAATTGATGAAACTTTAATCGATGAACGCAAACGTTGCGATTTTGAACTCTACTCCTCGTAGATTTACTGATTTTTCTGGTTACATTACAATTATTTTATAAAACAAAGCCAAGCGCGCAAAGGTAATGTATTCGGAGGACAAAATGAATATTCTTGTATTAAACGGAAGTCCAAAAGTAAAAAGCGACACTATGGTCTTGACTCAGGCATTTTTAAAAGGGCTTGAAAAAACTGGAAATCACAACGTAAAGA
>JAKSVU010000088.1 GCA_024413465.1 Alphaproteobacteria bacterium
ATTTTCGCACATATTTACTTGATTAGTGTTATCAAAAATCATATAGTTAATTTGTAATTATCTCCAATTGGCATTGCTAAAAACACCTTGAACATAAAACATTAAAAATGTTATGTCCAAAATTAAAAAGTAATGTCCAAATCAGGGATGGTTATTTATTTGAGAAGAGTTGGATGCAGGAACACCTTGTCTCTCTCAATGAATTGGTACTCGTTTAATTCGAGTACTTTTTCTTTTAACCAAACATGTGCAATCTCACCTGGAGCATTGCCGTTTAGTATTGCTCTCGGTTCAGAATTTATGTGGCTTAGGGCGATGTTTATTTGTTCTTGTGAATAATAATCGAAGTTTGTTGGCTTAGGAAATATTTTTCTTAATTCAACATGGTTTTTCTCAATTTTTCCTTTTTGACCAGATTTTCCTGGATCACAGTAAAAAACATGAACTGCCATTTCAGCTGTTGCATCAAATACTTCTAAATCCAAAGGATTTGCAAATTCAGATCCGTTATCTGTTAAAATAACTTCAAATGTTTTCTTATAAAGTTCGTATCCTAATGTGTCTTGCAAATGCAAAAACACTTTTCTAACTTCATCCGAACTTTTATTTTTCAATTTGAAAGCCATCATAAAATTAGATTTTCTAAAAAGAAGCGTTAAAAGACAGCTTTGACCTTCCCGAGATGATAGTACTGTATCCATCTCAACTATGTTGCAATTTGAATTTTCTGAAATATAGGTTACAAAATCATCGTATGTTCTATGCTGCAAAAAGGCGGTATTCGTAGGTTCTTCTTTTCGTTTTTTGTATGATTTTGGATATTTAACTCGTTTTGTTAAATCGATATTTTTGATTCCAGGAATTAAACCAAGATCAATAAATTTTAGCATCGTTGGATAAGTCACTTTTAACTGCTCTTTATGGGTTAAATAAATCTGTGGCAACGATTGATGCAAATCTTTTATCAATGGCTTTAAAATCTCAGAAATTTTCACAAAATCATCATTTGTTAGATGAGTTCCTTTTCTTGGCTCGATTTTATTTTTAGTTATTTCTTTCCAAACATTTTCCGAGTCGTAACTAAAATGATTTAAATGACAATTTGTTAATTTGTTACATCCATTACAAACGTAAGGAAATTTTGTGATTCTTTTGCAGTCTGGTATTGGCGTGTAATCAGAACATATTGTGTTACAATTAGCTTTACACGACATGCACTTCACGGATTTGTTAAAAGCGTTTGTTCTGAAACACTGTTTGCAAAGATTTGTTTTGCTACATGAATACTTTAAACCGCATTTATTTGCAACTTCAGTTTGCTTTAAAACGCGATATTTTTTGATGTGTTTAATTAGTCCTGAAACATCAAAATGGATTTCATTAGCTAATTCGGTTGCAGATGAACAACTTAAAATTCCACTTGCAATAGAATTAACTGTATCTTTAGATAAATGTTGAAATTTTTCCATAATGTTCTCCTTTCTATCCCTGATTTGGACATAACTATTTTAACAACATTA
>JAKSVU010000089.1 GCA_024413465.1 Alphaproteobacteria bacterium
CTACACTTTGTAAAGAAACACAATATTCAAAAACATTACATCCAATTTTTTCCATGTATAGAGGAAACTCTATTTTTTCTAACCTTGAACAGCACATAAATGTACTATTTCCTATTTCTTTCAGAGTTTGAGGAAGGTGGACATTTTTTAACATATAATTACGTGCAAAAGCACAGTTACCAATCTTTTTAAGACCTTCTGGCAAATTAATTTTTGACAAAGATTCACAGCCATTAAATGCATCAGACCGAATTTCTTCTACGGTTGCTGGTAGTTCTACCGATTTAAGATTTTGGCATCCTAAAAAACAATTCTCCGGGATTATTTTTACTGATCCACATATTTTTACATTTTTTAGTGAAGTCTTTTCTCTAAAAGCATCCTTTTTAATTTCATTTACATAGTCAGGTACCACAACCGTCTCTGCCCAGTCTGCTACAGAAATCAATTTATTGTCTTTTATTTCTAATATTTCCATATTTTCTTTCCCCTTTAATAATACCGCATTATCTTTCACTAATAAGGAGGATATTTTTATTTATCTCTTCTTTAATCTCGTAAAATATTCTGCTTACTTCATAAAGTTTCCTATGAAATTCATCTTCTTTATTTTTGGCAAAGTCTAGTGCCATTCCAGACAAAATCATATTATTTCCATTGAACGAAAAAGCTCCAATCCTCATAATGTCATATCCCCCGTCAAAACAATAATGATTATCTATTTCTTCTGGTAACCTCTGTAGAATTTCTTCGTTATTTTTTATGATTTCTAAAACTTCTTCTACAATTTTTTTGCTGTCAGCAATTTTTTCTTCTTCAAAAAAATATGGTTCAAAGGAGTCAATCCATCTTCCAAAAAAACGAACTACCACGCCATCTTTATAAATCACATATTTAGAAACATTCTGTGGACCTATTCCAACTTGAAAGCGGCAATATTCAAAAATTGAATCTGTGCTGCCAGGATGAACTTCTTTTCTTTTTGCTGCAATTTGTTTGATTTCTTCGGTTGATAGAAAGTTTGAAAAACATAACCTCCGCCTGAGGCATTCAATTCGTTCAATATCACTTTTTCTATAACGAATAATGTAAAAATACCGACGAACAAAATTTTTATAATCTGAAAAATATCTTTCGATTTGTTCAAAAGTTTCAGGGTCAAAATATTTCTTTATGTCATTAAGATTTTTTCTATTTTGAGTTACATACTTTTTAAGCCTCTGCAGCATTTGTTTTTTTTCTTCGGGCCGTTGTTCTGGCGCTACAAGCATTTCTTTAATATAAACTTTTTCATACAAATACTGCTTGAACATATTTTGAATTGTTTTTATTTCCTTTGGGAATTCTTCTAAATGCTTGGAAATATTATCTTTACAACTTTCATCATATTCTTCATGTCTGGACAGATAAGAATTCCAGGTTGCTTTTGCTCCTAACATAAGAAATAATCCGTTTAGACTACAAAATCGTATTCCAATTTCAAAAAGATTTACTTCCACTTATACCTCC
>JAKSVU010000009.1 GCA_024413465.1 Alphaproteobacteria bacterium
TCGGCGTCATGAACTTCGTTCATCCCCTATCATGGGGCAATAAGTTTGGCGTCATAAACTGCATTTATCCCCTTAAAAGTGGCAGTATTATCTTATCAAGATTATTTGCCTCTCCCTACAAGGCGAGGTAAATAATTGGAAATAAAAAAACCTTGAAACAAACGTTTTCAAGGCCTTCATAATGGTGGGCGTGACAAGGATCGAACTTGTGACCCCTACGATGTCAACGTAGTGCTCTCCCGCTGAGCTACACGCCCAAAAATCTTGCATTTTCAAACAAGATGGCTTATGCTTAAATCGTTTTTTTTAAAAATGCAAGTAAAAAATATAAAAAAGGATAAAAATTTTGGCGTCTGTTTCAAATATTCCAGCTTTTAAGGTTGAAAAAATATTTTCGCCAAAATGTGAATTGCTTTTATCCTGTCCTCACTGTGGAACGTATTATCCACCTCGTTTGTTTGAATTATCGGATTTAACACTTGAAGATTTTCATACGTTCGAAGATGCAGGATTAAATGATTTAATTTCTTTTGCTTCACCCATGGGGATTCCCTATATTTGTGGAAATTATGGTCGAGCTTGGATTGATTTAAATCGTCATTGGCTTGAAATGGATGAACACATTTTTGCTGAAAAATTACCGTATAAGTTTATAAATTCCAGTTTAGTACAGCAAGGATATGGGGTTATTCCAACAAAAATATCTGCAACTAAACCTATTTATAAACAGCTTCTTCAATTTAAAGAAATACGGGATCGTATAGATAATATTTACCAACCCTATCATTTGATGTTAGAAACAATGATTCAGAAAAACGTTATCAAGTTTAATCGTTCAGTTTTATTAGATATTCATTCTATGCCTGTTTTACCGGAACAATATTGGATTCGTGGTCGTGCACCGGATATTGTTTTGGGAACAAATGATGGAAAATCATGCAGTTCTGAACTTGCAAAATTTGTTTTTGATACGCTTCAAAATATCGGGTTTAACGTTGTCATGAATATGCCTTTTACAGGGGCATTTACAACAAGGTATTATGGACGACCAAATATCAAATCTCACGTGATTCAAATTGAAATTTCCAGAAATTTATATTGGGATAGTGTAAAGTATAAACCTAAAGATACGTTTTCTGACGTTCGTTCTCAAATGACAAAATTTATTCAAGCAGTGATTAATTTTATAAAACAAAAATGAAAAAGTGGTTGGTTTTATTTTGTTTAATTTCTTGTCCCGTTTTTGCCATAGAAGACGAACTTCTTTGTTTGCGTCAAACGTATTTACAAGAAAAAAGACAAGGGATACAACCCAATTTATTATCAGCAATTACTTTAGTTGAAACAGGAAGATATTCAAAAAAATATCCGACGGGGGTAGCTTGGCCATGGACTGTTCATGACGGAGAAAAAGGATATTTTTATGATACGAAAGCAGAAGCAAAAAATGCTGTTAGAGAACTTCAAAAACAAGGATTTGATAGTATTGACGTAGGATGTATGCAGATTAATTTGAAATATCATCCAGATGCTTTTGATTCTTTAGATGATGCATTTGATCCTCAAAAAAACGTTGCTTATGCAGGAAATTTTTTAAAAAAGATGTATGAGCAAACAAAATCATGGGGAAAGGCAGCAACAGCTTATCATTCAAAGGTACAAGAAAAAGGAAGAGTATATGAAGATAAGTTGCTTGAAAAGTTTGATAAATTGACAAAATTTGGAAATCCGGCACAAGATATTCGAGTGGACGTCAAAGCAAAAAATAAAGAAAAAAAGGAAAAATTAAAACAAATAAAACCTCCTGTTCAAAAAAAAGAATTAGATGATTTGCCTGTTCGTCGGATATTAGCGGGGTCTCCGGAAAGTAAGGAACAAGCAGCTTCTTGGCGTAAACAAAAAATTGATGAATATATGGCGAAGCGTCATCCAAAGGAAGTTGAAGAACCTATTTTTGAAGATTTGAGATCAAATCAGAATTAGAAAAAAATTTTAGACAAAAAAACTTGTTTTTTTTGATAGATTATTTATAATAGGTTAAATAAATATTTTGGGGTGAATAATAATGTCAGAAGAAAAAGGTTTATACTGGTCCCCTCGTGGTGGAAATAATGCACGAGATTTTTGGGGAAGTTGCCACGCTTTTACATCTAAACAAGAAGATCCAAAAACTGGGAAAATGGAACGAGATACCATTTTAATTGACTTGGGCCAACATGAACAAACCCGCGATTACGAAAATGGCATATACGACAAAGTCGTTCCTGCATTAGCTGATATGATTGAAGTTCCAGGATATCCACCTCCTGCTGAAGATAAAAGATGTCGGGCACTTTTGTTATCTCATGGTCATTCTGATCATATTGGTGCTGTTGCAACGTACGTTCAAATGGGAGCTAAATTACCGCCTATTTTCTGTTCAAAAATGACAGCAAATTTATTGGAAAAAGATTTTATTGAGGCTGGTATAGATGAATCCAAATGGCCAGTTATCAATGAAATTAATGCTGGTGATACTTTGGAATTTGGTAATATAAAAGTCAGAACAATGTCTGCAAGCCATTCTGTTCCTGGGGCTTTTAGTTTTAAAGTTTCAAATGATGAAGCGACAATTTTCCATACGGGTGATACAAAAGGTGATCCCTCTTCTTTCTTGCACGGTGGTGTTAATTTTGGTGATTATGAAAAAATTGTCAGCGAAGGTCCAATTGATTTAATGACGTTTGATGGGACGACGGCAACTGTTCCTGGTCATGCAACTTATGAAGCTGACGTCAATAAAGCATACAGTGATTTAATCAAGAAACATTCTGATAAACAAATGATTTTACCAATGGCTCCTGCTCATGCGGAACGTATGGCTGCAATTATAGATGCATGTGCTAAAAATGGTAAAAACGTGATTTTACAAGGTGGTCCAGTAATGGATGCAACGTACCTTGGTTTAAAAGATTCAGGATATGATTTACAAAAATATTATCCAAATATCCAGATCGTTGGTGGAAAAAGTGAACATGCTGAAAAATTAGATCCAAAAACAACAGTTGTTTTAACAGCTGGTATTTATGGTGAAGCAAATGCTCCGTTAGCTCAGTTTTGTCGTGGAAATGACAAGGCAATGCATATTGAACCAGATGCTGTTATCATTACACCTTTGATCGGGACGCGCAGTGAAAGATTAGCTAAATTATTGGCAGAATGTCCAAAAACAAAAAATTTGATTACGTATACAGCGAAAGACGTTCCAAATTTATATGGATCAGGCCATGCTCAACGCGATGATTTTATTAAAATTGCTGAAAAGCTACAACCAAAAACTGTTGCTCCGATTCATGCTTCTACAAAATTAGCCAATAAATTGAATGATATGGCTTCAGAGTTGGGATATGGAACTCTTGGCCGTCAAATCAGAAATGGTGAAAGTGTTAAAGTAACATCCAAAGGATGTGAAGTGATTGAAAATGAAAATCAAAACTGGTTTGGATGGTCTAAAGCAACAATGGATAGACCACCAGAGATGTTTAAGGATGAATACTATACGAATGAAGCTGCTCGTGCAGAAATTGAAAAACACAAAAGAGCATATTATGAGAAACGTATAGGAAAAGTACCACAAAATCCTAAAAAAACATCTTTCAAGGAAATGTTGGCGAAACAATATCAAAGAGGTAGATAAAGATGACTCTATTGATTGAGATTGCTCAAAAATTAGAAGAAAAGTATCCTAAAACGGATTTGATAGGTGTATCAGATGCTGATTTAGGCAAGATGCTAGCAACAGTCGGTGAACATGCAAATCATGATTCGAAATGGTTGAATAAGTTAAAAATAGCTTGGACTTCTGCTCGTACGAGTGAAGATGATATTACGCTCCCGTACGATTAAATTCGCTTGATTTTCATTCATTTTTTTTTATAAAATACTCTTATCTTTAACAGATAGGGGTTTTTTATATATATGACAAACTTGGTTGCTGATATTGGTGGGACAAATGCACGATTTGCTTTGTGTGATGAACATGGAATAATTTCGAACGTTCAAATTTATCCTTGTAAAAAATTCAAACATTTTTCTGATGTTGTCAAAAAATTTATTACAGAATCAAAAGTTGAAATTCAAAAAGCAGCGATGGCAATTGCATGTCCTATTACAGGAGATCACGTTCAATTTACAAATTGTAAGTGGGAATTTTCAATTTCAGAATTACAACAGCAATTTAAGTTTGAAAAATTGGAAATCGTTAATGATTTTGTTGCTCAGGCCTATGCTGTTCCAGAATTAACGAGTGATGACGTAATTAAAATAGGCGAAGGATTAGCTAAAGCAGATGCTCCAATAGGGGTAATTGGACCGGGGACAGGATTAGGCGTTTCCTTTTTAATTCCTCAAAATGGTTCTTATATTGCTATTCCTGGGGAAGGAGGACATGCTACAGTTTCAGCAACGTCTAACAGACAAATGGACGTTCTTTCTATTTTGTATCGTCAATATGGCCACGTTTCTGCAGAACGCGTTATTTCAGGTCAAGGATTAAGTAATATCTATAATGCCCTTCGTTTGTTGACAAATGAATCTTCTTTGGTTTTACCTCCGGAAGATATTTTTGATTTAGCTATCAAAGGGGATAATCTTGGATTCGAAGCTGTCAATATGATGTTTGATATGTTGGGAACGTTTGCAGGTAATCTTGCTTTGACAATTGGGGCTTTTGGTGGAATTTATATTGCAGGAGGAATTATTCCTCGTCCTGCTAATCTGAATTTGTTTATTCAATCAGATTTCAGAAAAAAATTTGTTGAAAAAGGCCGTTTCCAAGCTTATTTGAATCAGATTCCAACGCTGGTAATGGCATCTAAAAATCCAGCTTTTTTGGGGTTATCCTATCTGATAAAAAAAATGTGATTATTTTATAAAAAAAATCTTGATTTTGTAAAATATTTTGGATATAAACATACCTGTCGCGGGGGTGTAGCTCAGTTTGGTTAGAGTAACGGCCTGTCACGCCGTGGGTCGCGGGTTCGAGCCCCGTCGCTCCCGCCATTTAAAAAAAGCTTCCATTTGGAAGCTTTTTTTAGTTACTTTCTTTTAGGAGCAAGAGGGTGCCCATCTTTACGTTCGTCTTCTTTATTATTTCCCCCTCCTGTAATTTGTGATAATTCGTTATCGTTTAATTCGATTTTTTCTGCTTCTTTTTTTTCTGTTTGGTTCATAATGTTTTTCCTCCTTTATCAAAACCTTATACCCTTATAACGAATGAATTTAAAATTGGTTACAAAAAAAATTGAAAATATTGAGAAATAAAAAATCCCCTTAATATTTAAGAGGATCTTCTATAGAATTTTGATAAATTATTTATCTGATTTTTGTTCAGTGTCTGTTAAAAGTTTAATCTTTTCAATCTGTGTTGCAATATAGCCACGCAAATCATTTTGAACTGCATTATAAGCGACACGCAATGCTCGTGAAAATCCATAAGCATCTGCTCCGCCATGACTTTTAATTGAAATGCCTTTTAAACCAACTAACATCGCGCCGTTATAATTTCCTGGATTCATTTTCTTTTTCATTGCTTTCATGACAGGGATGAAAAAGACAGCGCCTAATTTTGCTAAGAAACTTTGTTTAATAAAATCTTTTAATAAACCAATCATTAAACGAGCAGTTCCTTCAACAGCTTTCAAAGCGATGTTGCCTGAAAATCCATCAGAAACGAAAACATCAACGGATCCTTTTCCCAAATCATCAGATTCAACGAATCCTTTAAATTGACTTGCGTAATCTGATTCGCGTAAAATTTGAGCAGCTTCACGCAACTCTTCGCGACCTTTGATTTCTTCGGAACCGATGTTTAAGATACCAATCGACGGTTTTTCACGCTTTAAAACTGCACGGGCATAAGCTTCACCCATCACAGCAAATTCAACGAGATTGCGTGTGTCACATTCGGTATTTGCACCTAAGTCTAACATCACGTGTTCGCCTATACGATTCGGCATAATGGAAGCTAATGCTGGACGATGAATGCCAGGCATTGTTCCAAGGATAATTTTAGATAAAGCCATTAAAGCTCCTGTATTGCCGGAACTGACAATTGCAGAAGCTTCATTATGCTTTACGGATTCGATTGCTTTCCACAGACTGGAATCACGCCCTGTACGGACAGCGACAGATGGTTTTTCATCTGAAGCAATATATCCCGTTGTATGGACAAAGGAATAATAATCAGAGGATATTCCATATTTCTTTATCAAAGGCATCACTTTTTCTTCGTCACCGAAAATCAAGTATTTGACGTCGATATGATCTGCTTTATTGTTGTCTAAAGCTAACTTAATCCCAGCAATCACACTATCTGGAGCATGATCACCACCCATAGCATCAACTGCTATAACTACTGGTTGATTATTTTCCATTATATATTCTGACCAAAATTATTTGTCAGCTTTTTCTTCTTTTTTAGCAACAACGACTTCTTTACCGTCGTAGTAACCGCATTCAGAACATACATGATGTGGGCGTTTGATTTCACCACAATTTGGACATTCCATTACAGCGTTGCTTTTTAATGCCAAATGAGAACGGCGCATATCGCGTGCTGATTTGGATTTTTTGCTTCTTGGTGTAGCCATTTTATTTACTCTCTTCAAAAAATAATGTTCATAAATGAACGAAAAAAACTCAAAAGCTCTTTTAACTAATTTTTTCGCACTTTTCAAGTGTTTTTACGATTTTTTCAACTTTTCTAGAACGGAAAAAGGATTATCTTCCTCTTTTGGTTCAATTTTATCCACAAAAACAGCACCTTCTGCACGAGCATAGGGGTTAATTGATAATGAAAAATATTCGACAGCCAATTCACCAACGTCGATTTTATTATCAATCAAATCTTCAGTTTCCACTTCATCGGGGGAAATATCAATTTCTTTTAGTGGAACGTAATCGTCTGCCACACTTTCATAAATGACTTCAAAATCATCACTGACAGGGTTTTCAATTTCAGCGAGAGTGACAGCACAACTTTGTTTTACGATGCCACTTACATGGCCTGTAACATGGATTTTATGTTTTGTAATTGGTTTGACGGTAACTTCCAAATCAAAACTTTCAACGCTGATGACTCCAAAACGAGAGGCTAAATTAGCGCGTTGTTGTTCTGTTGCAGAAGCTTTAATCACTTTTCCATCATTAGGCAGATGATCTGTTCTGACAATAATAGATAATTCATTTTCTTGCATAATTTTCTTCCTTTTTTAATGGATGTATTGTATCAAAGTAGTGTTTGGATGCAAGGACGGATTTGATATGATTAAAAAATTTTTAGTTCTTTTTTCTGTGTTGTCAGTTTTGATGGGATGTACTCAAATGATTGACGTCCACGGGGATAAATTGTCTGATGAAGAACTTGATCAAAAATTATCAAAGTTGGAATCCGGACGCACAACTTATACTGAAGTCAAAGAAATTTTAGGGACTCCGTCTGCAGTTACGTCGTTTGATTCAGAAAAATGGTTTTACATTTACTCAGAGGGAAAAAGACAGGCTTTTTATCAGCCAGAGGAAATAGCTCGTTCTTCTGTGATGATTAATTTTGATGACAATGGTGTTTTTACTTCATACGAAAGAAAGACGATGGCTGATGGTAGATCAGTTGTTCCAAATCCGGAAAGTACTCCTTTAAATGCTGAAGAACTTTCTTTTTATGAACAAGTTACAGAAAGCATTGGTAAATTTGGAACAAATCAACCAGTTTATTAAACTTTTTTCTCTTGACCTTTAATCAGCACAGTTTTATAAAAAAACATCGATTTTAATCGGGCACATAGCTCAGTGGTAGAGCATCACCTTCACACGGTGGGGGTCGCAGGTTCGAACCCTGCTGTGCCCACCATTTCAAGGACTTAGATTTATTTAATCTAAGTTTTTTTTATTCCAAAATCAGAGTTGTTGACCTACAGTGTTCATGATAAAAAGCATAAATTTGAAATTTTGATGAGATTGTAAAATGAAAAAAGTAAGAAGGCTGTTTATTTGTTTATTTTTAGTATTTGAAATATCCCTTCCAAAAGGAACATACGCTTCGAATAATCAAAGAAACTTTGGAAATAATGCCTTAGAACTTGCTTCAAGCAAAGGCTATAAAGATATGGTGGAATTTTTCATTCTAAATGGAAATAGTGTTCATGCCAAAGATCAAAATGAAAATACTGCTTTAATGCTTGCTTCAAGTAGGAATTATAAGGATATGGTTGGATTTTTGATTAAAAAGGGAGCTCACATCAATATTCAAAACAACCAGGGAAATACTGCTTTAATCATTGCTTTAAATACAAAACATAAAGATATAGCTAAATTTTTGATTAAAAAAGGAGCTGACGTCAACATTCAAAATAACTATGGAAATACTGCATTAAGTAAAGCTTCAGAAAAAGGTTATACGGATATAGTTGAATTATTACTTCGAAAAGGAGCTGACGTTCACATTCAAGATTACGATGGACATACAGCATTCACGATTGCTTCAAAAAAAAGGCATACGGATATAGCTCAGTTACTTCTTCAAAACGGGGCTGACGTGAACGTTCGAGATAAAAAAGGGGAAACGGCATTAATATTTGCTTCGTATCAAGGACATATAAATATAGTCAAATTCTTACTTCAAAATGGGGCTGATATCAACATTCAAGACAAAAATGGGGATACAGCATTAATGAAAGCTGTCAAACAAAAACGTAGATGGGACATAGTAGAATTCTTGCTTCAAAACGGAGCAAATATTAACGTTCAAAATAAAAATGGAAAAACTGCATTTATGATTGCTTTGGAAGAGAAAAATTTAGAAATACTTTCCTTATTGTTTCAAAATGGAGCTAGTGCTTCAGACGATGATAAAAAAACAGCGTTAGAGATGATAAGAAAAGGCAATTTAAATACGAATTGAATAAGGATATATTTCGTTATTTATGATAATTCTGTATAATTGATTCCAGATAAGCCAAATGTTTGGGAAGTAGTTTTTTGACGGAATATTTTTGTAAAATTTTATTTCTTGCATTTTTGCCTAAAATTTTCATTTCATTTGGATGATCCAACGCATATTCGATCTTTTCAGCTTGTTCTTCAAAGTTAAAGAAATCAAATAATAATCCGTCTTTTTTATCTTCGACAAATTCCGTAATCGAAGGGGTTGATGAGGCGATTAAAGGACAAGCTGAAGACATTGCGTCTGTCAAAGACCAAGAACAAACGAAAGGATAAGTTAAATAAACGTGTGCCGAAGAAATTTGCAATAATTTTGCGTACTCAGCTGGTGGTAAATGTCCAACGAAATGAACTCTTTTTAAATCTAAATCCAATTGTTCAAGCATTAAGGTTTTGTAAGTTGTTCCTTTTAATTTAGGTCCATAAACCACGCGATCTTCTCCTGCAATAATGGCATGAAGTTTTGGTCTTTTTTTTAACAAGATATTTAATGCTTTCATAAATTCAGGGAATCCTCGATAAGCTTCCATTCCCCGTGTTCCATAAGTGACGACCTCATCATTTTTGGTAAAAGTAAGATTTTCGTCTTTAATTACAAATTTAGCATTTTGATCAGGGGCATAAAAATCAGTGTCTATGCCGTCGTGTAAAACTTTTACTTTTGATTGAAATTCTTTTGGAATTTGGCTTTTTTGGAACTTCGTAGGGGATATACCCGCATCACAGCTGTATAAATCAACCAAAAAAGGAGCATTCCAAGAACGAAGTTTTGCTAAATCATCTACGTGGATAATTCGATTTTTATCAAAACCAAAATCTCCACTTGTCGAATTATAGAACCATTCGAAATAGCATAACAAAGGAACGTCTGGAAAAATATCTTTCATATACATCGGTAATCCCCAGCTATGCCCGTAGATAATGTTAGGTTTAAAGCCTTGCCTTTTCAATCGAATAGCGACTTCTGCTGCAGCTTGACCGTGAATAATGGAGTCTTCGTAAAATTTAACGTATTTATGTGTATTTTCAGGAATTTCTCGTTTAGTTTGATAAAAAAATCTTTTCACACCAGTTAGATTTTGATCGTAATTGTTCGTGATGAAATAAACTTCATTCTTTTTGTTTTTTGCCAACGCTTTGGCAAGATGAACAAATTGAGATGGAAAATTTCTGTGTAAAAAAAGGATATTCATGAGGTGAGAAATATTTAGCTTAATCGTAATTGTTTTTTTGAATGACTTTTATTCGTAAGAGGCCTCCTGTAGAGATATAATCATCACCACTTACTCCACACACTGACGTAGGAATTATGTTTGTATCACCACCAAAGAAAACTGAATCAGCTATGTTTTCAGACATAACAATTCTTTTTCCAGCGGAAATCACAGCCAGTTCTTCGTCTGTCAATAAATCCGCAAGAATGGAATCATGATTTTCATCACCGTATTTCTCTTCGATTTTTTTGATTTTAGAATTTTCAGTCATAACAATCCTCCTTAAAAAATTAAGGTTCTTTCACAAAGTATAACGGATAAAACGAAAATAAGTTACAAAAATTGTTACTAACTTAATCTATGATTTCGTGAGAATAGACACCCCAAAGTTTTTCTTTTGGAATCCAACCTTCATATTCACCAAAATTAATTGCGCAATATTTGATGTTTTGTGGGCACATTTTTAATTTACCAATTGCATTCTTTTCAACACGAGCAACGGGGATAGCATCTTCAAAAGCAGCACGCAACATAATGGTTTCACTTTTTACAATGACGTATCTTTTTCCAGTTACCATTTGTTGATGAACCCAACCTTCACGCCCTGTATAATCCTTAATTTTACGCCAGGTATCATATTCCTCGGTGATTTCTACGGGAAGAGTTTTTTTCGTGTATACCCATTCAACAGGATAGCGAACACCGGGACCTGTTCTTAGATTGATTTTGTTAGATTTAAGTGAAACGAAACGAGGAAGAGGCAAAGGAGTTCTTGCCTGTGAAGAAACAGTAAATAAACAAACTAATGCAATCAAAATAAAACGCAATTTCATGATTACACTCCTGTTGATCCAAAACCACCTGTTCCGCGTTGTGTTTCAGACAGATTTTCCGTTTCTTGCCATGAAATTTGTACGACAGGTGCAACAACCATTTGGGCAATTTTCATTCCGCGTGTGATGGTAAAATCTTGTTCACCAAGGTTATGTAAAATAACGCCAATTTCCCCACGATAATCAGCATCAATCGTGCCAGGGGCATTTAAAACGATAACTCCATTTTTTGATGATAATCCGGAACGAGATCTGATTTGGGCTTCTAATCCTGCGGGAAGAGCAATTGAAATTCCCGTAGGTATAACTTTTGTTTTTCCTTTTTCAAGGACAATCGGCTCAGAAATTGCGGCATACAAATCCATACCGGCTGATAAAGGTGTTGCGTAAAATGGAAGGGGTAATTCTTTGCCATTTTGTAAAATTTTTATGGGAACAATTTCTTTGTTCATTTTTTTGAATCCAAAATAAATTTTTTTATAGCTTTTTTTTCATTTTGATTTAAAATGTTTAAATAAATATTAACCGGAAAGTATGTTATATGCGCATTTTAATGTTTTTTTTGCTGATTGTGTTTAGCGCGTTTGATGCTTCAGCCTTTGGATTGTCTGCTGATCAGATGTATCGGGACATGGTTGACGTTGATAATGGTGACGCATTAACTCAAGCATTGGAACGCAGAAAAAATGATGACGATCCATATCTTACTTTCAGAAAAGAAAAACAAAAATCAAAGTTATTGATGGATACAAAGCGTGAAGCTAAAATTCCTACCTACAAAAAGTCCAGAAAAGAGTGGGAACGAATTGTTTTGTCAGTAAAAAATGGTACACTTTCTCCATTTGACTTGAACGAAATCCAAAAAATGGCTGAATATGATGACGCCGAAGCTGTTGAATTGTTGGCTTGGATGTATGCAACGGGACATGGGATTAATCAAAACTTACCGAAAGCATATACTTACTATATGCAAGCAGCACAATTGTCTATTCCTAAGGCTTACGACAATGCAAAAACAGTTTACAATGCAATGTCATCAAAACAACGTGCTGCAATCAGCAAATTTTAATCACGAAGTTCTTGTGAATTTTTTAACGACTTTTACAAGTTAATAGGTGTTTATTTTCTTGAAGAAATAGCCATAAAAATGGTGTCATTATCTAGGTAGTCAAGTTCGCCACCAAATGGAATTCCTTGTGCTAATCCAGTGATATGGGTAATTCCTTTTAATTCATTTTCAATATACAGAGCTGTCGTTTGACCTTCTACCGTTGTAGGTAAAGCTAGAATTAATTCCTGAACTTGATTGTCAATAATTCTGTCGTGCAATAAATCAAGTCGCAAATCTTCTGGTCCTATTCTGTCAATTGCAGAAAGCAGTCCACCTAAAACGTGGTAATGTCCACGAAAAGCACCAGAACGCTCGATTGCCCATAAGTCAGCAACGTCTTGAACAACACAGATTTGCTGTTTATCCCGTCTAGGATCTGAACAAATACTGCAAGGAGAAACGGTATCAAAATTGCCACATACGGGACAAGTATCGACAGTTTCATAAACCTTTTTCATTGATTCAATTAAAGGGGAAAATTTTTTTTCTTTATTTTTAACCAAATTCAAGACAACTCGACGCGCTGATCTAGCACCAAATCCGGGTAAATGAGAAAATAAACGAATTAAAGAATCTAAATCATTCATTGATTAAAAAGGAAGCTTAAAAGGTAATCCTTGTTTCATTTTTTCAGCTTGTTGTTGACTAAGTTCATCAACTTTATCGTGAGCATCATTGAATGCAACCAATAATAAATCTTCTAACATAGCTGTATCAGAAGCAACAGAAGGATCAATTTTAATTTTTGATACTTTTCCAAGACCATTCATTACAACTTCAACCATGCCAGCCCCTGCAGCACCAGTAACTTCTTGTTCTGCCAGCTTGTTTTGCATATCAACCATTTTTTGTTGCATTTCTTGAGCTTTTTTCAAGATATCATTAAAATTTTTCATTCTTCCTCTCTTCCAGATTCTTCATTATCATCCATTTCTTTACTGAATTCATCCCCATTTTGTTCAATTGTTTCTTTTATCGGGCGAATTGTTTCAATGGAGGCATAAAAAGGTTTAAATTTTAGCAGAATAGCTTTGACAATAGGATTGTCTTGAGCTTCCTGTCGCAATTTTTGTTCATTTTCTTTTGCAATTTCTTGTAACGTTTTGCCACCTGGTGTTGAAGATAATTCAACAAACCATGTGTTTCCTGTCCACTCTTTTAAAGATTTTGCCATTTTGGAAACAAATCCAGATGGTAATTCTTCATGAGGATAGAAACAAATCTTACCTTGTTCAAAGGAAACAAGGCTGACGTAGCGTTTTAAATTATAGCTAAATAAAGGATCTTCTTTTAATGCATAGGCAACGACGTCTTGAAAATCATTAAACATTACCGTTTGAGTAGCAGGAATACCCGTTCCAATGATTCCACCATTTGAAACGGCTTTGACGCCTCCCCAATTTGAAGTTCCAATTCCGGCACCAGATGGTGTTGGCGTTGTCACAGAAACAGAAGTGTTTTGAAGTTTTTTAACTAAATCCCCTGGAGATGGCAATTCCGTTGCATAAGCTAGACGAATTAAAACCATTTCTGCTGCTTGTTTTGCTGACGGAGCAATAGAGACTTCAGAAATTCCTTTTAAGAGCATTTGCCAAGTTCTGGATAAAGAACCGACATCTAATTTTTTGGAAAGATCTGTTAATTTATTGCGTTCATTTTCAGGCATAGAAGGATCTTGTGCCAAATCAGCAGATATTTTAACGCGAGTCACCCAATGGGTAATATCAAGCAAATCATTTAAAATAACAATAGGATCAGCCCCTAAGGCATACTGTTCGTTAAATAATTTAAGGGTTTCGTGAATATTTCCCATCATTAATTGTTCGAACAGACTGACAACGGCAAATTTATCAGCTAATCCAATCATAATACGAACTTGTTCCGTTGTTACTTGACCATTACCGTTTACAATTGCTTGATCTAATAAAGATAAACCATCACGAACGGAGCCATCTGCTGCTTTGGCAATTAAACGCAAAGCTTCGTCTTCCGCTGAAATATTTTCTTTTTGTAAAATATTTTTAAAATGTTCGGTCAGTAATTCAGGTTCGACACGACGCAAATCAAAACGTTGGCAACGAGATAAAATTGTTGTTGGAACTTTGCGAATTTCAGTTGTTGCAAAGATAAATTTAACACGTTCTGGTGGTTCTTCTAGCGTTTTCAACAGAGCATTGAATGCTTCGGTTGTTAACATATGGACTTCGTCGATGATATATACTTTATATCTTGCTGAGGTTGGACTGTATTTTGTCGTCTCAATCAATTCACGGATATTATCAATTCCGCGTGTGCTTGCGGCATTGACTTCACGCACGTCAACGTGGCGGTCTTCTGCAATTGCACGACAATGTTCGCAAACACCACAAGGATTTGTTGTCATATTGCCTTTGCCATCAGGACCGATACAATTGATTGCGCGAGCAATAATACGTGCTGAAGTTGTTTTACCAACACCACGGATACCTGTCAGCATATAGGCTTGAGCTAAACGATTTGTTTCAATCGCATTTTTTAAAGTTTGAACAAGGGCTTCTTGTCCAATTAAATCTTTGAAAGTTTCTGGTCTGTATTTGCGAGCAAGAACTCGATATTCTGTCGTTGCCATTTTTATTCCTAAAAAAATGGAAATCGGGTATACGTGACCCGCTTTAATTCGTTATGGCTGCTTCCTTCCGGATCTGACCAGGTTGGCGATAAATACGTCCACAACCGATTTCCAAAAGTATATTCCTTTTTTTTACGCTAAAAATCAAGTTTTATTTTTATCATTTAAAGAGTATAATCTGCTCACATTTTATTTTTAGGAGTCACAAATGCCTTATACACTTGTCTTTCCAGGTCAAGGATCCCAATTTGTTGGTATGGGAAAAGATCTTGCCGATGCTTTTACAGTTGCTAAAGAAGTTTTTGTTGAAGTCAATGACGCGTTACACGAAGATTTGACGCAGTTAATGTTTTCCGGAGATATGGAAGAATTGACGCTGACAAAAAATACACAACCTGCTTTGATGGCGGTGAGTATGGCAATCATTCGTGTTTTACAATACGATGGAAAAATTTCATTAGCCAAAACGTTCCGTTATGCTGCTGGGCATTCTTTAGGAGAATATACGGCTTTGTGTGCTGCGGGGGCTATGTCAA
The DNA here is from genome assembly GCA_024413465.1 of Alphaproteobacteria bacterium. Lineage (GTDB taxonomy): Bacteria > Pseudomonadota > Alphaproteobacteria > CAAGCB01 > CAG-977 > UBA2903. The sequence goes on from JAKSVU010000009.1 coordinate 15,282, forward strand.
TTACGACTTGCGCTCAATTATTGCGTCAACGTGGTTTAGCTATGCAAGAAGCTGTTCCTTTCGGAAAGGGTGGCATGGTTGCTTTGATTGGGGCTGATATGGAAACGGCACAAGCGATTGCAAAAGAAGCTGCTGAAAAAGACGTTTGTGTGGCTGCAAACGATAATGCTCCGGGACAAATCGTTTTAAGTGGTGATATGGTTGCTATTGATAGGGCTATTGAAATCGCAAAACAAAAAGGATTAAAGCGTGCTGTTAAATTAAACGTTAGTGCACCATTCCATAGTCCTTTGATGGCTCCTGCTGCAAAAGTAATGAAAGAAGCTTTGGATAAAGCAGATTTGTACGATTTGAATTTTCCAGTGATTGCTAACGTTTCAGCAAAACCTATTTGGAAACAGACCGAAATTCGCCCTTCACTTGTTCAACAGATTACAGGGGCTGTTCGTTGGCGTGAAAGTATGATGTTTGCTAAACAGGGGGGTGTTGATACACTTGTCGAAGTTGGAGCTGGAAAAGTTTTAACAGGATTAGCAAAACGAATTGATCCGGAATTTAAAACGGTGACTTTGAATGGTCCTGCAGAAATCGAAGAATTTATGAAAGAAATAGGATAAAAAAGATGGATTTTACAAGTAAAGTAGTTTTAATTACAGGAGCTGCTGGTGGAATTGGACAAGAACTCGTGAAGCAATTTCATCAAAACGGAGCAATAGTTGTTTTAACAGATTTGAATGAAGAACGCTTGAAAACAGTCGTGTCACAATATAGCGAAAGAGTTCATTATTATGCTTGTAATATTGGTGACGCCACTCAATCAGCCGAATTGATTAAAAAAATTGAAACGGAAGTTGGAACGATTGACATTTTAGTCAATAATGCTGGTTTAACAAAAGATACGTTGATGATGCGTATGAAAGACGAAGATTGGGATCTCGTTCTAAACGTCAATTTATCTGCCGGTTTTAGATTAGCTCGTGATGTCATCAAATCCATGATGAAAAAAAGATATGGCCGAATTATTAGCATGGCTTCAGTCGTTGGCGTCACTGGTAATCCTGGTCAAGCAAATTATGCTGCTTCAAAAGCAGGCTTAATTGCGATGACTAAATGTCTTGCTAAAGAAGTCGCTACGCGAGGAATTACAGTGAATTGCGTTGCCCCTGGATTTATTAAAACACCAATGACAGATGCTTTATCTGATGAAAATAAGGAAAAATTATTGGGAATTATCCCTGTAGGTAGATTGGGTGAACCGTCTGATATTGCCAATGCAGTTTTGTTTTTAGCAGATGAAAAAACAAGCTATATTACGGGGCAAACAATCCACGTAAATGGCGGAATGGCTATGTTTTAGAGGGGGTTGTTTATTTTACTTGCCAAAGCAAAATAAAAGTGATACAAGTCAACTTGCTTTTCGTTGAATACCATTGCAAGGTATTCGTTTAACAAGAGGAAATTAAAATGAGTGATATTGCCGAACGCGTAAAGAAGATCGTTGTAGAACATTTAGGTGTTGATCCTTCTAAAGTGACCGATGCTTCAAGTTTCATTGACGATTTAAACGCAGACAGCTTAGATACAGTTGAATTGGTTATGGCATTCGAAGAAGAATTTTCAGTTGAAATTCCTGACGATGCTGCTGAAAAGATTTTAACCGTTCAAGACGCTATCGATTACATTAGCAAAAACGTTTAATAAATTTTCCATAAAACCGATTTCCCGTTAAAACGGGGGTCGGGTTTTATTTTTTTTAAGCAGGAAAGAATGCGCAGAGTTGTTGTAACAGGTATTGGAGCCCTAACCGCTTTCGGTCAGGGTGTCGATAAGTTATGGCAAGGTTTGATTAATTCGCGTAGTGCCATCAAAAAAGTCACAAAGTTTGATGTATCCGAATATACGTCTCAAATTGCAGGTGAAGTTACACATGGCACAGCAGAAAACGAATTTAATCCTGATTCTGTTTTACCTCCAAAAGATCAACGTCACACAGATCCATTTGCAATATATGGATTAGCAGCAGCTATTGAAGCTGTTGAAGATTCTGGATGGAAACCTGAAAGTGATGAAGATCGTTATAAAACAGGTGTTTTGTTTGGTTCTGGAGTTGGTGGTTTGAAGACGATTTGTGATAATAACACAAATCTTCAGGCGTCTGGACCTCGTAGAGTATCACCATTCCTCATTCCTTCCTGTATCATTAACTCACTTTCTGGACAAATCGCGATCAAATATGGGCTATGGGGACCGACGCATGCTTGCGTAACAGCTTGTTCTTCTGGAACACATGCCGTTGGTGACGCTGCAAGATTGATTATGTTTGGTGATGCGGACGTGATGGTAGCCGGTTCTGCCGATGCAACAGTAAGTCCGCTTACAATGGCTGGTTTTGTCCAATTAAGAGCTCTTTCAACCCATTATAACGACACACCGGAATTGGCTTCTCGTCCATGGGACAGAAACCGTGATGGTTTTGTCGTTGGGGAAGGTGCAGGATGTTTGGTTTTGGAAGAATACGAACATGCCAAAGCACGTGGAGCAAAGATTTATGGTGAAATCGTAGGATATGGCTTATCTGGAGACGGACATCATGTTACATCGCCAGCTCCAGATGGTCATGGTGCGATTTATGCGATGACGCAAGCCTTAAAGCATGCAAATTTGAATTCGGAAGATATTGATTATATCAATGCCCATGGAACTTCTACGTCTGTTGGTGATGAAACTGAATTATTATCCGTAAAAAAGGTTTTTGAAACGAATAAGAGTGTCGCTATGTCTTCAACAAAATCAGCTTTGGGACATTCTTTGGGGGCAACGGGATCAGTTGAAGCCGTTATTTGTATGAACGTTTTGAAGTATGGTATTTTACCTCCAACGTTGAATTTGGATGATCCAATCGATCCGAATTTCAATTTTGTTGCAAAAACAGCACAAGAAAGAAAAGTTTCAGCTGTTATGAGTAATTCTTTTGGATTTGGTGGCACAAATTCATGTCTCGTTTTTAAAGCGATTTAGGAATGAAAATTAGTTTTTTATTTAAATTATTTATCGTTTTCTTAGTTTTAATCTCAGGGAGTAGTGTATTCAGCTATTATTCCTTGTTGTATGAGCAAAATGAGTTAGAAGAACCATATCATTTTATCGTTGAAAAAGGGGAAAGTTTACACCACATTGCGGCTCGTTTAAAAGAAGAAAACGTGATTAACAGTATATCCGTTTTAAAAGTCGCCAGTCGTCTATCTCGTAAGTCAACTTCTATCCGTGCTGGAGAATATAAATTTCCAGCTAAATCAAGTGCCAAAGAAATCCTAGATATACTTGTTTCAGGTCAATTTGTTGTTCGTCGAGTTACAATCCCTGAAGGTAAAACAAGTCAGCAAATTTTTGATATGTTGCTGCAAACGTCCGGTTTAACAGGTGACTTAGGTGTTCCACCTGAAAATGGTACTTTATTACCGGAAACTTATACGTTTAGCTATGGTATTCCTCGTTCTGTCATCGTTGATCGAATGAAGGAAGGGGCGAAAAAAGCGATAGACGAATTATGGGAAACGCGTAAACCAGATTTGCCATATCAAACAAAACAAGAAGCTTTGGTGATGGCTTCTATTATTGAAAAAGAAACGGCTATTCCAGAAGAACGCCCACATATTGCTAGTGTTTTTGTAAATCGTTTGCGTCAAGGGATGCGTTTACAAACGGATCCAACAGTGATTTACGCCGTAACAAACGGAACGATGGAATTAAAGCGGAAGTTAACCATTTCGGATTTAAGATTCCAACACCCGTTCAATACTTATACAAACAAAGGTTTACCACCTGCTCCGATTTGTAATCCAAGTCGTGATGCTATTTTTGCTGCGTTAAATCCAATTGAATCAAATGATATTTATTTTGTTGCCGATGGAACGGGTGGCCACACGTTTTCAAGAACTTTCGCAGGACATCAACAAAATATTCGTTCTTGGAAGAGGGTGGAAGCTGAAAAAAGAGGAAAAGGTGTAAAAACATCTGCAACAGCTAAGCCTGCTGTGAAAAAAGCAAAATCTACCCCTCACAGAAAACGTTCTGTAAAAAGATAGATGAATAATTCTTGATAATCGTTTTATTTCAAACAATTTGAAATCATTAATTGCAAGGCATTTGCTCGGTGACTAATTGTATTTTTTACTTCGGCAGGTAATTCTGCGAAAGATCCGGTATAGCCATTTGGAACAAACATTGGGTCATACCCAAAACCATGATCTCCTTTTGGAGGCCAACACAACGTTCCTTGAACTTGCCCTTCAAATTCTTCGGTATGTCCATCAGGCCAAGCGACTACGATAGCACAAGAAAAATGAGCAGAACGTTCTTTATCTCCCAATTCATCATTTAAACAGGACATGGCATACATAAAACCATTTTTCTTAGGTTCATTGTAACGGGCAGAATAAATGCCAGGACGATTGTCTAAGGCGTGAACGCATAATCCAGAATCATCAGCAATACATACTTTTCCACTTTCTTTGGCAGCAGAAAGGGCTTTGATTTTTGCATTTTCAATAAATGTTGTGCCGTTTTCTTCGGGTTCAGAAAGGCCAGTTGCGTCCATCACTTTTATGTTAAAAGAGGACAATAAACTTTGCATTTCGACAACTTTTCCTGCGTTGTGAGTTGCAAGAATAACTTCTTTTTCTGTGATTTTACGCATGATTATAATCCTAGTGCCTTGCGTTGAATTTCCGCAATTTCAGCTGTTCCTTTGACAGCCAATTGATAAAGTTCTTCAAATTGTGCAGGGGTAAATGGTTTTCCTTCAGCAGTAGATTGAATTTCAACTATTCCCCCATTGCCTGTAATGACAAAATTAGAGTCTGTTTCGGCTGAAGAATCTTCGACGTATTCTAAATCAAGTAAAGCTGTTCCTTCACAAATTCCACAAGAAATGGCTGAAACGCTGTCGAGTAAAGGCATTTTGAAAAGGACTTTATTGTCGTACAGTTTTTTTAAAGCAAGATACAAAGCAACGTATCCACCATTGATAGAAGCTGTTCTGGTGCCACCGTCTGCCTGAATAACGTCGCAATCGATTTTAATACACATTTCTCCAAGGGCTTTTAAATCAACGACAGCACGCAAAGAACGTCCGATTAAACGTTGAATTTCTTCTGTTCTGCCAGATTGACCTTTTTTAGCTTCCCGATCGACACGCGTTCCTGTTGCACGAGGAATCATTCCATATTCTGCTGTTACCCAACCTTTTCCGGAATTACGCATCCACGTTGGGACGCGATCTTCGACTGTGGCTGTGCAAATAACGTGGGTATCACCGCATTTAACTAAGCAAGAACCTTCAGCGTGTTTATTAAAGTTTGGAATAATTTCCATAGGACGCATTTCATTAAATTGTCTGCCAGAAGTCCGTATCATAAAAATCTCCTTTAAATAAAAAAATGTTTTCTAAACATTGACTTTTTAAATATCTTTACTACATATATTGTAAAAGGTTAAATACAAATTGAAGTATTGGGAAAAAATTATGGCAAAAAAAGAACAACAAGAAAATACAGAAGAAAAAGTTGAACAAACTGAAGAACAAGCCCCCGTCGAAGAAACGGAACAAGTAGTCGAAGAACAGCCTGTAGAAGAAAAAGCAGAAGTTGTTGACGCGGAAAAAGAAGCTTTGAAAGCTGAAGTTGCTAAGTATAAAGATCTTTATATTCGTGGGCAAGCTGATATGGAAAATTTGCGTCGTCGTACTCAAATGGAAATCGAAAAAACGTCAAAGTTTGCTGTTACAAATTTTGCTAAAGATTTGCTCAGTGTTGCTGATAACCTTGAACGCGCAATGAAATCTTTTCCTGCTGTCGAAGAAGCCGACGAACAAACGAAAAATATCATCGTTGGTTTGGAAATGACGCAAAAAGAAATGATGTCTGCTTTAAATAAGAACGGCATTACCCCGATTGAAAGTTTAAATCAAGTTTTTGATCCAAATAAACATAAAGTTGTTCAAGAACAGGAAGATCCTTCAAAACCAACGGGAACAATCATTCAAGAATGGCAAAAGGGCTACATGATCGGTGGTGATCGTGTATTGCGTGAAGCCATCGTGGTTGTAACAAAGGGTGGTGCTTCTCACGTCGAAGTTGAAGCATAATTAAAAAAGGGAACTGAAAAGTTCCCTTTTTATTTAGCTTTTTTCTTGTTTATTAAAGAAGAAGATCCTTTCTCGGAACCAATAGAAAAAGTAGTTTTTTTTATTTGTGATTTGATGTAAAATTACGCCAAATTTTTTAATCAAGGAGAAAATAATGTCAAAAAAGATTTTAATTGTGATTCCTGCTAGATATCAATCAACTAGATTGCCAGGAAAACCACTTGTTAAAATTGCAGGTGTTGAAATGATTAAACGCGTTGCTCAAATTGCAGATTTCGTTTCTAAAAATAATGAAAATTGTTCTTACGTCGTTGCAACGGATGATAATCGTATCGTTGATTTTTGTTCTAAAGAAAATATTCCTGTCACAATGACCAGTGATACTTGCCGTTCTGGAACGGAAAGATGTTGGGATGCTGTTCAAAAAAATAATGTTTCTCCTGATTTTATTATCAATTTACAAGGGGATAATCCATTGTGTCCACCTCATATCATTCAAGAAATTATCGATCAATGGAAAAAATATCCAGCGGATGTCTTTACACCATGTATTCATTTAAGTTGGGATGAATATGACAGTTTGATTGAATCTAAAAAGACTACACCATATTCTGGAACGACAGTTTTGGTTGATAAAACAGGTTATGCAATGGCATTTTCTAAGAACGTTATTCCAGCTGTTCGTAAACCGGAAAAAGCTCGTCAAGAAATGGAAAAAAGCCCTGTTCGTCGTCATGTCGGATTGTACGCTTATACCTATGATGCGTTGAAAGATTATTTCGTTTTGGATCATGCTGATTATGAACAGGATATGATTGAAGGACTTGAACAAATGAGATTTTTGTTCAATGGCAAAAAAATCAAAATGGTTGAAGTCGATTATCGTGGCAGAAAAACAACGAGTGGCGTTGATTCTCCGGAAGATATCGTTCGTGTTGAGAAAATTATTGCTGAATATGGGGAACTGATTCAATGAAAAGATTAATTATTGCTCGTCATGGAAATACTTTTGCACCAGGTGAAACACCAACACGCGTTGGGGCAAAAACGGATTTGCCTTTAGTTGAAGAAACTAGAGGGCGTGGTATTGGAAAGTATTTAAAACAAAAAAACTTAATTCCAACGAAAATCGTGGCCGCTCCTTTAAAAAGAACGATGAAAACAGCTGAATTAGCTGCTGAAGAATTGGGATATTCAAAAAAGATTGAAATCTGTGCTGATTTTACAGAAATCGATTATGGTCCTGATGAAAATAAAACGGAAGACGTTGTCATTGCTCGTATTGGACAGCAGGCGATTGATTTGTGGAATGAAAAAGCAATCGTTCCAGAAGGATGGAAAGTTGATCCAAATCAAATCATTGAAACTTGGAAAAAATTTGCTGAACAAATTGCAGATAACGAAACGGTTTTGCTTGTGTCATCAAATGGTGTGATTCGTTTTGCTCCATACATTGTGGGCGATTATGATGAATTTTGTAAAACACACGATATTAAAGTTGCAACAGGGGCTGTTTGCGTTTTGGAATTTGAATCAGGCAAGTGGACTTGTTCTGAATGGAATACAAAAGCATTCAAATTTGTTGATTAAAAAGTGATGATTTTCTTATTTTTTGACAAAAAATAAATTGCTTTTTGTCAAAAATAATATAAAAATAATCATAGGAAATGATTTAATGAGGGTATCCATGTCTGTTGAAGATTTTTTTTCAAAAGAAGGAATAAAAAAGTTTAAAAATGGAGCAAAAAAATTTGCTGAAAATCAAGCAACAAGATTTTTAGCAACAACGATGCTTCTTTCCGGTGCTTTTTGCGGAATGCAAGCTGCATCTTCCGGTTCTCAGCAACAGAAAACATCTTCAAATGATCAAGCTAAGGTGTACGTAATTCACCAGAATGATACTTTGTGTTCATTAAACGTGGCTTCAAAAGATACGGCAGACATAGCAAGAATCCAAAAAGTTGTCAGTTATGCAAGTCAAACAGCACAAGGGCGTGAAGTCTTGCAAAATGCTTCAAAAATTGGAACGACGTTGTCAATGGAACATTCTGATATGACGGCTATTGGATATTTTACTTCAGATAATAATTCGATGGCGATGAATGCAAAATGTACGGATGCTCAATTGTGTTCAAACGTTATTCATGAATTGGAACATGCAGGTCAACATAATCGGTTATTAAAGACTTTTGGTAAAGTTTCAGAGTATAAGTATAACGTTGCTGACGTCATTATGTTAGAACGTGCAAAAGAAGCTGATGCTATTGCTGTTCAGGCAAATCATAGTTATCAGTTATTGCAACAAGGGGATTCTGTCGTTTGGAATGCTTTTGCTCAAAACCATCCAACCGTTGCTCAAGGGTATATGAAAGCCGTTGGTAAATACGCAAGTATTAGTAACGATCAAGCTCGTAATGATTCGATTATGAAAGCTGCAAATTTAAGTTCATACGAAGATTATGATTACGTCGGTAAGTATGATGCAAAATTCATCAACTACATGGGATCAGTTTTAAGCAAAAATGATGGGGCAAAATTGGCAAAAGCCGGCATGTCAAAAACATCATTAGATGCTTCAAAAATGATGGTTGCAATGTGTTCTGGTAGTGGTCATTCTTATATGGGAACAGATGGGTCTATTTTGAAAACACCACAAACGTTTTACTTGTCTGAAGGATGCCAAATGAAGGCTCTGAACTTTGAAATAGCTACCGAAACAAAATTAGGGTATGCTGATGCAAGTGCAAATAATATGTACGTTTTGGCCGATGGACAAATTAAAACGATGACTTACAATCAAGAAAATGGTGTTTTGGCTCCAGTAAAGGCCACTTCTTTACAAAGTAAATTAAATAGCCAACAAACTCATAATACTTTACAAAATTCTTTGCAAAAAACGATTGTCGCTCAAAATGGTGGAGCTTCAAGATAGTAAAAATGGCTTAAATTTTTTTAAAGGCGGAGATTTTATCCGCCTTTTTTCGTTTTTTTTGATAATTATTAATATAATTTTATAGATTTTTTGTTTTTCTTTGATATATTTGATAATGAATAGAAAATTGCGCAATTTTCTTATACATTTTTATAATAAGGTACCTAAAAATGGCTATTTTGAAAAAAATTTCTTTATTAACAACAGCTGTTGCTTTAGCTGGTTGTATGATTGAGGCTGAACAAGAAGAAGATATTGATTCTTATTTCAAATCTGATTTTGGAACACGTAAAACGTCTGTAACTGTTGAAAAAACAGCTGCTCCAGCTCCTGTTGCTGAAAAGCCAGTTGTAAAACAACAATCTGTTGCAGAACCTGTTGTTGTTGCTGACGTAATAGAAACAGAAGCTCTTCCTGAGTCAAAAGTAACACCAACCGTTATTAAAATGGAACAGGCTTATGATTCCATTAGTCAAACAATCAAAGAATCAGATAACGCTTTCAAGGAAGAATTAAAGCAAAGAAGCGTTAAAGCAACTCGTGATTATTATGAACAAATAGCTTATATCAATGCAAAATTACAAATCGGGACAACACCTGAAAACCCAGATTTATTGAATGCTTTGCAAAAAGCAGCTGGATCTTTGAATGAAATTGGAAACATTACTCAAGAAATGAAGAGCTTGAATAGTGACGTTGTCAAAATCAATACAAAGATTACGAATTTATTGAATGCTATTGCTAAAGCCTATACTTTACCAGGTGCATACGATTCCGATCATGAACGCTTACAAAAAGTTGAAGATAACGCTGGCATTTTGAAAATTAAACAACAACGCTTGACAAATGAATTGTCAACCTTGATTGTTCGTCAAGATCAAATTTTCAAAAAAGCAAGTGAAGAATTAACAAAAGTTTCTGGTGGTGTACGTTCTGGTAAAACTGAATGGGAAGAAACCTCTGTTTCTACAAATCCAGCTCAAAAGTTAGCTGTTTCTACTTCAATTATTCCAACTTTAGTTGTTGAAGATGATACAGTTCCAAACGTAAACGTTTTCGGGCGTAAAGCTCAAGTTACAATTGGATTTGATGCTCCTTATGAACAAGATTTGTACACAGCTACACAAAAGATGTTGGACAGACGCCCAAGTGCAAAATTTGAAATCGTAGGCGTTTATAAAACAACAGAATTCCGTTCTGAAGCTTCTAAGTATGCCCAAGACGTACAAGCTTCTTTGTTGGAAATGGGTTTGCCAGAAAACAGAATCCAACTCGGAAAAGCTCGCGATCCAAATATTAAAAAGTCATCTGAAGTTCGTATCTTTGTAAAGTAGGGATTTCCTTTGGATAATAATACGCCTGCAGAAAAAGCGTTTCTTACTGCGCTTGAAAACGTACAATCTTTAACACAAGGATATTCTGTCCTGTTTTTAAGATTTTCTGCTTTGCGTGAAGAAAATAGAACAATTGAAAAAGTACGGAGAGTATGTAATCAATATCGTCAGATGTTGGATGCTTGCTCTCCGCAGTTTTTTGAATTCATCAATCAAAACGTTGCTATTATTGCAAAACGAGTTCGTCCTTCAACTTTTGAAGGAATGATGACGTATTTGATTAATACATATCCAAATGATCGTGAAATCTATAATACAAAAACACCTGTTTTTAAGGTGTATAGTTTGGATACAGAATTTAATAAAGTTTATAAAATAGCCCAAGACGTTGTTCAAGAATGGGAAAAGAAAAAATCAACGATTGTCCAAAAACAAGACGTTCCTTTGGCTCCGGAACATTTGGACAATATTTTAATCAACATTAAAGGATTTAATATCTTACGATTAATCAGACGACAAGAAGCATTGCGTATTTCTGCTTCAGGTTTTGAAGGTATTTTCTTTGAATATTTTACGTCAATGGGGGATTTAAAAAAGGCTATTGCTCCTGACGTAAACGTATTGTCAAATCAATGGTTGTTTCAATATTTAAGTAGAACGCTTGATATCAGAATGTTATCCATTTTTTCTGATATATTTGCCCATACTAAAAAAGCTATTTCGTTAAATTTAAATATTGAAACTTTATTTACAAAAGAATTTGATGACTTCTTGTCAAATATGCCAGAAGGAATAAAGTTTGTTGCTGAAGTTCAAATGGCAGATATTATGCAAAATCCTAGAAATTATATGGAAGCTAAGGATTTATTACATGAAGCAGGACATCAAATTTTAATCGATAGTTTGACACCAGTTGCTTTCAATTATTTGAACTTGAATACGTACGATCCAGACTTAATTAAGTTATTATGGCCATTCAAGGGAATGAGTGAAAAAGAAATGGTTCAGTTACAACAGGCAATTGAACCAATTGATAAAAGCAAAATCGTTTTAATGCGTGTTGAAAATGAAGATTCTTTGGGATGGGGTTTGATGAATGGAATCGATAAGTTCCAAGGATATATGATTGATAACCTATCAAATACCATTTGCCAGAAAAAATGTACTTTAAAATGTCCTAAAAAAGATTGCGCAGATCGAAAAGGCAGAATTTGGGGTAAAATTCGTGATGCCTGTAAAAATCAATCACGATTGGATGCCCCGTTTGAAACGAATATAAAGAGGTCGTAAATGTTGAATCATGCGAGTGCTTTTGATGATTTTGTAACGCCTTTTTTGAAAAAAGAGCTGCCGTTTACGATTGTTCAGTTGAAAATATCAACTTTACCGGATGAATGTACGGATAGTCTTTTATCTATGATTGTTCGTTCTTTCAATGAATCATTGAAACCACATGGAAAGGCTTTCTGTTTTAAGAATAATGATATTTTGATCGGTTATCCTCCAAAAATAAAAGAAAATATCATTCAGGCAGCTATGTTTAAGGCATCTATGTATTTGTCAATAGATACTTCTGAACTTGAAAATATACAGCAACGCTTTGATATTCCTTTTGATAAAGAACTTTTAAAACTGGAATTAGGACGAATCGAAAATTCAAAGCAAGTTGTTTTTAAACAACCTGTCGAACGAAAAAGAGTTGTTCAAAGTGTTATAGAAGATCCAGATAAGGATAAAGATGAATTAACACCTGCTTTGTTAGCACGTATTACAAAAGCTTTGCGCAATACAGATTTAGCAGCAATGATTCGAAATCAACGTGTCTGTGTTGTTTTGGAAGGTATTATTCCAAAGAAAGTATATGAAGAAGTTTATTTGTCTGTTCAAGATATGAGCAGAATTTTGCCAAACGTATCTTTGACGAAGACTCCATGGTTGTTTATGGATTTATCTACGACTCTTGATGAAGGTGTTTTGAAAACAGTTTCTCGCCATCGTGAAGGTGCTTTTATGCGAGATTTTGCATTGAATTTAACAGTCAAAGGGTTGTTGAGTGAAGATTTTAAAACTTTTGATCGTGGAATGAGACCTGATTTAAAAAGAACGGTCGTTTTCGAATTACAACCAGTTGAAGTTTTTGGTGATTTAGCTTCTTATGAAAAAGCAAGAAATTACGTTCATGATTTAGGGTATAAAATTTGTTTGGATAAAATCAATTTTGATACCCTTCCTTTCGTTGATCGCGAAAAATTAGGCATAGACTTTTTAAAATTAGAATGGAATCCAAATTTTCCAGAACAAGCAATCGAAAATCCAGAATTGATTGACATGTTAAAAGAAATTGGAATGAATCGTGTTATTATGTATGGTGTAGATGACATTGCAGCTTTGGCATTTGCTCACCAATACGGTATTTCATTATTGCAAGGAAAACACATTCAAAAATTAAAAACCTCAATTCCATTCAATTACAGGTAAAAAAATATAAAAAAATACAAATAAGTATTGACAAAACTATGTGTTTACGACTATAAGAGCCATACTTATGGCAAAAATGCCATGTAATTTATTTTTAATGGTGGTAAAAATGTTCGCAGTTATTAAGACAGGCGGCAAGCAATACAAGGTCGCAAAAGACGACGTCATTCTGGTTGAAAAGCTCAATGCAGAAGTTGGTTCTACTGTGACATTTGACAAAGTGCTTGCTTTAGGTGAAAAAATTGGCACCCCGACAGTTGCCGGCGCCAAAGTCACAGCAACAGTTGTTAAACAAACACGCGATGATACAGTAATCGTTTTCAAGAAAAAACGTCGTCAAGGTTATCGTCGTAAAAATGGTCATCGTCAGTATATTACGATCGTTAAGATCAACGATATAGCTGAATAATATAGGAGAAGAAAGCCATGGCACATAAAAAAGCAGGCGGCAGCACCAGAAACGGACGTGATTCCGAAAGCAAGCGCTTGGGTCTGAAAAAATCAGGCGGTCAGGCAGTTATTCCTGGAAACATCATTGTTCGTCAACGCGGTACAAAATATCGCACAGGTGAAAATGTCGGTTTAGGTCGTGATCACACAATCTTTGCTACAGCAGAAGGTCGTGTTGAATTTACGCGCAAAGCAAACGACAGAGTTTACGTTTCAGTTGTAATGTAGGTTTTGTTCGTTTAGTCAAGTTTTTTAGACGAAGGGGATGGGTTGCTACGGCACTCTTCCCCTTTATTTATCGGGTGATTTATGAAATTTTTAGATTCGGCAAAAATATATTTAAAATCTGGTGATGGTGGCAACGGATGTTGCGCTTTTCGTCATGAAAAATACATTGAATTTGGTGGTCCAAGTGGTGGAAACGGTGGTCGTGGTGGAGACGTTGTTTTCGAGGCTTTGCCGAATTTAAATACGTTGATTGATTTTCGTTATCAACAACATTTTCGTGCTGAAAATGGTCATCATGGACAGGGTAAAGACTGTACAGGTGCAAAAGGCGAAAATTTAGTGATTAAAGTACCTATTGGAACTGAAATCGTTGCTGAAGACGGGGAAACGGTCATTAAGGATATGCTCGTTCCTTATGAGCAATTTACCATTGCCAAGGGGGGAGATGGTGGTTTAGGAAACGCTTCCTTTAAAACGTCATCGAATCAAGCTCCTCGCAAAACGACTCCGGGATTTCCTGGTGAAGAAATGTGGGTATGGTTGAGATTGAAAATTATTGCTGACGTCGGTTTGGTTGGATTTCCTAATGCTGGGAAATCAACGTTTTTATCGGCTGTAACATCAGCTCGTCCAAAGATTGCAGATTATCCTTTTACAACACTTCATCCAAACCTTGGAATTGCCAAAGTTGATAATGATGAAATGTTAATTGCGGATATTCCTGGATTGATTGAAGGGGCTCATGAAGGTATTGGATTAGGGGATAGATTTTTAAAACACGTTGAACGCTGTTCCGTTTTAATGCACTTGATTGATGGAACGGAAGAAGACGTTGGAAGTCGTTATAAAGCTATTCGCAAAGAAATAAAACTTTATTCAAAAACTTTGGCAAGTAAGCCAGAAATTATCGGTTTAAATAAAATTGATGCTTTAGATGAAGAAACAATTCAGAAAAAAGTGGCTGAAATTCAAAAAGCTGCTCGTAAAAAGCCATTAATTATTTCTGCTGTTGCTCGTCAAGGAACAGATGAATTATTGCGTAAGTTGTTACCATACGTTTTAAAAGAAAGAACAATAAAGCTCGAACAACAACAAAATACGGTATTTGAAGATGATTAATAGTCCTTTGAAAAAAGCTAAGAGAATAGTTTTAAAAATAGGTTCTTCTCTGCTTGTTAATGAATCAACGGGAACAATTAAAAGTACTTGGTTGAATGCTTTGGCAGATGACGTATTGAAATATCGTCAACAGGGAAAGGAAATTGTAATTGTAACATCTGGGGCTGGGGCTGTTGGAAAGCATGCTTTGGGGTTACCTTATACAAAAAAACTGACTCTTGCTCAAAAACAGGCTGCTGCAGCTGTTGGTCAAATTCGTTTAGCTCGTATTTATCAAGCGGTTATGGCTGAACGCGACGTTAAGGTTGGTCAAATTTTATTAACTTTGGAAGATTCTGAAGATCGTCATCGTTATTTAAACGCTAGAAATACCATTAACACTTTGTTGGAAATGGGTGCTGTTCCCGTCATTAACGAAAATGATACGGTTGCAACGGCTGAAATTAAAGTGGGGGATAATGACAGATTAGCTGCTCGTGTCGGTCAAATGATCGGGGCTGATGCCGTTATCTTATTTTCAGATATCAAAGGTCTTTATACGGCAAATCCTAAAAAGGATTCCTCTGCTCAACTAATTCCTGTCGTTGAAAAATTGACGGATGAGATTTACGCGATGGCTGATGGTGCTGGTTCTGCTGTTGGTACAGGAGGAATGGCAACAAAGTTGCAGGCTGCTAAACTTTGTATGGAAGCTGGCTGTTCGATGGCTATTTCTTTGGGGGCAGTTTTATTCCCTTTGACAAAGTTAGATACGACGAATGAGTGCACTTGGTTTTTAGCTGAAAAAAATGCAATCAGTGCTAGAAAGGCATGGATTGGCGGATCAATTAAGCCAAAAGGAAAGCTCGTCTTAGATGCTGGGGCTGTCAAAGCTCTACATCAGGGAAAAAGTTTGTTGCCAGCAGGAATAAAATCTGTTGAAGGGACTTTTTCACACGGAGATGCCGTTTCAATTACAGATGAAACTGGAAAAATTTTAGGAAAAGGGTTGACGGCATATTCATCTGATGAAGTCAAGATGATTGCTGGAAAAAAGACAACTGAAATTGAAAAAATACTTGGTTATCATGGGGATGAAGTTATTCATCGAGATAATTTATTTGCAGAAGAATGAGGGATAATATGGATTTCGCATCACAAATGGAAGAAATTGGCCAGAAAGCTAAAAAAGCTGCAGCCGTTTTATCTACGGCAAGTGAGAAACAAAAAAATACAGCATTGCTTGCTGCTGCGGCTTTGATGACGGCTCAAAAAGCTGCTTTATTAGAAGCAAATAAGCAAGATATTGATAATTTATCACCACAAACGAGTGATGCAATGCGTGACAGACTTTTATTAACGCCAGAACGCATCGATGATATGATTAAAGGATTACGCGATATTGCAGATTTACCAGATCCAGTTGGACACGTTCTAGCTGAATGGGAACGCCCAAATGGATTAAAAATCAAACGAGTTTCTACGCCACTAGGTGTGATTGGGGTCATTTATGAAAGTCGCCCAAATGTTACAGCAGATGCAGGGGCTTTGTGTTTTAAATCTGGAAATGCCGTTATTTTGCGTGGTGGATCAGACAGTTTTTATTCTTCAATGAAAATTGCTGAAATTATGCATACAGGGTTAGGAATTGCCGGATTACCAGTTGAATGTATTCAAATGATTCCGACAACGGATCGCGCAATGGTTGGCGAAATGCTAAAAGCTGATAAATATATTGACGTAATCGTTCCTCGTGGCGGAAAATCTTTAATTGAACGCATTACAAATGAAAGCCGTATTCCATTGTTTAAACACTTAAATGGGATTTGTCATACGTACGTTCATAAATCTGTTGATATAGAAAAAGCGAGAAAGGTCGTTTTAAACGCTAAATTAAGACGCACAGGCACGTGTAATTGTACCGAGACTATTTTATTCGATAAAGAGTTAGAACACGATTATATGCCTCTTATTATTAATGATTTGCTAGATAATCATTGTGAGGTTCGTGGCGATAGTGCGATTCAGAAAGTAGATACGCGAGTTATTCCTGCCGTTGATGCAGATTGGGATACGGAATATTTGGCTCCAATCGTTTCTTGTCGCATGGTAAACGATATTTACGAAGCAATGGATCATATTGCTCAACATAGTTCTCATCATACGGAAGCTATTTTGGCAGAAGATACGGAAGCTTGTGATTTGTTTTTGAAAAACGTTGATAGTGCTGTTGTGATGGCAAATGCTTCAACGCAATTTTGTGATGGTGGTCAGTTCGGTATGGGGGCTGAAATCGGGATTGCAACAGGACGTTTGCATGCGCGTGGTCCAATTGGTTTGGAACAATTAACAACTTTCAAATATCAGGTGATTGGTGACGGACAAACTCGACCATAATTCACCTAAAAAAATAGGATTATTAGGTGGTTCATTTAATCCGGCTCATGAAGGGCACGTGTATATTTCTAATTGTGCTTTGGATTTGTTGGGATTAGATGAAATTTGGTGGCTCATTTCTCCACAAAATCCATTAAAATCGTCAAAGGATATGGCAACTTTTGAAAGGCGTTTTGAGAGTGCTGTAAAAGTGATTGGAGATAATCATCGAATTAAAGCGTCAGATTTGGAAAAGCAGATTAATTCGGTCTATACTTGTGAGACAATTCAGCAAATTCAATCGTTATATCCTCAAAACCATTTTGTTTGGTTGATGGGGGCAGATAATATGATGCAATTTCCACAATGGAAAAATTGGAAACAAATTATTCAAATGATTCCCATTGCAATTTTCGCAAGAAATCAGAATAAACCTGTGGAAAGTCAATTTGTAATTGAGTATAATGATTTTCAGTTAACGCTGGAGCAAGCACGAGAGATTGCAACAAGGGAACCACCTGCATGGGTGTTTTTAAATATTCGGGAGCATCCACAATCATCAACGGCTTTGCGTCAAGCAGGATTATTTTAATAAAGGATTTTTTATAAATGACAGAAGCAAAAACAACTAAAAAAACGACGACAAAAAAGACAGTTGCTAAAAAAACAACCTCTGCTGTAAAGAAAGATACTGTTAAAAAAACAGCCGTCAAAAAAGCTCCAGCAAAGAAAAAAGCAGCTCCTAAAAAGGCTTTAAAACCAGTTGCTCGTCCGGTCAATCCATACTGCAAAAAAATAGCAGATTTAGTTGTAAAAACACTTTCTGATGGTAAAGCCGAAGATATCGTAACAATTGATTTGACAGATAAATCAGCTTTGGCAGATTATTTAATCGTTGCTTCAGGTTCTTCTACCAGAACGGTTTGTGCTTTGGCTGAACAAGTTCAGTTGCGTTTGAAATCAACGGCGATTTCCTGTTCTGTTGAAGGGGAAGACGTTGGTAATTGGTGCATTGTTGATGCAGGAGACGTCATCGTCCATATTTTTGTTCCTGAAATTCGCGAAACCTATTGTATTGAAGAATTGTGGGGCGAAGAAACACCTCGTCGTAGATAACATGGAATTTGTTATTTGTGCTATCGGACATTTAAAATCAGGTCCAGAACTTGATTTAATCAATAAATATATCAAGCAGACTTCTTGGAAGGTAACAGTCAAGGAGTTTGAGTATAAAAAAAACGGTTCTGTTGATGAAATCAAATGGGGCGAAGCTGAATTGTTATTTTCCGGAGTGCCAAAAGGAGCAAAAATAGTCGTTTTAGATGAACGGGGGAAAACGATGCCCTCTGTTGATTTTGCTAAAAAAATTTCAGATTGGCAAAGCAGTGTAGCCTTTTTAATCGGTGGAGCATACGGACATAACGATGAAACGCGTAAAAAAGCAGATATGTTGCTTTCTTTTGGGCAGATGACTTGGCCACATTTTTTAGTGCGTGCTATGTTAACAGAGCAGATTTATCGGGCTAAAACAATCCTTGACGGTCATCCATATCATAAGGTTTAAAGATGAAAAAGATTTTTATCGTTTGTTTGATGGTCTTTTTTTCTGCATGTAAATCATTTGATTTTGATGAATATGCCGTATTGGATATGCCTCTTTTAGATCATAAATTGCCTCATTATGCGTTGTCTGTAAAAAATCCGACAATTGTTATGCCGGGCAGTTCTGGTTTGTTCAAATCAACGGAAAGAGATTATAAATCGATAATCAATTCTTACTTTATCAATGAATTTGAAGATAAAGTGATTGATATTTCCAAACCTGTGACGGGAAAATTGGAATTAATTCCGCATATCGTTGTCAAAGAAACGGGAAGAGTAAAATATGCCGTTCCATCAGGGATAACTTTGTTTAGTATTTGTTTGTTTGGCTTTCCTGCAACGGAATATACGGCAACAGTTTCATTAGAATTGCGTTTCACAAATCGTCATGGAGCTGTTTTAAAACGCTTTACTTCTAAAGCCATAGATAGTGAGTTCACAGCCCTTTATTATGGATATTATGAAGAAGATACAAAGGTTGCCGCTTTGACTATTGCTTATAAAACAGCCATTTCAGATTTAATTTCACAGATTCAACAAAAGTGGTGAAACAAAATTTCAGTTGAAATTGTTTCACGTGAATCATAATCAATAAAGTTTATTTTCTATTATCTCATTCATATAATAATTTAAAATTTTATCTCTCATAAAATATGTAGCAACGGATTGATTCCATATCGGAGCTGATATAATAAAAGGTAACCATATGACATATTTTATTTGTTCATATAAATATTTTGTATAGATTTCCTTTTTGTTTTTAAAAACGCTCATATTAATATCAAAATGAATTCCAATCCAAACAGGAATTATACCAAGCGTTAGTCCACTAATAAAGCTTTGAGCGTCAGCATTTTCTTGAGTTATATGAATATCAAAATGATAATGCAATTCGTTACTCAATTCGTTCGTTTGTTTTATTTTTTTAAATAATTGAGAATTTTTTAGATGTTCTTTTATGTCTGTTATAAATTTATTTTCTTGTTCTCCAAATTCATCAGACGTACCATCATAAAAACTAACGGAATAGGTAATTTCTTTTTTTTCATCCACAGATAATTCTTTAATATTTACTTCTTTTGAAGGAACATATCCAACAGGAATAAGACAACAACTGCATAAACAGAACACCATAATGAGGGATACTATTATTTTTTTCATAAGGTATCTCCCTTATTTATTTTCCTAAAAAATAAAGCTTTTGTTAGTAAACTATTACAAGTTGTTTCATAAGGAGTATTTACTACAAGAATATTGCCTCTAAAATCGTAAGCATAGGATAGAATGTTTTTTACACAAGGAGATTGTTCAATGTTCTTTCTTGATTGAATTAAAACAATATTAGCTCCTTTTTCTTGAGCTACATCTTTTGCATAATATCTTGTATACCATTGTGTTTTTTCAAACTCGGCAGTTCCAAGCAAAACATATCCTAGTTTTTTAAATTTTTCCAAATAAATATCTAAATTCGTAGTTTCAATAATTTGAATTTCATCGTTCATTTTTGATGAGGAAAATTGTTTTTCTAAATCCTCATCTTCTGTTGTATAATTTACCAAAAATGGATTTTCAGTGGAACATCCAAATAGAAGTAAAATCAAAAAGAAAAGAGTATTTTTCATCATTAGTTAGTCAATTCTTTGAGTAATTTTTTATATTTTTTATTTTCGTGGAAATATACAGGAAGCGTGAATAAAAAGGCAACTGTATCTGCACAAGGAAGGGAATAAAAGATCCCCATGACGCCAAAAAATCTTGGTAAAATACAGACGAATGGAATTAAGAAAATAAGCTGTCTTGCCAAAGACAAAAAGATTGCCATTTTCGGATTTTTTGTTGCTTGTAACATATAAGTCGTAGAAATGGAAAAAGCAATCAAAGGCATAGCTAATCCCATAAACTTTAAAGCTTTTGATCCTAATTGAATTAAATCCATATTGTCTTTTGTAAATAGGGAAACAATTTGTGGGGCTAAACATTGAACGATACACCATCCAATACATCCCCAAATTGTTGTCATTAAAATCAATATACGATAAGCCTTCATAACGCGCTTATATTGTTTTGCGCCTAAATTAAAGCCCATAACGGGTTGTGCCCCTTCACCTAGTCCAATGATAGGCATAAACAATAACATCATTGTTGCAGCCGAAATTCCTAAGGCAGAAACTGCTAAAGAACCACCGTATTTAACAAGTGAGTTGTTGAAGATCGTTTGAACGAACCCGTTGCAAATTTGAATTGAAAAAGGGGCAAAACCGACGATACAAATGGCAGCGATAAATTTGCGATTGAGATGAAGATATTTTAAACGAAAATGATACTGACTTCTTTTAGAAAAGAAAAAACTGACAGCCCACGAAAGTGAAATAAATTGAGAAATGACGGTAGCAAGAGCTCCGCCTTTGATTCCCCAACCACATTTGAAAATAAATACCCAATCAAGAATGATGTTTGTAATTGCTCCGCACAACAAAGTCATCATAGCTGTTTTAGGATGAGCAGCTGCACGAATAAAATTGTTTAAAGATATGCAGGAGATTAAGAAAAATGAACCGAACAGGATGATACTTGCGTAATCTGTTGCATAAGGTAAGATTTCTTCACTTGCCCCATAAACCTTTAAAATTGGTTTTAACCATACGATATGAATAACGGTGTAAAGAATTCCAACAACAAAAGCAAATAATGCCGATAGCGTCAAAATACGTTCTGCTTTTTCTTTTTTTCCTTGACCAAGAGAGACTGAAAAATTAACGCTTCCCCCAACGCCAATCATCATTCCAAGTGCCATTTGTATCACAAAGGCTGGAAATGAAATGTTGAGTGCTGCTAATCCTAAGGCACCTACGCCTTGACCAATAAAAATGCGATCAACGAAATTATAGGACGCGTTAATCAATAATCCTATTGTTGCAGGGATACCGAATCGGCAAATCAAATCAAATAGGTTGTCTTGCCCTAGATTATAGATTCTTTTTTGCATTGACTTTATGGTTGTGGAACTGCTGCTCGTTCAGCAAATAATGGTTTTCCTTGATACAATCTTGCAGATTGAGATTCCATTAACGTTCCCAAAGCCATATTTCTGTCGCGAATAGAAACACGCAATTGGTCAGCAGCCATAGGATCTGGGTTTGCAAAAGCAAAGTGAATTTCAGGGAACATAGATTTAATACCCTGTAATTTTTGGTGAACAACGCCCAAAATACCACGACCTAATAAGTCTGCAGCTAACTCTTCACTTAAGTCAGAGCCAGAAGCATATTTAATCAAAGAGTTCAAAGCATCTTCAACAGAGTTTGCGTGAATTGTAGATAAAACCAAGTGACCAGAAGTTGCTGCACGCAAAATTTGGCTTGCACAGTCTGCTGTTCTAATTTCCCCTACGAGGATGTATCTTGGACGGCTACGCAATGCTGATTTTAAGGATTCACCCCAGTCATTGTTGTATGGTTCTGTTTGTTTACATAACCCTAAACCACCACGTTTTGATTGATAAACACCATCTAAAGGCATTTCTGGTGGATCTTCAATCGTGTAAGCAAAACCACCTTCGCGTTCCAAGAATTTACGCATTAAGCAGGAAATAGAGGTTGTTTTACCAGCACCCGTTGGACCTGCCCACAAAATTAAACCGGATTCACGATTCAAAGAAATTAAGTGATTTGTAATTGGTTCCGGTAAACCTAAACGAACAACGTCAGGCGTTTTTCTAGGCATACGCCTTGCTGAATAGTGGATACCTGTCAACGTTGAAATACGTTCAACACGATACATTGTTGTCCCGTATGACATAGAGTAGCTTGATCGGCCATTAAAAGCATTTTCTAATGCCTGATGGAACTCGTTTGCATCTTCGACTTCTAGTGGCTTTAAACCAAAACGGGTTTCACCATCATGAACATAAATTACACCTTCTGGTGTGTAGTAAATATCTGAGAAAAGTTGCTCATCAATCTTGGCCATAAACTTACTCCAATGATTTTAGGTAATATCTAACTGATAATAAACACAAGATAGTTATTTTTCAAGATTTTTTATGTTAAAAATAAATGTCAGTTTTAAGTAAATTTATTTTTTTCTGAAAATCAGATAAACAGGTTTGCGTCCGGCATTTAAAGCTTTTTGCTCGTAGCGCGTATTTACCCAATCTAACGGTGGGGTTGTCCAATCAGTCGATTGTTCAGCGGTCCATTCAAAATCTTCGGATTTCATTAAATGTTGTAAAGCCCAACGAACGTAAGTTATATCGTCACTTGCAACACGTAATTCGCCACCCGATTTTAATAATTTAGCCAAAATAGGAATGTTTTTGGGACCGATAAAGCGTCTGTCACGATGTTTGCGTTTTGGCCATGGATCTGGAAACAGAACGTATATTCTGGAAAAACTGCCAGGTTGGAAATGCTTAAATAAATCACGGGCATCTTCGTCATAAATACGTACGTTATCAACGCGGTCTGGCGTAATGGTGATATCTTCATCTACGTCACCGCGTTTTTCCATTCCGGTCAGATGAACGAGTAAGCTGATAATCCCATTTAAAAAGACTTCTGCGCCAATAAAACCAATATGAGGATGTCTTTTTGATTGTTCGGCGATGTGTTCACCACCACCGAAGCCTATTTCTAGCCATGCTTCTTCGACAGGGATAGAAAACATCGTTTTAGGATCGACGATTTCGTCATCCGTAAAAGATTTCAAACGAACTTTTGGTAAAAAAGAATCATGTAAAATTTGACGAGATTCTTTTATTTTTTTGCCTTTGCGTCGGCCATAAAAACGATGTTCTTTTTCCATTATTTTTCTAAAGCTTTTGTCATCCAGTCAGCTAATTTTGATTTTGTCATACCACCTGAATGGTTGGCAACAGCTTCACCGTTTTTAAACATAATCAAGGTTGGAATACCACGAACGTTGAATTTTGCTGGTGTATCTGGTGAATTATCAATGTCCATTTTTACAATTTTAACTTTGCCAGCTTGAGCTGTTTCAGCTTCTTCTAACAAAGGTAATAATTGACGGCAAGGAGAACACCATTCTGCAAAAAAATCGATAATAACAGGGGTTGTGCTGGAAGCAGTAACAACTTCATTTTCAAATTCTGCATCATTAATAATTTTCATTTTTTTTATCCTTATCAGTAAAACTTGATTTATGCTGACATCATATCAGTTTTGATTTAGCGGTCAATCAATTTTATCGTTCTTATAAAAACACTTCATCTAAACGAGCTTCGTCTGTCCATAAAATAAATGGGCGTATTTTTTTATCAGGATATATTTTTTGAACTAACTCTGCGTACAATGACACTTGCTTAACGTATCCGGAAGGCAAATTACCTGGTGCTGGAACCTTTTGGTTTGATTTATAATCAACGATTAATACTTCTGTTTCACTGACGGCCAGTCTGTCGATAACACCTGAAACGACCTGGTTACTATCAGTAATTCCTGTAATAGGGACTTCGGACTGTGATTGTGGCGTAAATAAAGGATAAAATTGTTTATCTCGTAAAATTTTTAAAACGTATTCGACAAGATTTTCATCTCCGTCATAACGATATAGTTTTAATAATTTTTGAGCAGCTTCAATTTGCTCTTCACCTTCATAATTCGGCAAAACTTCTAGCATTTTATGAATTAAAGTTCCACGCTTCGTTGCAGGATTATCAACTTTTAAAGGTGATTGATATTGCGTTTCATTTTCCTGTTTTGATGGAGATAAAGGTTTACTTAAAGGATCATCTTTAGGAGCATTTTTCTGTGTCCAATCAGGCAAACTAGCTTCATTTGATTCACGTGAAACATTTTCTTCTAAAGGTTCATGTGCTTGTTCCATTTGTTCAATGTAAATTCCATGTTCGTCTTCATCTATATCTTCTGGTTTAAACATTTGTTTTAATAAATCATACCAACATTCTTTACTTTTGCCTTTTGTGCCAGCATATCCGTAAATATACAGCTGATCAGAAGCACGCGTAACAGCAACGTAAAGTAAACGATGATATTCTTCGATTGATTTTTGCCTATTTTTTAGATTGACTTCATCAGAATATTTCGTTGCATAACTTGCTGCAGGTAACCAAATGGGTAAATTTTCTGTCCATTGAATAATATCTCGTTGGTAAGTAAATCTGCAGGTATCTGGCAAGAAAACGATGGGAGCTTCCATTCCTTTTGAGGCGTGAACGGTCATAATTCGAACTTCATTGATACCTGATTCAAAATCACGCTTGATATAAGATTCTTGGCTTCTTAAATCGCGTAAAAACAGCTGTAATGAAGGCATGTTATCATAATCGTATTCAAGTGCCTTATTCAAAAACTCTTCCAAAGGATCGATAACTTGGATACCTAAACGGGCAATAAAATCTTTCATCTTAAGTTGTAAAACATAGGAATAAAATTCAAAAGGAGAACATGTTCCAACTTTATTTAGCATCGTTGTTAAAAATTGGAAAACTTGATTGTATTTCGGATTTTCTGTCGCTTTATCTTTCAAAGCATAATAAAGGGGCTGTTTTCTATCAATACAAATATCATACAATTCACTTTCCGTTAAGTTGCATAATGGAGAACGCAAAACTGTTGCCAGCGTCAAATTATCTGATGGTAAGAGGACAAAATCGCCTAAACTCATTAAATCTTCAACGGCAATATGTTGCGTAATACATAATCTATCTGAACCGCTGACTGGAATGTTTTTGGCTTTCAATTCTCGCGTTAAAGCTTCTACAAAATTATTTCTACGACGAACAAGAACCATAATATCACGCGGACAAATACGCTTTCCATTTGGTAATCTGTTTTCTTGTTCAAGTAGGTCTTTTATTTTTTCAGCAATTGCTTCAGCCGCTTGAACCATAGATATTTTTTTTGTTTGTTGCTTTTTTATAGGAGCTTCATAGATATCATTTTCTGTTTGTTTTTCAGAAATAAAAGGTTTGAATATTTCAACGCAACCACCTTCTTTTTCACGAAAGGCAAAATGTTTATAATCTTGGTTAATATCTACGACGCCTGATTGCATTTCTGGATTTTTTAATAAATTATTCACAGCCGTAATAATTACAGGAGCAGATCTAAAGGACGTGTTCATTGGAACGTTCCGCCACGTGAAACAGGCTTGTTCTACTTTGTCTTGGAAATATTTTTGCATGTTAGCAAATTCATTTGGTTCTGCCCCTTGGAAACTGTAAATAGATTGTTTTTTATCTCCAACAACGAAGAGAGTTCTGTGATTTTCTTTTGCACTGTTTCCTGAAAAAAATTCAGAAGTTAAGGCTTGAATGATTTTCCATTGAACAGGGCTGGTATCTTGAGCTTCATCAACTAAAAGGTGATCAATTCCCTTATCAAGCTTATACATCACCCAATCAACAGAATCTTTATTTTTTAACAAATCAAGCGTTTTATGAATCAAATCGTCATAATCCATTTGGGAATTTACGTTTTTTAATTCAATGTATTTTTTACAAAGAACTTCCCCAATTTTTAAAAGATCAAGATTAACTTTGATTAAATCCAAAGATTTACATTGTTGATAAAATTCAAAAAATTTTTCTTGTTCAGCAAGTAAGTAGGGTTTTATTTCTGAAACGTCATTTGTTACAATTCTACTCTCAGCCGTTTTTTTACCTTCTTTAGTTAGAAAGGCTTGTTTTCCGAATTCTAGGATACTCTCTTTTTGTTCGAAAAAAGCTTGTTTTAAAACATTTCCCCGTTCTTGAGAAGATTTTTTTTGGCTTAATTGAAGAGTTTCAATACAATCTTTCATTTTTTCTAAATCCGTTTTGTTTAGAAAATCTGTTGATAAAGATTCTAAAGTTGCGTTTTTAGGCAAAGAAAATGCTTGTTCATACAAGAAACGGCGTTGATTTTCCGGATATAAATCAAAAAAACGAATAAAATCGGGTAAATGCCCAGTGATTTCATTGATTGTTTTATTGAAATTTTCTTCACTACAATAATTTGCAATCAAATCAAGTGTTTCAGATATAGCTGTATCATTTAAAATGGTTGTTTTTGCTTGTTCAATTAAATCTGCAGTTTTTATTTCATCCATAACTTGAAATTCTGGTGAAACGTGAGCTTCAACAGGAAAACGTTTTAAGAGTGATTGGCAAAAAGAATGGATTGTCATAATCTTTAATCCATCGGGAGTATCAAGCATTTTTGCAAATAATTTTCTTGCTTCAATGCGAGAATTTTCATCATCTGAATCAATTTTTTTTAGCTGTTCTGATAATTCTTCATCAGAAATGATTGCCCAGTCAGATAATTTTTTTGCTATTCTATTTTGCATTTCTGCCGCAGCATTGCGCGTATAAGTTAAACATAAAATTTTAGAAGGATTATTTCCAGCTAATAACAAACGCAAAACACGATCAGTTAAAACTTTCGTTTTTCCAGAACCTGCAGAAGCTGCCACCCATGCTGAAACTTTTGGATCAGATGCTTCATTTTGTAATTCACTAGGCGTTTTCATTTGAATTCTCCGATATTTCAGTTTCTATTTCACTATTTGTTTCATCATCTTGAACAGACCATTCTTTGAATCTTTCTAAATGTTCGTAATCATTAAATCGTTGAACGTGAGCAAGATTAGGGGTTGGTAAATAAGGTATTTCTGCATTATCAAAAGCGTCGATTGTTTCTGTTAATCTGGATTTTGCTTTATCAATCAATTCTTGTGTAGAGACAATTTCTCGTTTATCATTTTTGATTTGAGAAATTGTTCCTCCAGAATCTTTTCCATTGACTTTCCAATATTCCATTTTACTTACTTCGGAAATGGAAGTTTGTTCAAATTCATCAAAATGACCTTCTTGAATAAGGATTCCTTCCAAAGGCAGTTGAGGGGCATATCCGGCTAAAACTTCTTTGTTTGATGGAGCATATCCTGTTTTATAATCGATTAAGTGAGCTTCTTTTTTAGAATTTTCATCAGAATTATTGATTAGGTCAATACGATCGACTTTTCCATACAATTCAAAATCACCACCTGGTCGATTAAAAATTATGTTTCCCCAAACTTCTGGATAAGTATGATTCAACTCTTTATACCTAGATTCCATTTGATTAAAAAACCAGTCAGCAATTTTACGGATGCGTGGTACCCAAAAGGCTTGTTTATCAACGGATAAATCGGCAATTTGTTCTGCGACGAGTAACTCAATTTCTTCCTTTGCATTTTCAGGCCATTTATCTGGAAATTTTTTACAGAAATTTTCAAAGATGGCATGAACTTTGTTTCCAAAATCTGCAACGTCTATTTTTTTATCAATATCGTCTAGCTTTGTTAATTTTAAGATATGTTTAGCATAAATTGCGTATGGATTTCTTATCCACGTTTCAATTTCTGTTACAGAAAGTTTACGAGGTCTTTTTTCAACGGGAGGTTTTGGAGAAGCGACGTCAAAATCAATGAATTGCTCAGGGAAATCTATTTTTTTTGCTAAAGTAACAAACGGATTGTTTTTATAATCAATTTCAATTCCACTTGCTTTTAAAATAGCATCTAAACGGAGCAACCAACGAGAAGGTACAGTTGCTGTTCCACCAATTTTTTCAGAACGCGTAATGATAACGTTATCACAACAAAAACCTTGACAAAAATCATGGGCAGAAAGAGCTATTTTTCGTTCAGGCATAGACATTCCCAAATCGAAACGCATAGGACGACTGACCCATGGATCTGCATCAATTTTTTTAGGCCACGTTTCTTCATTTAATTCACCTAAAATCAATAAATCAGGACGAATGAGACGAGCTTCCATTGTGCCTAAAATATCTAGTCTGTTTGACATTCCATATTTTAAACGAACAGACGTTTCATCCATTAACTTTAAAATAAAAGCTTGATATTGAACAGGAGTTAAATCAGGTAATAAATCAGCATTTGCTTTGATTTCTTCAATTAATTTAATTGCGGCTTCCCCATCATCTCCTTTCCAAAGTTTTTCTTCACCAGCTTTATCAGTGGAATCAGCTAAGGCTTCTGCTGTTTCAAGATGAATTTGAAGTAGATCAGAAAAGGAAAATTTTTCTTTAGATGACATTTTTTCAATAAAATCAGAAGATTTTTCTTTCAAAGAGTCAATTAAAGGAAGTGTTTTTTCAAGTCGAGTTGCAAATTGTTCTTCACCAGTATTTGTTTTTTCCGCTTCTTTTTTTATTTTATCGGTAATAATTTTCTTCATTGCGTCAAAAGAAGCAGGACGGGGACCGTGTAAACATTCTTTTTCTAGGATACGAACAATTTCATTCATTTGTCCAAAATCAAGTCCTGCCGTTGTTGTCGGGTGTTTTAATAAAGCTAACAAAGCATGAGGGGAAGCACCACTTATACCCATTTCCAAAACAAGAGCAAGATATGCTCCTAATTTTGTCATAACCAATGATTTACCAGCAGAATCATCTAATTCTACATCCCAACGTTTCATAATATTAACGACGCGTTTTGCCAAATTACGATCTGGTGTAACAAGAGCTGCCGTTTTTTCTGGATGTTCCAAAACTTCACGCAAAGCCAATGCAATGGCCATAGCTTCTTGTTGTTGATTTTCGCAAATCATAAAAGAGGCATGGTTAATATCCTCAGCAGAAAACTTTTTCATTTTTTGCCATTGATCCGTTGTCTTTGCGGGACGCATAATTTCGGTTAATAAACGCATTTTTTCATTATATTTTGGTGGAATATCAACGAATTCTGGAACGTCTTGTCTGTTTATTCCCATCTTTTTTAATAAATTTTTTAAATGATATTGAGGATGAGAAGGTTCAATTTGTTCAAAAGCTTCCTCATCTAGTATTTTATCTAAACCCGGTAAAATTACCATCCCGTTTGGTAGTTGTGAAACAACGTCTAAAAATTCAGCTGTAGCTGGTTGAGAACCTGTAGAACCTGCAGCAATAATGATGTCTGTCGGTGGGTTTTTACGCCACAAATCACAAATACCTTTAAATATTTGAACTTGCCTGTCGGTTTTGTCACAGACACCTTCTTCTGCTAAAATAAGAGGCCATACATCTTTTAAAATCTGTAAAAATTTCAAAGATTCTTGCCAATGCGTGGATAAATCCCCGACGTCTATTTTGTCAAATTTTGAAAAATCGAGTTCTTCAATGTAACATTCATCCATAAATTCAGCGAGGGCATCAGCTAAATCAAGAGCATTTTGATAAGATAAATCAGTATCTTTTTGTTGAACGAGTTTCATTAATAATAATCTGCGTCGCATGGCAGAAATACTTGGTTTTAAAAATGAAAGTTCTTTGACATTTAATTCAAGTTCTGTTTCTTTATCATCTAGTGATCCAAAAGGAATCATTTTGGGCAATAAAATTGGTATACCATTGTTTTGACGCAAAAATGCTTCAGCCATTGTTTTACAGGCACGCCTTGTCGGTAAATATAACGTCATTTTCATCAAATCAACGGGAGTGTAGTTCTTAAGCAATTTTTTTGCTAACTCATCGGAAAAACTTACAACTGGAGAAATCGTAAATACTTTTTTCATCTAAAATCCTTTCTTTGATGAAAAGAATACATTATGTTTGTGGCAAAATGTGTCATTTAAAAAATTTCCGATAAAATATAATCTAAAATCAACAATCCTTGTGTTGTTGTTCTTAAACCTAATTCATCTTCGATGAGCATATCATCTGCACAAAAATCTGCAATTTTTTTATTATTTAAAAAAGCTGAATAAGGACGATTAAACGTTGTTTTAAAATCGGCTGCAACGATCCCCCATTTTGTTCGTAAAGCCATCATAACGATTTCGAGTATTTTATCATCTAGATTGAGGATATCTACATTTTTAATATGATTTAGATAATCTGAGAGTGATTTTGGATTTTCATCTGCATAGAACCGATTATTCTGTGTATATCTGCCATGTGCTGCAGGACCAATACCAATCCATTCTCCTGTTGACCAGTATAAGCAATTATGTCGACATTCAAGCCCCGGGCGCGCGTGGTTGGAAACTTCATATCTGGGGACACCTGCTTTTTGAGTCAGTTCTTCGGTGAGTAAAAACAAATCTTTTGCCTGTTGTTCAGGCATTTGTTGAATCCCTTTACGATGAAAAAAAGTACCTTCTTCAATGGTTAATTGATATAAAGAATAATGAGGAAGATTAAACGAGAGGGCTGTTGAAAGTTCTTTTTCCCATTGTATTTCCGTTTGATTTGGTCGAGCATAAATTAAATCCATTGAAACATTTTGAAATAACTTTTTGGCAGATTCGACAATATCAACAGCTTGTTGAACGGTATGTAGTCTTCCTAAAAATTTTAAATCTAGTTCATTTAAAGATTGAACGCCAATGGAAATACGATTGATTCCAGTATTCTTGAATTGTTCAAGTTTTTCAACAGATAGAGAAGATGGATTGCCTTCCATTGAAATTTCTAAATTATCACTCGTCTGCCATAAAGATTTTATTTTTTCGATCAATTCTGACATAACGGAAATGGGCATTAAAGACGGTGTTCCTCCTCCAAAAAAGATACTTGATACTTTTTTTTCAGGCAAAATTTCAGCATAATTTTCTAATTCATTCAAATAGGCTTTTTTCCATATATCAAATTCAATGGATTTTGGAACTTGACTGAAAAAATCACAGTAAGGACATTTTGATTTACAAAAAGGCCAATGAATATAGACACCAAACATTATTCAATCACTTCTTTTAGGGTGTTAAACGATAAAATTTGACCTAGAATAACGGGTTTCCCATCAACAGGAAAATATACGTATAATGGAACGCCGTTTCTGCCGAAAGAGTTTAATTTTTTAGTGATTTCAGGATTTTTCTTTGTCCAGTCTGCACTAAATGCGGCAACGCCGTTTTCTGTAAAAAGTGCTTTTACTTTATCAGTATTTAAAACGATTTTTTCATTTGTCAGACAGGTCAAACACCATTTTGCCGTAAATTTTACAAAGACAGGTATTTTTTGATTTTGCAGTGCCATGATTTTTTGTTCATCAAAAGGCATCCATTCTATTTTTTCAACTTTTGTTCCTTGAAAATAAGTTAAGCAAACAAGACAAAAAGTAATGAAAATTATTTTTGTTTTTTGTTTTTTTAAAGAAATACCTGTTTGGAACGTGCCGTAAATAATAGCCAATAGAGCAATTATTCCTAAACTTACAAAAACTTTAATTAAACTATTTGGAACTTGATTTTCTAAGACAAAAGCAAGCCAACCAGTTGTTGCAAACATAGGCAAGGATAGAAAATGTTTAAAATGAATCATCCATTTGCCTGGTTTTGGTAAAATTTTCGTTGTTTTTGGGAAATAAGCAAAAATTAAAAATGGCAGAGATAAACCAATTCCCATCATGATCATGACTGCAAGTGTTAAGATGGAGCCATGCGATAATCCATATCCGATGGCTACCCCCATAAATGGGGCTGCGCAAGGACTGGCAACAATAACCGCTAAAACACCAGTTCCAAAATCTCCGACGTTATGATTTGCTCCCCAAGATTGTAGTTTTGAACCGATTGAAAAAACGTCTAAAAACATCAATCCAAGAATAAACATGAATAAGCTCAAAACATAAACGATATACGGATTTTGTAGCTGAAACCCCCAACCGATTTGTTTTACGGTATTTAAAATGATACCTAAGCTGATAAAAGAGGTGAGAATACCTGCAAAATAAAGTAAAGTTTCTTTTTTAAAGGCAGGACTTTGATGATTCATCAATTTATAGGCCTTTAAAAATAGTACAGGGAAAACACAAGGCATTAAATTTAATAAAAAGCCACCAAGAAAAGCAAAAAGCAATGTCATTAAGACGTCTTTCAAACAAATTTCAACGGGGATTTGTAGGGTAGACGAGTTTTTCATTGCGTTGATTTGAAGAGATTGTAATGCAGTTCCTTGTTCATCATAAAAAGAAATAATTCCAGATAAATTGTCAGCAGATTCAAGTTTGTTGATGAATAAATAGCCTTTCTTTTTAATGACTTTGAAAAGTTGTTCATCAGCATAGGGAATAGTATTTCTTTGTTCAGTGAAAAAATAAGCATTTTTCACATTTTTAACGTCTTCGAAAACAAAGACGAATTGATCTTCCGTTTCAAAAAAATCAATTTTCTGATTTTGGGGAAGACGATTTAAGGCTGTTTCAATTTCAGGATTATTTTTTGATTTTATACCCGTTGTAATTAGGGCTGAGACCTTTTCTTGGTGAGGAATACATTCTCCTTGACAAGCTAACCAACTTAATTCTGCAGAAATTTTTAATAATTTTCCTTGTTCAAGCTGTTTAGGGGCCTTGATTTTGATAAAAATATAAGCGACGTTTTGATAACCGTATTCAACAAAAGGTCCAGTTTTAAATTTTTCGGGAACAGACCAAAGCGTTTCTGTAATTATAAAATTTTCTGGTAAATCAAAATGATACTCTAATGCTTCACCGGCATCACCTGGATTTTTCCAATAAACGTGTTCGCCTTTTTCCAAAGGTAATTTAATGGCAAAAAGGGCTTCTTCATTTGGCAAAATCCCCTGATTTAAAGGGATTAAATCTGCTTTTTGACTTGCAAAAACAGGGCGAATCAAAAAAATAGTTAAAAAAATAAATAATAAGTGCTTCATTTTTTTTAATCTTTTTATACATTTTTTACTCTTTATAGTATAGAATCATATAAAACAGTTCATTATTCAAGGGGAAAATTTCGTGTTTAAGATATTTATGATAGCTTTATTAGCAACTTCTGCTGTACATGCTGCTTCAATTGATGATTCCGAAGCACAATTGAATAAATATACGAATGCATTTTCAGTCTGTTCTAAGATTACAGATCCTGATGAATTATATGAACGTGGAACGATGTTGTTACAAGATGATACAGAAGAATCTTTAATGGCTGCATCAGAATGTTTTGCTTCTGCTGCTATTCGTAATCATACACCTTCTCAATTGGAATTAGGAAAATTGTATGAATCTGGTAAAGGTGTCAATATCAGTAATGAATTTGCATATAAATGGTTCCAAACAGCCGTTTTGTTAGGAAACGTTGCAGCAGTTCCATATCGTGATAACGTTGAAGCAAAAATGTCTGTTGAAGAATTACAAAGAACTGTTCCAATGATTGCTTCAACCTTAAGTTTGATTGAAATGTACAACAAACATCAAGAAGATGAAATCAAACAGTACGAAAACAAAGTTGATGCTCAACTTCAGGAATTTGGTGTGAACGTTCATGATTTCGATTATGAAGTCGAGAAAAAACAAGAAATTCAAGGGGCTGATTTGTTGATTGATTCAATTATCAAAGAACAACAAATTAAAGAAGCTGAAGAAACACTTCGTCGTCAAACAGAAGCACAGCAAAAGGCTAATTCTGATTCAAATAAGCGCAGACGCGTAAACGCAACTGCTGAAGAATAATTATTCTTTCCCGAAAATAACGATTTTTAAGGTGTATTTGAATCCCTCTCCGGATTTAGGACGGAATTGGATATAAGATATTCCTGGACGTTCTGCTTTGAATAATTGACTTTCCCACGTTTCTGTCGTTGCCGTTTGGACAGACATGGGTTTAATCAATAAAATATTATCCGTTGAAATTGAATTGTCTTTTGATTCAATTGCGACTACGTAATCTGCTTGTTCTGCAGAATAATGTCCACCTAGTTTAATTGCCTCTGTTTCATGTAATTTAGAATAAACGCCTATTTCAAAATTATCACCGACAAAGACAGGAATAACCGCAAAATCTTTGGTTAAAGATAGGTGAAATTTTGCTGGCAAAGCAGGTCTGTAATATAAGGTGGATAACACTTCCGGTTCATGTGGAGCAGGATAAGGCAGTTTTTTTCCTTCAATTTCTGGATTAATGGCAATATCTTTTCTGAAATCTTGCCAATCGGGCATCAGTGGTTTTGCACTGTTTTTATCTTCAAATAATTCAAAATAAGGTGTTTTCTTGATCATGCGTACAGGAGGATAAGGAAGAAATTCAGGAGCAATTCTGTCTTTGTAATTTTCTTTACTTAAATATGGGGTCAACCAAAAAGGAATATACTTTTTTAAATATGCTTGATGGAATTTAGAGACGTGTCCTTTTATTTTTTCTTTAATTTCATCAAATCGAGCAACGTCTTTTTTATAGGTTTTACTTTTTTTGTTTAACAAGGATGTTCCGATGTCTGCCAATAAATCAATTTCAATGGCATTCTGTTGGTCTAATTCTAAAGATGCTAAATTGTAAAAGGCCTTTGGATATTTTTGTTCCATCGCCTTTTTAAAGTAGTCTTCAGCTGTTTTTTTATCTTGTTTCGTCCCTATTCCAAATCTTTTATAAATTCCAGCAGAATTTAAGGCTTCTTTATGTCCTTTTTTAGCAGCAGCATCAAAAAATTTAGCTGCTTCACGAAAGTTTTGACGAACACCTATTCCTTCTTGAAAATAAAGACCTGCCTTGTAAATGGCATTTACGTTCCCTTTTGAAGCTAAATCAAAAACGTTTTTAACAGCTAGTCTGCCAGAAATTCCATTTACTTCTTCTTTTAAACGGTCAATCATACCTAATTTTTCAAGGGTATTCGTTCGTGATTTATTGAGGTCGTCAATATAATTTCCATATTCAAAATTTGGCAAAGAGATTTTCTTTTTGATTTCTTTTGCCATATTTAGGTAATATCGCGATGACATATCTTTATCGGCAAATTTGCTGAGTATTCTGATGGCTTTATCAAGATCACCGTCAGAAAGAGCATTTATTCCTTCGACGTAAGTTTCTGCGGCAAAAGCAGAAGTTGCGAAAAGTAAACTGACTAAAAAGGAATAAAATTTCATTTACTTTGACGAAGTTTGTTTTTCAATTTTTGCATCTGAAACATCTCAGTTTGCAAACGCATTGCTTTTGCAAGGTTTGGACGAACACCTAATCTGCCATAGCGATAATACATCGCCAAATTGTTTTTAGCTGTAAAGTTACCGTTTTTGGCAGCAAGTTCATAATAATATTCTGCTTTTTTATAATCGACTGGTAAAGACCCGTTTTCATACCAAGAAGCAAGTAACATTTGTGCTTCGACGTCACCTTTTGCAGCAGCATTAATAGCGTGAGATTCTGCCAAATCGTACTTGTCTGACTGACTATACAAAATAGCTAAAGTCGTCATCGCCGGGGCATATCCCATCAAAGCAGATTTTTCATAATACTGGATTGCCCGTTCTTTGTCTTGAGCAACACCTTGACCAGCAAAATACATAGCTCCAATAATGAAAGAAGCTTCTGGATTGTAAATCAAATCTTGATTGATAAAGGCACGAAAAGCATTATGGTAGTCCCCTTTTTGATAAGCAATAAAGCCCTTTTGCATATCATTTTTCGATTTGTTGTCCTTATACATTGCATAGCCACCTATTGCAGCGACAATATAAAAAAGGATGGAACAAATATAAAATAATTTACGCTTATTCATTAAAGGCTCTTTTTTGGTTTTGAAGGGGCAGATTTTTGAGTTTCAGTCGTTTGATTTTGTTCTTGTGTTTGTTCAGGAATTTCTTCGATTGTTTCTTCAACGACTTCTTCTTCTAAAACGCTTATCAAACTTGGTGACATACGGAAATATTCGTGATAAACGACATCATCCGTTTCAGGCATCGTTTGAAATTGAGGAAGTGGTTGAACAAGTGTAGAGAACCCTTTTTTCTCAACAGCCATAATCTGTAATCCGCGTTCAGACAAACCATTTGGTAACAAACGGAATAATCCGTCAATTCCATTGAATCCCGATGGATTTGTTAAGGTTTTAGAATCAATCGTTCCATAATTATCAACAAGAGAAATTGTCAAAGAAATAGCATCGTATGCTTGGGAAGCAATACGAGCAGGTTTTTCGCCAAATTCTTTTTCATATTTTTTGGACCAATTTTTAAATTCTGTTTGAGCCAAATTTGCAAACCAACCACCGACTAAAGAAGCTTCTTGTTGTGGTTTTGCTTCTGCCCATTGAGAAGTTCCAATGATTTTGATTTCTGAAGGAATATCATAATAATTAAACATAGCGCCTAAAGAACGCAATTTTGATCCATCATCAGAAACGAATAAGGCGTCAAATTCAAATGGATCACGAATAAGTTCTTTTTCACGTAATTCGTTCATGTGAGTATCAAGTTCTTCTTCAGTCCACTTAACAGATTCCCATTTTTCAGTTTCTTCATTCATCATTTTAATGGATTTTCCAGCAATAACGTCAGGACGAAGTTTTTCCAAACGTTTTAATTCGTCTTCGCGTTCTTTTTCCAATTCATCAATTGTTTTTGGTACAATAGATTGAACTGCAGGTTGGAAAATATCTAATTTAGGATCATAAAATGCAGCTTTTGTTACATAAGCTCCACACGCGTCAGCAGCTTTTTTCACAGCGTAAGAAATAATGTCACCTGTTTTGTTATCTTGGGACAAGATTGCAAAGCGTTTGTATCCGTTACTGCAAGCATACTGTGTGATAAATTCTGCCTGTTGGGATGCTAGTGTTGCGATTGTAAAAACACCTTTGCCAACAACAGTTGGATCAGATGAAAAAGTAATAACGTCAACACCATTACCATAGGTCATAGAATGAATAGCATTTACTTCTTCTTTCAATAAAGGACCAACAATCAAGCCCACGTTTTGACTGATAGCTAATTCTGCGGCATTACGAGCCCCTTCAGCAGTTCCTTCCGTATCGTAAAATTGAAGAACGACGTTTTTGGAATTACCTTCAAACATAGCCATCAAGGAGGCATTTTGTAACGTTTTTCCAATTTTAGCGTATTTCCCAGTTAAAGGAAGTAAAACGCCTATACGAACCAAAGAAGTTTTTGGTTTTTGAATAACAGAACGCTCTCCAATCGTTTCTTTTTGTGCTTGTTCAGCATCATCTGCTTTAAAAACGTTTTTTGTGGAAACTCTAATCGTATGACAACTACACAAAGCAGTAATCAATGTAAAAGCTAATAAGTTTTTAAATAATTGTCGCAAAAAATTGCTCCTTTATTCATAATGTGATTATAATACAATATACTCGTTTTTTTTAGGAGTGCAAATGTCTGAACAAACTTTTATTAAAGGATTGTATTTAGTTGCAACACCAATCGGCAATTTAGGTGATATTTCTGCGCGTGCGGTTGAAGTTTTATCACAGGCAGATATTATTGCTTGTGAAGATACAAGGGTCAGTCATAAACTGTTGTCTTACTTGGGAATCAAGGGAAAATTGATACCGTATCACGAACATAATTGGGAAAAAACGTTGCCTCTTTTGATGGAAAAATTACAAGCAGGGGAAATGGTGGCGCAAATTTCAGACGCGGGAACACCTCTGGTTAGTGATCCAGGATATCGGTTAGTTCAAGAATGTATTGATAAAGGAATTTATTTTACAGCAATTCCAGGGGCAAGTGCAGTTTTAACAGCTTTACAATTATCTGGATTGCCTTGTCACCGTTGGCTTTTCGAAGGTTTTTTACCGGCAAAACAGAGTGCTAAAGAAAAAGAATTGGCAGAATTATCAATGATCCCTGCCACGATGATTTTTTACGAGTCACCAAACCGATTGAGTGATACTTTGGCAACAATGAAAAAAATTTTAGGTGACAGAAAGGCTGCTGTTGCTCGAGAATTAACAAAAAAATTTGAACAGACAATACGAGGAACGTTTTCTGAATTATTAGCTTATTACGAAGAAAATGGTCAGCCAAAAGGAGAAATTGTTATCGTTGTTGAACAGGGTGAACAAAAACAACCGGAAATCGATGTAGCAGAAGAATTAAGACGAGCTTTAGAGACAATGCGTGTTAAAGAGGCGGCAGCTTTCGTTGCTGAAAAAACAGGTTTGTCTAAAAAAGAACTTTATCAACAAGCATTGATCTTAAAAGATGAATAAAAAAGAGTCTGGAAAAATCGCAAATAAAACAGGGCATTTGTGCGAAATCAAAGCAGGTATTTATTTACGATTTAAGGGATATAAAATTATTGAAAAAAATTTTAAACCGATGGCAAAAACAGGTGCTGGTGAAATCGATTTAATTGGAATCAAAGGACAAACGCTGGTATTTTTTGAAGTCAAATACCGTGCGAATGACGTTGCTTACAGTATTACACCTCTAGTACAACAACGTCGTGTCAAAGGGGCTGAATATTTTTTAATGACGCATCCTCAATATGAAAATTATGAAATGAGATTTGACGTTTTGTTTTTTTCACCGAAGTCAATGTTGCCAGAACATATCGAAAATGCCTTTCAGGTTGAGGAGTGATTTTTTATTTTCGTAATTAATTTGATAATAAACACATATATCAAAAAATTTTATTTCATCCTGTAGGGAGAAGCTAATGTTCATATTATCAATTTTTTTAAAAAAATCACTAGATAAAATATTACGACACTTTTTGTCGTCTGTTTGAGATATATTGTTCTTAACAAGGAGAAAGATATGCTTTTAACTGACTTCATTTCAAATTGCCTCTTTTCAAAAAATGATTTTCCTTTCGAAGAATTTAAAAAAGCTATAAAAGATGGTGCTGACGTAAATGTCGTAGATAAAAATGAAAATACTCCTTTACTTGAAACAATGGAGATACTTGAGAAAACAGCAAAAGCAAAACGCCAAAAAAATCAGGTTATCAAAATCCTTTTAAAATCCGGAGCTGACGTTCGTAAAAAAATTGGTTCATATCCTATAAGTGCATTAAGTTTCTGCTTTGATGATCCAAGTAGTCATCTAAATACAGAGATGGTAAAATTGATTACTTCTTTTGCAGGTCCGTTATCTAGGGAGGAAAAATTAATTCGGCAAATCTGTCTTGCAAAAACTTGGGAAGAGATTGAGCCGTTTATTTGGAATAAAAAATGCTACACACAAAGATTTTATCATAAAAAAACATTATTGATGTATGCCCTTAATTGGAAAAAAGATATTTCTATCATTAAAAAACTGATTGAAAATGGATCAAACGTGAAAGCAAAAGATGATCTTGGTTGGACAGTTTTGCATTTTGAATACGAAGATTATGATAAAATAAAGTTATTGCTTGATTGTGGAGCAAACTTAAATGCCGTAGATGAAGATGGAGATTCGGGGCTACTAGAATATTTAGGCATCAACAAAGATTGTGTCAGAATTTTAAAATTGATTCTGAATTATCACCCACCGATCAAAACGTTAAAACGAATTTGGAATGAGACTTTTACCTTTGCATTTAAAAAATATCCTCCAAAAGAATTTTATGAAATACTTTTAAAAAAAGGAATAAATCCAAATATGAATGTTCGATATATTTTTAATGACAAATCATTTAGCACTGCATTGATGGAATTTACCAAATATTCAAAAAGTAAAGAACACCTCCAATTATTATTTGATTATGGAGCAAATCCAAATATCACTGACGAAAACGGATTAACGGCATTAGGATGGGGATGTGTAGAATCTGCCCCTTTTTACATTATCAAATTACTTTTAAAGAACGGGGCAAATCCAAATATTAAGGACATTTATGGCAGAACCGCTTTTGATTATGGCAACAAAGAACTTTATAGTTTTAAAAATAAAATAAAATGCTCTGTGCCATAAAATATTTGATATAGTCTAAATTATAAAGGGTTATTTATTCCGACTTGTTGCCCATAAACAACTAAATAGGAGATTTAAAATGGAAAAAATAAAAGATATTAGATTAAAAATAAAAAAAGATAAACAGGAAATTCTTTCATTAACTAATGAATTAGAAGAACTAGAAATAGAGCTAAAGAAAGAATTAAAAAAATCTGATTATGATATTTTAAAGCATAACTGGAAATTAATTATAGATGTTTATAAAAAGAATAAACCTTTGTTGTTTGATGAAATCATTATTAATTGTTTTGATTTATTGCAGTATAGCTCAAAATATGGAAGTGGATATGTATCAGAAATAACTTTATCTAATTTATGTAATTTTTGGATAAATGATGGTATGAGAAAAAATTCACCGATTATTTCTATTAGAGAAGCATTATCATTTAATACTGGAAAACATTATCTTTATAGAACATTTAAAGAAGAAGAGGAAGTAGAAGATAAAACAATACAAGAATTATTATCGAAAATTGACTTTAATAAAAAAGAAAATATAAATAAACGATTTTTATCTGATTGGTTTAAAGTAATAACCTTTTATGAAAAAGGGTAAAATCCCTTTCTTTGACCGCATCACATTTGAGTGACTTATAATTCACCATGAGGTACTTTATATCTGTCATACACACTTTTGAGTGGCTCTACAAACGAGTCAAGATCGCGGGAGGAGTTCCCATAATTTTGGAGAACTTTCTCTTCTTTGTGTGACTCTAATTTTTCAGTCATTGACCTTCTCCTAAAAAGATGTTCCATATATTAAATGTAATGGATGAAATGAAAAATGGTTACAAAAAATTGACCAAGAAAAAACAGATTTTAAAGAAGTGTCTAGTAACGACAAAACTCGCAGAAACCTGCGAGTTTAAGTGGCGCGCCCAGAACGATTCGAACGCTCAGCCTTCTGATCCGTAGT
>JAKSVU010000090.1 GCA_024413465.1 Alphaproteobacteria bacterium
AGAGAGAGTGATTATTAATATTTTTTTGATAATTCTGTTCATAGCGGCTGCAAAGATAGTAAAAAATGTTCAGTTTACAAAAGGCCAGCAAGAATAATTTACTGAATGGGTTGGAAAGGTATTATGACAATTTCAGAACGCAAGGAAATATACATTAAAAGCCAGGGCTGTTTCCCAACAGCCCATGGCTGGAAATTAATAATTCAAAAGTCTTATTGAAAAGATTTATTCAACTAAATGCCATGTTTCTGAATTTATGCAGAATTCAACAGGGCCATTATGCTTGGCAAAAGTTATGGAGTTATCTCCTTGTGACAGAGTAAGAGCGTCAGATAGGGAAGACTCAAGGTCTGTCAAAGGAATGCCTGGCCTGTTTGAATAGCCAAAATCGGCTGATTTCATATCTGTCTCGGCATAAGAGTCAAGTGCAAAGTTTGATGATATATTAAGTTCCTCTTGACTGTAAAGATACTCGATATCCAACATCAGTTTGCCCACCAGTTTTTTCGAAGAAACTAAATCGTATTGAAAATTATAATGTACGAAAGGAAGACATTTCCATCCTTGGTTTGGTTTGCAAACATTAGAAAACTCTTTAATAAAAACAATTTTAATAGTATCGCCGGATTCATTGGCAAAGTACCACCTGGCATCTTGATTGTCTGGGCAGTATTGATGCAAAAGTGTACAAATCAAATCAAAATCTTGGTTGACCTGATTCCTATTGCCACAGGAAGTAAGAGTGGCAATGACAATAAACAAAACAAACAGTGATTTTTTCATAATTGTATTTTTTAGAATTATTATTTTCTTCCAAGACTCCCGAAATGGGCATCTGGGGAGTCGAGTTGTTTTTCGATAAAAGCCAGGGCTGTTTCTCAACAGCCCATGGCTGGAAATTTGTCTAACTAATAATTCCGTGAAGTTTTTTCATGAAACTATTATTTCTTTACATTACATATAATGTGTGGTCGGGAATGTGGCATTTTTCTTGTTTCGCTATGCAAATTTATCACTATTTTTCGTGCCTTCCAAATTTTTTTGTGACCGTTTTTGACCGCGGACAAAATTTTTTATGTCTGCATTTTGC
Source organism: Alphaproteobacteria bacterium (assembly GCA_024413465.1). Taxonomy (GTDB): domain Bacteria; phylum Pseudomonadota; class Alphaproteobacteria; order CAAGCB01; family CAG-977; genus UBA2903. The sequence goes on from JAKSVU010000090.1 coordinate 1,091, forward strand.
GGGAAATCAGACTGTTATGAAAAATGGCTTAAAAAAAGATGACCGTTTTTGACCGCGGGGTGTTTTTTTGATGAAAAAATGCGAGGTTGAGAGCCATTTTTTCGGCATGTCTGTCAACAAAGCGTTTCTGGGGGATGAGTATCCGATAATTCTGCTATTTAATGGGAAAATATAGATTATTCTAAGATAATAAAAAGCAGGGACTGACAAAAAGACAGTCCCTGCTTTTTATTGTTAGATAATTATTATTGTTTGGTTATTTCACCACAAATCTTTCGGTTGCTGTTTTTCCGTTGGAAGCGATTCGGGCGAAGTAGATGCCTGGAGAGATGGAGATGTTGATGGACATGACAGGAATAAAAAAGACAAGATTGAATGAAAACAAGAATGAG
>JAKSVU010000091.1 GCA_024413465.1 Alphaproteobacteria bacterium
GTGAAGTGAGACCCAAAAGTTGGACTTGCTTTCTATAATGTTAGTGCGACAAAGGACTGTTGTCTATAAATTATTGGCGATAGTCCTTTTGTTTTTTCTGAAATTCTTTCATTGTTGTAATATTCGATATATTCAATCATTGCTTTTTCTAACTCCTGTAATGTTTTAAATTCATATTCGTGACCATAAAACATTTCATTTTTCATAATTCCAAAGAAATTTTCCATTGGTGAATTATCAAGACAATTTCCTTTTCTAGACATTGATTGCCTAATACCTCTTTTTTCTAATTCTTTATGATAAGCATCCATCTGATATTGCCATCCTTGATCACTATGGAATATCAAGCCTTCTAAATTTTCATGTTTTTCAAATGCTTTTTTCAGCATATCTTTCGTTTGATTAAAAGTTGGATTTGCTGAAATGTTATATGCAACTATTTCTCGATTATGCATATCTAGAATTGGAGATAAATATAATTTACCTGCAGGAATATGAAATTCAGAAACATCTGTAGTCCATTTTTGATTACAAGCTGTTGTTGCAAAATCTCTAACATATTTTGTTTTATGTTTTTCTTCATCAACAACCTTATTTAAAAGTAGGTTTTTGCATGTTCCATTCATATCACCTTTATAAGATTTATATTTACCTCTTGGGGATATTCCGTGAATACCTAATAATCGCATTAGTCTTTTAATCTTTTTGTGATTAACAAATATGTTTTTCTTTTTCAATTCAAGTGATATTCGCCGATACCCATATCTACCTTTATGATAATGATAAATTTTTAATATTTCTTTAATCAGTTCTTCATTTTTTTCATCCTTATTAACTTTGTTAATTGTGTAAAAAAAGGTAGCCTTGGGTAATCCTGATATTTTAAGAAGGACATTGAGTTTATAATTCTGCCTTAATTCAGCAATAACAGTTACTTTTTCTTCTGTTGTTGGCCCTTCCTTTTCTGAACTAAGGCATTTAGTTTTTTTAAATATTCGTTTTCTGCACGAAGATACTCGTTCTCTTTTAACAAATCATCATTTGTTCTGTCTACTGATGGTTTTGATTTCTTTTTCATCTTGAGAGGCCTCCCTGGCTTCTTTGATTTTAAACCATCAATACCATTTTTTTGATATTTTTTTACCCATTTTGACAATGAAGATGTCATTATACCATTAGAAATGGCGACTGAAGTTATTGATTCTCCACTTAAAACTTGTTCAGCTAAATTCATCTTGTCTTGAGTGGAATATTTTTTATATTTGTGTTCTAAACCAATTTCACCCATAGAATCATAAATTCTTGTCCATTTAGCAACTGCATGCATGAATGTAGCATGCGCACATCCTCCCGGATCATTCAATTGCTGTCCGTTTTTATACTTGTGGATGCATTCAAGTTTAAATTCTTTAGTAAATCTCATATAAGAAAAGACCCTCCTGTTTTGGTCTAACATTTGGGTCTCATCTCAT
>JAKSVU010000092.1 GCA_024413465.1 Alphaproteobacteria bacterium
GGCTCTATGTCAAGATTTGGGGTGCAGTTCATCTGTACCTCTTTTATTTTCTACATTTTAATCACTTTTTAAGTTAGTATATTTTTTTGACCTGTTTTATAGGAATTTTTGTATAGCAAACAAACCTAGCAGGTCTTATTTTTTAAAATTATGCGTCTTGATAATTTTGAACATGCATAATTTTATTTCTAAACCTTTCTAAATTCCTAAAACCAAATCCTATCCTTTTTATTGTTTTAATAAGATTGTTAACTCCTTCGGCGTAACTGTTTGTGTATTTCGTATCAAACGAATTTAGAATGTATCTGTCATAATGTTGGAATGTTGCAGCTACTTTCTTAAATTCTTCAAGCCCACTTTGATCTACAAGTTCGTATCATTCTTTAAGTCTTGCACGTGCTTCTTCACGCGTACTTGAATCATTCACTTTGTAAAACGCTTGTTCTAGTTGATAAGCTGATGTTAATTTTTCACTTAAATTTAGCATCTCCATTAGTTCTTCTTCTGCATCGTACTTTTTGATTTTTATTACTTTCTCGTATCTTCCAAGAAGTAATTTTCTTGAATGCTTCATGTGAACACGGAGTTCTTTGCCTAGTGTATTTTGAATTTCTTTTCTTATTTGATCCATTGCTCCAGTCACGTATCTTGTGTAGTGAAATCTATCCACTACAATCTCTGCATTTGGGAAGTATCACTTTGCGAGTTCGATGTAAGTATCTCACATATCACAAATAAAGAATTTAACTTTGTGTCTTCTTTCTTTTGAAATTGTTGAGAACTCCTTAGATAAATCAACTTTAAATCGATTTTTAAAAACGTTAAGTACTTTAGAATTTTGTGGATCAATCATTACAGCTTGGTATTTATAATCACCTAAATTGCCTTTAAACTCATCAATACAAATATATTCACCAATATCATTTACTGAATATTTGACAAGGTCAAATATTCTCATAACTGTTGTAATCGAAACTCCCATCTCTTTTGCAACATCTTTGAATGAGACTTTCTTTCCTAGTTTTTCTAAAATATAAAACAAATATCTTTGAGTCATTTGATAGTTTGATAAAATATGTTCTTTGTTTTCAACAAAGTTCTTACCGCATTTGCAATGATATCTTCTTGCTCGATAAAGAAGGACTGTTTTTGATATCCCAAACGGGATATCTTTGATTTCTCTTTCTGGCAAGTAATCATGAATCATATTTGTTTCTTGGCAACAACAAGGACAAATATGTGGTTTTCTTGGCATTTCGACTTTTATATACCTAGTTTTATTTAAAATTTTTATATTTTTTACCTTTAACTCTTTAAATTCTAATAATTTTTGTGTATCATTATACATAAATGGACCCTCCTTTTGGATGTTGCAATTAAATTGTAGGGTTCATTTTTTTATTTTGCAATAAAAAAGATTGAAGTACAGAAAATTTACATTTTCTGCACCCCAATCTTTATTATAGATTC
>JAKSVU010000093.1 GCA_024413465.1 Alphaproteobacteria bacterium
GAATCTATAATTAAGATTGGGGTGCAGAAAATGTAAATTTTCTGCTCTTCAATCTTTTTTATTGCAAATAAAAAAATGAACCCTACAATTTAATTGCTACATCCAAAAGGAGGGTCCATTTATGTATAATGATACACAAAAATTATTAGAATTAAAAGAGTTAAAGGTAAAAAACATTAAAATTATTAAAGGAACGAGATATATAAAAGTCGAAATGCCAAGAAAACCACATATTTGTCCTTGTTGTAGCCAAGAAACAAATATGATTCATGATTACTTACCAGAGAGGCAAATTAAAGATATCCCGTTTGGGGTGTCAAAAACGGTACTTCTGTATAGAGCAAGAAGATATCATTGCAAATGTGGTAAGAACTTTGTTGAAAACAAGGAACAAATCTTATCAAACTATCAAATGACTCAAAGATATTTGTTTTATATTCTTGAAAAGCTTGGTAAGAAAGTTTCATTCAAAGATGTAGCTGAAGAATTGAAAATTTCGATAACAACGGTTATGAGAATATTTGACCTTGTCAAATATTCGGTAAACGATATTGGCGAATATATTTGCATCGATGAGTTCAAAGGTAATCTGGGTGATTACAAATATCAAGCAGTAATGATTGATCCACAAAATTCTAAAGTGCTTAACATTTTTAAAAATCGATTTAAAGTTGATTTATCTAAGGAATTCTCAACGATTTCAAAGGAAAGAAGATATAAAGTTAAATTCTTTATTTGCGACATGTGAGATACTTACATCGAACTCGCAAAGTGATACTTCCCAAATGCAGAGATTGTAGTGGATAGATTTCACTACACAAGATACGTGACTGGAGCAATGGATCAAATAAGAAAAGAAATTCAAAATACACTAGGCAAAGAACTCCGTGTTCACATGAAGCATTCAAGAAAATTACTTCTTGGAAGATACGAGAAAGTAATAAAAATCAAAAAGTACGATGCAGAAGAAGAACTAATGGAGATGCTAAATTTAAGTGAAAAATTAACATCAGCTTATCAACTAGAACAAGCGTTTTACAAAGTGAATGATTCAAGTACGCGTGAAGAAGCAAGAGTAAAACTCAGAGAATGATATGAACTTGTAGAACAAAGTGGACTTGAAGAATTTAAGAAAGTGGCTGCAACATTCCAACATTACGATAGATACATTTTAAATTCGTTTGATACGAAATACACAAACAGCTACGCTGAAGGAGTTAATAATCTTATTAAAACAATAAAAAGGATAGGATTTGGTTTTAGAAATTTAGAAAGGTTTAGAAATAAAATTATGCATGTTCAAAATTATCAAAATGCATAATTAAAAAAATATGACCTGCTAGGTTTGTTTGCTATGCAAAAATTCCTAAAAAACAGGTCAAAAAAATATACTAACTTAAAAAGTAATTAAAATGTAGAAAATAAAAGAGGTGCAGACGAACCGCACCCCAAATCTTGACATAGAGCC
>JAKSVU010000094.1 GCA_024413465.1 Alphaproteobacteria bacterium
CAAGTTTTGTCACCAATGTAAAATAAATCATTGAAAGAAAACGAGTTTCCATTACCAAAATAATTTGTGATATTTAAGTTTGAATTACCGTCCAGCACACGGGCATTTTTTTGAATTTGAGTAATGTCACGATTAACAAAATAATATTCGTTTTGAGCAAATGTACCTTTTGCAGAAAAGTTCGCAAAGGTATTTTCAAAAAGGTGGCCGTTGTAAGCAAGACTTTCGGAAATTGTATCTATCGGTTTTTCTTTGTTGAAAAAAGATTTAAGCGATGTGTCCAGCGAAAGATGATGTCCAAGACTTTGTTTTTTGGTAGTGATTTTAATTACACCGCCAACTGCATCATCATCACTTACGCCTTCTGTAAATCCGCCTTTTATAATTTCAATTTTTTCTATGTTTTCCAGACTTATGGATGAAAAATCAAAAGTTCCATACTGCGCATTGTTTACGCAAACGCCGTCAATTACTACGCGAACAGTTTCATCTGTAAAACCTCGTAAACTTGGCTTACTTTCCAAACCGTACGGACCATAACTTAACAGCTGAATGCCGGCGGATTCCAACAGTGAGGGCAAATCCTGGGCATGTTCATTTTGAATATCTTCTTCCGAAAGTACAATTTTTTGTTCAGCAACTGGAGCCGAAACGTAAGTTGTAATGGAAGGAAGATTTATTTCATCCTCGCAAAAGGAAAAACTTGTGAGAAAAATTGCAGAAATTATAAAAAGCAGGATTTTTTTCATTTGTTATTCAGTTTTAGCACATTCTGAGTAGTAAACAAAATAACCATTTTCTACAGTAAATTCTTTTTTTGCATCTTCAAGAGAAGTTTCAGAAGATTTTCCACCATCTTTGTAGGCATTAGAAAAACTGCAAGATGAGTCTGTAAGATTTTTGTAGGCAACAGCATTAAATTCTCCATCTTTTGAGTAGTAGATGTAAGAATCTGCTATTTCTTCAATTGTTCCGCTCCAGCCAAAACCCCAACCACCATCATCATAAGTGATTGTAGTTTCAGAAATTACGTAACCATCTCCGGCCTGACTTTGCCAGGTTCCAACAAGAGTTGCTTCTTCAGAAGGAGGATTAGGATTACAACCAGTAAAGAATAAAGCACAAACAAATACGCTTACTAAAAGCAGCGAATAACGAGAAAATTTTGAATGTAACATTTTTAATCTCCAAGAATCGAAACTGCGCAATTCTTAAAAAATGAAAGATTACTTTTTATACAAAAAGTATGGGATTTATCCCAGCGTGTACCAAAGTTTCCGGACTTATTTGCCGCTTCTGCAAAAACATCAGCTCAAAAATCAAATCTTCCCAAAAAATACAAAACCGGCAGCCCTCAATTGCCTCATTTCTTTTTTTTCAGTGATTGTTCTAGTGATTTTTTTACTCAAACTTACCGTTGCGCATTCAGTCTATGATTTTCACATAGTTCCATTGAAATACACG
>JAKSVU010000095.1 GCA_024413465.1 Alphaproteobacteria bacterium
TGTTATGTGGATTGCCCAATGGGCAACTTGTGTTACAAGAAAAGTCCATCAGTTTTTATCTTTTAGGAAACGATATGGAAGATTTAGAAAAGAAAAGAATTTATGGTCTGGTTCAATTAAGTTTAAAAACATTAGAAACAACTAAATTTCAAATAACTTCGCATTCAGCTTATTATGCAGTTGATGGAACAAGCGGAATAAGATTTACTGCAAAAACAAATTTTCCTGAACTGTCGTTCTTTGTTGGTTTTTCTACAGATAAGAAATATGAGGAAAAACTTCTTTTTGGAATCTTGAAATCTGAAAGCAACGAGAAGATTGAAAAACTAAATTTAGATGAAGATATAAATGGAAACAAGATTCAGGAAAAAATTAGTATAAATGAAAAATTCTTATCATTAGATGAAGCTGAACAGAAATCAAAAATTTCAAAATGGCTTAATGAGCAAATCCAAACTATTTTTGCACTTTATACAATGTGGAACGGTCGTCCAAAAGCAGAAGCAACAGAACAGTCTCCAATAAAAAGAAAGAATGTGCTTTCTGTAATATGTTTGCTCTTTGGGTCTTTGGGGATTCATCGTTTTATGCTCAGACAATGGGGAACCGGTATTTTGCAGCTCTTCACATTGGGTGGTTTTTATATATGGTGGATTATTGATACAGTTCGTCTGTTTACAGGAAATTTTCCAGATACTGATGGTATTTTGTTTAAAGATAAAATAGAGGAATATAAAAAAGCTCATCCTAAAAATGAAGACGATATTGAACAGTATGAAGATATAGATGCAGAAAAATGGTTCAAAATTGTTGAATTACCATGGCTTATAACTGCATTGGGTGTTGTTCCTGGTTGTTTTGTTCCTTTTGTTGACGAAACAAATGAAATTTTGATGATGGTACTTGCTGCCATCAGTAGTATTATTTTCATGGTTGGTCTTATTTTGATTTTTGTTACACTTGGAAAGAAAAAGAAAATCAGACTTGCCAATGATATTCCAATTACAAAAAATCCATATACATGGTTTTTAAGTAAAATTGGAAAAGTTGTTTGCGGAACTACAATTCTTGTTGTCGGTTTTGGCATCTTTATTTTGATAGCGTTTATTACTACTGCTTCATCATCAAGTGGAACGAGAAGTAATACTGAATCATCTACAAATAGGGCTTCAAGTAGATTGATGTATTGGTGGGTTTGTGATTATTGTGGGATAAATGTACAAATGCCTTTTGGTTCATCTCCAGTGAATAAACCAAATATTTGTTCTGCATCTCAGGATGTTCTTGGTAAACATTCGTGGCGTAACTTGGGTGAAATAGGAAATATTACATGGCAATGTAGTCGATGTGGTCTTTCCTTAAATTTAAAAAGTTCACCAAAACCTAGATGCGGTAGTAAATCATGTCGAGGTACTGACTATCATCAATGGAGTGAAGTTTAATTT
>JAKSVU010000096.1 GCA_024413465.1 Alphaproteobacteria bacterium
ATCCCCAACACCTGCTTACGGTGTTTCTTCTCAGGTGGCTGTAAAACATACTATCCAGAATTCCTCATTGGATGAATTTGCAACAATGCTTTTTTCTGTTGCTGCAAATTTACAGAACGAAACAAAGCTTTCTACGGAAGAAAAACTCACGAAGTTTGAAGTTTATGCAAAACTTGCAGAAGCTGAACGGGAAATTGCAAATGGTGATAAAGGAACGGATGCATTTGAATTTCTCAATAAACTAAGGGAGCATTATGGAAGATAAATTTTTTCTTAATATTTTTTCAAGTGCTCAAACTGATTTAGTTGAAATTGTTGAATATTGGGAAAACGAATTACAAACTTCATCAAAGCCATTTTTAGATGATTATGAAAATGCTTTGCATAAAATAGTTGATTTTCCCTTTGCCCACCACCAGCCAAATGATAAATATTTACGTCAGAAAGGATATAGAATAATCCCCGTAAGAAATTATTACATATTTTATATTGTTCAAAATTCAGAGATTCAGATTCACCGCATCTTGTACAACAAAATGGATTTTAGTAAGTTGTTTTAAAACAAAAAAGGCAGCTTCTGTGTGGAAACTGCCTCTTATTGAAAAGCTTATTTCAAAACTTTTTTCTGCCAGCTTTTTTTGCCGCACATTGGACACTTCATGCGTCTTGTAGTTCCTAAATGTAGGGCAAACAAAATATTCTTGAATTCAGGAACATATTTATTTCCACATTTCTTGCATTCATAATAGCCGGCCCTATGTTCAATATGAAGACATAAAATAATGATTCCAATAAAGACTGCAATCATTACGCCGGTTATGATTCCTTTTGCCAGCGGTGAATCAATGTAATTCTTAAAGAGAAATGGACATGTTGCAAGAATCAAGGCAAGTAAAACAAGAAGGACTTTTTCAATTCCTAAAAGCATTTTGTTTGCCTGTTCATTTTTCTTTGCCAGTTCAATAAGGTTGGCATCTGTAATTTTTGTGTTGTTTTCCATAGTGATTTTTTCTCCTGTTAAAAGTTCATTTACGGAGATTTCAAGTATGCTGCACAAATTAAGCATAAGCCCTGCATCCGGAAGACAGATTCCTCTTTCCCATTTGGAAATTGCCCTGTCTGTAATGCCGAGTTTTTCAGAAAGTTCACTCTGAGTCAGATTGTGCACTTTTCTCTGTTCACCAATGAATTTTCCAATCTTGATTTGATTCATACTTTAACTCCTTATGCTTTTACTTTACGGGAGATTATTTCTATTTTAAACAAACCGTTGGTTGAGTTTATAAATCCGTTTGTTTAACTGCGGTTTCGTTCCATCCATTTTACAGCAAAATCTACAAACGTGTGTTGATTGATAAGTTTACATTCCGCATTTCCAATTTTTCCTGTTCTGAATGCAGATTTATCATTTTTATAAACCTTTTCAAAAGCCGCTCCAACATCA
>JAKSVU010000097.1 GCA_024413465.1 Alphaproteobacteria bacterium
ATAACCGCCAATTTGGTTGCAAAAATAGCATTTATTTGTTATAGAATTACGGCTAAAAATCAGAAAACTATATTGATTAAAAGAAATATATACTCAAAAAAATCGAAGCATCAAAAACAAAAATCATAACAATTTTGAATTATACTTTAAAATACTTATAAGTTTTTTGAATTATACTTTAAAATTTGCATACTTTTGCAGAAAATTTGAGAAAATATGATAGAAAGACAATTGGAAAATATCATTCAAAAAAGAATGTTCAAAGGCAAAGCTATCGTGATAGTCGGACCAAGGCAAGTGGGAAAAACCACACTGCTAAAGATGATTATAAAATCAACGGAAAAGAAGACATTATTTTGGAATTGTGATGAACCTGACATCCGTGCCATGTTGACTTTGCCTACATCAACGGAACTGAAGTCAGAAATAGGAAATGCCGAAATGATTCTGATTGACGAAGCACAAAGGGTGAAAGACATTGGCATAACACTCAAACTTCTCATAGACAATTTTCCCGAAAAACAGATTATTGTCACTGGTTCATCGGCACTCGACCTTTCAAATTCAATCAACGAACCTTTGACAGGCAGAAAGTTTGAATATGTAATGTTTCCTTTTACAGAAAAAGAAATAATTGATTATCAAGGATTAACAACAGAAAAAAGACTTTTGGAACGACGACTGATTTATGGTCTATATCCTGATGTAATCAATAATGAAAGCGATGAAAACGTGTTTTTACAAAACATTGTTTCAAGTTACCTTTATAAAGACATTTTCGCTTATCAAGATATTAGAAAACCGGAAATCATTGAACGGCTGCTTCAGGCTTTGGCTTTGCAAATCGGTAGCGAAGTGTCGTTCAACGAGTTAGGAAATCTTATCGGCATAAGTTCTCAAACCGTCCAACGTTATATTGACTTACTTGAAAAATCATTCATTATTTTCCATTTACGTTCATATAGTTCAAATGTACGCAACGAATTGAAGAAAAGCATAAAAATCTATTTTTACGATAATGGCGTAAGAAACGCATTAATATCTGATTTTAAGCCAATTACGATGCGAAATGATGTTGGAGCACTTTGGGAAAACTTTCTGATAAGCGAAAGGATAAAGAAAAATGCCTATAACGGTTTCTACGGAAAATCACATTTTTGGCGCACAAACCAACAGCAGGAAATTGATTATTTGGAGGATGTTGACGGAATGTTGCACACATTTGAATTCAAATGGAGTCCATCGAAGAAACCAAAAATAACCGATACTTTTGCAAAAAACTATCCAAATCATACCTATACTGTGATAAACACGGAAAACTATGTTGAATTTATCCAATGAACCAACCACTTTTCAACCGCCTACCATTATTCATTTATTAATCTTTTAAATTAATAATTTTGGTGGTCATTAATAAGGCTGGTGAATTGGTTGAAAACTTTTC
>JAKSVU010000098.1 GCA_024413465.1 Alphaproteobacteria bacterium
TGTTAAGTGACAAAGTTAATGCATCAAGATGATATTTTTTGAATGTCTCGTGGAAAAAATCAATCGTTGTTGCGATAACTATGCCTAATTTTGACAAAACTAAATCATGATTTTATAATTTTGGCATAACAAAAAGACGATGCAGTAAAATTTGGCGAAGTTATTGCAACGTTGTTAGAGAAAAAGGAAAGGTCAACACATTTGTCTTAGGTCGACCTTTTTCTTTTCTACTCTGAAAATCCCAATTTTGTCTAAAAAGTCCTGACCATATTTTCTTCTAACTAAATCGTATGGTGTTTGATCATCTAAACCTTTTCTTACATAAGAGTTGATTTGAGAAAACATCCAATTCACTTTTTCTTGTGTCAAAAAATCTAACGATTTGCTTTTTGAAATCATATAGCGGATTAATTCGTGATTTCTTTCGCAATGTGCTTTATCAGTTGCTTTATAAGGATTCGTAAAGAATGTCCGACATATAAACTGTCCTGAATCATCTACTTCGATTTGGTTGAAATAAGAGAATTCGACTCCGTTGTCTGCAAGATTAATCTGAAATATCTTTTTAGCGGTTTCAAAGCCAATTAATCTAAACAACCTTTTTATTTTTGTAACAGCATCACTTGGATTAGACTTTTTTATTAATAGGCCAAATTGAAATTTATATTTAATGAAAGTTATTGTTAAAATTGCTTTCTCATCACTCATTTTTCCAATCACAGAATCGTATTGAACTATGTTTTCTCTTTTGTGGTTAGAAGAGTATTTAAGATAGTCAGAAAATTGTCTACCGATTAATACTTCTATGTCTCGTAATTGAAAGCTTCTTGGCTTTTCATATTCTCGCTTATAGATAACGTATTTTCTTAATTCGTGAGCTTTTATCGCAGCGAATCCATTGTAAATGAGCCTTCTTATAGTTTTTTCACAGCATATTTTGGCAAGTGATGGATTAGAAATATATGCATGATGTAATGATTGTTTCAACCCCCGAATTTGTTCTAACAGTACTTCGTTGATTATTGCAATATTTCTTTCACTTAGCCGTGTGTGCTTACGTGAGAGGCTCTTAAGATCGGTTGCAACTTTTTGTGCTTCTTCAAAGTTATAAAAGCGTTTATCACGTGGACATGACCCACGATATTGGCAGGAATTGCAGAGAAAATGTTTCTTTCGATGGATACATTCTTTATCGGTAAAACCTTCTTTTATTATCAAGTGGCTTTTTATTTCTCTACTTATCGTAGACTTATTCCTTCCAAGCCTATTGGCGATGGCAGTCAGATTCATGTCTTTGCTCAAACAAGCTTGAATTAACATCCTTTCTTCGACTGTTAATCTTTTCATTTAATTCACCTCCTTTCCTGAGATAGAAGGTAAAAATAAATGGTTAAATTGTCAAATCACATTAAGTGTTGCATTAACTTTGTCACTTAACTT
>JAKSVU010000099.1 GCA_024413465.1 Alphaproteobacteria bacterium
TTTGTCCAAAATAGTAAAAATATTTGACTATATTTTTAGGGTATGACATAATGTGAAAAAGGAAGATGCTATGAAATTTATTTATTACTCACTCACTGTTAAAGATTCTTTGAAATTACATCTTTGGTATCAAGGAAAATACGCTGTTTATGATTATTTTTCTGACAGCAAATTATTTAAAGAGAAGCTAGATTGGATTGTTAGAAATTAAACTTTTTACAAGATTTCTTACCGAGGAAATCACATTGAAAGACCAATAATCGTTCTGATTGCTATTTTATTAAAGGAGAAAGTTGCAAATGACATTTTCCTGCAAAAACTTCAAGAATTGAATACTTCTGATATGGCTCCAACCAAGCGTCTGAATGATACACTTAAAACGTTAGACCTAAAAGTCGATTTTTATGAGGAGTATTTAAAGTTATTGTCACATCCGTTGATGCTTGATATTGAAACTTTTGATGGTAGAATTTATCATAACTCATTTGAACGCTTGGAAATTCAATCGTTGCTGCCACCTGCTAAAAATCAGAGAGAGTATTTATTGCATCTAGAAATTATTTTTAGAAGTAAAGCTTTTCAAGAAGTTTTTCAACAAAAAAGATATCTGTTAGAAACGTTTAAGGGAAATTTTCATATTCCTGTTAATGAAACAACGACAGATGCGCAGCTGACAGAATCATTTTATACAAAATCGAAATTACAGGATGCCTATTCAGTTTTTGTTCCCAAAAAATACAAGCCCTTTTGCTATTTTTTACAAGGAGAATTGAAACAGTTGTACGATTGTTATCAATCCAAAAATCCTAAAAAAGCAATCCAACAAACTTTTGGAAAGAATGGTGCCGTAACTCAATTTTCGCATTTTACGATATTATCAGGAGCATCAGCTCCAATTGGCTTTTATGTTGAAAATTATAATCCTAAAAAATCATGGTCGACTCAAGTTAAAACCAAAAGATATGAAAGAGCTATTCGTCTTGATTTGACGCACATTCAATCTTATATCATGTTAGAAACGGTAAAAGATTCTTATTTTAAACGTCAGTTAGCACGAGTCTTGAGCAGATGGCAATCTGATCCTAGGCATCGTTTAGCACTTAATCGATTGTTGTATCCCATTCAAGGAAGTATGGATACACCTTTTGAACATGATTTACACACACCAAGATATGCTTACAGCATGCGGTTGGTTCATAATCTTTTGTTGGTTGGTTTACTAAAAACACTGACTGATGAAGGAATGATGCCAATTAGTTTGAATAATGAAGTCATTTTCTTTGAGATAACAAACTTTAATCAGAAGCGATTTGAAGAGTGTCTTCGTGTGTTGGATGTTTATTTGGCTCTTTGTCAACTGTAGTGGGTGACTTATAGCTAAGCACGAGAGGAGACGAA